>KB911124.1 GCA_000383355.1 Flavobacterium sp. SCGC AAA160-P02 | reverse complement strand
TTGAATTGAAACTATAAATACTTTAGATAAACACTAAATTTTCATTGGAAGGATTTATGCACGCCAACTTCCTTATATACAAACAAAAGCTTGTGTTAACAGTTATATATTTCGGGATAACACAACTTTTTAGTTGTCTTTATCTGTAAAACTTTGAAGGTTACAGCAATTTTTTTATGTAAAAATAAGATAAATAGGTATTTGAGTCAATCCCTAGAAATGGTGAAATTTATAGCTCCCCTTTTTTGGGGAGCATTTTTTAGCTACTGGCTAAAAAGAAGTAGTACAAGAACTAAAAAGAAGTTTTTTTTAGAAAAAAGAATTTACTTAGGTTCTAAAACCAAGGTTACTTTATTAAAATCTGCGGCGCTATTAATAACCGTTCTGTAGGCTTCATACAATTCTGGAGCTACAAGGGTTTCTCTGTAATGCTCGTCTGCAGTTACGGTAAGTATATTTCCTTCTAGAGAATAATAAGAATCAAAAATAAAGAGTTCTTTGCCCTCTTTTGTATAGCTGTTTTTAATAGTAATATCATCTAAATTAGAAACCTTATAGCCCTCTGGTATGGTTATTTTTAGCGTTCTATAATAGCTTCTATTAAACTCTGCTTCTAAGGGTAAAATTCTTTTTTTCTCTTGGTACATTTCCATTTGAGGGCCAATTAAAGCACCAAGTTTAAATAGAAATTTAGTACCTGCTTTTTCTACAAAATATTCTGAACGAAGATCAAATGTTACTTCAAATGGTTTGAGGCCAAAAAGGCTAGGGTCTTCATGTATGAGTTCTCTAGAAAGCACTTGGGCATTTTTATCTGAGCTTTTTGCAAAGGCATCGTCTACTACTTCATTTTTTCTATCTGGCTGAATTAGATTCATAAATGGCTGTATGTTCATGGCATAGTACCCGTGTAGTTTTCTGTGTATCTTAATAGTGTTTTTGGTAAAATCTTCTTTGTGAAAGCTTACCTCTATAAACATTTCATCTTTAGAAGAATTGGCAGGGAGGCCTTCTATATATTTAACTTCAGAAAAGGCCTTTCTTTTACCATTAATATCATAGCCTGTTACAAAGAGGCCGTAATTGTCCATATAGTAAGGTGGCGGAAACCCAAATCTAGTGCCAAATTTACTAGGAGCTAGGTATTTTTTTGATGCAGGAAAGTAAAATAAAAACTCTTGTAAAAAAGTAGTAGCCTCAAACTCTTTGTCAAATTTTAGTTCTAACCGGTTAGTGGTGAGTACCATTTCATGGGTAATATCAAATTGTTTAAACAGGGCAATGTATAGCTTTATAATTCCTCTTTCATTGGCGGTTTTAGAAGTAAGTACCTTTTTTAGTTCTTTTAACTCATCATTGCCACTTTCAGAAATATAGATATTTTCTTTTAGGTATAAATCTATAATTCTTGCTTTATTTTCTTCATCTTCATCAGCATTAATTGCAATTTTTTTTGCAAATTTTTCAATGAGTTTGTTTTCTTCTTCAGTATAGCCAGGGTAATAGAAGGCATATAAATTTTGAGCTACCTCGTTATAAGAGGTAATAATAGTGTTGTTAGCGGTGTTTTTATGCAATTTATACATAAGATACCCAATGGCAGCCGTGTAAGGAGCCTGTTCTTCTCTATCTATGCCTTGCAGGTCTTTAACTGCAAATTGCCAATGTAGTTTTTCTGTAGAACTTTCATCTTTTACCACCGCTGTTTCTAGATTAAAACTTTTAAAGTTAAAAAGTAGGTTGGTGGGTGCATATAGGTCAAATTCTACAGATTGTTTGTCATAATCGCTTTCAATATCTACTCTAGCACCCTGGTATTTTGGGCGTCTTTTTTCTACATAATAATATTCTATGATGCTTCCTTTTTCTATACCCTCAAAAGCAAAATAGTTGTATTTACTGCCTGTTTCTTCATTTTCTGCCTGTAAAATTTTAGAGGCATCTAGTACAATAATTTCTCCTGTTTTTTTAATAACACGTGCCTTGTTTGCTACTAATGATGCATTGCTAGCATAGGGTAAATACACTTTGTTATACTCTTCTATGCGATCGTCAGAATTTAACCACAGTACTTTGTGTTCTAGGTAGTATTCTGTTAAGTTTTGATCTTCAAAGAAAAATTCTGTAACCACCTTTTCTTTAAGAGCAATTATGTCTTTATCTGATGCTTCAATTACATAGTTTGGGTTGGTGTCCCAGTCATAACTTTTATAGAATGGGCTTGTTTGTGCACTACTATTGCTAGTAATACATAGTAGTAAAATGAGGCTTTTTATAAAATTCATGTGTTTGTTTTATTTTTTTTGTAGCACAATAACTTCTTTGAATGCTTTTTCTGTTTGTTCAATAATTGCGTTTACCTTTTGTTGTGCTGCTACACTAAGGTTTATAAAGTTAAAAACAACATCTTGTTGGCAAACCAAGGTATTGTTAACCTTAGAATAAGACAGGTTTACAGAGAGTAACTCAGTACCCAATGAAACAGGTGTTGGAATATATGAGACAGTATACCCCTCTGGTATTTCAATAGTATTTGTATAAGAATACTGTTTCTTATAATCAAATTCTATAGCGTATTTTCTATCTTTCTTTGTTTTTATGCCCGCTATACTATTGTTTATATGTGGGTTTATGAAAATTTCGGAGCCTATATTTTGTACATAGTCTTGTATGGTAAAATTATAGCGTACTAAGAAGTCTTCTTCATAGCTAAACTTATTTTCTTCTGTAAAAGAAGTAATTAGAAATTTGTTACTTCCCTTAGAAAACCGCTTGTTATACAATTCTTTAACAGCAGCTTCTTTTCGAGTATTTTCTAAATTATAAAATAGATTATTTTTTAAATAACCGCTTAGTTTTGTTTGAGATGATCCTATTATATCTCTGCCAGAAATTTTTAGGTAGGTGCTGTCTGTTATTTTATTTAAATTGGCTGCAATTACTGGTATTTTTTTAATTTTATAGCTCTTTCCATTTGCAATTAAAGCTTCTTTTCCTTGAATAAAAGAAGACGGGTAGTCTATTTGTATATACCTTCCTGTAGCGTCTAAATAATAGGTTTTATTATTGTATTCATAAGATAAAATCATGTGGTTGTCTACTGCCGGTGTTGGAACCTCTTCATAGGTATAGGGTATTTTACGTGTGCCAATCCAAGTTAGATTTCCTTCTAAGCCAGCTATTTCTAACATTTTATAAAGTATGCTAGAATTGTCTTTACAGTCTCCGTATTTTTTTTGAAATACATCATTAGCTTCTCTTGGAATAAAACCTCCAAGGGCATATTCAAATGCAATGTATTTTATGTTTTTCTGGGTCCAATAATACAGTGCTTTTACCTTTTCTAGATCAGATGTTTTTCCTTTGATGAGTTCTGCAACTAGTGCTTCCAACTCTGGGTCTGTACCTTCTTTGTTAATGTTTTCTACTAAAGAATAATACCATGAATAAAGACCGCCAACACCATCTAATAATTTTTTAGTTTCATTATTTTCTTTATAAGAAGTAATAATTGGTATAATGTGAGGTAAAATAGATCTGTAGCTTGGAGCATCTGCTTCAATGTCAAATTTTTTGCTATTTAGCTGAGACCATGTATATTCATAGTTTTTCCCTTTTTTCTTCTTCTTAAAGGTAATTTTAGGAGTATTTTCTAGATGAAATGGTTTAAAGATAAGCTCTATGTCTTTGTCTGCAATAATGGTTACTTTATTGCGAATTACAGGATAAAAATCTCCAAAGAAAAAGGCATTTAAAAACCGTGGGTTTTTAATATTGTATTGTAGTTTTAACTGTGTTTTACTTCCTTTAGCTAGTTTGGGATAAATAAAACTTAGCTCTTTAGAATCATCATAAAAAGAATCATTTAAATTGTTCTTTTCATTAAAATTTGTGACCTTGTTTTCTGTGTATGTATCATCTTGAAGACTAAAAGAAGAAGCTTCTATGGTATCTAGATTAAAAAAAGTAGCATAACTTAACGAGCGTTTAGAATTGTAATTGGCAGAATTATTTAAATATAAATCTTCTTCAAAAACATCTTTTTTAATGCTAAACGTTCCGTTGTCTAGTTTTATATGAAGAACAATCTCTTGTTGAAGCCTAATAACATCATCATTAGGATATAGTTTTTTATACTTTTTTAAGTCTTGTGAGTTTGCACTCCAAGCTAAAAATAAAGACAGTATGAAGGTGTACTTTTTCATTAACAGCAAATTAATAAAAAAAACAGCACTTTAACACTTAACAAATTCATAATAATGACCATCTTTTTTTTGATGCTAATATTTTATGGTTTGGTTGTTGAAATCTTAAAAAAGATAGGCTTAATTTATTAATTTCGTATTTATTTAAAAATCAGGACACTATTATTTGTTTATGTAAATTTAATACTTAGATTTGTTCGCACACAAAAAATAAAAATGAATATGCAATACGTTTGGAATAGTTTCTTTTTCTACTTCTACTTTTTTAGTAAAAGTTGAGACGCCATGTATATTGTATAAAAACTATATAACTGAAAGTCTCGAATTTAATTCGAGACTTTTTTTTTGATACAAATGAATAAAATTATTGCCATACAAGGAGCAGAAGGCTCAAACCACCATAAAGTTGCAAGAGACTTTTATGGCACTACCATGCTATTAAAAGAATGCATGTCTTTTGATGTATTGGTCGCTAGTTTATTAAGCGGTGCTGCAACGCACGGAGTCATGGCTTTAGAAAACACCATTGCTGGATCTATTATTCCTAATTATGCTTTAATAGACACAAACAATCTTCACATTGTTGGAGAAGAGTACTTAAACATACATCATCACTTAATGGCATTGCCAGGGCAGCAAATAGCTCATATTAAAGAAGTGTGGTCTCATCCAATGGCCTTGTTGCAATGCAAGGAGTTTTTTAAAAAACACCCTCATATTAAATTAGTAGAAGATGTAGATACGGCAGAAGTTGCCAAAAGAATTGCAAAAGAAAATTTGGTTGGTATAGCAGCAATAGCTCCCAAAATTGCAGCAGAAATTTTTGATTTAGAAGTGCTAGAAGATGAAATTCAAACCATGAAAGACAATGCTACAAGATTTGTAATTGTACAAACACAGGAGCCTACCCATAAAATAGATCACATTAATAAAGCGTCATTAAAATTTCAATTAAATCATAAAAGAGGAAGTTTAGCGGCAATTTTAAATGTATTAAGTGATTGTAAAATGAACCTTACTAAAATACAATCGTTGCCAGTTATAGAAATGCCTTGGAAATATTCCTTTTTTGTAGATGTAACTTTTGAAGACTACAAAGACTATTTAAAATTGGTAAAGATTATAGAAATAATGGCAGAAGAATTCAAAATTTTAGGAACCTATAAAAACGGTAGAAAATGATGAAAGCTGCTAAAAGATTAGACACCGTACAAGAATACTACTTCTCTAAAAAATTACGAGAAGTAAGAGCGCTGTCAGCTCAAGGAAAACCCATTATAAATATGGGAATTGGAAGCCCAGATTTACAGCCGCCACCAGCAGTAATTGAAGCAATTCAGCAAGCGGTGCTGCAAGAGGGTGCTCATAAATATCAGAGCTACCAAGGATTGCCAGCTTTTAGAGAAGCTGTGGCAGATTTTTATCAAAAAAACTATCAGGTTGTTGTAAACCCAGAGAATGAAATTTTACCACTCATGGGAAGTAAAGAAGGAATTTTACACATTTCTATGGCGTTTTTAAACAAAGGAGATAAGGTGTTAATTCCTAACCCTGGATATCCTACCTATACATCGGTTACCAATTTGGTAGAAGCAGTTCCTGTATTTTATGACTTAACATCTGAGCACAATTGGGAACCTAATTTTAAACAATTAGAACAAGAAGATCTGTCTAATGTAAAATTAATGTGGGTAAACTACCCTCATATGCCAACTGGTGCAAAAGCAACAGAAAATTTGTTTAAAAAACTGATAGCTTTTGGAAAGAAGCATCAACTTTTAATTATAAATGACAATCCGTATAGTTTTGTGTTGAATAACAATCCTTTAAGTATTTTAAGCATAGACGGAGCAAAAGAAACTGCCATAGAATTAAATTCTTTGAGCAAGTCTTTTAATATGGCTGGTTGGAGAGTAGGAATGCTGTTAGGAGCTACCCCTATTTTAGAAGAGGTTTTAAAGGTAAAAACACAGATGGATTCTGGAATGTTTTACGGAATTCAACAAGGAGCCATTGCTGCCTTAAAAGTTAGTTCAGAATGGTTTGAGAACATGAATGAGATTTACCAAAAAAGAAGAAAACTCATATGGCAAATAGCAGAGGCATTAGACTGTACTTTTGATAAAAACACCTCAGGCATGTTTGTTTGGGCAAAAATTCCAGCAGGAAAAAAAGCAGAAAATATAGTAGATGATTTATTGTATAAACATCATATTTTTATTGCTCCAGGTACAATTTTTGGAAGTAAAGGAGAAGGATATATTCGGTTTTCATTATGTGTGCCCGAAGAAAAAATAAAAGAAGCATTAGATAGATTGTAAGATGAAGGTTTTTATTATAGGAACAGGATTAATTGGCGGAAGCTTTGCATTAGATATTCAACAAGAATATTCAGAGGCTATTATTTATGGAATAGATACCAATTCTAGACATCTAAAAGAAGCTCTAGAGCACGGTGTTATTCATAGAGAAGCAACCATGAACGATTTGCCTTTGGCAGACATTGTTTTTTTAACCATTCCTGTAGACATTGCATTAGCAGTATTACCAAAAGTATTAGATCTTATTAGTGATGATGCTTTGGTAATTGATGTTGGATCTACCAAACAACGTATTTGTGACGTGGTAAAAGAACATCCAAAAAGAAGAAATTTTTTAGCAGCACACCCCATTGCAGGAACAGAGTTTTCTGGCCCTAAGGCAGCATTGCAAGGATTGTATAAAGATAAAACCAATATTATCTGTGAAGTAGAAAAAACAGCGTTTAAATTACAAGAAAAAGCACTAGAGATTTTTTCAAAAATTGGAATGAGAATTCGATATATGGATGCTGTGTCTCATGATAAACATATTGCCTACGTATCTCATTTATCTCATATTAGTTCTTTTATGCTTGGAAAAACTGTCATAGACAAAGAAAAAAATGAACGAGATATTTTTGATATGGCAGGAAGTGGGTTTGAATCTACTGTTCGTCTGGCAAAAAGTTCGCCCGCAATGTGGACGCCTATTTTTGAGCAAAACAAAGACAATATTATTGAAACTTTAGAAGAGTATATAGGAAACCTACAGCAGTTTAAAACATTGATGGAAGAACATAAATTTGATAAAGTTTTTGAAGAAATGCAACAAACAAATCATATTGCAAGCATTTTAAAAGGAATAAAATAAATGACTAATAATTTGTGGTTTGTAAGAACCATTAGTAGCACAAAACAGTAAATAATTCAATAGAAATAGTATAATTAATAAGTAAAGATGAAGAATACAAAAGAATTAAGAACATGGTTGGATGATTTAAATTTAGATCACCCACTCGTAGTAGCAGGGCCTTGTAGTGCAGAAACAGAAGATCAGGTATTAAAGATCGCGCACGAATTAAAAGATTCTGATGTAAACTATTTTCGGGCAGGAATTTGGAAGCCAAGAACAAGACCAGGAAACTTTGAAGGAGTAGGGGCACTTGGGCTAAAATGGCTTCAGAAAGTAAAGGCAGAAACAGGTATGAAAACCGCTACAGAAGTTGCCAATGCAGCGCATGTAAAGTTGGCTTTAGAACATGATATAGATTTATTATGGATAGGAGCACGGTCTACAGTAAGTCCTTTTATAGTGCAAGAAATTGCAGATGCTTTAGAAGGAACAGATAAAATTGTATTGGTTAAAAACCCAGTAAATCCAGATTTGGCATTATGGCTAGGTGGTATAGAACGTTTGTACTCGGCAAATATTAAAAATTTAGGGGTTATTCACAGAGGTTTTTCTACGTACGAAAAAACAAGGTACCGTAACAATCCAGAATGGCAAATAGCCATAGAATTACAAAATCGTTTTCCAGATTTACCATTAATATGCGATCCGTCTCATATTACAGGAAAAAGAGATATGATTTTTGAAGTCTCTCAAACAGCACTAGATTTAAATTTTAATGGTTTAATGATAGAAACACATGTAGATCCAGACAATGCTTGGAGTGATGCTGCACAACAAGTAACTCCAGATACTCTTATTCAGATGATGGAAGATTTAAAAATTAGAAAAGAAACCGATACAGAGGTAGAATACAGAAATTCATTAAACACCTTACGAACTCAAATAGATGTCATAGATCATCAATTAATAGACATCTTAGGAAAACGTATGAAAATAGCAGATGCTATTGGAGCACTTAAGAAAGATAAGAATGTAGCGGTGTTACAATCTAAGAGGTGGAACGAAATTTTAGGAAAAATGATTCTAGAAGGAGAAGAAAATAAGCTAAGTGAAGAATTTATATTGAGAGTATTTAAAGCCATCCATCAAGAATCTATTAATCATCAAGAAAAAATAATGAATGGATAACAAAAAAAAGCGGCTTAAAAGCCGCTTTTTTTTATATAAATTTTGTATTATTCTTTTAGTTTTTTAAAGATATAACGAGTTATAAAGATACCTCTTCCATCATTTTTACCTGCATCACTTTCTACAGCACTTGTTACAAAAGCCAACTCCCATCCTTCTTCTGTCATGGTGTTTATTTTAGAAGCAATTACCGCGTCATTAGCAGCAATATTTTGAAAACGAATACCAGCTATATTGTAAAAATTTAACAATTTAGTTTCTTCAAAATTCTTTACTCTAATATCTCCTCTGTCAGATTTATTTCTTTTGTCTTTTACTGTTTTTCCATCGGTTCTAACTGAAGTAAAATCTTTGTAGTTTCTATTTTCATCAGTACTAATTAATCTAGATCTACCAGTTCCACTTGGTATAATAGATTCTACACTTGTTATTACTTGGTATTCATAAGATTGAGCTTCACTGGTATAAATACAACATAAAACTGCTACTAATACATAGATTTTTTTCATAATAAGTATGATTTTAAAAATTAGCTATAAATGTACAAATTTTTAGTTTAGAATTGATTTACTTTGCGCTATGACTGGAATTGTTTATAAATCTACAGGTAGTTGGTATTTTGTAAAGTCTCAAGAGGGCTTGTTTTATCAGTGTAGAATAAAAGGAAAGTTTAGGTTAAAAGGCATTAAAAGCACCAACCCTATTGCAGTTGGTGATTTGGTAGAGTTTGATGTAGAAACAAAAGGAGATGAAGAGACAGGAGTTATTAAATTAATTCACGAAAGAAAAAATTATATTGTTCGTAAATCGGTTAATTTATCTAAACAAACACAGATTATTGCCTCTAATATAGATCTTGCATTTTTATTAATTACCATTAATAATCCGCCAACACATACAACATTTATAGACCGTTTTTTAGTCACTGCACAAGCCTATTCTATAAAAGTAATTTTAGTATTTAATAAAATAGACACCTATCAGATAGAAGAACGAGGAGAGATTTTATATCTCAAAGATATTTATGAAACTATAGGCTATACGTGTGTAGAGGTTTCTGCAAAAGAAAATACAAACGTAGCGGCTATTAAAGATTTAATGAAAGAAAAGACAAGCATGTTTTCTGGTCATTCTGGTGTTGGAAAAACAACCTTGTTAAATGCCATAGAGCCTGGTTTAAATTTAAAAACCAAGCAGATATCTGAACAACATCAGCAAGGGCAACATACAACTACTTTTGCAGAAATGTTTGATCTAAGCTTTAATGCAAAAATTATAGATACGCCAGGAATTAAAGGCTTTGGTGTAGTTGCTATTGAAAAAGAAGAATTAGGAGATTATTTCACAGAGTTTTTTGCTTTAAAAAGCGGGTGTAAGTTTCATAATTGTATTCATGTAAACGAGCCTCAGTGTGCTGTGAAAGATGCTTTAGAAGAGGAAGAAATTTCTTGGTCTCGCTATAAGAGCTACCTTCAAATATTAGAAGGAGAGGAAGAAAATTACAGAACAGATATTTGGGAATAAACTGCTGTGGTTTAATTTTAAGAGATCAGTAAATTAAATAGCTAACCAATGAAAGCAGTTATTCAAAGAGTTACTAAAGCCAGTGTAACCATAGATGGTACAATAGTAGCCTCCATTAAAAAAGGGATGTTAATTTTACTTGGAGTAGAAGCATTAGACACAGAACAAGACATTCATTGGCTATCTAAAAAGATTGCAAACCTCAGAATTTTTGATGATCTAAATGGTGTTATGAATTGCTCTTTAATAGAAGACGAAGCAGATGCTATAGTTGTAAGCCAGTTTACCTTGCATGCATCTACCAAAAAAGGAAACAGGCCCAGCTATATTAAAGCGGCAAAAGCTTCTATTGCCATTCCATTGTATGAAAATTTTATTACTCAATTAGAGCAAGAGCTAGGCAAGAAAGTTCAAACAGGGCAATTTGGCGCTTCTATGGCTCTAGAAATACACAACAATGGACCTGTTACTATCATTATAGATTCAAAAAATAAAATTTAACATTTTATGTTTTCCATGGAATATATAATTATCATATATTCGCCATGGAAAATAAGTATCAATTAACTATTAACAAATTTATAAAAATGAAAAAAGTTTTAATTGCCATAGTAGCCCTGTCTACTATTTTAGTTTCGTGTAACGGAGAAAAGAAAGAAAAAGTAGTTGTAAGTGAAGAAGTAACAGTTGAAAAAACTGCCATTGTTACTAATGTAGATCTAACAACTTCTATGATGACCTGGAAAGGAACGAAACCTACTGGAGCACATAATGGAACAGTTGCCTTAAAGAGTGGTGGTTTGGTTGTTGAAAATGGTGTTTTAAAAGAAGGAGAGTTTGTGATAGACATGAGTACTATAAAAAACTTAGACATGGCTGGAAGCGAAGGAGCTGGAAAAATTGAGGGGCATTTAAAAGCACCAGACTTTTTTGATATAGCAGTATATCCTACATCTACATTTGTGATTACTTCAGTATTAGAAGTTGAAGCAAATTTAGCAGTTACCGGAAACTTAACTATTAAAGACGTTACAAAGAGTATTACTATCCCTGCAAAGATTTCTTCTGAAGATGGAGTAACTACTTTTACAAGTGCTCTTTTTAATATAGACAGAGCAGATTTTAATGTAAAATACGGTTCTAAAAGATGGATTGAAGGATTAAAAGACAAGTTTATTGATGACTTAGTAGAAATGTCTTTTGTTGTAAAAACAACTAAATAACTAAATAAATAGATATGAAATTTTATAAAATAGACAGACCTACTTGTGGTTGTGGTAACACCTCAGATGCAGAAGGTTATTGTGATGGATCACATTCAACTAAATAAATAAAAAACCCAAGACAGTTGTTTTGGGTTTTTTCTTACAATTTAATTTCTGTAGTGTTTTTAACTTCTTCTATGCTAAAAGTACTATGTGTACTCCCAATATGCTTAATAGTAGTAAGCTTGGTAACCATAAATTCTCTATATTCTTTCATATCTGAGGTATGTATTTTTAAGATATAATCGTAATCACCGCTTACATGAAAACATTCAGAAACTTCAGCTAGCTTTAAGATCTCTTTTTCAAAATTAGACAAGAATTCTTTAGAATGCTGTAAGAGTTTTACATGGCAAAAAATAAGAAATGATTTGTTAATTTTTTCTTTGTCAATAATTGCAATATATTTTTTTATAACCCCTTCTTTTTCTAATTTCTTAATTCGTTCATAGACCGCCGTTACAGATAAATTTAGCTGTAAAGAAAGTTGTTTGCTAGTTTGTTTGCTGTCGTTTTGAAGCAGGCTAATTAATTTTTTATCTGTACCATCTAATTTCATGAGAATGCTTTTTTTAATGCGCTGTCTTTTTTTTGTAAAATAGCTAGCCGAAAAATTATCTAAAAATTTCTTTCAAAGTTTAAAAATAAAGATTTTAAATTTGTTTTTATAATATTTTAATGAAAAATAAACTGATATTATGTGTTATAGTTGATAATATTTCTATTTATAGCTAAATTTGATAAAAATACACATACCATGAAATTTAACCCAGCAGACAACATTCAAGACCTTCAAAACTTTGGTGAATTTGGAGGTGTAAATCCATCTATTTCAGACTCTTCTACCTATACCTTTTTATCGGCAAAAACAATGGCTGATACTTTTGAAGGAAATACAGATGGCTGTCATTTATATTCACGTCATACCACCCCAAGTAATATGTTTTTAGGGGAAGCGTTGGCTGCTATGGAAGGAACAGAAACGGCCAATGTTTCAGCTTCTGGAATGGGAGCTATTACTCCAGTATTATTACAATTATGTGGTGCCGGAGATCATATTGTTTCTAGTAGAACTATTTATGGAGGCACCTATGCATTTTTAAAGAATTTTACACCTAGGTTAGCCATTCAAACTTCTTTTGTAGACATTACAAATTTAGAAGTAGTGGAGGCGGCAATCACTAAAAATACCAAGGTTTTGTATTGCGAATCTGTAAGCAATCCATTACTTGAGGTAGCTGATATTAAAGCATTAGCCATATTGGCTAAAAAACACCATTTAAAATTAGTGGTAGACAATACATTTTCACCCTTGTCTATTTCTCCTATTCAATTAGGAGCAGATGTTGTGGTGCATAGTTTAACCAAATTTATTAATGGTTCTTCAGATGCTGTTGGAGGTGTTGTTTGTGGAACACAAGAATTTATAAACCAATTAAGAAGCGTTATAGACGGAGCTAGTATGTTATTAGGTTCTACTATGGATAGTTTACGTGCTTCATCGGTTTTAAAGAATTTAAGAACTTTACACATTCGTATGAAGCAGCATAGTTTTAATGCTGGTTATTTGGCAACAAAATTTGAAGCTGATGGGGTAAAAACAGTATATCCTGGTTTAGAATCGCATCCATCACATACATTATTTACCTCCATGATGAACTCAGAATATGGCTATGGAGGAATGCTTACCATAGACGCTGGTTCTTTAGAAAAAGCCAATTTACTTATGGAGGCTATGCAGCATAAAAATGTTGGATATTTAGCGGTGAGTTTAGGTTTTTATAAAACATTATTTTCTGCTCCAGGGTCATCTACTTCTTCAGAAATTCCAGAAGAAGAACAGGAAGAAATGGGCTTATCCGATGGTTTAATTCGTTTTTCTATTGGTTTAGACAACAACATTGAAAGAACCTATCAAATTATGAAAGAATGCATGTTGGAAGTAGGAGTGCTTGCTGGAGTAAAAGCGTAGCTGTCTTAAAAATCTCTGAAAGCTCTTTTAAACATATCAGCAACAAAATCTTGTGCATTTTGGTCTTTAAAGCGTTCTTCTGAAAGGTTTTTAGTATTCCATCTATTTCCTTGTTTTACCAATCTAAAACTAAATAAAGAAGAATTAGGATCGTTCTGATCTAATAATGGATAGCGTAAATCTTTGTAAATAATTTGATCACTAGTTTTGGAAACCGCTAGGGCATAAAAATCTTTGCTAAACCATCGTAATGTTTTTATATCTGGATGATCTACATTTAGTAGTGTGTGATTTTTAGGAATACTAATAAAGGTAGGCGAGGTGTTTTTTTTATCAAAAATAGAATAAAAAGTTACCTGGTAATTAATGTCAGTTTCTGCTACTGCATACCACAATGCATTATTAAGAAGCGTGGGTTGAGCACTAAATCTTTGGTAGTTAATGTTTGCTTCTTTAAAAGATGTTTTAAATACACTGTCTACATACAATTTATTACCAATGGTAAAAAATAGATAAGCGGAACTCATATAAAGACCCGCTTTTGTCCATTTTCTTCGTGTTGGGTTTTTCCGATTAAAAAACATAGCAATAATCATACATACTAGAAAGGGAAGTGTATATAGTGGATCTGCTACAGAAATGTTATTAAAAGCAACTCTATAGTCCGAGAAGGGCAAGAATAATTGAGTTCCGTAAGGTGTAAAGCTATCTAAAATTGGATGCGTAAAAATTGATAAAAAAAACAACAAGACCCAGTCTTTCATATTGGTAGATCCTTTTCGTAATGCTCCATAATCATAAGCTTTTGAGCTTATAAAACCAAATATGAAAGCTCCCAAAACTGCAAAAAGTATTGAATGCATAAACCCTCTGTGAAAAGCCAAGCTGTCTATCTCATTAGAATAATACAAACTTCCAATAATTACATCTAAATCTGGGATGGTACCTCCAATGGCTCCAAAGAGTATTGCTTTATTTCCTATTTTTTTTCCTAAGGCAATTTCACCACAGGCAGCCCCTAAAACAATTTGAGTAATTGAATCCATGAGTGCAAATGTAACCAACTCTTTTCATTTGCATAGCTTCTTCTAAAATCGTAACATTACAAAACAAAAATTGAGACGATGCAAGACCAAGAAAACCTTTCTGAGATAAAAATACAAGATCAAAAAATAATGGAGAATAGTGAGCTTTCTATTTTAGAAGCAATTATTCCTATCATCATTTTAGTAGGGATGTTGGCCTACAATGTTTTTATTTTTGGTGATGACTCATTAAGTGGAACAAATCAATTTATATTATTAATGGGAGGAGCTGTTGCCGCAATCGTAGGTTTTAGAAATAAGGTTTCCTTTTCAAGAATGATGGATGAGGTTGCTGAGAATGTAAAATCAACATCAAGTGCACTATTTATTTTATTGATGGTTGGAGCTCTAGCTGGTACATGGTTGGTTAGTGGTATTATTCCTACCATGATTTATTATGGTTTACAAATTTTAAACCCCACAATATTTTTACCCGCATGTTTAATTATTTGCGCGGTTATTTCTGTTGCTACAGGAAGCTCTTGGACCACTTCAGCCACCGTAGGAATTGCATTAATAGGAATTGCAGGAGCTTTAGATATTTCTCTAGGGATGACTGCAGGAGCAGTTCTATCTGGTGCTTATTTTGGAGATAAAATGTCTCCAATGTCTGATACAACAAACTTAGCGCCAGCCATGGCAGGAACAGATTTGTTTACTCACATAAAATATATGGCATATACCACAGTTCCTACGTTTATAGTTACTTTAATTATTTTTATAATTATAGGGCTCACACTAAATGTTAATGGTGATGCAGATACTTCTGTAATGCTAGGAGATATAGATAAGGCTTTTAATATAAGCCCTTGGTTATTTTTAGTACCTGTTACAGTAATTATTCTTATCATAAAAAAAACACCACCTTTAATAGCCTTACTTGCTGGAACTCTTCTAGCAGCAATTTTTGCATTATTTTTTCAGCCACAAATTATTATGAATATTGCTGGTGCAACTGAGTTAACTTTTAATTCAGCCTATAAAGGTCTAATGACCGCTATAACCGTTGATACTGCTATTGCAACAGACAATGAAATTTTAGCAGATTTATTTACCTCTGGAGGTATGGCAAAAATGATGGGAACCATCTGGCTTATTTTATGTGCTATGGTTTTTGGAGGAATTATGGATGCAATTGGCGCCTTAGCCAAGATTAGTAGTTTTATGCTACAGCTTTTTGATTCTGTTTTTGGGTTGTTTGCCAGTACAGTATTTACATGTATTGGATTAAATTTTACAGCATCAGATCAATACTTAGCCATAGTTGTACCGGGTAAAATGTATTCAAAAGCTTTTAAAGAAAAAGGCTTGGCTCCCGAAAACTTAAGCAGAACCTTAGAAGATTCTGGAACCGTTACTTCTGTATTAATTCCATGGAATACCTGTGGAGCTTATCATTCAGGTGTTTTAGGTGTAAGTGTTGGAGAGTACTTTGTCTATGCAATTTTTAACTGGCTATCTCCATTTACAACCTTATTATTTGCTGCGTTTAGGATAAAAATAAGACAGTTAGCTAGCAAATAAGAACTTTAGATAAACCAATTCCAGACAAGTCCAAAACGAATCGTAAAGTCTCTGTATGGGTAATTTGGTGCAGAGAAATAGTTTTTGTTTCCAAGATCTGATAGCGCGTTGTCTATTCTAAAATAAAGCCGAGTTCTTCTTATTTGTGCGTTAAAAAAGATATCTACAGAAGGAAACCCAATTTCTTCAGAATTTTGAAGTGTAAACTCTGCTAATAAAGGATTGTATGCGTTTGCCTTGTAGGCTGTAAAATAGTTAAAAGTAGCTCCAATTTGAACCTGCATAGGCTTTCCTTTAAACCAATAATCTGAATAGTACAAGGTATTTCTAGTGATGAGTTCTGGTACTCTAAAAACAGCAGAGCCTCCACTCACATTTTGGTACATGATGGTATTGTCTAAGGCAAATTTTTTGTAGCTAAATTCTCTAGATGCCTTTACTTTTAAATAAGTAACATTTTCTGAGTATTGTTGTGGTTTGTTATCTTCTCCAAAATAGGTGTAATTTTCAATATTAGTTAAATTTACAGCCGCGTTCAGCCATTTAGAACTTATCTGAAAACCTAAGTTTTGAGTTCTTATATTGTCAAAATTATTTTCCCAATTGTACCCATCATAAGAGCTCTGATGAAGTAAATAATTAAAGTTTGGAGATGTAGAGTTTAATAAAATACTTGCCTTTAGGTCAAACAAACTATCTTTTTTATAAGACAGGTTGCCTTGAAGGTTTGTGCCTGCTAATCTTGCAGAACCAGGTGTTATTTCACCCGTTGCATCTAGTTGAAATTTATTAATTTTTGCTTTCCAGTCTGCTCCAAAAGAAGCAGCACTCCCTTTGAGTTTTCTTTTGGTGATGCCGCTTGTTTGATTTATTATTTTGTCATAGCCATAAGAATAGTTCATGATGCTAGACTTTACTCTAAAAGTTCCTAAGACATATTTAGAATTAAATTCTAAAAAAAATTGATTTTTGAAGAATGCGTTTTTAACTCCATCTCTAATAGTTCCAGAAAAATTAGTAGTTCCTATAAAGCTGGTAGGTGAGCCTTGTCTAAATTCATATGCTTCACGACTACTTTCTAATACATGACCAATTTTTAAGTTGGTGAAGTCTTTTTGATTGGCAGAATCTTTAGAAGTAAGCAGTTGATACTCTTGTTCTAAATAGACCCTAGAAGCTTCTAAGAAGTTTTCTGTATCCTCTAAATTTACATCTAGCCTTGCTCTGTCTGAAAAATTAGGATCATCATCTATAAAAGCACGTAAAGCTTCAGGTGTAAGCCCGCCACTTTCTTCATGCAAGATGTCTTGGGTTGCTATATGACCTCTAATTTTGTACTGCCCTTTTTTAGTTTCGTAATGAAATGTTGTTCTAAAATTACCCTGGCTTACCAAAGCAGCTCTATATTTTCCTAAAGATCTTAGACCTGTATATGCAATAGAAACGTTAAGCCTTTTGGAGAAATTTAATGTAAAAAAAGAATCTAAAAATCTACCTTGTTCTAGTGTAGTTAGAAACATAATTTCTGAAGTTGGCGTAGGAACTTCAAAGTAATTAATATTGTCAATTGTATTAAAAGAAAATTGCTTTGCAGTAAAACCAATATTGGGAACAGGGTTTAGTTTATCAAAATCATAAGTTAATCTGTTAAAAGTCTGGCCAATATTATGAAAAGGGAGCAAGCCAAAGTTGTCTTTTCGCAAAAAATTAAATTTGTAGTGTTTTTTTATGTTTAGAGTGGTGTCTATGTAGGTAGTTTCTTTTAGAAACGAAAAAACCTTGTAATCTGTGTACGTTGTTTTAGCACTTAAATTAATTTTTTTAGTCCTGTTAGAACCTGAGGAAATAGAATCGTTTAACGAGAAATTACGTCTCTCATTCTTAATTTTTGATTTATCTATTTTTCTTATGGGCTTTAGGGTTTGACCAAAGACAATTACATTAGTGGTTAAAAGCCAGGCAGAAAAAAGGAAAAAAATAATTCTTTTCATTAAAAAATATTCTAAAACAAAAGTAAACTTTTAAATGGAAAAGAATTCAAATAATTATCTTCAAAAAATGTTAATTTGCAGCATGTTAAAAAATAATTACAGCGGACATCAATTAGAGGCAGGAACAGATGAAGCAGGCAGAGGATGTCTTTCTGGCCCTGTTGTTGCTGCTGCTGTTATATTACCACCTGACTTTTACCACGAATTATTAAATGACTCTAAGCAGCTTTCTAAGGCCAATAGGAACATCTTAAGACCTATTATAGAAAAAGAAGCCTTGGCATTTGGGGTGTCTTTTATAAATCATACAGAAGTAGATCAATTAAATGTTTTACAAGCATCAATAACAGGCATGCAACGTTCTATTTCGGCCATGTCTATAATTCCTGAATATATTATTGTAGATGGTAACAGATTTAAACCCTATAAAGATATTCCTTACAAAACCATTGTAAAGGGAGATGCCAAATTTATGAGTATTGCTGCAGCGTCTGTATTAGCAAAAACATATAGAGATGATTTTATGGAAAAAATACATACAGAATTTCCAGAATATAATTGGAGAAAAAACAAAGGATACCCAACACAAGAACACAGAAGAGCAATTCAGGAATTTGGAATTACAAAGTATCATAGAAAAACATTTAAACTGCTACCAACTCAATTAAAGTTAGATATCTGATTCAAATGCTTCAACCTCAAAAAGAGCTTTAAAATGAACAAGTATTTTCTTTTTTACTTCATTCAATTCAATTTTTTTACCTAGCTCAACCTCTAAAGAAGTGACTGCTTTTCCTCTAATACCACAGGGTATAATATGATCAAAATAGCCAAGATTGGTACTTACATTTAAGGCAAAGCCATGCATGGTAACCCAGCGGCTACTTCTAATTCCCATGGCACAAATTTTTCTAGCAAATGGAGTTCCTGCATCTATCCAAACGCCTGTTTCTCCTTTACTTCTTTCTCCTTTAATACCGTATTCAGCCAGTGTTTTAATAATTACTTCTTCTAAAAGACGTAAATATTTATGAATATCTGTAAAAAAATTCTCAAGATCTAAAATAGGATAGCCTACTATTTGACCAGGACCATGATAGGTAATATCTCCACCTCTGTTTATTTTATAATAAGTGGCCTCTTTCTCTTTTAATTGCTGTTCATTTATTAAAAGATTGCTAAGATCTCCACTTTTACCCAAGGTATATACATGTGGGTGCTCCACTAAAAGAAAATAATTTTTAGTAGGGTTATTCGTGTTTTCTTTTCTGTTTTGTCTTTTTACAGCAATGATGCTATCTAACAAAGAAGTTTGGTATTCCCAGATGTCTTTATAGTCTTTAAAACCTACGTCTTTTAACTGTACTTTTTTGTTTGTTTTCATTCGTTGTAAAGATAAATATTTAATTACCTTTAGCGCCATTCACTATAATTTTAATTATAATACAAAATCCAATTAATTATGAGAAAAATGATTCTACGTATTATTTTATGTTTAGTAACAACTTTAAGTTTTTCTCAATCAAAGAACTGGAAATTTGTAGATATTAAAAAAAGTAATTTTTCTAAAGAAACATTAAAATTCAGAAAATCTATTCCAACTAATTTTAAAGTGTATGAATTAGATTTTCAAAAATTTAAAAATGAAATCTTAGTAGCTAAGATAAATGAATCAACTATTATTGAACTCCCTACTTTAGATGGTGTCAAACGATTTTCCTTCAAGGAAGCCTCTTCTTTATCAAAAGGCTTAGCACTTAAATTCCCTATAATTAAATCGTATGTCGCACAAGGAATAGATGATCCTTCTGCAACTGCAAGATTTAGTTTTGGAACAGACGGTTTTCATGGGGTTATCTTTTACACAGATAAACCTTCTTTCTATATAGATCCATACACTAAAAACTACAATTCTTACATATCTTACAGCAGGTCAAGTCTGCCACAAAGAGATCATGATTTTAGCTGTGAAGTAGATGAGCAATTAGATGCTAAAGAAATGGTTGTTAGTTCTCAAAGAAATGCAGATGATGGGCTTTTAAGAATCTTTCGTTTGGCTCTAGTCTGTTCAGGTGAATATGCGCAATTTCATTTAAATGACCAAGGTATTGCTAGCGACGCATCAGATGCAGATAAAAAAGCAGCTGTGCTATCAGCCATGAATACTTCCATGACAAGAATCAATGGAGTTTACGAAAGAGATTTAGGAGTAAGAATGGAAATTGTAGATAATAACGATCAGGTTATTTTTTTAGATGCCGCCACAGATGGAATTACTGATGGAAGTGCTGGTACTATGATTGGTCAAGTTCAAAATATCTGTGATACTACAATTGGTACTGCTAATTATGATATTGGTCATATTTTTAGTACTGGAGGTTCTGGACTTGCAGGTTTGGGTGTGGTATGTGTTTCAGGAAATAAAGCAAGAGGAGTCACCGGCATTGGAACTCCAATGGGTGATCCTTATGATATTGATTATGTATCCCATGAAATGGGGCATCAGTTTGGAGCAAATCATACTCAAAATAATCCCTGTAATAGAAATAATTCAACTGCAGTAGAGCCAGGTAGTGCCTCTACAATTATGGGTTATGCAGGAATTTGTGCTCCCAATGTACAAAACAACAGTGATGATCACTTTCATTCTGTAAGTATTACTGAAATGTGGAATAAAATTCAGACTAGTGCTAGTTGTGCGGTAACTATCTCCACGGGTAATAGTGCACCCGTTATAGTTGAAAGCGAAGATTATTCAATCCCAAAATCAACTCCGTTTGTATTACGAGGGAACGCTTCAGATGTAAATTCAAATAATGTATTAAGTTATAACTGGGAGCAAACAGATACAGAAGTAGCTTCTATGCCACCAGCCTCAACAAGTACTTCTGGTCCTGCTTTTAGATCTAATTCATCAATAAGTTCACCCAACAGATATATGCCTGCATTACCAACTGTAATAGCAGGAAGTACCTCTAGTACTTGGGAAGTTGTTCCATCGGTTGCTAGAGAGATGAATTTTTCATTAGTGGTCAGAGATAATGCTACAGGAGGTGGAAACAGTGCAAGAGATGATATGAAGGTAACAACACTAGACATTACTCCATTTACTGTTGACGGACCATCTACAAATGTAGAGTGGCTTGTAGGATCTAATCAAACACTTAATTGGGTGGTGGGTGCTACAGATCAAGCGCCAGTTAATACTCAAAATGTAACTATTTTGTTGTCAACAGATGGAGGTGTTACTTTTCCAATTACACTAGCTGCAAACACCCCAAATGATGGGTCAGAAGCTTTTGTAGTTCCTAACAACACAACTAGTTCAGCTAGAATTATGATTGTGGCTGTAGATAATATTTTTTATAACGTAAATTCTACAAACTTTACAATTAGCTCTTCTGATCCAACCTTTATTGCAACCAATACAACAGGTGCTGTAGATGTATGTTCTACTGGAGCTACTTCAGCTTCCTATGCTATTGCATTAGATTTTATAAATGGTTTTTCTGAAAATGTTAGTTTTTCAACTACCGGTGAACCAGTAGGTTCAACTGTTAATTTTAGCCCAACAACTATAAATTCTGATGGTACTGTAACCATGACTATTAGTAACTTAAATGGAGTAGCTGTAGATTCATATACGATAGAAATAATTGCTACTTCAAATTCTATCATAAGAAATATAAATGCAACTTTAAATATTTTAAATGCAACTTTTGAAACTTTGAATTTAACATCGCCAAGTAATAGTGGTACTGGAGTAGCTTTATCACCTACTTTTAGATGGGAAGAAATTTCAAATGCAAGTTCTTATGATATAGAAATTGCTACTGACTCTGGGTTTAGTTCAATTTTAGTAAATGAAAATGTAATAACAAATTCTTATACTGAAGCCTCTTTAGATCAATCGACTACTTATTACTGGAGAGTAAAAGCTAAAAATAGTTGTGGAGATGGAAATTTTTCATCAATAAGTTCTTTTACAACACAAAATTGTTCTGTGTGTGTATCTACTGGAAATACTTCTTTCGAAACAAGTACAACAAGAGTGGTTTTTAATACTATTGATAATTCTTCTGGTAAGCCAGGACCCTATAGTGATTATACAGATATTAGTACAGGTGTAAAAGCAGATGAAATTCATGATTTAACAGTTCAAGTTAATACTGATGGAGACTATACAGTTCATACTTTGGTCTGGATAGATTGGAATCAAGATTGTGATTTTGATGATGCCAATGAAGAATATGATTTGGGAACTGCTAACAATCAAGTTAATGGAGTAACTACATTAAGTCCATTGGCTATCACAATACCATCAGATGCTCTGTTAGGTTCTACAACCATGAGAGTTTCTACAAGGTACAGTTCAGACCCAACTTCTTGTATGACTGATCAAGATGCTGAGGTTGAAGATTATACTGTAGAGGTTTTAGATGCAACAGCTTCTATTAAAGACGTTTCTTTTGAAGGTTTTAATTTATACCCAAACCCGTCTAATGGAAATTTCAACTTACAATTTGAAACAGCATCAACAGCAACGGTAAAACTTCAATTATTTGATCTTACTGGTAGATTGGTAAGAGAGATGCAGTTTTATAATGTTGCAGCAAGATTTTCTGAAAGTATTTCATTTAAAAATACTGCCAAAGGATTGTATCTATTAAAAATTAAAAACGGAAGCAAACAAACTACAAGAAAATTAGTGATAGAATAAGATTTCAGAATTCTGTATGCTTATAAAAATAAAAGAAGCTGTCTGAAAAGACAGCTTTTTTATTGAACTAACATTAAATAGACGATGTTATAACATTAAATAAATTACTTTTGTTATATGTCTATAGAAGTACAAGCTGTTTCAAAATCTTACGGAACTCAATTAGCGTTAAAAGAAATAAGTTTCTCAGCTAAAAAAGGAGAAATTATTGGGTTTTTAGGGCCAAATGGTGCTGGAAAATCTACCATGATGAAGATTTTAACAGGCTATATTTCACCAAGTAAAGGAACTGTTTTTGTGTCTGGAATTAATGTGTTAACAAACCCAATAGAGGCAAAGGCTACCATAGGATATCTTCCAGAACAAAACCCCTTGTACCAAGAGATGTACGTAAAGGAATATTTACAGTTTCAAGCAGCTATTTTTAAGGTTTCAAAAGAAACGATTGCTACAGTTATTAAAACCGTGGGGCTTACGCCAGAAGTTCATAAGAAAATAGGCCAGCTTTCAAAAGGATACCAACAACGGGTTGGTATTGCAGCAGCTATTTTACACAATCCAGATGTGTTAGTCTTAGATGAACCAACCACAGGATTAGACCCGAACCAACTCCAAGAAATAAGAACTTTAATTAAAGACTTAGGAAAAGAGAAAACAATTTTATTTTCTACTCATATTATGCAAGAAGTAGAGGCTGTTTGCGATAGAGTCATTATTATTAAAAAAGGAGAATTGCTTCTAGATGCATCTATGAAAGATCTAAAACAAAGCAATGAACAAATTATAGAAGTTACGTTTGATTATAAGCTCGAGGAACAGTTTATTCAAAAGCTTCCAAATTTAAAAACTTATAAAAATAATTTTGACAATACCTGGTATCTAAGTTTTGATTCTTTAGAAGATATGAGGCCTGTTATTTTTGATTTTGCACAAGAAAATGGTTTAAAAATCTTAGAATTAAGTTCAAAAAACCAACGTTTAGAAACTCTTTTTACCGAGCTAACTGCCTAATTTAATTTAAAATTAACATGTTGGTCTTCAAGTATTTTTAAGAGCTCACCACTAATTTTTATTTTGGTATTTCTGCTAGGAACATCTAATTCTATTTCTTCTGCCACATCATAGATCACAAACCGTAATGATTGCTTTCCTTCATGTGCTTTAAATAAGGTGTCAAAATTTTGTATAGATTTTTCATGCACCTCTTCAATAGGTATTTTTATGGTTACCTTTTTGCATAAATCATCCATGACATCATGTAGCAATTTAAACTCTGTAAATTTTAATCTTGCATCACCTTCTACACCCTCTTTATTTACCCATCCTTTTTGAATGGTAGTTCTTACAAATAAGAAAGAATTAGGAACAAAAAAGTGCTTAAACTTTAAGTAATCTTCTCCAAAAATCCGAAACTCAAAACTGTCTAAGTAATCTTCAATAAAGAAAGATGCCCATCCTTTTCCGGCTTTTGATACTCGGTGCTGAACTTCTGTAATAATCCCTGCAAAAACTAAATTAGCGCCCACATATTTTTGTAAATCTCCTTTAAAGTGAGCAACACTTGCATTGCAAAACTTTAGTTCATTTTTAAAATCATCTAGAGGGTGAGCAGAAATATAAATACCTACCACTTCTTTTTCTTTGGCAAGCTCTTCCATATTTCCCCAAACGTCACATTCAGGAATTTCTGGCTCTGGAAATTGAACATCAGAAGCTTCACCAAATAACGATACCTGAGCTGAGTTTAAATTTTCTTGGTATTTATTTCCATATCGAATAGCTTTCTCTATAAAAGTTTGTCCTTTTTCATCTTCAGCAAAATATTGAGCTCTGTGTGTACTAGAAAAAGAATCAAAACCACCAGCTAAAATTAAACCATCAAAGGCTTTTTTATTGGCAGCACGTAAATCTACTCTTTTGGTTACATCAAAAATTGATGTAAAATGTCCGTTTTCTTTTCGCTCTTTAATAATTGCTTTTACAGCAGAACTACCCACACCTTTAATAGCTCCCATTCCAAAACGAACAGCTCCTTGATTATTTACAGAAAATTTTAGATAAGATTCGTTTACATCTGGTCCTAAAACTTCTAAGCCCATAGATTTACATTCTTCCATAAAAAATGAAACAGACTTAATATCATTCATGTTATTAGACAATACAGAAGCCATATATTCTGCAGGGTAGTGAGCTTTTAAATAGGCTGTTTGGTAGGCAATCCACGCATAACAGGTAGAGTGAGATTTATTAAAAGCATACGATGCAAAAGCTTCCCAATCTTTCCATATTTTTTCTAGTTTCTCTGCCTCATGACCTTTTTCTCCTGCTTGTTCTATAAACTTAGGCTTCATTTTAGCTAAGACTGCTGCCTGTTTTTTCCCCATTGCTTTTCTAAGAACATCAGCTTCACCTTTGGTGAAATTAGCAAGTTTTTGAGAGAGCAACATTACCTGTTCTTGGTATACTGTAATACCATAGGTTTCAGCTAAATATTCTTCCATAGCTGGTAAGTCATACTCAATATCTTCCTTTCCGTGCTTTCTATTAATAAAGGAAGGAATATATTCCATAGGACCCGGTCTATACAAGGCATTCATGGCAATTAAATCTCCAAAAACAGTTGGTTTTAAAGAGCGCATGTGTTTTTGCATTCCTGGCGATTCATATTGAAAAATTCCAATGGTTTCTCCACGTTGAAATAATTCGTATGTTTTTACATCATCTAACGGAAACGTTTCAGGATCTAATAGAACTCCATGGCGCGCTTTTACAATTTTTACAGTATCTTTTATTAAAGTTAGGGTCTTTAATCCTAAGAAATCCATTTTTAATAACCCTGCACTTTCCACTACAGAATTGTCAAACTGAGTTACATACATATCAGAGTCCTTTGCTAAAGCAACAGGTACAAAGTTGGTAATATCTGAGGGTGTAATAATTACCCCACATGCATGAGTTCCTGTGTTTCTAACAGAACCTTCTAGAATAGTTGCTTTGTTAATGGTTTCTGATTCTATCCCATTTCCTTCAGACATGACTCTTAACTCATTAACCATGTCTTTTTCTTCAGAACGTAAGGCAGCAATTTTCCCTTTGCTTTTATCGTCTGTTCCAAAAATATCTTTTAGTTTAATATTTGGTATTAATTTGGCAATTCTATCTGCCTCAAATAAAGGTAAATCTAGTACTCTAGCGGTATCTCTAATAGACGATTTAGCGGCCATTGTTCCGTAGGTAATAATTTGAGCAACCTGGTTGGCACCATATTTATTAATTACATAATCTATCACTCTACCTCTTCCTTCATCATCAAAATCTATATCAATATCTGGCATAGATACACGCTCTGGATTTAGAAAACGCTCAAAAAGTAAATCGTATTTAATCGGGTCAATATTGGTAATCCAAAGGCAATAAGCCACTACAGAACCAGCTGCAGAACCACGCCCAGGACCAACAGAAACATCCATTTTTCTGGCCTCTCTTATAAAATCCTCTACAATCAAGAAATACCCTGGATATCCTGTATTTTCAATAACTCCTAATTCAAAATCTAAACGTTCTTTAATAGCTTCTGTAATCTCTCCATAGCGTTTTTTCGCTCCAATAAAAGTAAGATGCTTTAGGTAATCATTTTCACCTCTTTTTCCACCATCATCTTCATCTTCTTTGGCTTGAAATTTATCTGGAATATCAAAAGCAGGCAATAATACATCACGAGCCAATGAAAATACCTCTATTTTATCTACAATTTCCTGAATATTACTAATGGCTTTAGGAATATCTGCAAACAATAATTTCATTTCTTCCGTAGATTTGAAATAGTATTCATCATTAGGTAAGCCATATCTGTAGCCTCTTCCTTTTCCTTTAGGAGTTGCCTGTTTTTCACCTTCTTTTACACAGAGTAAAATATCATGGGCATTGGCATCTTCTTTGTTGAGGTAAAATATGTTATTGGTTGCAACAACTTTAACAGCGTGTTTTTCGGCAAACTTTAAGAGCGTTTCATTTACAATGCGCTCATCTTCTTGGTTATGTCGCATTAGTTCAATGTAGAAATCATCGGCAAACTGTTCTTTCCACCAAATTAGGGCATCTTCTGCCTGTTTTTCTCCAACATTTAATATTTTACTAGGTACTTCACCGTAGGTGTTTCCTGTTAATACAATGATGTCTTCTTTGTATTGCTCAATAACTTTACGGTCTATTCTTGGCACATAATAGAATCCATTAACAAAAGCAATGGAAGACATTTTTGCAAGGTTGTGATACCCTTTTTTGGTTTTAGCCAGCAAAACAATTTGATAGCCATTGTCTTTTCTTTTCTTATCTAAGTGGTCTTCACAAACATTAAACTCACATCCTAAAATAGGTTTTAGAATGGTTTCTTCTGCAGCTTCGCCATTTTCTTCTGAGATCTCATTTTTGGCAAAAGCTTGTTTATTATGTTTTAAAATAGCGCTCACAAAATGAAAAGAAGCCATCATGTTTCCTGTATCTGTTAAAGCAATAGCAGACATATTGTCTTTGGCTGCTGCTTTTACAATATTTCCAATTTGAATGGTAGATTGTAATACAGAAAATTGTGTATGATTATGTAAATGAGCAAACTTAACGTTTTCTAATTCAGACAATCCGGCTGAAGTAGTAGTGGTTGTTTTGGTTTCTTTTAGAGACGCAAGGCGCTTTCTAATTTTTTCACTTTCTTTTTTAAGATTGATGTGTTTTAAACCAATAACCTCAATAGGTTTTGGATTGGCTTCCGAAAAATTCTGAAAATATGATTCATCAACATCTAATTTCTCTTTAGAGAATTCTCGCAAACGAATTAATTCTAAGAAACATCTTGTGGTTGCTTCAACATCTGCAGTAGCATTGTGAGCATCTCCAAAACCTACACCAAATAAATGCTTGTGTAATTCTGTTAAGGTGGGTAGTTTAAATTTTCCGCCACGACCTCCAGGTATTTGACACAATTGTGCCGTATGTTCTGTACAGGTGTCTAAAATAGGAAGCGTTGTTAAGTTACTTGCAACCCCCAATCTATGAAATTCACAGCCCATAATATTAAGGTCGAAGTTTAAATTCTGACCTACAATAAAAGTTGTTTTTTGTAAAACCTCATTAAATAGTTGTAGTCCTTCTTGCAATGAAATTCCTTGTTCTTGAGCTAATTCTGTAGAAATTCCGTGAATACGTTCTGCATCATACGGAATATTAAAACCGTCTGGTTGAAGAAGAAAATCATGGTGTTCTATGATGTTTCCCATATTGTCATGCAACTGCCATGCAATTTGAACGCATCTTGGCCAGTTGTTTGTATCGGTCATAGGAGCGTTCCAACTCTTTGGCAACCCAGTGGTTTCCGTATCAAAAATTAAGTACATAGTTGCGGATTTCTTGTATAGAAATTAGTAGTATAAAAGTACTAAAAAGAGCCGGGAAAATACGCGAAGAGTTATTCGGTTTTATTAACAATTAAGACTTATTAATAAAGTCAATAGTTTTCTTTAAAACAATGCTAAAATCTTCAGGTAATTTATCTTCAAGCCAGGGTTGTGAGGCTCCAAAAACATGATTGGCTTTTGGGAGTAATATTAATTCACTAGCCGAATTCCATTGATGTAAATTTTTTGCATGTATTACTGGAACTGCAAGATCTCCCTCTCCATGAAATATGAGCTGCGGAATACTTAGTTGTTTTACTGCTTTCTTAACATCTAAACGTTCTTTGTTTTTACTATAATTATGGTAAAATTGTATATAATGAGGCATTTTTTGTTTGGTTCTCCCATTCACAATATAATAGATGCCGTCTTTTTTCCATTGTTCTAATTCAGCTCCTTGTTCAAACATAGATCTATTAAGATCGCAGACAGCAGCCCAGGTAATGAGTTTTTTAATTCTTGCATCTTCCGAAGCTTTTAAGATAGCAATAGCACCACCTCTAGAGTGCCCAATTAAGATGATATTATTAATATCTATCTCATCTTTAAATTCTTCAGCAGTACTAACCCAGTTAATGACGCTTTCTAAGTCATCTAACTCTATCATATAATTATTGTTTCCAAAGGCTTCTAAGTCTGGAAAATCTATAGGTTGTTCTGGCGTGCCCCCATTATGAGAAAAGTTAAATTTTAAGAGAGCAATACCTGCTTCTAAAAAGCTAGAAGACATAAGATCAAAAGCACCCCAATCTTTGTATCCTTTATATCCATGACAAAAAATAACAAGCGGTTTTCTTGTGTTTGTTTTATGATAATACAAATCAGAAACTATGGGTTTACCATGCGTTCCTTTCATAAGATTGTTTTTTAGTAAAACCATACTTCAAAAGTACTTGGAAAATACTTAAAACTTTAAGGATTTGTTTTTGTTTTAAATTTGAAAAAACTTCGTACATTTGCGCCCACTTATCACGAGATGATAATATTATTAATAATCAAGGTCGAGAACCTTTAAAAATTAAATGAATGTCAGTAAAAATTAGATTACAAAGACACGGTAAAAAAGGAAAGCCATTTTATTGGATCGTTGCAGCAGATGCAAGAGCTAAAAGAGATGGTCGTTACTTAGAAAAATTAGGAACTTATAATCCTAACACCAACCCAGCTACTGTTAATTTAGATATTGATGGTGCTGTAAAATGGTTGCAAGACGGAGCGCAACCAACAGATACTGCAAAAACAATTTTATCTTACAAAGGAGCCATGCTAAAAAATCATTTAGTTGGTGGTGTAAGAAAAGGTGCTTTAACTGAAGAGCAGGCTGAAGAGAAATTTCAAGCTTGGGTAGATTTAAAAGCAGGAAAAGTTGCTTCTAAAGAAGAAACCGTAGCAAAAGCTAAATTAGATGTAAAAGCAAAAGCATTAGAAGCAGAAAAAGCTGTTAATGAAGCTAGAGTTGCTGCAGCTATTGAAGAAGCTGTAGAAGAGGTTGCAGAAGCGGCTCCAGAAGCAGAAGTTGCTGAAGAGGTTGTTGCAGAAGCGGCTCCAAAAGCAGAAGTTGCTGAAGAGGTTGTTGCAGAAGCGGCTCCTGAGGCTACAGAAGAGAAAAAAGAAGACTCTGCTGAATAAGCAAAACTTTCAACGAGATGCGTAAAGAAGATTGTTTTTATTTAGGCAAAATCGTTAAAAAACACAGTTTTAAAGGTGAGGTTGTTATCAAATTAGATACAGACGAACCAGCACTGTATAGAGATATGGAATCAGTATTTGTCGACTTAGGAGGCAATCTGGTTCCATTTTTCATTAAAAAAAGTTCTTTGAGTAGAAGCACCATGTTACGTGTTCATTTTGATGGGGTAAATACCGAGGAAGAGGCAGATTTTATTATGAAAGCCGGAATTTATCTTCCATTAGATTTATTACCCAAATTACAAGGTGATCAATTCTATTTTCATGAAATTATTGGTTTTACTATAATTGATGCAGTTCACGGAGACGTTGGTGTGTTGGTGTATATTAATGACAAAGCTGCACAACCTATGTTTGAGATAGAGAAAGGTGATGTAGAGATTTTTATACCAATGATAGATGATTTTATTAAAAAGATAGACAGAAAAAACAAACAAGTACATGTAGAGACCCCTGAAGGGTTAATTGATTTGTATTTGAACTAGAGAGGTGGCCGAGTGGTCGAAGGCGCACGCCTGGAAAGTGTGTATACCTCTCAAGGGTATCGAGGGTTCGAATCCCTTCCTCTCTGCAAAAGAAAACCCGCAACGAAAGTTGCGGTTTTTTTGTTTCTCAACACGTCAAAAGCTTGCTTTTGAAAGTTTTGAGAAACAAAAAATAAAAGAGCGCAGCTATTTTTGGGTTTTCATGCTTGCTCAAGATACCCATTTGGGATCAACGAAGTTACTCCCTGATATTGTTTTGAAAGTTTTGAGAAACAAAAAATAAAAGAGCGCAGCTATTTTTGGGTTTTTATGCTTGTTCAAGATACCCATCTGGGATCAACGAAGTTACTCCCTGATATTGTTTTGAAAGTTTTGAGAAACAAAAAATAAAAGAGCGCAGCTATTTTTGGGTTTTCATGCTTGCTCAAGATACCCATTTGGGATCAACGAAGTTACTCCCTGATATTGTTTTGAAAGTTTTGAGAAACAAAAAATAAAAGAGCGCAGCTATTTTTGGGTTTTCATGCTTGATCAAGATACCCATTTGGGATCAACGAAGTTACTCCCTTCGTCTTTGCAATAAAAAAACCACAACAATTGTTGTGGTTTTTTTATTTTATAAAATGAGTGAGTGAATTAATCGATCATCACTTTTTTAGTAACGATTCTGTTTCCTGAATAGATTTTAAGAATATAAACTCCTATGTTTATTGAGCTAATATTAATATTAGTTGTTTTTTTTGCAACAATTAATTGCCCAATTGTATTGTAAAGTTCTACTTTATCAATGGGTTCATTGGTTCTAATATTTAAAACGTCAGAACTTGGGTTTGGATACACAGAAAATTTATTTGCAAAAACATCTTCAGTACTTGCCGTTGTGTTTTGATATACTCTTACATAATCTATGACCATACTACTTTGAGAAAAATTTGAATCTATAGCACCACCATTTCCTCCCATGGCAATATTTAACAACAAGTATTGTTCTAGATAAAATGGCCAAGTATCATCATTTTTAACCGCCGGATTATAGGTATAGAAACCAACTCCATCAATTAAAAAAGTAATTTGGTCTGGAGACCAATTCATAGAATATACATGAAAGTCATTGGCAACATCAGCAAGTGGTTGAATAGAAGTGTTTACAGTTGATCCATAGCTAGAAGGAGTGTGTATTGCAACACTTACCTGATTGGTGGGGTGAAGACCATGTTCCATAATATCTAGTTCGCCGCAAGCAGGCCAACCAACAGTACCATACTGGTTGTCCCAATACCCACCATCTTCATTAATGTTTTTCCCAAGAGTCCAAATTGCAGGCCATGTACCATCTCCAAAAGGTAGTTTAGCTCTAACATCTACACGACCGAAGGTAAATGCAAACTTAGAATTTAATCTGGCTGAAGTATATTGTTTGGTTTGCCCTTGATCTGTAAAATTTTCTTTAATGGCAGTAATATCTAAAAAACCGTTGTTAACAGAAGAGTTTTCTATACGGTTTGTATAATGTTGTACTTCTCCATTATACCAACTTCCACCCTGAGGTAATTGAGTTTGATGATGCCATTTTGCTGCATCTATTGCGCCATTTGTATCAAATTCATCAGCCCATACAAGATCTGTATAGATGATATCTAATTCATTAGGGTCTGTAACTTCAGAGCCATCGTTAATAGTATCTATTAAATAGGTTCCTGAGGTATTTACTCCAAGATCTATGAAAATAGTGAGCCTATTATAAGTGCCAGTTGCATCTATAGATGTTCCGTTTGAAGTATAGGTAGCATTTGAAAAATCAAAGCTCAGAGCTGTCCAATTATTTTGGGAAGAACCACTAATTGTTTGTGTTACTTCAACATCTGGATTCTCGCCATTTTCTAATTTTATGGTGATGCTGTGTGAGTTTGTGTCATAAGAATAGAAAGACAAGCTTAGGTTTTTCTCTTCATCTAAATCTATAGACCTATTTAAATCAATATAAAAACCTTGGTTTGCAGAAGATCCATCATTATAAAACTCACCAACATTGTTGGTAGTGTCTTGTGGGTCTGTGTTAAAAGCATAGCTACTATTTCCAAATCCAATAAAACTATGAGATGTATTCTCAAAATTTATAGGAGTTTGTTGCGAGAAGCTTACAGAAGTAGATAGCGCTAATAGGAAGTAAATAACGTACTGATTTTTCATGAATTTAATTTTCTATAAAAATAAATTAAATACTATAAAACAATATAAAATAGTGCAGATATATACCCATATAAAAACCATACAAAAACCTATAAACTAATAAATAGAATAAAATTATGTCGTAATTAAGACCTAATTTTACACATTCTATATCCTATGTTTTTATGAGTCATCCATTTGTGTTTAAAGAATTTACCATTCATCAAGAAAATACAGCTATGAAAGTTGGAACAGATGGGGTGCTCTTGGGCGCATGGTGTTCTATAGAGTCATTTCCAGACACTATTTTAGATATAGGATCTGGTACTGGTTTACTGTCTTTACAACTTGCCCAGCGAACAGATGCCTTAACCATAGATGCCGTAGAAATTAACGCCGCTGCCTATGAGCAAACTGTAGAAAACTTTGAACAATCAGATTGGGCAGATCGCTTATTTTGCTACCATAGTTCTTTTCAAGATTTTTCAGAAGAAATGAATGAAGAAGCAGAAGAATACGATCTTATTATTTCTAATCCGCCTTTTTATACCGATGCATTTGAGACTAAAGACAGTTCAAGAAATACCGCAAGATTTACCACAGCCTTGCCTTTTGAAGATTTATTGGTTGGCGTTTCAAAATTACTATCAGATACGGGTGTTTTTACAACAATCATTCCTTTTAAAGAAACAGCAGCCTTTGTAAAGTTGGCAGTAAAAAATAACTTGTTTTTACACCGAGTTTGTAGCGTTAGAGGAACTAATAATTCTGAAATTAAGCGAAGTCTACTAGAATTCTCTGTTCATAAAAAAGAACTTATAGAAACGGCTTTAACCATAGAAATTAGTCGTCATGTATATACCCAAGAATATATTAATCTAACCAAAGACTTTTACTTGAAAATGTAACAGGTTTATAGGTTTTTACAAGAGTATTACTCCATTAAATTTAGGGCTAATGAAAACATTTAGTGAATTGTTTTTTTAGCCAATAACATTTTCTGGATTGTATCCTAAATAAGGAACTTGTTTTTCTGTAAATTTAATACCATATTCTTCCAATTCTTTTAAAATAGGAGCATAGACTTCTTTGGTAATTGGTAACTGAACCCCCGGAGTTGTAATTTCTTTATTCAGTATTTTTAAGGTAGCAATAGCTACGGGTAGCCCTACTGTTTTAGCCATTGCTGTAAACGTTTGGTTTTCTCCTTTTACAACCAAGCTACTTTCTGTCTGATGCTTTTTGCCATTGAGTTCATACCCAAATTTATGATGCATTATAATCATATCTTTTTCGTCTTCCTCCAGTGTCCAAGAATCTAATAATATTTTTTGAAGCATTTGTGCAGGTGTAGCGTTAATTACTCCTATTTTTTTAGTTGCACTAAAAATGTCTAACTCTATTAATTTATCCCAAACAATATCATCTTGGTCAATTTTTAAATAAGAACGTAATTTTAATTCAACAGAATCATTAGGAGAATAGGCTAGAAATAAATTCACAAAATCTCTATACGACATGCTTTCAGAATCTTCAATAGTATAACTGTCATCTGTCATTCCTAATTGAATAAAAATATTCCAAGCTCTAGAAAACCCTACTTTTCTAATGGTTCCTCGGTACATGGTTCTAATATCTTCTAAGCCGTAAATACCTCTATATTTTAGAGAATCTCTATTGGCATAGGCTTCAAATTTACCGTTGCCATTTAAGGTTAAGAATTCTGTTCTTCTAAATAGTTTATGGTACGGAATGTATTTGTAAGTACCTTCTTGTATAAACATGGCAGCACCACCTTGCCCTGCTAAGACAACGTTTCTAGGATTCCAAGTAAACTTATAATTCCATAAGTTATTATCACTTTCTGGAGCAACCAAGCCTCCTGTAAAAGATTCAAAAAGTATCATTTTTGCGCCAAGATTACTAATTTTATCAATTACTTCCATAGCACTCATATGATCAATACCTGGGTCTACACCAATCTCATTCATAAACACCAGTCCTTTTTTTACTGCTTCATCATTTAGTGCTTTCATCTCTGGAGAAATATAAGAAGCTGTAACCATGTGTTTTTTAAAATGAAGACAATCTTTAGCTACCTCAACATGAAACCTAGCTGGTAGCATAGAAACAACAATATCAGCTTTTTCAATTTCGTCTCTTCGTTGTACTTCGTTAAAGACATCAAACTGTAATGCTGTTGAGTTTGCATGGTTTCTAGCACTACTTTGTGCATTTTCTAGAGAAATATCTGCAATAGTAATGTGTAATTTTTCTGCTGTAGATTTTTTTTGAAGGTAGTCTGTGAGGTAAGAACAAGATTTTCCAGCTCCAATAACTAAAATGTTTCTCATTATAGAATTATGTTTATTTTTGATTGATTATTCTTGATTATTTAACGAAAATAAAAAAAAAGAGACGGTATTAACTTCTTTTCACAATTAGATATGAACAAAAATTTAGCCATTACATGCTTCTTAGGACTAACAGCCATTATACTAGGGGCTTTCACAACACATAGTTTGAGAGAAGTTTTAAGCATTCAAGAAATGACCAGTTTAGAAACGGGCATCCGATATCAACTATATCATGTCATTGTTTTGTTATTTGTAAATAGTTATGCAGTGTTTTCAGACCAATTTAAAAATACCATTAGCTATTTATTTTTCTCAGGAATTATCTTTTTTTCGGGATCTATTTATGCTATTTATATTGCTGGAATCTCTGTAAAAAGTATTTGGTTTGTCACCCCTTTTGGAGGTCTCTTATTAATTGTAGGGTGGTTCTTAATGCTGCTTTTTTTTCTCAAGAAAGTAATCAACAAAAAAAAGTGAATAAAAAAATAGCTGAGTCTATCTTGTCTAAAAAATATTCTTAATTTTGCGTAAGTTATATCAACTAAAAATTATTGAATATGATAGATACAAATACGAAATCGATTTCGTTAAATAGTCTAGGAATTAAAAGTTCAACAATCCATTATCAACTCACCTCTAATGAATTACATTCAATAACACTTCAAAAAAAACAAGGAAAAGAATCTTCTTTAGGAGCTATTGCCATTAATACTGGAGAATTTACAGGACGATCTCCCATGGATCGTTTTATTGTAAAAGATAGCGTTACCAAAGATGAAGTTTGGTGGGGAGATATTAACATTCCTTTTAGCACTGAGAATTTTGATTCTTTATATACCAAGGTAGTTTCATATTTGTCTGAAAAAGAAATTTTTGTAAGAGATAGTTACGCCTGTGCAGACCCAAATTATAAATTAACAATTCGTGTGATAAACGAATATCCGTGGAGCAATATGTTTGCCTACAATATGTTTTTACGTCCAACAGCAGAAGAATTGCTTCATTTTTCTCCAGAATGGACTGTTATTAATGCCCCTGGCTTTATGGCCGATGCAGCCATAGACGGCACTAGACAACATAATTTTGCTATTTTAAATTTCACCAAAAAAATTGCTTTAATTGGTGGAACAGGTTATACCGGTGAGATTAAAAAAGGAATTTTTTCTGCCTTAAACTTTATCCTTCCAGTATTTAAAAACACACTGCCAATGCATTGTTCTGCAAATGTTGGTAAAGATGGAGATACTGCTATTTTCTTTGGCTTGTCTGGAACAGGAAAAACAACTTTGTCTGCAGATCCAAACAGAAAATTAATTGGTGATGATGAGCATGGATGGACTAACGAAAACACTGTCTTTAATTTTGAAGGTGGTTGCTATGCCAAAGCCATAGATTTATCTAAAGAGAAAGAGCCAGAAATTTATCATGCCATTAAAAAGGGAGCAATTCTAGAAAATATTGTCATGGATGAGCAGGGAGTTATCGATTTTTCAGATACTTCCATTACGCCAAATACACGAGTTAGTTACCCTATAGAACATATAGAAAATATTCAACAACCCTCTATTGGTAAAAACCCAAAAAACATCTTTTTTCTAACAGCCGATGCTTTTGGGGTATTACCTCCAATTTCTAAATTAACTCCTAGCCAAGCAGCTTACCATTTTATATCTGGATATACAGCAAAAGTAGCAGGCACAGAAGCAGGTGTTACAGAGCCAGTACCTAGTTTTTCTGCATGTTTTGGAGCGCCATTTATGCCGCTTCATCCAACCCGTTATGCAGAAATGCTTAGTAATAAAATGAAAGAATCTGGGGTGAATGTTTGGTTGGTAAACACCGGTTGGTCTGGCGGGCAATATGGCGTTGGAAAAAGAATGGCATTAAAATATACCAGGGCAATGATAACTGCTGTTTTAAATGGAGAGTTAGGCAACTATACCTACGAAAAATACCATATACATTCTGTCTTTGGAGTGGCGCAACCTAGAAGTTGCCCAGGAGTTCCATCAGCTGTTTTAAGTCCTAGAACTACTTGGGATGATGATGAAGCCTACTACAAAACAGCCTTTAAGCTATCCAATGCTTTTAGAGAAAACTTTCAGCAATTTGAAGAATTTGCAAACGAAGAAATAAGAAGAGGTGGCCCACAGCGCTATGCTTTTTAGGAAACAATAACAACTACTATAAAAGCATCCGAAAAGGATGCTTTTTTTTTGAATTCTTTTGTCTACTTTTAGAATATAAATAAGAAGTTAATTATGAAGAATTATTTTATGGTGTTTTGTCTCTTATTATTTGTAGCCTGTACAAAGACAGCAAACACTTCTACAGAAAATATAAAAAATGTTATTCAGTTGCCAACACTAAATTTAGAGCAAGCACAGCGCTTGTTAGATTTACCTGTAAATTGTATAGACATAGAGTTTCCAAACAAACTAGGACAGACTATTGGAGGTCCAGAAGATTTACAAACACCCAAAGAACTTCATCCTGCCTTTTATGGCTGTTTTGACTGGCATTCGTCTGTTCACGGACATTGGAGTATGGTCTCTTTACTCAAACAATTTCCAACATTAAAAAATTCTTCTGAGATAAAAAACAAACTATTGGAGCACATGTCTGAAGAAAATATCCTAAAAGAGGTTGATTATTTTTTGGGAAAGCACAATAAAAGTTATGAAAGAACCTATGGTTGGGCTTGGGTATTAAAATTAGCGGAAACGCTTCATACGTGGGATGACAAAACTGCGCGAGAATTAGAAAAAAATTTACAACCACTTACAGATCTAATGGTGCAAAAGTACCTAGATTTTATTCCTAATTTAAATTACCCAGTTAGAGCTGGTGAGCATCCAAATACTGCATTTGGTTTAACCTTTGCTTGGGATTATGCTTTAACCGTAGGAAATAAATCTATGATGGAAATGATAGAATACAGCGCAAAAAAGTTTTATTTAAATGATACAAATTGTCCAATATCTTGGGAACCCAGTGGTTATGATTTTCTGTCTCCTTGTTTACAAGAAGCAGCAATTATGAAGCGGGTATTGCCAACTGAAGCGTTTATAAGTTGGTTTGGTAATTTTCTACCTCAGCTAAAAGATACAAACTACCAACTAGCCGTTGGAGAGGTTTCAGATAGAACTGATGGAAAATTGGTGCATTTAGATGGTGTAAATTTTTCTAGAGCATGGGCTTTGTTTGATATTATAAAAGATTTACCAGCCTACAACCATTTAAAAAAGATTGCCTACGAGCACATCAACTATTCATTACCCAATGTTATTGGAGGCACTTATGAAGGTGGTCATTGGTTAGGGAGTTTTGCTATTTATGCATTAAATTCTGCAACAGATGACTAAAAACTGGTTTAAAAATACAGGTCCGGGAACCCTTGTAGCCGCTGCGTTTATTGGGCCAGGAACTGTAACTCTGTGTACCTTGGCAGGAGTTAATTATGGTTTTCATTTACTATGGGCCATGGTGTTGTCTATTCTAGCAACTGTTGTGTTGCAAGAAATGGCTGCACGTTTAGGGATTATCTCTCAAAAAGGATTGTCTGAGGTAATTAAGTCTGAAATAAAACATCCAATTGCCAATAAATTAATAATGCTACTCATTTTATCTGCAATAGTTGTTGGAAATGCCTCGTATGAAGCTGGAAATATTAGTGGTGGTATTTTAGGACTAGAAACTATTGTTGGAGAAATAAGAGTAGAGCTAGGATTGTATTCTATAAATATCTTAAGTCTTGTTGTTGGAGTTATTGCTTTTACATTGTTATACATTGGTAATTATAAATTCTTAGAAAGAGTGTTGGTTAGCCTGGTCTTACTTATGAGTGTGTCTTTTTTAATCACTGCTTTTTTAACCAAGCCAGATATTATGAGCATTTTTAAAGGAGCTTTGGTGCCTTCAGTACCAGAAGGAAGCTTATTAACTATTATTGGTTTAATAGGCACTACCGTAGTACCCTATAATTTATTTTTACACGCCTCATTGGTGAAAGAAAAGTGGAGCGATCAAAAAGATTTAAAAGCCGTTAGAAAAGATACTATTATTTCTATTGTTTTAGGAGGTTTGGTTTCTATGGCAATTATTATTTCGGCCTCTTCTATTGGTTTAGGAGAAATTTCTAATGCTTCAGATTTGGCAAAAAGTTTGGCACCTCTTTACGGAGATTTTGCAAGTTACTTTTTAGGTATAGGGTTGTTTGCTGCAGGAATTACTTCTGCAATTACAGCACCTTTAGCAGCTGCTTATGTAGCTAGAGGATGTTTTGGATGGAAATCTGGATTAAAATCGAAACAATTTAGAGCTGTTTGGATTTTTATTTTATTATTGGGTGTTGTATTTTCTTCTTTGGGTATTAAACCCATAGAGATTATTAAATTTGCACAAGTAGCCAATGGTATTTTACTGCCAGTTATAGCAGGAGTGTTGCTTTGGGTGGTAAACAAAAAAGCAGTTTTAGGTAAGTATGTAAATTCTAAACTTCAAAATAGTTTGGGAATTATTATTCTAATTATTACCGTTTTCTTGGGCTTACGAGGTTTAGACAAGGTTTTTGGATTACATATATTTTAATGATAGATCTTAATTGTGATGTAGGGGAGGGTTTAGATAATGAGCATTTAATTATGCCGCTTATTTCTTCTTGCAATATTTCTTGCGGAGCACATGCAGGTTCTATAGAGACTATAGACAAAGTACTTCAACTAGCCATAAGACACAAGGTAAGCATAGGAGCGCATCCATCATTTCCAGACAGAGAAAATTTTGGACGAAAAGTACTAGATATTTCCAACACTGCTCTTCAACAAAGTTTACAAGATCAGCTCACTGTTTTTAAAGAAAGAGCTGCGTTACAAAACGCAGTTATTCATCATGTAAAGCCCCATGGGGCTTTGTATAATTTAATTGCCATAGATCGTGAAAAAGCAGCGGTAGTTGTTGCTGCCATTCAACAAGTTTTTAAGGGGGTAAAACTCTATGTTCCTTATCTGTCTAAAATAGAAGAAGTAGCAGTAGAAAAGGGTATAGAGGTGGTGTATGAGGCCTTTGCAGATAGAGCCTATAATGATAATTTAACGTTGGTGTCTAGGGAATTACCTTCTGCACTTATTACAGACAAACACAAGGTGCTAAAACAGGTTCAGCAACTAGTAGAAGAACAGTTGGTAACCACAGTTCAATGCCATAAAAAGGTACTAAAAGCAGCCACTTTTTGTATGCATGGAGATACCAAAAATGTGATTGAAATTTTAGAATATTTACACCAAAAATTAGCAATTAGCTAGCTTGTAATAGGGCTAATTTTTTAGCATTTTTATATGATGTAGAAAGATCAAATAAGTTTTAAAAGTATATTTAAATTAAATAGCCATAGATATGATTAAAAAAACAGTCATTATTTTTATAGGATTGCTTAGTTGCTATCAAGTTTACAGTCAAAAACCAAGAGCTAGAGATTTAGGCATACCGTTTGTTGGCACCCCAGGAGCATTTAATGCCATTACAGATGTACAAGGAGTAGAAGTAGGCTATAGTACTATTATTACTGGAAAAGGAGAAAACACCGTGGGTAATGGCCCCATAAGAACAGGGGTTACTGCCATCTTTCCAAGAGGCAAAGCAAAAAAGTTTAGTCCGGTCTATGCCAATTGGTATAGCCTTAACGGTAATGGAGAAATGACTGGTACCACCTGGGTTACAGAATCTGGTTTTTTAGAAACTCCTATTATGATTACAAATACCAACAGTGTTGGTGTAGTTAGAGATGCTGTTTTAAAATGGTATGTAGATACAGACTGGTATAGCGGAGAAGACTGGTGGTATACCTATCCTGTAGTGGCCGAAACTTATGATGGTTTTTTAAATGATATTTACGGCTTTCATGTAAAAGAAAAACATGTTTTAGAAGCCATAGAAAACTCCTCTAGCGGACAAATTTCCGAAGGAAATATTGGTGGAGGAACCGGTATGATGTGTTTGGGTTTTAAAGGAGGTACCGGAACTTCTTCTAGGGTTTTAAAAATTAAGGATAGCAGCTATACCGTTGGTGCAATTGTTCAATCTAATTTTGGTGCCAAAAGAAACTTATCTATTGCAGGAGTTCCTGTAGGTGTTGAGTTAAAAGACACTTTAAATAGCGTGTTTAATGGCCCTCCAAAATCTAGACGCCAAGAAGGAGATGGGTCTATTATTGTTATTGTAGCAACAGATGTACCCCTATTACCACACCAATTAAAAAGAATAGCACAAAGAATTCCTTTAGGAATTGGTATTGTGGGCGGACGAGGAAGTAACGGTTCTGGAGACATTTTTTTAGCCTTTTCTACGGCCAATGAAGGTGCTTTTAATAGAGATGATATAGCGTCTATAACTTCTATGCCAAATGATTTGCTGATGCCTGTTTTTGAAGCTACAGTTCAGGTAGTAGAAGAAGCTATTATTAATGCTATGATAGCCGCAGAAACTATGGAAGGAATTAATGGAAATACCTCCTATGCAATACCACACGATGTTCTGGTAGAAACACTTAAAAAATACAACAGAATTAAAAAATAAAACTACTATTGAGCGCATTTCATCTCACATACAAACCTTTTGGTAACTCGGCTATTTTAATAGAATGGCCTGCTAAGATAGCAGAAGAGATTATTGGAGATATTGTTGCTTTTGAGAAGAAAATTATAAAAAATAGTAACGTGTTAGATACGGTTGTTGCCTACCATTCTTTGCTTATAAAATATACAGCATCTGTTGCAAATTACACCAGTACTACCCTAGAGCTTCAAGAGCTTTATACTACCCAAAGCTCACAAAAAAAAGAAGTACAGCAACTCTGGCAAATTCCTGTTTGTTACCACCCATCTTTTGGGCTAGATTTAGAAGAAATGGCGGCTAAAAAGCACTGTACTGTAGAAGATATTATTGCCTTACATACAGGGGTAAGCTACCTCATTTACTTTATTGGCTTTTTACCAGGCTTTCTGTATTTGGGCGGGCTTCATGCTACCTTACATACGCCAAGAATAGCCACTCCAAGAATTAGAGTAGCCAAGGGCTCTGTTGGTATTGGAGGAGCACAAACAGGCGTATATCCTCAAAATAGTTCTGGCGGTTGGAATATTATTGGAAAATCTCCAGTTAATTTTTTTAATACAAACAATGTAGCGCCAATCTTTGCCAAGCCAGGAGATCGCATACAGTTTATACCCATAACGCTGGCTACTTTTTATGAGGTAGAAAAAGAAGTTGCCAACAAAACCTATACACTTAAAAGTAGTTTGTTATGATAGAAGTACTACATTCTGGAATGTATTGTTCTGTGCAAGACAAGGGGCGTTTTGGTGTTGCAAAACAAGGCATTCCGCAAGCGGGTTCTGTAGATTCATCTGCGGCAGCCCTGGCTAATATTCTTTTAAAAAATAACGAGAAAGATGCTGTACTAGAAATTACTTTTGGGCAAGGAATATTTAAATTTAAAACAGCTACCTATATCTGTATAACAGGGGCCAACTTCTCGCCAAAATTAAACGGGCAAGCAGTTGCGGTGCATCAGGTGTATTATGTTGCCCCAGATACGGTATTGTCTTTTGGCAAACGAATCTATGGCGCAAGAACTTATGTGGCAGTTCAAGGAGGCATACAATCAGAAATAGTGTTGGGTAGTAGAAGTTTTTCTTTTGGTATTACAGCTCAAACACTTTCAAAAGGAGCTCTTTTAGCCATACTCCCCATACAAGAAGAGCATACCGCTAGCTTTTCTAAAGTAAGGGTGTCTAAAACTCATTTTACAACAAGGTATTTGCCCTGTTTTAAGGGGCCAGAGTATGCAAAACTTACCAAAGAACAACAGGTGCAATTAGCAAAATCTTTTACTATTTCTGAAGACAATAATAGAGTGGGGTACCGCTTGCAAGAACCTCTAGAAAACAAGCTATCTCCTATTCTTACTGCTGCGGTTTTGCCAGGTACAGTACAGTTAACCCCTTCTGGAAAATGCATTGTTTTACTGCAAGACTGCCAAGTAACAGGTGGCTACCCTAGAATTTTACAATTGTCTGAAATTGCCATGGCAAGAATTAGCCAAAAGATAGCAGGAGATATTATACAGTTTGTATTGGAAGACTAGCTGCTTTTTTGGCAACTATAAAAATGTATTTAATTTGCTATTTACAAATTGTTTGGGTGTAATACCTTCGTGTTTTTTAAACAATCTTATAAAATAATTAGGACTAGAAAACCCTGAAGCGTAGGCAGTTTCTTTAATAGATAGCCGTTCTTCTAGCAATAAATTTTTAGCTATTTTTAAACGCTCGTTTATAATTAACTGATAAGGAGAAACACCCAACTGATCTACAAAAGCTCTGTAAAAAGTAGATTTACTCATACAAGATACCTGTAATAAATCTTCAATACTAATGGTGTTGTAAATATTTTGACGAATAAAATTAATAATGGCAGCAAAAGGAGTGTTGTTGGTGTTTTCTGCAGCATCTGCATTTAGAATATTAAGATGTTTCATCTTTAAGACGCATAGCACCAATTCTTTTAAAAGTATTTTTACGTGTATTTCTTTAAAAGGGTCATTAGAAGCAGCAATGGCAGTAATTTTTTGCTGTATACTTACTAGTTCTTCATTGTTATAAAGAAACACAGCACTATCTAACACATCTAAGTTTTTACTAAAACTACCTTTGTTTAGCAATTCATTAAACTCGTTTAGTTGTGTTTTTACCAAGGTATTGTCTAAGGTAAGCGCGGTACATTGTGTAGGGTTCTTAAAAGAAGATTCAACAAAATCTATTTTTAATTCTTTTTTAGCCGGGGCAATAATGGTATTTCCGGGCACATATTCTCTAGAAATTAAGTCTTTAAAACGCACTTTTTTTGTTCCTCTAAGCATAGAGGTAATGGTAAAGCCATTAAAACTTAGTGGAAAATTGTCTACTGCTTTTCTAGTTTCATAAATATTGAGTTCGCAGGTGTTTAGGCTAAAACCGCGTCTTTGTTCTATGAGTTCAGAGACCTTACTGTCTGATATTAAGGGTATAGGAGTTATTTTTTGCATTACAGTAAATGTACCACAATTTATAGGTAGTTTCAAAAATATTGACACAAATGTGCTACTAAGAGTTGTTAATTGCAACTATAGTGACATTGTGAAATTGCTTAGTGTTCTAAATTGCGGCTTGTAAACGCTTATGTAATTTTATGTTTTATATTGTTATGAGAAAGCAAATTTTTAAATATGTTTACAAAAAAAAAATAGTTGAAATTTTGTTTACTATTTTTACTAAATAGAATAAACAGCTTAGTGATAGCAACACTAAAAATTATCTATTTTTTTATAAAAAAAACTAAAAATATTACCCCTTAAATACCCTAAAAGGAGAGAATTTAACCATTCAATCCTTTTTTTTTGTGCCCTATATTAAGGCTTTATTTCTAAACCTCGTTACATACTTCTAGTTTTTGAAAAAATTGTGCTATTTATTGCCAAGATTGTGACATTTCTTTTTTTATAAAATTACTACTTTGTAAGTATTCATTTACAGCTGTATAATGCTGTAAGTTATAGATACAAATCATAAAAAAGAACCCCATGAACAAAAAAGAAACCGCTATTCTATTAATAGAATACCAAAACGATTTTACCTCTAAAGGAGGCATTTTTCATGATGCTGTAAAAGGTGTTATGAAACAAACCAATATGTTATCTAATACGGTAGCATTGGTAGAAGAGGCTAGAAAAGAAGGTGTACAGATAGTGCATATTGCTATTTCTTTTTCAGAAAATTACAATGAACTTACCAGCAACCCTTATGGTATTTTAAAAGGTATTGTAGACAACAAGGCTTTTTTAAAAGATACTTGGGGTGTAGAAATTATACCAGCACTTGCGCCAGAAAAAGAAGATGTGGTAGTAGAAGGTAAACGTGGCTTGTGTGGTTTTCACAGCACCAATTTAGATTTTATTTTACGTAGTAAGGGCATTAAAAATGTTGCTATAGCAGGTTTTTTAACCAATTGCTGTGTAGAGTCTACCATGAGAACTGCTTATGAAAGTGGGTATAATGTGGTAACGCTAACAGACTGCTGCGCTGGCTTAAGTACAGAAGAACACAACAATGCCATAGAAAAAGATTTTCCTATGTTTAGCCAACCCATGGCCAGTACTGCTTTTTTAGAGGTGGTAAAAGGTGCCCAAGATTTGGTGTTGGAAGGCAAAGGGTATGAGTAAGATTATTAATTCGAGTTTTTTGTTTTGAGCCCACATTTTGTGGGCTTTTTTTTATGGTTAAAAATCTAATATTGTGACGAATTCTCCTATTACTTTATCGAATAGTATTTTTTTTTAATAATAGGTATACCCAACCGCTCAAAGGCTTTAAAACAAGGCGTGTCTAAACCACCACTAAAGTTATTTGTAGTCTCCTCACCAGTAGCATGATGATTGGCATAGGCCATAATTGGCTTGGGTGGATACAATTCACCATCTATTTCAACATCAAAATAGGCAGATGCCTTAAAACCATCTGGAAAGCCTTTTTCCTTGAAATCTTTTATGGCAAGATTAATTTGTTCTATTTTAATTTTGTCAAACTTCATTTAATTTCTTCTATTTCTATTCAATCCTAAATTTTTCATATTCGTAATTATTCATGTGATCTGAAAATTCTGGTTCAATAACCAAAACGTCTTCATAAGTTAAATTGTATAATTTATAAACTATATTGTCTATTTGATTTTCAAAAACAGAAGTATCTTCTCCTTTCAGTACCAATATTTTGTCAACCAAATCAATAAATAATGACTCATTAACTGATGGTAAAAGAGGAATGCTTAATAAAGGGGCTTTATCAACTTGATAATTATTGCCTTGCATTTTCCCTTTGTAACGAAGCCAAAAAGAAATCAATTTTGAATTTAATATAGCTGTCAAATATTTTAAATCAAACCTATTTGTCTTAATAGAAAAAAAGGTTTGAGAAACGAAACAGTCAAAATCTGTATATGTAAAACAAGGAAATTCTGTTTTTCTAAGGGATAATATTTTTTTTCCAAGAAAAAAATCTTCATTTCTTGGCCTATGAAGGCCATAAGGTTTATTGTCTGAGGTAATTATTGTACTGTATTTGTCTAAATGTTTTTTAATAATTGGATATAAATGTATTTGTGTTTTTATATTTGATTTAGTATAAATAACCCATTCATTATTATTAGGATTCGCATAAAATTTAGATAATTGCTTGGTGGAAAAAAATGGTTTAATTAATTCTTTTTCATTATTTTCTAAACATAATTTTTTTAATTCTTTTTCTGACAACTGAAATATTCCATTATTTAATTTAAAATCGGAGCCTAGTTTCTTTAAATTTTTCTTGTTTAGTTTATCCTGAGGATATACAATTCCTTGTGCAACCTCATCGTTTTTCAAATAACTTACCGCATTATTTGCAATTTTATTTAATACATTATCGATAATAGGACTATTAAAAGTTATTAGAGAATTTCGATATGAATCTGTATTAAAATTCAATATAAATTTTTCTGATGATTTTTGTTTTATTTTGAAATCAAGAAAGCTAACTAAATGGCTCTTTTTTAAGCTATCATTTTTAAGAACAGAATATTTTAAATAATAATTAATTTTTGGCATTCTTTTTTGAAGTAAATAAACCATAGTTTGAATACCCGCAGAATTAAAAACTTTATAGTTCCAAAAATCAGTAAATATTTTTATTTCTGTATCCTCTAAAACTTTAGTTCTAAATTTGGAAGCACCAGAACTTGTAATCCAATTGTTTTGTGCTATAAAACATTCAACACCTTTTTCTTTTAATAAGTCTAGACAGAAACACCCGAAGAAATACCAAAGATCCATTTTGCCCTGATAATATTGTGAATTTCGTAAACCATCAAAAGCATTTTTATTTGTGTATTCTTTTACATATGGAGGGTTTCCTATTACAATATCAAAGCCTCCTTGATCAAAAACCTCTTGAAAAAACAAATGCCATAAAAAGAATGGACGTTCATTAGATTGTGATAATTGAGCTAGTTTATGCTCCTTTTCATCATATTCTGATAACTCAGTATTCAGCTTAATTAATTCTTTAGCTGCTTTACTACTCGTTCTAATCTTTTCTTTTTGCTCCCAGGTGCGGGCTGCTGCTTCAACAAGGCTTAATTTTTTTTCTAGTTTATTGGCCTTCTTTTTAATTTCATTTTTATGTTCAGATAAGGTAAAGTGTATGTGGTTTAGAACTTGGTCATCAATCCGTTTGTGTAAATCTTTTTTTGTTTCAGGGTCATTGGCATTAAAATAATCATCCATTAGATTTTTAACATCTTCAAAATTTAAAGACATCGTTACCTTTTTTTTGGCTTCACCACTAAACATGTCTATTTGCTCACTTTCATAAATAGCTTCGTAGGCAGCTGCATCACTTATTTGGCTTAAGTCAATGCCTTCAAAACTTTCTAACAGGCTATTGCCCTGCATAATTTTATAGTCTAAATTAGGTAATGGTAAGGGCTCTACCTCATCTACTACTAATGCCAACCAGAAACGTAAACGTGCAACATCTACGGCTCCACTTTCAATATCAACCCCATAAATACTGTGCTGTATAATGTTCTTCTTAACTAAGTGCGGTTGCCATTCTGTATCACTGATATCCCAAACTATGGCAACAGAAACGGGTTGTAAATAAAATAAGGCTTCTATAACTTGGTAAATAACATTTAAAATCCCCATTGGGAAAGCACCAGAACCAATAGCTGGGTCACAGATTTTCACATCATAGAGCGCCTGTGCTACTGGTTCTACCAAATCTAAATCGGAGATTTCTTCTGCCAATCGGTTTCGTATTAAATCTTCAATGGCTTGTTTTACTTTTCCAGAGGTTTCCGCCGACAACTTAGTAGCTAAATATTCAATAATGCTCTCTTGGCACATGTACTGTACAATAACCTTGGGGGTATAAAATGCACCTTTATCTTTATTATCTTCTAGCAAGTTTTCAAAAATATGACCTAACATTTCTGGATCAATACCTACTTCGTGGTCGTTAGGGTCATTCTCATCAATAGTGAAATTGTATTGCCCAAAGAAATCGAACAAGTCTTCAAAGTAACTTTCTGGAAAGTCAATTTTTGTAGATTCCAGTTTATCAGAATCAAACAAACCTCCGTTTAAGTAAGGTACTTTTGATTTGTTTAATGCACCCTCCAGTCCTTCGCAACTAAATAGTTGCTCGTCTCTTTTAGCATTGAGTGTATTGTAAAATAATTCTACCAAACATTTACTATGAAACTGTTCTTTATGAGTGAAATCCTTGAAAAGGTTTTGCATGAATTTTTTATCACCAGATCCCCATAACTCCTGTTCTGGACAACCCATCCAGCCTTTTTTTTGTAAAAAATGAAGAAACACAATACGCCCAAGAAGTTTTTTGGTAAAGTTTCTAATTTTAACCTCCTGCTTTTCTTGGTCGTTGGCATGAAATACGTTTTTATATTCATCTTTGGATGCAATGTATTTCCAAAATTTATCAAACTGCTTCTTGTATTTATCAAAAAACTCTTTTGACAATTGCTCCACAGAGAAGGCGTGTTGAATAGCATTAATATCGACGTCAGCTTTATTCTCACTTAATTTATAAAAACGGTCTGCAGGTGTTTTACAGCTTTCATTTTTACCTAAAACATAGGTATATCGTTTTGTATCTGTTTTCTTCTGTATAAAATCACTTTCCTCTTCATCAAATTCAGTACTTCTAGCAGAAAAGGTAAATCGATAATCATCGGTACCTTGTTCGAACACAGATAAAACTCCATGAATTTGCTCTTGGTCTATGTATTTTGATATCTCATTATTTAGCTCTACTCGGTTACGCTGTATATTAACAGTATCTGCTAGTAGTAGCTCAAACAGAGCAAGGTTTTTACCATCATTTAATCGAATACTTCCTATTTGTCGAAACTTTTTTATTTTCTCGTTATTAATAGGGAATTCTTTGGGTGTTGAAAGAATGGATACATTAGGAAACACAAATTGTACAATTTGTTTCCAATTCTCCTGTTTGTAAGGCTGATTTAGAAGTCTTTGAAGGTCTCTTTTATCCATATTAATTTTTATGTGAATACGATTCTGATATGATAATTTCTGGTTTCATTTTTTCAAATGATTTCACGGTAACTATTGGCGATGCAGCGTTAGATTCGTTCGTATCTATTGGGTATTTGTTGATAATTCTAATAAGGGCATCTAACAAATCCACAGGTTTTATTTTATCCTTTTTCGCATTGCGCTTTAATGCATTTATTTCTCGTTGTAACTTTTGAAATTTGGCAATTTTTACAGCCTGTTTAGCTGCTTTAATTAATTCTTTTTCAGTTACATCAATAAATGGAAAGCTTAAAAATCCGTCTAAATATGAAAGCGCTCTTTTTTCGTTCGGTCCTTGGGTAGTATCTACCACCTGTCCTTTAGACATTTCCTCTTTTAATTTTTCATCAAAGTCATTTATAGCTATTCCTACTTGTTTATGGTGCTTTTCATGTAAATCGATACTCTGTTCTGGTGGATCTGCTCTAAACTCTTTCGCAACTTCAATGAACCCCATTTCTTCTAACTCATCGTTATCCTTTACCCAATAAAAAGCATCTCTTCTGTGGTTTCTTATAAAACAAATGGTACTATTCTTTTTTGTCCGGTCTTTGCGACCAACTCTGGCCTTTAATGGTAAGTTTCTGATGCGTCTAAACTCTTCAGGGTTTTCCTCTTTAAACTTTCGCAGTTCCATGAGATATGCTAAACGTTCATCTTTTTCTTCGTCAACATCTTTTTCAAAAAGCCCAAAGGATTGAATTTCTTCATCTGGTGAATAAATTTCACTGTCTTCACCCAAAGCAGAATGGAAGGCTTGTAGCTTCATAATCGCCTTCTTTTCTAATTCGATATCGCTATTTACCTTCGCTGTTGGATAGAAGTTGAAAATATGAATGTGTGGTGCCACTGAACCAATTCTGTTTACCCTACCTATACGTTGCATTAGTTTGGTAGAATTCCAAGGCGTATCGTAGTTTACGATTACATTAGATCTATGCAGATTTACACCTTCGGCTAATACCTCTGTACAGATAATTATTTTGTAGTCCGAAAGATATTCTTCCCGCGGAATGTTAGCATCAAAATTCAGCTTTATAGTCTCTTTTAACCTATCTCTATTACCTGCATGCACCTCTAGAACATCTGTTCTTCCGTCCTTCTTTAAAGCATTTGTAATATATGATGTTGTTTCTTTTGATTCTGAAAAAACTACTAACTTTTGCTGCGGATTAATCTCTTTATTTAGTAATTCCTTTTCAAGCCTTTTTTTGAACTCATCCAATTTTGGATCTTCTGTCACTTTAGCCCATCTTTTGTTTAAGGATTCTACAATTTCAAAATCTCGTTTTAACTCTGTTAGAAAAACAGGTTCAAAATCTTCGGGAACACAAACAGTTATTGTTGGATCTGTATCAATTACATCGGCAATCTTTTCAATCAACTCGTCCTCACGACCCTCAGTAATATATTCGTTAACCTTTAAGTTTGGAGCAATATAAATTACACCGTTATCGAACATTTGTAACATAGCTGCAGTAGCTTTAGAAAACCTATTTAAAGATGCTTTAAATGCATGGAAGCTGCTATCAATACGTTTCACTAATAAAACCTTCATCATACTAGCCAAAGCTCGAGAGGCAACATCTGCATTCTTGTATTTCTGTTTTTTATCTGGTAGTAAATATTTTATGGCTTGGTATCTGAAATATTTGATACCATCAACATCATGAGAAAGCAAATACATGGTTTCGTCATAAAGCTTATCAGCGGCATCACTCAGTTTATAAAAAAGTTTATTCGGCTTTTTAATTTCTGGGAAAATAATACCCTGTTCTGCTATATCTAATTTATACTGGTCGTGAATCTTTAAATCTGTTCTTGTTCTTCTAATAGTCAAAGGCGCAATAACCTTGTCTCTAATTTCTTTGTAAATATGTTTTACTGATTGTTGTACTTCTGCTATGTTAGGGTTATCCTTGAGCGCCTTATAAGCGTCTATTTTTTTTCTAAAAAAGTGCTGTAAATTAGATACCTCTAGTGTAGAATCTTTAGCATCTTGAAATAAGTAAATTTGATTCGCAATGTCTGAAGGCCTGTTGTTTAGTGGTGTAGCAGAAATAAGCATTACTTTTTTTTCTGCTCTAGTGACATCAGGTAAAAGTTGCTTGGTTTTAGTTTTACATAATTTTTGAAGTTCGTTATACGCTTCAGCAGTATCGTTTCTGAATTTGTGAGCTTCATCAATAATGACTAAATCATATTTTTCAGGGTCTTTTATTTTATGCAAACTTCCATTAGTGATAATATCATAATTCTTTACTTCGAACTTATCTAAAGTATCTACCCAATTCTCTTTTAAAGCTGGGGGAACAATAATCAGGATGGTTGAAATATGTGATGGAAATCCATTGGAGTAGAAAAACTTCTTGGCAATTAAAGTTCCAACTACTGTTTTTCCTAGCCCTACCACATCAGCTAAGAAAAAACCGTTGTGCTTTTTTAGTAATTCATAACCTTGATTTACAGCATCTATTTGGTAGGATAAGCGCATAAACCCCTTTGGCAAGTCTGTAACTGAGTTTGGGTCGAATTCTACACTCTTTCCAAAATATTCAATCAGAAACTTAATATAAACTTCAAAAGGAGTAAAATTATCATTGAGATAAGTATCTTCTTTTACCTTTTTAATTTCAATTGGTAAAATTGAAATGCCTTCTTCCCAAAGTTTTTCAAACTCTTTTGAGGCAAATGCAACATCATCGTAAGATTCTAGAATTACATTAAACTCATAATTACTGCCTTCGTAACCACCAAGGCCAGAGTCTGATAAATTTGAAGACCCAGTTATAACCTTACCTTGATTGTGTTCATTCCATTTTTCTGGTTTGAATATATATATTTTAGCATGTAGTTTTCTGCTTGGATGCGCTTTGATTTCAATTTTTTTGGAAGAAATATCTTCAATGAATTGAAGAATACCAGATTCAACTTCTTTAGAGTATTTTGCTGTCTGAATATCTTCTTTGGCTTGGTTAAGAAATTCAATCAAAGTTTGATTTGCATCCCCTTGAAATAAAAGTCCTTTAGAATTATACTTTGCAATAATTTTATCTACATCAATCCCTACAAGTATTCTAATCTTGGGTACATCGTTAAGATACTCCCGAATTCTAAAATAGCCTGAGGCCCTAAAATAGCCTACTAAAGCGTCAAAATATTCTATGTCTTTGTTATGTTCGAATACACCTTTGAATTTATTAAGAAGTGTATTCTCTCCGTCATTTGTGAAAAATCTAGTGCTCATTTACTTATTTGATATGATTAGGGACTTAATATCTACATATAAATTTTCAACTATTTTATGTAAAAATTCCTATTTAGGTTGATTTCTGTTTAATGATAGCCATTGACTATTATACCTTTTGTCTAGTTTTCCGCTAACTATTTCTGTCTTCAGACTTTATGTTTTATGTTATCCTAGATTAATTTCATGTTGTATTTTTTCATAAAAGCTATACTTGTGTTTGTAAAACACTAAATGTAAACCCACAAAACACCAATCCACACAATGTGAATTACCAGTATTCGTAGGCTAATTTTCGCTAATTTTCTTGCAGACGGGGGTTTTATAATAAGCAACCAGTAAAGTGTAACAATTTTTTTGTGTTAGACTTAGGGGTGTCTGTTCTTAATAGCAGTCTAAAAATAAGAAAAATGAGCAGAAAACAGCGCTCATACTCATCTATTTTAGAAAAATAGGTATAAATACCTATTTGAAATAACACATAAAAAAGTTATTTTTACATAAAACAAAGCAGAGAGTTTTCTGCATATTTCATAGCATTTTTTTTTTACTCTTTACAGTTTTTCTCGCTAGCATTTATGTTAGCGAGTTTTTAACGTATTTGTGTGTGGTTGGGTTGGGGTAAGTAGGCTTGAATAAGTAATAAATTATGTACGGTGTTGGCGGTAGTTTTTATATTCGATTAAACTTTTCAATTAATTCGTCATTATCGGTTATTATTTCAAAAGTTGGTTGATTTGTTGGGGTATAATCAATTAAAATATGCCCTCTGGAAGTCTTAACTTGATAATGATTTTCTTCTCCACCAATGTCGTTTTTACCTTCACAATATTCATATTTACTATATCTTGTATCAACTTCTCTATTGTCTGAAGTATTTACTTTTTCTGATACCACATTCAAACAATTAGTCTTACCGTTTTTCATTTCACCGAACATCTGTGTGCTAAATGAAGAACGTAATCCGTGATGAGGAGAAACCAAAACATCAACTCCACCTTTTAACTTGTTTCTTAAATTAAAATTATTATCTAATAAATATTTCATTCCTTCTTTTTGGATGTCAGCAGGAAAAAATACTCGATGTTGGTTTACTATTAGGAATACAACGATTGATATGTTATTACAATAACTTTCATTTGATAATGTTTTATCATCTTCACATTCTTCTGGTGGTATATAATATATGAATTCATTTTGGTCGCTAGTGGTTCTTAAAGGAGGAGTTCTTCCAACTAGCATTTCTTTTAATTTATCTATATTTTTACTTTCTTCAAATAACTCCCAATTTATTTTATGTCCATCAGGCATTCCATCATTGTCATTCGGACAAGTCAACAAGTCTGCGTGAAAAAACTCATCAAATTCATTTATGCTTGAAATGTGGTCATTGTGAGGATGGCTTATAACAAGTTGATCTAATTTGAATTTATTTGAAGAAAATGTGCTTTTTTTATTATTCCTTTTAATAAACAATGGATTTAAAAAATCAGAAATAGGGTTAAAATCTTGACTTTTTCCAATATCAACTAGTAATTTCTTATCATCAAATTCTATATAAGATGAAAGTGCACCTCCAACATTAAAAATTATTTGCTTCATTTATTTTCTTTATTTCTTGTTGCAACTCTTTTGGTTATAAAACTTGTCTGTTTTCTATAAGAAAAGACAAACAAAACAATTAGACTTATTATTAATAAAATATATGATAGGCTTTCGGATATATTTAGCGAATCGGAAATTTTTTGATAAAGTATTGAAAATAATAGTAGACAGAAAAGAGAAATTAACGTTCTATACATATTATTAATTTCAGAGAATAATTCAATTTTCTTGTCTTTATCACTCGCAAAAATGAATTCTGAATAGTCTGCGAATTTTATAAATTTCAATTTTTTACTTTGAAGAATTTTTCCAATAATTAATGAGCCAAATCTACTTATGATTAGACCAATAAAATAGTATAAAAAGGCACCTAAAATATTATCTTCTTGTACTAAATCATAATTTGTTATTTCTCGAAGAATAATAACAAAAATTATTCCTGGAAATAAGTAATTGAATAAGTTATATGATGATATTTTGTCAATTATTTCTTTCATATTTTGTGTGCCCTCAATTTACAGCCTACTCCCTATCATAAGAAGCATTATTAGTGTTTACAGCTCCATATAGCTAGATAACACAACTTTTTTTATTTTTATAAAGATTAGAAAAATCCCAGCGCTAGGCAATCCCCACAAATGGTGAAAATTACAGCTCCCTGTTTTTAGGGATGCGCTAATTCTCCTTAAAAATAGAAACTTTACTCAGCAAATCAATGAGTATAAATACCCATTTTTTAAATATTTTTTATAGAAAAGTAAAAAGACTATATGTAAGAAAAAACCAATGCCACTAGTTACAAACTAGCGGGAGCGGGGGCGGGGGTTTTTAGTCTCTCTTGGATTTGAGTGTTTACTTGAAGAGAATATGTTACTAAAATTATTCGTTCTTTAGCTTCTTTTAAAAGCTGCATCAGTTCGCTAGAGATTTGAGAAGTATCTAAATATTTTGCCATTTATTAATTTATGTTTTATTCAGTTTTTACTATTACTTACAGCTCATTTTATTTGGTATAAAGTTCCTTCTAACAGGCATATAATACCATATAACACAAGCTTGTGTTATTATAATAAGTACGTGAAAAGACTCCTAGAATTTTTTTTAGATAAGACTTTAGAGGGTCTGTTCTTAATAGCAGTCTAAATGTAAGAAAAATGAGTAGAAAACAGTGCTAATATTCACCTATTTTATAAAAATAAGTGTAAATACCTAGTGTAACTTGGTTGGGTATGGTGGTTTGGGTTTGCTAGTATTATATTTATGAAACGTGGCAGTTTAAAATGTACTAATTTTTAGTTTATCACTATTTTTTATCTTTTGATTTTGATATATATAGTTTCTAATCCTGTGCTAGTCCATTTAATTTTCAATGTGTCAAATTTATTCAGAGTAATAACTCCTATATGGGGCTTGTCTTGATAAAATACAGTGATTTTGTTTTTGTCTAAAATATAAGGTTCTTTTTCTTTTCCTTCATATTCTACAATATTAAAAGACGTAGAAGTTAAATTAAAATCAGCAAATATAGCCGTAGGATCTTGTGACCAAAGTCCAAACAGTTTTGTGGTGTCAATTTTTAAATTTCTAAATACAGTTTTATTTGGTTGCTTAATTTGGTTAAGTTCTATTTGTCTTGAACTTACCTCATTTTTTGAGTTAAGATTTGTTTTTGTTTCATTTTTAAAAGTAATATTATCAGTAACTCTCTCATGTCGACAGGAAAAAATTAAGACAATTAATGCGAAGGTTATTAATCTGTTCACGTGTTTTTATATAATTTATACAACGGTTTTGTATATGGTTTGTTGGCAAACGTTAATTTTGTTCAATTCCATTTTCGTCATAATATTTCCAACTATTCATGTTTACACCATAGTCATCTTCAAAGTATTCTACTGATAACAACTGCCCATTTGAATGAAATTCTCTAATTTTACCATGTTTACGCCCATCTTTATAGTTAAAAATAAATTCTAATTGACCACTTTTTGTATAGTATCTGCACTCTCCATGTTTCTTTCCATTTTCGTACATCTCAACTGAATATAATTGACCATTTTTAAAATAATTTTTCCATTCACCTGTATCATAACCGTCTTTATAATTTCCAACCTCCTTTATCTGACCGTTTTCGTAATATTTTTTCAGCTCTCCTGTTTCTTTTCCTTTTTTATAATAACCAACAAGACCTAACTGCCCATTTTCATAGTAGTATTTCCATACTCCTGTTTGTTTTTTATTAACATCATAGTTACCAATAACTTTAAGGTTTCCATTGTCATAATATTCTTTGTATTCCTGGGCATTAGCAATCGTAGTAAATAATACTACTGCTAAAAATAAAATTATTTTTTTCATATTAATTTTTTTTGTTTTAATCTTAAATGTGTTGGGCTTTATTTTATGCTTGCCAACTTCCTACTAAAAGAAGCATTATTTGCGTTAACAGGTTTAAATTTCCTGATAACACAATTTTTGTTATTTTCTTAAATTTTTGAGACTCCTAGAATTTTTTTATAGTAGACTTAGGGGTCTTTATTCTTTTTAGCAGCCTAAATGTAAGAAAAATGAGTAGAAAACAGTGCTCATATTCACCTATTTTAGAAAAATAGGTATAAATACCTAGTGTAACGTGAGAGGGTAAGGTTGGGTGGCAACTTTTTTATGTATGGCTTGTTGCTAATTTTAAGCACGCAATTTATCAAATACAAAACAAAACCAGTATAGCTTAGCGTAGGCAAGATAGAAAATATTTTCGCTTGCCTACAAAAAGCAATAAACTATACAAGTAGGTAACAATAATGTTTTTTTATTCTGAAATTATATTATTAAATACATGTTACCTGCTCTACCACTTATTTTTTCATTTCTTTAAGCAGTTCGGTAGCGGCTAATTTCCCAAAATTATTGGCTGCTAATGGGCTAGCGCCTGTAATTAATTTTCTGTCTATTTTTACCGTATCATCAGCTCCTTCATTAATAATAGTAACACCTAATTTATTTAATTTCTCACCGTATATCCAAGGCATTTTTCCTGGGGTATACCCAATCATTGGTCCTTGCGCATCTACAGCGTCTGGAAATGCGGCAATATTATATCCTTTGTAAATAAAATCTTCGTTGTTTGCGTCTATACTTGCAGCTAATAATGCAGCTGGGCCATGACAAATTGCAAGCATAAACAAATCGTTGTTATAAGACCAATTTATTAATTTACTAACATCTCTATTTTCTGGTAAACCAAGCATAGCACCATGGCCACCAGGGAAAAATATTGCGGCATAATCTGTACTATCTTTTAATGAATTTGTAACGAAATTAGCTAAACTTCCTGGTTTTTCTAATTTATTTTTAAACTCAGTATATATTTTTTTAACGTTTTCATCGTCTTCTGGCATTGCCCACATTTCTATGGCAACAGGTTTCCCGGTAGGGGTTACAACATCTACATCAAAACCTGCATTTTTTAAATGCAGAATAGGAAGAAGCATTTCAACCGGATGATTTCCTGTAGAGAATTTTTTTCCGTTAGCCATTGTCATGTTTCTTTCTTCTGTAGAAACCATTAATATTTTTTTATTTCCAGTATACGGGTTTTTGTAGATAGTATTGTCAAAATCTGTAGTTGGAGAGGTCGCTAATTTTAACGCAAATGGAGAAGGAATATAAGTTCCTTCTTTTGTTTCTGTAGGTTTAGTTGCAATATAGAATGCAATAAAAGCAAGTAGTATGATTCCTGCTAATCCAATCAATATTTTTTTCATCATTTTTGTTTTTATTTAATAAAAGTTACTAATTCTTTCATAGGTTTTCTAACCTTTACAAGGTTTACCAACCAGTCTTTTGTTGCATTTTTATAACCTATTGGTAATAAAAGGGTACTTCGCAAACCTTTTTCACGTAGGCCTAAGATTTCATCTAATGAACCTGCATTAAAACCTTCCATAGGTGTGCTGTCTAAGCCTTCATAAGCTGCTTGTGTTATAGCTGCCATAAATGCTATATATGTTTGACGTGCTGCATGTTCAAAATTTTCTTCTGAATTTTTTTGTGGGTATGAAGATAATAGCATTTGACGATAGTTTTCCCACCCTTCATTTTTAAATCCTCTAATTTCATTTGTTAAATCAAACATATGATTAATTCTATCTTCTGTATAATGATCCCAAGCTGCAAATACCAATAAATGAGAACAATCTGTTACTGGAGATTGGTTCCAAGCAATTTCTTTGATGCTAGATTTTGTTTCATTATCTGTAATTACAAAAACCTCAAAGGGTTGTAATCCGCTAGATGATGGAGCTAGTCTAATGGCTTCTAAAATAGTATCTATTTTTTGTTGCGGCACTACTTCACCATTCATTGCTTTGGTGGCATAACGTTTATTCAAAATCTCTAAAAAACTCATTATTATATAAAATTTGCTGCAAAAATAAGATTTAACCAAAAGATTAAAATGAACCTATGTTAATAAATTAATTTTTAATTCTTTTTTTCCTTATCCTGCTTAAACTCTGCGGAGTTATGCCTAAATATGAAGCTATTTGATAATTTGGAATAATTTTCTCAAATTCTGCATAATCCTTTATGAATTGATTGTATTTTTTTTCTGCAGAAAGAGTTAGCAAGCTTAAAATTCTATATTGAAGTGCTGCAATACGTTTTTCAAAATTTTTACGCTGTAAGGTCTCAAATTCTGGATACATTTTATGTAATTTTTCTATACTTTTTTTTTCTATTATTAAAACTTTAGATTGGGTAACACTTTCTATAGAAACAACCGATGTATTGTTCGTGTAAAGGGTCATATAATCACTTATCCACCAGTTTTTAATTGCGAACTGTATGGTGTGCTCTTTTCCGTCTTCTGTTTTATAAAAAGAACGCAAACAGCCATTTGTGACAAAAATATGTTCTTTTTTTATAGAATTATCCAAGAGAATCTTTTCTCCTTTCACTAATTTTTTTTCTATAATAATTTCATTCAGTTTCTCTTTAATCTTGTCAGAAATAGTAATTTTTCCATTAAAATATGCTAAAAGTTCTGTCATCTATTTTAATTATTACCAAAAAAGTTGAGATTGAATAAAAAGCAGTATAATTTGGTTTTTTTGATGATACATCCTTTTTTTTTATTGCCATCAAGAGACTCCAAGTGTTTTTTAGACTTAGGGATGTCTGTTTTTTATAGCAGGCTAAAAATAAGAAAAATGAGCAGAAAACAATGCTCATACTCATCTATTTTAGAAAAATAGGTATAAATACCTAGTACTAACGTGGTGGGATATAGTTGAGGGTTTTGTGTAGCTTTTGTATTACTGTCAGATATTTTTAAGCAGGCTAAAAGTAGTAATACATGGCATAATTTTTTAGAAAATAAATCAGTTCTTGTTGGGTAGTTTACCCTGTGTTTGATAAATAGAGCGGTTATAGACAATACATATATTGTCTATAACCGCTTATTATATTCTTTTGTAAAAACTCATTACTTATTTTATTTTAAGTGCCCCAATGCCATGTTCCCATAACAAGGTATTGTAGGTAGGAATTACTGTATTTAGTAGTTCTTCAGAAATGCTTCTGAGCGCTTTCCATTGGTTGTTAAGTTCTACAAGTCTATTTTTAGATGCTTGGTTTAGCTTGGGTAAACTGCTATCATTTTGGTTCATAAGAAAAATATATTCTGCAGTAAATTTATTTGGAAAATTCTCTACATCATCATAAGCTTTAGACTTGCGCTGTACCATATCTTCATCCCAAGATATAAGTTGTTTAACAATAGCATTCCCTTTGGTTTTTAGACTGCTGTATTTTTCTTCTTTAGGCAACTCTTTTAAAATTTGTGCTATTTGATGTTGTACTTTTTTTAATTTTTGAACCCGTGTGTGCATGTCTTTAAGATTGGCCTCGGTACTGGTTTTAAAATCATGTATTTCTAGATACTCTTTCTTGGTAATGTCATACAAGGGGTTTGGTAGTATGCTAAAAGTAACCTTAGAAGAGTTGTTTTTTTGTTTTAAGGTAGCTGTATAACTCTCTGGCATTGCTTTATGACCTCTAAAAGACCCTTCTATATAAGCAGTTGGTATACCTGGTAAACTTTGGTATCTCATGTCCCATACAAAACGGTTAAGCCCTATTTTTGTAGATAATATTGGTTCTGGAGAAGGCCCCCCTGGGTATCTTAAATATGTAGCATCTGCTTTAGAACTAATGGTTCTAACCACTAAACCCTCTCTATCTTTTATTTCTAAAGATAGTTCTGTGTCTTTTAAGGCAGTAGAGATATAATAGTAAAACACAACACCATTGGCAGGGTTTACACCACTAGAATCATCTGTGCCTAAGAAGCTATCTGAATTACTATTTAACTGACTGCTCCAATTACCAATAATAGCATCTTCTGGTTGAAGTAGTGTAAAAGCGGTTTTAGTTCCTTCAAACTGTCTTAGTAAGCCCAAATCATCTAAAATCCAAAAAGATCTACCCATGGTTGCTATGGTTAAATCGTTATGGCTAATTTTTAAATCTGTAATGGGTGTTATGGGTAAATTTAACTGAAACGATTTCCAGTCTTTTCCACCATTCCAAGAGATATACATTCCTAATTCTGTACCGGCAAAGAGCAAGTCTTTTCTTTGCGTATCTTCTCTGATAACTCTTGTATAGGCTCCTGTAGGAATGCCAGAGCTAATATTAGTCCATGTTTTACCATAGTTTGTTGTTTTGTAAAGAGCAGGGGTATAGTCGTTAAATTTAAATCTAGTGGTGGCAATATAAGCTGTAGCCTTATCATGAGGAGAAACTTCTATAGAGTTAATTAAGGTTTCTGGAAGGTTTTTAGGAGTTACAATACTCCAGGTTGTTCCTCCATTTTTAGTTATTTGTAAAACACCATCGTCTGTAGAAGCCCAAAGAACTCCTTTTTCATGTGGTGATTCTACTACATAGGCTAAGGTTCCGTAATTCTCTGCACCAACTGCTTCATTTGTATAAGGCCCGCCACCTTTTCCTTGCTTCTCTTTTTCGTTATTAGATAAGTCTGGTGAAACTTCTTCCCAATTATTTCCGTTATCTCTGGTTCGCAATAATAACTGCGCGCCATGGTAGTAGGTATTTGTTTCGTGCTGAGACCAAATAATAGGAGCATTCCAGTTGTACCTGTATTTCATGTCTTTAGAGTCTCTACCCAAGTATTGTATAGGAGAAGCCATAATCTGGGTACTAGCTCTTGCTTTTGTATCTAAAATTTCAATGGTTCCTAAATAACTTCCTCCCAAAACATATCTAGGATCGTCAGGATTAAATGCTAAAAAGGCACTTTCTCCACCTGCAGAAGCAGACCAATTTTGTTCATTTATACCACTGCTTCCCAGTGCAAGACTGCTAATTTTTACAGAAGAATTATCTTGTTGCCCACCATAAAGATTGTAAGGAAACAAATTGTCTGTGTTTACTCTGTAAAACTGTGCAGTAGCCATTCTATTTTGTGGAGACCATGTTTTTCCGTAATTATAAGACACGGCAGCACCACCATCATTGGCAATAATCATGTTTTTGTGATTGGTAGGGTTAATCCAAAGATCATGATAATCTCCGTGCGTACCAGTAATTCTAGACCAGGTTTTACCTCCATCTATAGACCGCTGTGCACTGGCATTTAAAACGTATAACTTTTCTTCATCTGTAGGGTCTATAAATAACTCAATATAGTACCATGCTCTTTGAATTAGGCTATGATCTGAAGAAATTTTAGACCACTTTTTTCCTGCATTATTAGATACAAATAAACCTCCTAATTCTTTGTCAGAATCACTTTCTATTAAGGCATATACTTTTTCAGAATTTGAACGACTTACCGCAATAGCCATTTTACCTTTCTCTTTAGGCAGGCCCTCGTGAATTTTATTCCAAGATATACCACCATCGGTAGTTTTGTAAAGACCACTTCCAGTGCCTCCACTTACCACTTTCCATGGCAACCGTTGATGTTCCCACATGGCTGCATACATCACCAAAGGATTGTTAAAGTCCATAGATAATTCTGCACATCCTGTTAGATTGTTTACATAAAGTACCTTGCTCCAGTTGGCACCGCCATCTTCAGATTTAAAGACCCCTCTTTCTTTATTGGGGCCGTACAAAGCACCTTGTGCTGCCACAAAAAGAATGTCTGGGTTTTTAGGGTGTATGACTATTCTTGAGATATGTTGCGTAGCTTTTAGCCCTATATTTTTCCAGGTTTTACCAGCATCTGTAGATTTATATACGCCATCTCCATAAGAAGTCATTACCGCTCTAGGCGCATGCTCGCCCATTCCTACATATACAATGTTTGAGTCACTTTCGGAAACTGCCACTGCGCCAACAGAGCTAGTTTTAAAATACCCATCTGAAATGTTTTTCCAAAGTTGGCCTCCGTCTTCTGTTTTCCAAAGCCCTCCTCCTGTATTTCCCATATAATAGGTCATAGGATCTCCAACAACCCCGGTTGCAGCAACAGATCTACCACCTCTAAAAGGACCAATATTTCTATATTTGACAGATTCAAATATAGAATTTACTGACTGAGCAAATGTGGCTGTTATTAGAAAGAATAATAGAAAAGAAAAGCTTAATTTTTTCATGGTTTTGAATTTTTGAGCTAGCTATATTTTAGATACTATGCTATTTCAAATTTAGCAAAAATTATATTGCTTTATTTCAACTCTAGCCAATCATTTATCTTGGTTAAAAATTCATTCATTTAAAACACAAAAAAAAACACAGGTATTAAATACCTGTGTTTAAAATCTTATAAATTTTTGGGGATTTTTTTTTTAATAGACCGTTATTCTGTTCTTTTAAAATAAGTAACAATACTAGCTTTTGCTAAGGTATTGTTCCATAAATAGTAGCCTACAATTGCAGGATTGGTATTTTTGTCTAGACCTAAAGTATCGGTTTTTAATGCATGAACAGTAATAATATACTGGTGAAGACCATGACCAACTGGTGGGCAGGGGCCACCATACCCTTGCATTCCATAATTGGTAACACTTTGTATGGCTCCTTCTGGGCTTAGGTTTAATTTGATGTCTCCAGCGTTAGAAACTAATGTTGTTGTAGTTGACGGAATATCAAAAACTACCCAATGCCACCAACCGCTTCCAGTAGGAGCATCTGGATCATACATTGTAATAGCAAAACTTTTGGTTCCTTCTGGAGCATTTTCCCAAGATAGTTGTGGAGATTCATTTTTACCTGTACAACCAAAGCCATTAAATTCTTCAGTAACTGTTGCTTGTCCTCCTAGACTAGAGCTAGATAAGGTAAATGTATTTTGAGCAAATAAGGCACTAGAGATGCTTAGCATAAGGCCTAAAATAATGGTAGTTTTCTTCATGATATATTTATTAATTTTACTGTAAAAATAGATAGTTATTAGTGTCTTATTGTGTTTGATTTGGTTCAAAAACTATTGATAAAAGTTCAATTTGATTGGTATTGCTTTGGAGTAAGCCCAAATTTTAGTTTAAATGCTTGAGTAAAATTGGAGAGGGTTTCATATCCTATTTCTTCAAAAATATCTGAAGGTCTTTTTGAGTTGTTCTTTAGAAGAAAAGCAGCGTGCTCTAATCTTTTTTCTTGAAACCACTTGCTAGGTGTGCTTCTAAAATGTTTTTCAAATTCTCTTTTAAATGTAGACACACTCATGTTAGATATAAATGAAAGCTCTTTAATAGTTAACTTGTTTAATTGATTGCTTTCTATTGTTTTAATAAACTTCTGATGCTCATTACTGCTATTACTAATAAGCGAATACAGAAATTCTACTCCTTTAAATTCTACTAAATAAAGCATTATTTCTTCAAACTTAGTTTCTAAAATACGAGACTGAATCTTTTTTGAAAGTTTAGAAATATCTAAAAGACTTTCTACAAACCGTTTAATAAATACATCGTAGTTAAATGAATAGGTAGAATAGTAGTTTTTTGAATCTGGTGCATTTAACTCAAATTTTCTAATAAATTTTAAGACATCTTCATTAGAAAAAAACAATAAAACACTTCTATAATACTCCTCTACATTAGATAGTTTTTCTGTCATTAAACAATTGCCAGATTTCATCAATAGAAATTGACTGTTATTAATTGCGTAAGAAGAATTGTCAAAAAAAACTTCCTTAGTTCCTTCTTGTAGAAAACTAAAGGTATTTTTATTTAGTAAAATTTGTTGTTTTGAAATTTCTTGAGTACTCTCGTAATCATAAACTTCAATAGAAAGTATAGAATTTAAAGCCAATTCATCTGGTAGGGTAATTGTATTCATTAGTTCTAATTAAATTAATAACTTCATTAGTTTAGCATCTAAATATGCTACAATTCATTATTGAGTAAAAAACGCTCTAGCTCTTTTATATAGAGTGGGTTGTCTATAATTGTACGGTGCTTTTCTCCTTCAATACTAACCAATCTATCTGTAGGTTTAAAATATTTTTGCAACTTTATAGAAGAGCCATAATAAACAACTTCATCTTCGGTACCATGAAAAATTAGAAGTGGCATCTTACATAGCTTAATAAACTCATTGGTTTTAAAATGATACTTGCTCAAATAATGAAACGGATAAAGTTTTGTGAGTTTGGTAGTATGGTTTGCTACATCTTTAAAGTTATAAAATGGAGCCTTAAGAACTAGTAATTTAGGAGTGTTTTCTGAAGCTAATTTAGCAGCCAATGAAGATCCTAAGGAGTAGCCGATAATAATGATGTCTTCTTCTTTATATGATTTTTTTAATTCGTTGTATAAGAATTGATTGTCTTCAAAAAGTTGATGTTCATCACTCAGTGCTCCTTCACTTTTTCCATAACCTCTGTAATCGGTCATAAAGATATCGTATCCAAGATTTGTATAGATTGGGGCTAGCTTTCCAAATTTCTCTAGTGAGTTGCCATTGCCATGTAAGTAAAAAATAACCCCCTTAGAATTCTTAATTTTAAATAGAAGGCTGTTTAAAATTGTACCATCTTTAGTGGCGCTCTTTATCTCTTCAAAATCTTGGTTAAATTTAAACGTATAATTTTTAGCCAACTTAATGGGTTTAAAAAATAACTTTTCTTGATTGAAGTAGAATACAATACCTATAAGTAGATAAATAATTAGAAGTGGTACTGCCATAAATAGTAAAAAACTAGTCATTATTTTTTTCATGTAACCTGTCATTAGATGATTTTTTAGTGCCTCTAATTTACCAAATAATAGCTTACAATATAGTTATGAGGATTGCAAACAATAAGTATTATTAACATATGTTAATAATTGTATTTTTATTGTCATGTATAAAAATTGATTTAAAAATAAAAAACACCTCGAAAGAGGTGTTTTTTAACAAATATGTTTTGTAGACTTATAAAGATGATTCTGGTGTTTCCGGAGTTTCTGGAGTATCAATAGTTACATTTTCATTTAAAAATGCATCTGTAGCAGTTTCCACTTCTTCTTCAGTTCCTTCAAAAACTTTTTCTTTTTTGATGGTTATTCCATTTTCGGTTACTGAATAAGAAACTACAGCTTTTACGGTTCCGTCCTCATTCATAGTCATATTAACATTTACGTTTCTTTCTGCATTAGAATCTTCGTTTGCTGTTATGTTAGCTGTAACTTCTATAGTTTCTTTATGAAGATTTGCTTCTGCACTATGCCCTCCTAAGATAGGAGCAATCACCAATCCTATTAAACAGGTTAGTTTAATAAGAATGTTCATAGACGGCCCAGAAGTATCTTTAAATGGATCTCCAACAGTATCTCCGGTAATTGCAGCTTCATGAGCAGCAGAACCTTTATGTGTCATTTCACCATTTATCATTACTCCAGCTTCAAAAGATTTTTTTGCATTATCCCAAGCACCACCAGCATTGTTTTGGAAAATTGCCCAAAGCACACCACTTACAGTAACACCAGCCATATAACCACCAAGCATTTCGGCAATCATTAAGTTATCCATTCCAAAAAGCATTGGTACAAATGCAATCACTAAAGGAAAACCAATAGTTAATAAACCAGGTAACATCATTTCTTTTAAAGATGCTTCTGTTGAAATAGCCACACATTTATCGTATTCTGGTTTCCCAGTACCTTCCATAATTCCTGGAATCTCTTTAAACTGACGTCTCACTTCATATACCATTTCCATGGCTGCTTTACCTACAGCATTCATTGCCAAGGCAGAGAATACTACTGGTACCATACCACCAACAAACAACATCGCTAAAACAGGTGCTTTAAAGATGTTAATACCATCTATTCCTGTAAACGTTACATAGGCGGCAAATAGTGCTAAAGAAGTTAATGCAGCAGATGCAATAGCAAAACCTTTACCTGTTGCTGCAGTTGTATTACCAACTGAATCTAAAATATCTGTACGTTCTCTAACAATAGGGTCTTGTTCGCTCATTTCAGCAATTCCACCTGCATTATCTGCAATAGGTCCAAAAGCATCAATAGCTAATTGCATAGCTGTTGTAGCCATCATTGCTGATGCTGCCATAGCAACACCATAAAATCCTGCAAAAGCATACGATGACCAGATTGCAGCAGCAAATAAAATTACTGTTGGAAAAGTAGAGATCATACCTGTTGCTAAACCTGCTATAATATTAGTTCCTGCTCCTGTAGCAGATTTTTGTACAATATTTAAAATTGGTTTTTTACCTAAACCTGTATAGTATTCTGTTACTGAAGAAATAACTGCTCCTACAACCAAACCAACTAATGTTGCATAAAAGACTCTCAATGCAGAAATATCTTTTAATACATTACCATTAGATTCAAAGAAATTCATTTTCATTGTTTCTGGCAACATCCAGGTACATAAGAAATAACAAGACACTGCTACTAATAAAATAGAAAACCAGTTTCCTTTATTAAGAGCTCCCATAACTTGAGACTCTTTAGCATCGTTACTTTTAATACTTACCAACATAGTACCAAGCATTGAAATAAGTATTCCAATACCAGCAATAGACATTGGTAATAGTATAGGACCTATTTTACCAAAACCTGCAAATATGTCTATATTGTTTACATCTATAATATAGTTACCTAAAACCATAGCTGCTAATACTGTTGCTACGTAAGAGCCAAATAAATCTGCTCCCATTCCTGCAACATCACCTACATTATCTCCAACATTATCTGCAATTGTAGCAGGGTTTCTTGGATCATCTTCTGGAATACCAGCTTCTACTTTACCTACTAAATCTGCACCAACATCGGCAGCTTTTGTGTAGATACCTCCACCAACACGTGCAAATAAAGCAATAGATTCTGCACCTAAAGAAAAACCTGCAAGGGTTTCTAATATTTTGGTCATGTCTGTTGTGTTTGTCCAACCGTTTGGCATAAAAATCCAAAAGAAGGCTATAAAAAACACTGTTAAACCAAGTACAGCTAAACCAGCAACACCTAATCCCATAACAGTTCCACCACCGAAAGAAACTTTTAACGCTTGTGGTAAACTTGTTCTAGCAGCTTGTGTTGTTCTAACATTTGTTTTTGTTGCAATCTTCATACCCATATTTCCTGCTAGTGCAGAAAAAATAGCTCCAAAGACAAAAGCAACAACAATTAATATACTTGTAGATTCTACAACTTGAGATACTATTGCTAATAAAATACTAGAAACTAAAACAAATATAGCTAGTAGTTTATACTCTGCTTTTAGGAAGGCTAATGCACCTTCATAAATGTGGCTAGAAATTTCAGCCATTTTACCATCTCCTGCATCTTGTTTTAATACCCAAGATCTTTTTATCCACATATATGCTAAACCTATTAAAGCCGCAGCTATTGGCATATAAATCATCATTGATTCCATATTCTTTTTTGTTTTATTAATTTGCTCGGCAAAAGTAATAAAATAGAGTCGAATACAAAAGCCCTTTTATATTGAATATCAAAGGGCTTAAACTAAGTGTTTGTAATCTGAATTTATATGGTGAAATTTCCAGTTGTCTTGTGCTCGCTTTCTTGATAACGCTGCACACATTTTTTATAAATTTCTGTGGCTTCTTTAGCATCTCCCCATCCACCAACATCTACTTTTTTCTTCTCTAAATCTTTGTATACTTGAAAAAAGTGTTCAATTTCTTTTAACCTGTGAGGATTTAGATCGTTTAAGTCCATTTTATTACTCCAGATAGGGTCTGAAATAGGCACACAAATAATCTTTTCATCGGGTCCTTTCTCATCTGTCATATGAAAAACTCCTATAGGTCTTACTTCCATTACACACATTGGAAATGTAGGTTCGTGCCCTAAGACCAATACATCTAAAGGATCACCATCTAAGGCTAATGTTTCGGGTACAAAACCATAATCTGCTGGATACATCATAGAAGAAAATAGCATCCTGTCAAAACGAATTTTTTTTAACTCAAAATCGTATTCATATTTATTTCTACTCCCTTTAGGAATTTCAATTAGCACATCAAATGTTTTCATCTTTTTTAAATTTTTTGCAAATGTATAGAAAGGTTAAAAGCAAATCTACACATGGAGTTGATTATTTTTTGGCTAATTTTTTAATAGTTGACATTCCTTCTTCGGAATATATCTTTACCAGATACAAACCACTAGATAGGTCTTCAATATTAAATGTTGTTAGATTAATATTGTAATCTTTTAGTTTTTTTCCATGAATAGAATATATTTCAATTTTCGAAATATTAACTTGATTCGATTTTATAGAAAAAATATTATTTGATGGATTAGGAAATAACTTTATTGTTTGACCCCAAGAAAAATTATCTGTATTTAATGAGCTACAGCTATTTCCAACTACATATGAAAAATACTTAGTGACTGCTAAGCCGCCTGCAAAAGCAAATTTACAGGCATAACTGATGGTTTCTCCATCTGTAAACCCACCAATAGTCTTTGTAAATGTCAAACCAGATACGTTGGTCATTGGAGTTTCTGTAAACGGAGATTCTTTCCTTAAATATGCTATGACTCCAGTCCTATCAGTATCTAACAACTCAAAAGTGAAAATCACATTTGTTCCAGAAGTTTCAAAGCTGTAGTTGTAGCCAGTACTGAATTCACCTTCCGAAGCTTCAGAATCTGAACCAGAACATTGGGTGTTTTCATCTTCTGTTGTACTTACCTGAATAATAATTGGGTTGTTATCCGCTTCATTTCCAGTTAAATCAGAAGCTTCAACACTAAACTCATATACTGTTTCTGGGTTTAGATTATTAATTATTAGAGATTCTTCAATACCTGAAACTCCAGTTACTGTGATGGTTTGAGAACCATAGCTAACCTCATATATAATTGTTCCAGAATTATCATTTCCGTTTAATAAAAGTTCAATAGTTCTAGCAGTTATTGTTCCGCTAGTTGCTGTAAAACTTGACGGTACTTCTGTATCATCATTAGAACCTGAACAATCATTGCCTACTACATAGCTAAAATATCTAGTTACTGCTTGCCCACCTGCAAAAGCAAATTTACATGCGTAACTTATAGTTTGTCCAGCTGAAAGTCCGTTGATAGTTTTTGAAAATGTTAATCCAGAGACTTGTTCCATTTGTGTTTCCTGAAAAGGAGATTCTTGCCATAAATAAGCGACAACTCCATTTTTATCAGTATCGAGTAATGTAAATGAGATGGTAACATTGGTACCTACCGTCTCAAACAATACTTCATAGCCCACAGAAAAAGATCCTTGTTGTGCTTCATTAGATATTTCTGAGCAGGATAGAACTTCATTTACAGTTATAGTGACTACTTGAGAAGTTCCCTGACTAGAAGCATTATCTGTTGCAACTGCATAGATTTGGTGTTCACCCATTGCTGCATTTTCCCAAACGAAACTAAAAGGTTCAGAGGTGTCTTCACCTATTTTTTGTGTGTCATCATAAAACTCTACCAAAGTTATTGACCCATCTAAATCTGAAACAGAAGTAGTGATATTGATACCTGATCCCTCTTCAAAAGAGGTGCCTTCACTAGGAGATGTTATAGATATAGACGGAGTTGAATTTCCTGTTTGAGATACAATTACCAAAACTTCATCTGTATCAGTATAGGAACCATCACTTACAGTTAGTTTACATTTATAGACCCCATCAACTAAATTGCTAATTTCTGGTGAAGCTGTTAAATTATCTGAAAAACTTATAATTGATGGACCGTATACTTGTTCCCAATTATAGGTTATAGATTCACCTTCTGGATCGTTACTTAACGTTCCATCTAATGTAGCTGTTGTTTCTGGTATAATAACAGTAACATTATCTCCAGCATTGGCAATTGGTGGAGAATAAGATAAATTACTTGCAAAAGAAAATGTCATTTCACCAATATTAAATTCTCCTTCATCTATAAACAATCTTAAAATCTGTTCACCTTCTCTTAATTCTATATTTGTAACATTTTTTGTAGACCAACTATCCCAATCACCTGTTGTTTGCATACTAATGGAAGAGCTTATTGTATTTCCATCAATTTCAAAATGAAAAGGGCCCCCTCCATTTGAATTTCCTGAAGCATATCGAAAACTCAAATCATAGATCCCTGCTGTTTCTACATTAATTGTATACTCTAACCATTCTCCAATACTATTCCAGCCTACTGTAGATCCCTCATTGGTAACAGATGCGGCATCTACATATTCTGTAGTTCTAAAATTACCTTCATTAATTTGAGACATGTCTAAATAGGAAATATTTTGACCAACTCCTCCTTCAAATTTGTCATAAAATCCTGCTTCAATAGTTCCAGGAATTTCAAAGGGTGTTCCTAAATAAGGAACTTGTTCACCGACTTGAATAGTTACAATGTTTGATACATTGAATTCATTGTTAATAAACACCTTCGCATACATTCCATGAACACCTAGTGTTAGTTCAGCTACTTCTATTTCATAAGGAGCTGAAGTATCTTGACCTATTGATGTAGCGCCATCAAAAAATTCTACATTAGTTATTCCTGTACCAGTAACCTCTAAAGATAGGTTTACATTTCCTCCAGGATAGGCTTGGTTAAAATCAGAAGAAATAACCCCTGTTGCATTAATATCTCTACTAGTAGCCATTTGATTTGCAGGTACATTTAGAGTGAAATTATCTGAAAATGTTACTGTAATTTCAACATCAGAATAATTATGTGCAACATACGTGTATTCACCATTATTAGTAAACGCAGCAGATATAGGATAATCTGCTGTAATAGATGCGTCTATAGTACCTAGAGCATTCATAGAATGCAACCAATGATATGTTTGGGCGTCTGACATACCAAATTTTAATGCGCGATTTGGATTTGAATTATATAAATCTATGGCAGTTTGAGCATCAGTTAATGAAAGATATTTCCAATAAGTATCATGCCATAAGTTGGGATTTTCTTCATTATTTAAGATTCCAGTATTGGATGACATTTCACTCCATAAAGATGTAGCATATTCTTGATGATGACCCAAATATAAAGATCCTCCATGGATAGGATACAATTCTATACCATAGGATGCAGCGATGTCTGAAGTCCAAAAAGTTCCATTATCAAAAGAATTTCCCCAAACTCTAGAAACTAAACTATATTCTTGTGAAAAAGGAGCGGTAGACGCAGCAAAATTTTGATTATTAGTGTCAAACCAATATTCCTCAACTGCTGTTTGTTCAGTTGTATAAATATAAATTCCTAAGTCTCGTATAGTATCATTTTCTGTAATAGTTCCCCAATGAATTAAAGAAGATGCAAACTGCATACTTTCTGAAGTTGATTCTTGATCATTTCCTTGAGGGAAAGTTGCAAATCCATTTGCCCAACTATGCCCTGCATAGGGGCTAAAGTTTCTTAAAAAAGGAAAGTCCTGATCATTTCTATCATAAGAGGCAGCATCACGAATTAATAAATTAATCATCTCTCCCCAATCATCTGACCAACCAGGTTCAAATTGTTCCATAAAAGATGCAGCATGTATAAAATACCCCCAATGAAAATGATGGTCGTTAATATTATTATCTTGCCCATGACCAGCAGGGTATCCTATCATGGTAGACCAATCATTATTGTAGTAAAATAAAAAAGCAACTTCTCCAGATTCAGCTTTTAACCAATCTTCTAGTCGTTCTTTAATGGTGGCGACCATCTTGTCTCTTGCTTCAAAATCACCAGTTTGATCAGCAATTCTTGCGGTTTGAATCATTCTGTTCATCATTTGACCTTCGTTATAAGAGTCTGTCCAGGTTGCTAGTCCATCATTTTCAATTTGTGCAATTTTTTCATCCATTTCAGAAGGGCTAAAACCTTCACTATAATTTGCGAGATAGGGTAGTGTTGGTAAAATTCCTTTAAAAGTGTTTTCTACCGAGAAACTATTGCCTTTTAGTGTTTTTAAATCTCCTCTTACTGTTGTATAAGTATATTCATTAGGGGAGTCAGAATTAGAAGCTAAATTATTCCATTGATGAGGTAATAAGCCTAATAACATATTGGTATTTGCTCCTTCTTTAACGTCTGTTGTCACAGAAAATAATGAAGTAACTTTTGAATTATTTTCATTAAAAGACCATGAGGTTACAGTATTTACAGGAAAAACATAGGCGTACTGTTTGTATTGATCAACTAATGTGGTTAACGTTGAAGAACTTTCAGGTAACATGGCCATAGACCAATAATTTTTTCCATTTAATGATGATGTGAAAATAGCACCATTTTGAGACCAGGTACTTCCTGCAGGAGCATAAAAAACAAAATCTTTTGTATTTGAGGCATTTTCGATGATAAGAATTTCATTTGATATTGTTGCAGTACCAGAATTAATTGTTATTTCAACCACATCAGATGATCCTTTTGAAAAGTATAAGAAGGGCATTCCAATACCAGAGGTAGCATCTAAATTATGAGACCCATCATTCCAGTTCATTGTAACTGTCCAATCTGAATAATCTGATACAGTTGTTTTTGTTGTGTTTAGACCAGATAGTCCAACTTTTATAGGCGATGAGTCTCCTATAACACCCCAAGGAATATGAGTAACAATAAGGCCATCATTAGTGGTTTTTAGAGTCATCGGATAATTGAATAAATTATCTGCATGATTTTCTTTCACAAGTTTAGACCACCAGTCATTTGTTGGAACAGGCTTATTTAAGGCATTGCCACTCAATTGAGGAGTTCCTGACGGATATTCATTTCTACCTGCAGAATCAGTTCCAGGAAAAGATGATGTATAGCTTCCATTACCAACATTTATAACCTGTGATTTAATATTTTCAGATAGAAAACTACACATCAGTGTAATAACTATAGTGGGGAGAATTTGTAAATATGTTTTCATTATACCTTAGCTTGTTTGTCTTTGAAACAAAACTATGCGATATATTTCTATTTACTAGTTTTTAAACCAATACAAAAACACAACAAAAACAATTAAAAGTTAAACCCAGTGGCAAAAGTAAAACCAAACTTTCGAGCTCCAGGATTGTCTAAATAATTACCTCTAAAGTTTACGTCTACTCGAAGAATTTTTAAAATATTTCCAATACCAACACTATATTCATAGTAGGGTTTTTCTGTAGGTGCTGCCAATGGTATTTGTGCAGCGTTGTTGGTTGTATTTAAAAATAAGTTTTCATCAGATAATTGCCCCCAGGCAGTTCTAAAACCAACAATAGCTCTAAGGTTTAATTTCCTCAGCAACGGAACTCTTGCTAGTAAACGACCGTTGAAATTATGTTCTAAGTGAAATGTAGCGTAGGTATCTGTTACAAATTCATAAAAATCTAACTGATTAAATGTATTAAAGAAGGCAAAATAGGTCTGATTTCCTGGAACAACACTAAGCAAACTAAGCGGTACTTCTCCAAATGTTTTTCCAGCTTCTAAGGAGGTTTTTAGTCTTCCTAAGCCACCAATAAACCAAGGTTGGGTATACGAAAATTGAATTTTTGTATAATCAAAATCACTATTAAAAATACTCTTATTACCGCGAGTAACTTGTAAAAATATATTTCTTAATTTATCTGAATTGGTATTTCTTTCTACACCAGAACCAGCTACTTTTCTTCCAGGAAAATAATTGGCAGTAAAAATAGTTTCAAACTGTTGTACTTGAGAAGAAATACCTGATGTTGAAGTTGCATCTTTGTAGTCTAAACTAAAAAATTCTGAGGCAGAACTTAACACTTTATAACTTCCAGAAATACTCACAACAAAATTTCTAAGTGGTTCTGCTTGTAAACTAAGTTTAGTTAAATTTACATTGGTAAGTCTGTTGTTTTGGCCAGTTCCAATAATAGATGAAGACCCGTCACTTCTTCCTAAAACATCTGAAGAAGCAGTTAAGCTAGCGCCAATTTGCTCTACATCACGTCTATTTCCACCAGAGATAATGAGTCTGTTTTTCTTTTCTAGAATGGCTTTTCCTTGAATTCCATATTTAAATTTTTGATCTTTAAAACCATAGGCTGTATAGGCTTCAAGCCTCCAAGGGTCATTATAATTAAAATAAGTTCTACCACCAGTTCTTAAACGAATTCCTTCAACATCATTATATCCAAAGGTTGAAAATATTGGGCCATAATCAAAATTTAGAGCATCAAATTCAAAATAACCAGATGAAAATGTAGCTACGATATTAGATAAGTTTTTAAATTTTTTAACAGTAGTTAGAGTATCTAACATGGTGTAGATACCCAATTCGTCTTTGTTTAATTTCTCTGTGCGATTTTTATCCCAAAACTCATCTGACTGGTTGTATATTTTTTCATCTATTATATTTTTTTGTAGGTCGTAAAAATTAGATTTTTGTTTTTTGTCAAATACATAATTATTGTATAAGGTGGTTCGTTTACCATACAATCCTTTTGATTTTTCTTTTTTATTTATGGCAAAATCTGATAAAAAATAATCTCTTTTTAATAAAAATATAGAGTCATTTAAAATATCAAATTCTTGCTCTATATAAATGTCTTTAACCCAATTTATATTGGCGCTCTTAGACGCTTTCATATTTATTTCTGCAACGGCAAACGTACTGTCATTTACCCAAAAATCTCCTTTAAATGTAAGTTCATTTTTTCTTCTTGGATAGTAAATAATATTATAACACCACTTATTTTTAATAAAAGCGCTGTCTGATAAAAAATAGTTGTAGTTGCTAACTCCTGTTTTAGAAAGTGGGCTCACAAAGCTTTTGTAAAATAACTTTATGTAGTTGTCATAAATGTCATAATCATTATAGAGGTCATCTATAAAATTAATAATTGCTTGGTTGTTGCTGAATCCTGTATTTTTATTTCCTTTAATGGTTTTTTTTTCTCTGTTTAAAATATTATCTCCAAATACTTCGGAAACAGACTCATTTAAAAAAACAGGAAGGTATGTTTTTCCTGTTACTGCTGAAGTATCTATGTTTTTAAACACAAATTCCATTCCGCGAAATAGGCCTTTGTTTTTAAAGGTACTATCTATGTTGTTAAGATCAAATTCTATTTTTTCATATTTTTTATAGCTGTATTGGTCATACTTTTTAAGACCATTTTGTCTCCTTTTTTTCCAGATCTTCTCAAGAATAGCAATGGCAGGATTATTTTTTTTAGGTTGTTTTCCTACAGCAATAACAACTTCGTTTAAGGTATTGGCTTCTTCTTTTAAAACAAATTTTAGATTGAAGTTTACTTTTTTTGAGAGCTCAATTTCTAAAGTTTCGTAGCCCATAAAAGAAACAACTAATTGTGCCCAATTTTTAGAGGACTCTAGATAAAATCTGCCATTTTCGTCTGAGGTAGTTCCTTCTATAGAACCTTTAAACAAAACGGTAGCATAGGCTAATGGTTCATTTACTTCATCAAAAATACGACCACTTACTTTTGTTTGTGCTTTTGAATATCCTAACAATAGAAAGAATATAAGAATGGGAAGGAGTTTTTTTATCATAACAAAAAAACTTCATCAACTAGTATGCCAATGAAGTTTGTGTAGGGTTAAAAATTGAATTTTATTTTTTTAAAATTTCTTTTACAGCTTTCACTACATCATTGCTGTTTGGAATCCAGGCTTCTAGTAAAACTGGTGAATACGGTGCTGGAGTATCTGCAGTTGTAATTCTTTTTATAGGAGCATCTAAATAATCAAAAGCTTCATCTTGTATTCTATACGTTATTTCTGTAGAAACACTTCCAAAAGGCCAGGACTCTTCTAAAATGATCAAACGATTTGTTTTCTTTACAGATTCTATAATTGTATCGTGATCTAAAGGGCGAACTGTTCTTAAATCTATAATTTCAACTGAAATACCATCCTTTGCTAATTCATCTGCAGCTTTGTAGGCTTCTTTAATGATTTTACCAAAAGAAACAATAGTAACATCTGTTCCAGATCTTTTAATGTCTGCAACTCCTATAGGTATGATATAATCTCCTTCAGGAATTTCCATCTTATCACCATACATTTGTTCAGATTCCATAAAAATAACTGGGTCATCATCACGTATTGCAGCTTTTAATAATCCTTTTGCATCATATGGGTTAGAGGGTATAATTACTTTTAATCCTGGTGTGTTGGCAAACCAATTTTCAAATGCTTGAGAGTGTGTTGCACCAAGTTGTCCTGCAGAACCGGTAGGTCCTCTAAAAACTATTGGGCAGTTAAATTGACCCCCAGACATCTGTCTGATTTTTGCAGCATTGTTTATAATTTGATCTATACCTACCAAAGCAAAGTTAAAAGTCATATACTCTACAATAGGTCTGTTTCCATTCATGGCAGAACCTACCGCAATTCCTCCAAAACCTAATTCGGCAATAGGAGCATCAATCACTCTTTTTTCTCCAAATTCATCTAGCATTCCTTTACTAGCCTTGTAAGCACCATTATATTCTGCTACTTCTTCTCCTATGAGATAGATAGTTTCATCTGTGCGCATTTCTTCACTCATTGCCTCACAAATAGCTTCTCTAAACTGAACTGTTTTCATGTATTGCTTTCTCTTAGTTGTTTATTGAATTGCAAAAATAAGGAAAATATGACTAAGAAAATCTACTTTTATGAGCTAAAAACCGATAACGTTTTCTTACTATTTTTTAGTTACTTACAGCTCTTTTTTTAAGAATTGAAACAATAATGTTAAGGCTTTTGAAACGCTTAATTTCTAGATAGTTGTTGTGTAATAATTCATAGTCTTTATCAGAAAGATTGTAGACGTTAGAATAGAAAACATAGTTGCTATTATTTGTGAATTTTGTAAATGATTTTTGATTTCCATTTAGATCTATTTCATCTATTTTATTGTAGTTAGGGAAAAAGCTAGCAACTTCAGAGATATCAATATTCATGGTATCTAAAGAATTAATAGCTTCTTTTCTTAAGGAGTGATAAGGAACATGTGCTAAGGAAGCATCCCACCCTTGCGATGTTCTTTCTGGATACACCCAAAGGTTGCCAGTAATGAGGCCTATAAAGAGCAATACATATAATGGTTTTTTATACTTTTTTATCTCTTTTAAGACTATAAAGGCTAGTAGAATAAAAGAGATATAAGAAACAATAAAGTAACGATGACCAAATGCATTTGTTGAGAATAGTACAGCAATAACAACAAAAAATACAGCGCAAATACTCAACAATAAAAGTTGTTTGAAATGCTTATTAAGTACTATTTTTTTTCGAAAATAAAACAACCCAACGATCAGAAAAATAAAGATAAAGACCCTCCCGAAATCTAGGTATCGGTGAATTAAAACAGCAATGTTTTTTAGAAACTGAGTGATGCTTGGCAGGTGCCATAAATCCGCCCACGGAGATTCTGGATGCGTTTGTAACCATCCTTTTGTTGCTAGTCTCCACAAAACAAAAACAATACCAGGAAGAGCAGCTAAAAAATAAAAGCTAAGAAATTTAATATCGAGAATTTTTCGAAAACTCTTTTTATTAAAAAAGTAGTTGTTTAAGACTTCAAATAGAAATAAACCAGCAAAGAGCATCATGCTTCTAAATGTGATGATGCTTAGAAAAAAAAGCCCGATAAATTGCCATTTCTTTTCTTGATACAAAATACCGTTTACAGCAAGAAAAAAGAAAAATATAATAATAGTCTCCGGATTTACCAATACAAAAGAGGCAGACAAGGTAGAGTCTGCTACTACAAGTAAAAGACCCAGTAGCATCATTGTTTTATTCGTAACAAAATAAGCGATAAACCGTTGTAATTGATAAATCGCTCCAATCATAAATGGCAGCATTGCCAAATGACTCACCCATAAGCTATGGCCAAAAATTTTCCAAAAAAAAGCGAGAACAACTCCTAAAAATGGTGGATGTCCAGGGTCAAATTCGTTGGGCATTGTCCAGTTAAAAAAACCATTGTTGTAAATTTGATTTCCCATTTTTGAGGCAAATAAAACATTGTCCCAAAACATACCAAAATCATAGGAAATCATAAAAACAATTAATCCAAACAAAAAGCTGATGCTTAAAGCTTTTTTCTGGCCATAGGTTTTTTTCATTTTTTTACTTTCAACCAATCTATTAAATTATATTGATAAACCAAAGGCTTGCAATATATTTGTTGTGATTAAAAATTTTTTATGCATGATTTTTTTAAAAAGATAAATTTTACGAACAGTAGTATGCTTATGGTATATCTGTTTGTAAATTCTTTATTTGTCTTAAAGTATGGAATAAGACAAGACATTATATCAGAATATATACTACTTGTATTTTATCTCTCTTTTGTCTTAGGTGGTTTGTTTTTTTTAGAGAAAAAGAAAATTTTCATAAACAATTTAACACAATTTCGAAAAAGTTTTCTATTTATTGCTATTCTTGTTTTTTTAGTTTTTGTAGCTGTTAACCTTATAGTAGATGGGCAAACATTAAATACAGATAGATGGTCAGCTCTAGAGGTAAGTATTCGTAGTGTTTTGAATTTTGAATATCCTTATGATAAATTGGATCACTTAGGAGGTAGATCATCAAATTTACCAGGACTTATATATATAGGACTTCCATTTTATTTACTTGGTGATGTAGGGTTATTACAACCTTTTGTTTTTTTACTAAGTATGATTGTGGTCTCAAAATTTAAAAATCAAAATAGTAATAAATTAAAGTGTATGTTTTTGTTACTATGTTCTCTAGCTTTTTTATGGGAAGTAATTGCAAAGAGTGATTTGATGACTAACATGTTTATAATTTTACTATTTATGTATTTTTGGAATGAAAAAAATAAAGAGAATTATTTTCAAAAACCAATAAAGCTTGGTTTTTTATCTAGTTTTTTCGTTTTAACAAGAGGAGTAGTGGCTATTCCAATGACTATTTTTTTATTCAAAGATTTTGTAAGGTCTTCTGTAAAAACAAAAATTCTATATACTCTAAGCTTAATTACAGGAAGTATACTATGGTCTTTCCCAATTTTATTTTCATTACCAGACCTGCAAACAATAAAACAGAATAATCCGTTTTTTAATCAGACAGTTTACGCTTCTATTGGAATTACAGTATTTTTTCTACTAGCTCCTTTTCTAATCTCCTTAAAAGTAAAAGACTTTCGTCAAATTCTAATGGCATCATTTATAGTAATATCTATTATGCTTGTTGGTCTCTTTTTACTTAACGCTTTTGAAGAAGGCTGGAAAAACAATTTATATGGGCTTTTTGATATCTCTTATTTAGGAATGATTATTCCGTTTTTTTTGTTTGCTTATTTGGAAAATGATAAGTATTTACTATAGTCAATAACCAGTTGTTTTGATTTTTTAATCAAGGAGTATAATTAATATTCTAATTCTTAAAATTTTAGAAAAAATACTATGCACGCATAGTATTTTTTAAATTATTGTACTATCTTTGTTTCATCAAATTAAAATAAAATTTAAATGAAAATATTAGTATGTATTAGCCATGTACCTGATACCACTTCAAAAATTAATTTTACCGATAACGACACAAAATTTGACACCAATGGGGTTCAGTTTGTGATTAACCCGTATGATGAGTTTGTGCTAACTAGGGCCATGTGGTTTAAAGAAAAACAAGGAGCTACAGTTACTGTTGTAAATGTTGGAACTGCTGTAACAGAGCCTACTTTACGAAAGGCACTTGCAATTGGAGCAGATGATGCTATTAGAATTAATGCAGTGCCAAATGATGGGATGTCTGTAGCAAAAGAAATTGCCGCAGTTGCAAAGAATGGAGGATATGATGTTGTCTTAGCAGGAAAAGAATCTAGTGATTATAACGGACAAATGGTACCTGGGATGGTAGCGGCTTTATTAGGCTATAACTTTGTTAATGGTTGTGTTTTACTTGAAGTAGATGGTACAAATGTATCTGCAACCAGAGAAATAGATGGTGGTAGTGAGTCTTTGCAAACCAGCTTGCCTTTAGTTGTTGGAGGACAAAAAGGAATTGTTGAAGAGTCTGACCTACGTATTCCAAACATGAGAGGTATTATGATGGCGCGTAAAAAACCATTAACTGTTTTAGAACCAACAATTTTAGAAAATGCCACTTGTTCTGAGTCTTTTGAAAAACCAGCACCGAAAGGAGCGGTAAAATTAGTAGCTGCAGATAACATAGACGAATTAATACGTCTATTACACAACGAGGCGAAAGTAATTTAATTGAAAAAAATAATAAAAATATTCTGAAGTTTCTTCAGAATGAAAATTAAAAATATATGTCAGTTTTAGTATACACAAGTTCTTCCGATGGAAAATTCAAGAAATCAGCATTTGAAGTTGTTTCTTTCGGAAAAAAAGTTGCAGAAGAGTTAGGAACCAACCTTATTGCGTTAACTATTAATGCAGAAGAGGTTTCAGAATTACAAACTTATGGAGCAGAAAGCATTGTAACTGTAATGAATGATCAATTAACAGTATTTAATGCAAAAGGCTATGCTGCAGTAATTCATCAAGTAGCCGCTGCAAAAGCAGCAACTGTTGTGGTAGTAGACTCTAGTATAGATGGTTTGTATCTTGGCCCATTGGTAGCCGTTTCTTTAGATGCAGGATATGCATCTAATGTAGTAGCTGCCCCAAGTTCTATAGCTCCATTTACTGTAAAAAGAAAAGCTTTTTCTAACAAAGGTTTTAATAATACAGTAATTTCTACAGAAAACAAAGTAATTGGATTGGCAAAAAATTCATTCGGGATTCACGAAAATCCAGTAACTGCCTCAGTTGAAAGTTTTGATGCTTCCATAACTGCATCAGATTTAGGGGTTACATCTACAAGTGTAGACAAAGCTGTAGGTAAAGTAACTATTGCAGATGCAGATGTTGTTGTTTCTGCTGGACGAGGTTTAAAAGGGCCAGAAAACTGGGGAATGGTTGAAGAATTAGCAGACGTTTTAGGTGCTGCAACAGCTTGTTCTAAACCTGTTTCTGATTTAGGTTGGAGACCACACGGAGAACATGTTGGGCAGACCGGAAAGCCAGTAGCCACAAACTTATATATTGCCATTGGAATCTCTGGAGCAATACAGCATCTTGCCGGAATTAATGCTTCTAAAGTAAAAGTTGTAATCAATACAGATCCAGAAGCACCATTTTTTAAAGCCGCTGATTATGGAATAGTTGGAGATGCTTTTGATGTTGTTCCGCAATTAATTACTAAACTCAAAGATTTTAAAGCACAAAACTCATAATTTTTAGTAAATTGTGCTCAATTTAAGAGCTGTCTAATTTTTGGTAGTGACCACAAATTAGACAGCTTTTTTTATGTTATTTATATAGATTCATGGGTTTAATAAAACTAACCATAAAAGGAATATCTTACAGTCAAACCCAGAGTGGAGCTTATGCTTTAGTATTAAGTGAAATGGATGGGAAAAGAACATTGCCAATTATAATAGGTGCTTTTGAAGCACAATCTATTGCCATAGCTTTAGAAAAAGAAATTAGACCACCTAGACCATTAACACACGATTTATTTAAAACTTTTTCTGAAAGATTTCACATTACTGTAAAACAAGTAATTATTCATAAGTTAGTGGATGGAATTTTCTTTTCTAGTTTAATTTGTGAAAAAGATGGGGTAGAAGAAATTATAGATACAAGAACATCAGATGCTATTGCTATTGCCATTCGTTTTTTAGCGCCAATTTATACGTATGAGAATATTCTAGACAAAGCAGGTATTTATCTAAAAATAGAAGAAGAAATTGCTATTAAAGAAATTTTAGAGCCAGAAACAATTCAGGTAACTTTAGAACAAACAGATTCATCTAATCTATCTGATTTTTCAGAATATTCAATTCAAGAACTTCAGCACCAGTTAAAAGAGGCTGTTGCTAATGAAGATTATGAAACAGCAGCAAAAGTTAGAGACGAAATAAGTAAACGATCTTAAATTATGAAACAATACATTGTTGGTATTCTATTCTTTTTTTCAATATTTACAGTGGCACAAACTATTGAAAAAGAGTGGAGATTTGAATCTATTAAAAAGAACAATGGAACCTCTCTTGTAGAAATTAATTCAACAGATTCTTTTACGTTAAGTGAAGGTAAATTTACCTATTCACTAGCAGCAAAAGATAGTTTGGTTGCAGAAGGAACCTATATTCATCAGAATAATCTTCTTATTTTTAAGTATTCAACACCTACAGATACTGTTCGTTATTATAATATTAACCAACTATCAGACACTATTTTAACATTATCTGAAAATGATGTTTTCTATTCTTTTAGTTTCAAAAATCAATTCCAAGAAAATACAACGGTAGTTGCTAAAGAAACTACAGATACGATACTTCCAAGTCAAGGTTTTTCTATAAATAGTCTTTGGAGAGGAGTATTAGGAATGTTTGTTTTATTGATTATTGCATTTTTATTTAGCGCCAACAGAAGAGCCGTAGATTGGAAAAAGGTAGGAATAGGCTTATCTCTTCAATTAATTATTGCTATTGGAGTTTTAAAGGTAAAATTTATTCAAACGATATTTAATTTCATTGGAAGTATTTTTATTGAAATTCTAGAGTATACAAAAGCGGGTAGTGAGTTTCTATTTGCTGGTATGGTTGGTGATATGAATAAGTTTGGGTATATTTTTGCTTTTCAAGTTTTACCAACAATCATATTTTTTTCTGCCTTAACATCCTTACTTTTTTACCTAGGAATTATACAGAAAGTAGTCAAAGCATTGGCAAAAGTGTTATCTAAATTTTTAGGTATTTCTGGAATGGAAAGTTTGTCTGTTGCAGGAAATATCTTTTTAGGTCAGACAGAAGCACCCTTATTGATAAAAGCATATTTAGAAAAAATGAATAAGTCTGAAATGCTGTTAGTAATGATAGGAGGTATGGCAACCGTTGCAGGTGCTGTATTAGCAGCTTATATTGGATTTTTAGGAGGTGGAGATAAGGCTTTAGAATTGGTTTTTGCAAAACATTTATTGGCAGCATCTGTAATGGCAGCTCCGGGTGCCATTGTAATTTCTAAAATTTTATATCCGCAAACAGAACAAGTAAATACAGATGTTACTGTGTCTCAAGAAAAAATAGGATCAAATATTTTAGATGCCATTGCTAATGGTACCACAGAAGGGTTAAAATTAGCGGTTAATGTTGGTGGAATGCTATTGGTTTTTGTAGCAGTAATAGCAATGCTTAATGGTATTTTAGGATTTTTTGGATCATTTGATGGTATAGAATATTTTGCATGGCAGTTTACCTCATTAGATGAAATAATAGCAGCCAATACCCTATATGACGGGCTTTCCATAGAATTAATTCTTGGCTATGCCTTTGCGCCATTAATGTGGTTGGTAGGAGTAGCCAGTGAAGATATGACCTTAATGGGGCAACTATTAGGAATTAAATTAGCGGCCAGTGAATTTATTGGTTACATACAATTAGCTGAACTTAAAAATGTTGCAAGCGCAACACACCTTACGTATAACAAATCAATTATTATGGCCACCTATATGCTTTGTGGGTTTGCAAATTTTGCATCTATAGGCATACAAATAGGAGGTATAGGTTCTTTAGCTCCCGGACAAAGAAAAGTACTCTCTGAGTTTGGAATGAAAGCACTTATTGGAGGAACCATAGCATCATTAATGTCTGCAACCATTGCAGGAATGATTATTGGATAACCTATAAACAAATCGTTGATAACTTTATCACATAAAATAAGCCTTCAATTCAAACAAATTGAAGCTTTATTTATTTTTGATACTTAAGAATAGAATGAATTATGAAGCAATACCATGACTTAGTAAAGCACGTTTTAGAAAACGGAAATGAAAAAGCCGATAGAACAGGTACCGGAACTAAAAGTGTGTTTGGTTATCAGATGAGGTTTGACTTAAGTGAGGGTTTTCCGATGGTTACCACAAAGAAATTACATCTAAAATCTATTGTTTATGAGCTACTATGGTTTATAAAAGGAGACACAAATGTAAAATACTTACAAGAAAATGGTGTGAGAATCTGGAACGAATGGGCAGATGAAAATGGAGATTTAGGACCCGTCTATGGCCATCAATGGCGTAATTGGAATAGTGATGACATAGATCAGTTGAAAGAAGTCATTAAAACCTTAAAAAATAATCCAGACAGTAGAAGGATGTTAATTTCTGCTTGGAACCCAAGTGTACTACCAGACAATTCTGCTTCTTTTTCAGAAAATGTAGCCAATGGAAAAGCAGCCTTGCCTCCTTGTCATGCATTTTTTCAATTTTATGTATCTGACGGGAAACTGTCTTGTCAGTTGTATCAAAGAAGTGCAGACATTTTCTTAGGAGTCCCTTTTAATATTGCATCTTATGCATTGTTTACAATGATGATGGCTCAAGTTTGTGGCTATGAAGCAGGAGAGTTTATTCACACATTTGGAGATGCACATATTTACAGCAATCATTATGAGCAATTAGAATTGCAATTGTCTAGAGAACTTAGGCCTTTGCCAACCATGAAAATGAATCCAGACATCCATAGTATTTTCGATTTTACTTTTGAAGACTTTGAGTTGTCAAATTACAATCCTCACCCACATATTAAGGGTGCAGTAGCAATATAAAAAAAGTTTTATGATTACAATAATTGCTGCCATTGGCGCTAATAATGAGCTTGGTAAAGACAATGATTTAATTTGGCACTTACCAGCCGACTTAATACGTTTTAAAAAAGTAACAACAGGCCATGCAATTATTATGGGTAGAAATACCTTCGAATCTATAGGGAAACCATTACCCAACAGAAGATCTATAATAATTACCAGAAATACCTCTTACAAAAAAGAAGGATGTGAGGTAGTTCATAGCCTAGAAGATGCTATAAAACTAATTAAAGATCAAGACAATGCTTTTATTATTGGAGGAGCACAAATTTATCATGAGGCCATAGAAAAAAACTTGGTTGATCAATTAGACATCACAGAGGTTCATCAAGATTTTAATGCAGATGTTTATTTTCCTTCAATAGATAAGGCAACTTGGGAGGAAGTTTCTAGAGTGTCTTTTACACCAGATGAAAAAAATAGGTATAACTATAGTTTTCTTAGTTATAAGAAGCTTATCTAATTTTTCCAAGCGGCCCAGTGCCACCATCTAACCTCATTTTATATTTTTGCTGTGCAAATTGAAAGTAGTTAAATAATTTATAATTTACTTCCAAGCCATAGTTTACTTGAGAATTATACTCAATAACATTTTCATAGATAGAAGAGTCAAATCTTGAAGGGTTTAAGGCTCTCATATTCCAGTTGATTACATAAATAGCATTCTTGTTTTCTAAATAATTTTTAGAATAATAATTCATAGGTCTGGCTATGGTGTTTAAATAAAGAGTAAAGCCAATATCTAAGATAATAATCTCATACTCTAAACTGTCATTAGCAATAACAACTGGTTTTTCTTTTTGTTTCCTACTATTTTTCAAAGGTGAAGAACTGCAGGAAATTATAAGTAGACCTACAATAATCAGTCTAAGAAATTGGAATAGATACTTCATAATCTTTTTTTTGTCTGTTAAATTTCCGAAAAATACTTGATGTAAGAATCTTTTTTTTAAAAATTTTAATTTTTTACTGGGATAAAGTATCTTTAGTGAAAATTACCACAACCGTATGAGAACAGTCGTATCAATTATACTTTTTTTAAGTATCCAGATTAGTGTTGCACAAATACTATCAGAAAAAGATAGAGCAGTACTTAAAGATGAATTGCTAGAGGATAGATTTCAACATCTATTACCTCAATTAATGGACCAAGCAAACTTAGATATGTGGCTTCTTATTTCTAGAGAATATAATGAAGATCCGGTACTAAAAACAATGCTGCCTGCAAGATGGTTAAATGCCCGACGTAGAACCATGATTCTTTTTTATAGAAATAAACAACAAAACACCATAGAACGTATTGCTGTGGCAAGATATGATATTGGAAAGAGTATTAAATCTGCATGGAATAAAGAACTTGAACCTAACCAATGGAAAGCCTTGTCTGCTATTATTGCTGAAAGAAACCCAACTAAAATAGGAATTAATTATTCTAAGCACTTTGCGCTAGCAGATGGTTTGGTAAAAACAGATTACGAAGAATTAGTAGAAAATTTACCAGATTCTTTAACCTCAAAATTAGTATCTGCAGAAAAATTAGCAATTGCCTGGCTAGAAACAAGAACAGAAAAAGAGATGAAACTGTTTAAAAAATTGGTAAAAACAACTCATGATATTATTGATGTTGCTTTTTCAGAAAAAGTTATTGAGCCAGGAAAAACAACCACGGAAGACGTAGTTTGGTTCTTGCGCCAAACGGTTACAGATATGGGGTTAGAAACTTGGTTTCATCCAACTATAGACATACAAAGAACCAACCAAGAATTACAATCTCATATTTATTCATTTACCAAAGGAGATAAAGACAAGATTATTCAAAAAGGAGATTTATTACACTGCGATTTTGGCATTACCTATATTGGCTTAAATACAGATTGCCAACAACATGCTTATGTGTTAAAAGATAATGAGACTTCGGTGCCTGAGTACTTAGCTAGTGCATTTAAAAAAGGAAACCGATTGCAAGATATTTTAACGACCACTATGCAGGAAGGAAAAACAGGAAATGAAATTCTTTTAAGTTCTTTATCAACAGCAAAAAAGGAAGGATTGCGCCCTTCTATATATACGCATCCATTAGGTAAATATGGGCATAGCTCAGGAACTACCATTGGAATGTGGGATTCGCAGGGTGGAGTTCCTTTTAATGGAGATTATTCGCTGCATAAGAATACCGTATATGCCATAGAGTTAAATGTAACAGTAAGCATACCAGAATGGCAAAAAGATATTAGAATTATGTTAGAGGAAGCTGGCTTCTATGGAGATAATTTCTTTGAATATGTGAATGAAAGACAGACTGAAATTAAACCAATTAATGCAAATTAATGGGACTAGTTTCTACTATTGACTTGCTAAAAATCCTGTCTGTTTTTACACGAAGAATAGGATTGTTATTTTTTTCCTTTATCTTTTTTTATTTTGATGGAACTGGTTTTGCAGCCCTCTACTCAAATGCGCAAATAGGTCCTAATATTTTAATGTTACTTGCGTTTTTAGTGCTCTACAAAAGGTCTGTAAAACGTACTAGAGAATTAATGATGTATGCTGTTATTATTGGTTTTGCAGGCGAATATTTGTTTTCAATTGTATTAGATATGTATACCTATAGGTTGTCTAATCTTCCATTCTATATTCCTCTAGGGCACGCAGTAGTGTATGCGAGAACCTATCGTTTTTCAAAAGCATCTATTGTTAAGAAACATCAAAAAGTAATTGTTAGATTTTTATCTGTTGTCATTGCATTATTTGCGCTCTTTTATCTTATTGCATTTAATGATGTTTTTGGTTTTGCAATGACCATTGCTGTATTTTTAGTGTTAATTAACAGACCCAAAGACAGATTGTTCTTTTTAACAATGTATTTGGTAGTAGCTGTGTTAGAAATTGTAGGAACCGCCTATGAAGTTTGGACATGGCCAGATACTGCTTTTGGAGTTTTTCCACTACTAAAAAGTCATAACCCACCTAGTGGAATTAGTCTGTTTTACTTTTTATTAGATATAGGATGTTTTGTTTTGTACACACAATTTAATAGTAAGACTTGGAAAAGATTTAAAAACATTAAAAGACAGCAGCAATTACAAAAAATAGAACACCTATAAAATGTGTACATTTATCAACCAAAATTAAAATAGAATACAAATGAAATTAAAACAAATCATCTACTTGTTTCTTATTAGTGGAATCTTATTTTCTTGTGCTGATAACCAGAAAATAGCACCAAAATTTAATCACCTTGTAGAACAATTTGCAGACATTAGAGTACTTCGTTATAAAGTACCCGGTTTTGAAGAATTAAGTCTCAAAGAAAAATCTTTGGTGTATTATCTAACTCAAGCTGGTCTAGCCGGTAGAGATATTATGTGGGATCAGAATTACAAACATAATTTAAAGATTAGAGAAGCCTTAGAGAGCATTAATGCTAACTATACAGGAGATAAAGAATCTGATAATTTTAAAGCTTTTAAAGTATATTTAAAAAGAGTTTGGTTTTCTAATGGAATTCATCATCATTATTCAAATGATAAAATAAAACCAGCATTTACACGTGATTATTTTGAAACCGAATTATTGCAAAAATCTTCTACATTATTAGCACCAGAGGTTGTTGCTGTTTTATTTAATGATGTAGATGCTAAAAAGGTAAATAAGAAAGAAGGTGTAGATAATATTTTATCTTCTGCTATAAATTTTTATGGATCAGATATCACAGATAAAGATGTTACAGACTTTTATAAAACTGCCTATAGAGGACCAAAAGGAATGCCAGTTGAAGCAGGTTTAAATTCAAAATTAGTACGAGAAAATGGAGTATTGGTAGAAAAAGTTTGGAAATCTGGAGGAATGTACGGAGCTGCTATTGATCAAATTATAGGATGGTTAGAAAAAGCACAAGGAGTTGCAGAGAATGACAATCAAGCAAAAGCATTAGGCCTGTTAATAGAATATTACAAAACAGGAAGTTTAGATGTTTGGGATCAATATTGTATTGCTTGGGTTACTTCTACAGAAGGAAACATAGATTGGATTAACGGATTTATAGAGGTATATAATGATCCAAAAGGATACAGAGGTTCTTATGAAACAATCGTAGAAATTAAAGATTTTGACATGTCTCGAAAAATGGCTGTACTGTCTGAAAATGCACAATGGTTTGAAGACAATTCACCATTAGACCCAGCACATAAAAAAGATACTGTAGTAGGAGTTTCTTATAAAACAGTAAACGTTGCCGGAGAGGCAGGAGATTCTTCTCCTAGCACACCAATTGGTGTGAATTTGCCAAATAATAATTGGATTAGACAGCAACACGGTTCTAAATCTGTTTCTCTAGGAAATATAACTGGAGCCTACAATAACGCAGGAGGTTCTGGAAGGTTAAATGAGTTTGCTTTAGATGAAGAAGAAATTAGATTGGAAGAAAAATACGGTCAAATTGCCGATAAATTACACACAGCATTACACGAAGTAGTAGGGCATGCATCTGGTGTTATTAATGATGGAATAGGCCAGCCTAAAGAAACACTACAAAATTATGCATCTACAATGGAAGAGGGAAGAGCAGATTTGGTTGGGCTGTATTATTTAATGGATCCAAAATTACAAGAGCTTGGTTTAACCGATAATTGGGAAGAGCTAGGAAAAGCTTCTTATGACGGATACATTAGAAATGGTTTGCTAACTCAATTAATTAGAATTGAATTAGGAAATGATTTAGAAGAAGATCATATGGTTAATAGACAATGGGTGGCAGCCTGGTCTTTTGAACAAGGCAAGAAAGATAATGTGATAGAAAAGCGAACAAAAGATGGCAAAACCTTTTTTAAAGTAAATGACTATGCCAAGCTACGCGCTATTTTTGGACGCTTATTAAAAGAAACTCAACGAATTAAATCTGAAGGAGATTTTGATGCAGCAAAGGCTTTGGTAGAAGGGTATGGTGTTAAAGTAGATCAAGTAATTCATGCAGAAGTTATAGAACGAAACAAGCAATTTACAGCAGCTCCATACAGTGGTTTTGTAAACCCTATATTAGAACCAGTTCTAGATGTAGACGGAAATATTGTAGATGTTACTGTAAATCAGCCAAAAGATTTTGAAGAGCAAATGCTATTCTATGCAACAAATTATGGTTTTTTGAAAACAGAAAACTACTAAAGTATAAATAAGCACTATTTTATTAAAAGGATTCCTCGAGCTATTGTCTCGAGGTTTTTTTTATTCATGTTTCACTTATCTGTGAAATTTAGGAATAAAATAAAACTGATTTTATAACAAATAGGCAGTTACTAGACGAAGAGCTACAAATATTAAAATAGCCAAGGTGCCATAAATAGCCACTTTTTTAGCGGCATTCTTGTAATATACTTCATGATTTTTAGCATCTTTTTTATAAGAAATTACCATAAAAATAATAAAGGCAATGATAAATATAATAGCAAAAATGATTCGACCTGTAGTAAACATAAATTATGTATTTTTAACAAAATTACGAATTAAATGAAAACCGCAATTGTTTTTGGAGCAACTTCTGGCATTGGAAAAGAAATTTCTGAACTATTACTTAAAGATGGGTATAAAGTAGCCATTACAGGCAGACGATTAGAAAAGTTAGTGGCACTTAAAAACCAATATTCTAATCAGGTGTATATTGCTCAAAATGACATTCAAAAAGTAGATGAAGTAGAAAAGGTATTTAATGATATCCTTAAAGAGTTTACAACAATAGATCTCATTATTCAATCTTCAGGAGTAGGACATATTAACCCCTCATTAGCTTGGAGCATGGAAGAGGAAACCATTCATACAAATGTAGTGGGAGTTACCAAGTTGTATGATTTGTCTTTTAATTTATTTCGGAAACAGGGTTTTGGACATTTGGTAGGTATTACCTCCATTGCATCTATACGAGGAAACCGAGGTGCACCAGCGTATTTTTCGTCAAAGGCCTATCAAAAAGCATATTTAGAGAGCCTGTATATGAAAACAAAAACAATCAAATCTAACAAGGTATTTATTACAGATATTCGTCCTGGGTTTGTAGACACAGCTATGGCACTAGGACATGGTGTTTTTTGGATGGTTCCTTTAGAAAAAGCAACAAAACAAATTTATACAGCTATTAAAAAGAAGAAAAGAGTTGCCTATATTTCTAAACGATGGAGGCTTATTGCTTTCGTTTTAAAAATAGTACCTGCGAGACTTCTTAAAAAAATGATTTAAAAATAACACCTATATAGAATACATGAAAAAATACACAGATGCAGTACACGAATTCCATTCAGCATTTAAGCTAGGGATTAAAAATGAACCAACAGCAGACCTTGGGGCAGCAAAAAATTTACTTCGTTTTAATTTGATGAAAGAAGAAAACGAAGAATATCTTGAAGCGGCAAATGCAAATGATTTAGTGGAGGTTGCAGATGCTTTAGGAGATATGTTATATATTTTGGCAGGAACCATTATAGAACATGGAATGCAATACAAGATTGTGGAGGTTTTTGATGAAATTCAGCGCAGTAATATGAGTAAGTTAGGTGAAGATGGGCATCCAATTTTTCGTGAAGATGGAAAAGTTTTAAAAGGCCCCAATTATTTTAAGCCAAATATTGGTGAAATTTTAGAAAAATAAGTGTTTGTCTAGCTAATAAAGAGAAGATATTTCTTAGGCTATCATTTAAAGTTTAAAACGCTGCCCTTCTGTTGCAAATCTAAAACCAAGCAATTCTAAATCATTTCGTTCTTTAGAATTAGATTGTAATGCAGGGTTGGTATGATTAAAATGAATGAAAATTACTTTGTTCTTTGTTGCTAAAGACTCATTTTCAAACAAAGCAACTGTTTCCTCAATAAAAGGATGAGGAACTTCGCTCATAGGTCTGTTAATTTCTCCTTCTTTAAAAAAGGTGGCATCTATAAAAGCATAATCAACTTTTTTAACTTCTTCTACAATATTTTTTTCCCACAAGCTCCATTTATTAATGTCTGGAATAAATAGTGCAGAGTTTGTATTACCTTCAATTTTATAGCCAACAGTTTCAGAAAACTCATCTCTATGAGGAACAAGAAAAGGAGTAACTTTTAGTGCGTTGCTAAGAGGTACAATACTGTCTTTTTGTAAGTCTAAGAATACAATATTTTGTGTGGTTACCAACTGGCTCCATGGGCCATTATTAGAAAGAAATTCTTTCATTTTTGGCATTGCATATACAGGGATGTCTTTTTTACCTAGTGCTTCTTTGCCAAAGTACAGCAAGCCAGCGTAATGCCCCATATGTGCATGTGTCATAAATACACCATCTATAATAGTATTAGTTTTTAGATGATTTTTTTCTAAATCTGCTAATTGAGTTGATATATCTGGAGTTGCTTCAAACAGAAACTTTTGCTGAGATTCTTTGTCAACTAAGCCCAAAGAAACTACCTGTTGTTTGGGTAGAATACCTTTATAGAAATCATCACAGCATTTTTTTTGGCAGCCAATATGAGGAAATCCACCATCTTGAGCCGTCCCTAAAATTGTAATATATTGTTTTGCTTGGTTGGTTTTGTTAATGGCTACATCATTAGTAGTGCATCCTATCACACTAATAATGAATACCGCTAAATAACATAATTTTTTCAAAGCTTAAACTTTTACTCTCCAACCATACGGGTCTTTAGATGTATTGGTTTGAATTGCTATAATTTTCTTTTTAAAGAAAGAAGCATAAGTATCTGATAGTTCTGGGAGTTCATAATCTGCTTCTTGATATCCAAAACCTGCTATAGGAGAAATTACAGCAGCAGTTCCTGCACCAAACATTTCTTTTAAGTCTCCGTCTTTTGCAGCTTGAACAACTTCACTCACAGAAATTTTTCGAACCTCAACAGGGATGTTATGATCTTCGGCAATTTGTAAAATACTTTTTCGTGTAATTCCGTCTAATATTCTGTCGTTTGTTGGGCTCGTAATTAAAACATCTCCAATTCTAATAAAGATATTCATAGCACCAGCTTCTTCAATAAATTGATGAGAATTATCATCGGTCCAAACAACCTGATTGTATCCTTTTTCAATGGCTAATTGAGTAGGGTAAAACTGAGCAGCATAATTACCACCAGCTTTTGCAAAACCAACACCTCCATTGGCAGCTCTGGCATATTTTTCTTCAATTAAAACAGTTATTCTCCCTGAGAAATAAGCACCTGAAGGAGCCGCAGCAATCATAAAAATATAAGAATCTGCTGGAGAAGCATGAAGCCCTTCACCAGATGCAAACATAAAAGGACGAACATATAAAGAACTTCCTTCTGTAGTTGGAATCCAGTCACTATCAATTTCTAGTAATTTTTTCAAACCTTGCATAAATAAATCTGCTGGAATTTCAGGCATCATTAAACGGTTTGCAGAAAGATTTAAACGTTTGCAATTATCTTCTGGTCTGAATAAAAAAACCTCTCCATTGGCATCTTTATAGGCTTTCATACCTTCAAAAATAGATTGACCATAATGGAAAATTTTAGCTGCTGGATTTAACTGAATAGGTTCATTAGCTTTAATGATTGGGTTCTGCCAAGCACCATCTATATATTCACACTGAAATATATGATCAGAAAATACTTTTCCAAAAGGTAAATCGCTAAAATCTACATTGCTGATTTTAGAATTTTTTATAGGTTGAATTTTTATGTCTAGAGCCATGTTAATTTATAAGTCGATAGAAACAAAAGTAAACAAATTTGTTTGTTTTTTAAGTAAAAAAAGCACTCGGAACTTTTATTCTAAACAACTATCTTTGATTTGTATAAAATATAAGTTTTTGATATGAAAAAAATAGGAATAATCATGCTGTTGTCTTTTATAATTACAGCGTGTAATACAGCTAGTAAGAACAATAAAGTAACAGAAAAAGCAATAGAAAATAATAGTTATAGCAGCTTTGGAGATGCCATAACTGATACAGATTATCTGTTGTCTAATCAGGCGTTAACTAGTTATAAAGCATTACAGCCAGGAGATACTATACCTTTAAAATTTAGTGCTAACATTAAAGAAGTTTGTACAAAAAAGGGGTGCTGGATGACGCTTCCGGCAGGTACAGAAGACGAAACTATTATGGTTAGATTTAAAGATTACGGTTTTTTTATGCCGCTAGATGCTTCAGGTAAAGAAGTAATAGTAGCCGGAAAGGCTTTTGTAACAGAAGTGTCTGTAGCAGATTTAAAACATTATGCGGAAGATGCAGGAAAATCTTCAGAAGAAATTGCAAACATTACAGCACCAGCAATGGAGTTTGCTTTTGAAGCAAATGGTGTATTATTAAAAAAGTAATAAGACCACATAACACACCATTGAAAAGAGAAATTATACAAACTTCAGACGGATCTACTACTATTCATATACCAGAATGGAATGAACAATATCATTCTATTCATGGTGCTATTCAAGAAGCATATCATGTTTATATTAACCATGGCTTAGCATCAAAAACTGCAAATGAACTTGCTATTTTAGAAATTGGTTTTGGAACCGGATTAAATAGTTTTATTACATTTTTAGAAGCTCAAAAAAACAACATATCTATTGAGTATGTTGGAGTAGATGCTTATCCAGTTCTTCAAGAAGAGCTAGAAAAATTAAATTATGTTGCTCAATTAGAGGCATCTCATGCTGCTGAAATCTTTGAAACACTTCATCTGTGTTCTTGGGAAGAGAAACACCAAATTACTTCAGCTTTTTCTTTACTGAAAAGAAAACAATTTTTTCATGAAATTAATGATGAAAACACGTTTGACCTTATTTATTTTGACGCATTTGGCGCCCGAGTTCAGCCAGAATTATGGACTGAGGATATTTTCAAAAAAATGTTTTTAGCCTTAAAACCAAAAGGGGTATTAGTTACTTATGCCGCTAAAGGGAGCGTAAGAAGAGCCATGCAATCTGTAGGGTTTACCGTTGAGAGATTGCCTGGCCCTCCAGGAAAACGCGAAATGTTACGTGCCGTAAAAATGTAGCGTTTTATAATTTAGCTGGTATTACTTCTTTTTTAAGGTTGGATATGTAATGCCCAATTGCTCCAAATAAGATTTATATTTTGTTTCATCATAATAAAACTTTTCTAACTGACTTCTAAACTGTTCTTGTTTATCTTCATTTAAATAGATAGGCGGCAAATCATCAGCACTTAGCATTGGTTCGTATTTTGTTTCCTTACTTTGTACATTATTAAAGTAGTCCCAAGCATCCTCTATTAAGGACGGTTTTAGTAAGAAATCTATGATGGTCATGGCCTCAACTTTAGCTCCAGCAGTTACTCCTTTATGCGCAATAGGTGTTGCCATAGCAATGGCATTACTCCAATGATGTCCTTGAAGTCCTGGAATATTTGAAGGATATCTTAAGGTAACTGTTGGCACTTTCCAAGAAACATCACCAATATCATCAGAACCACCGCTAACAGGTCTTTTAATAGGAAGTCCTAGAGCGTTTAGTTTGTTGCTTAAACCTGTAATATTTTTTGAATTTACTTCTGTTTGTACTGCTTTTGCAAGTAGTTGATCATTTTCAGACCATGCTGGTAACCCAACTGTTTTAATATTTTCATACATGGTTTCTGCAATCGTTTTATTAAAATGTCTAGGCCAAGCAGTTCCAAGAATTTTAGAGGTCACTTTTGTTTTTGTCATTAAAGCAGCACCTTGTGCAACATCATTTGCTTCGCCATACATTTCCATGATTCCTTCATAGGTAATATCTCTAAAATAATACCAAATTGAAGCTTTAGAAGGCACAACATTGGGCTGATCTCCTGCATCAGTAAAAATAGAATGTGATCTTTTTAAAGGATGTAAATGTTCGCGTTTATAGTTCCAGCCAACATTCATTAATTCTGCCGCATCTAGCGCGCTTCTTCCTCTCCAGGGAGATCCAGCAGAATGTGCAGATTCACCTTCAAATGTGTATTCTACAGAAATTAATCCAGTTCCTCGAGAAGCCCCATAAGAAACACCTAGGTTACTACTAACATGAGTAAAAATACACATGTCTATGTTATCAAAAAGACCATCTCTTGTATACCAAGCCTTTGCTGCAACTAGTTCTTCCGCAATTCCAGGCCAAAGGATAAGCGTTCCGCCAATATTTTCTCGTTCCATGATTTTTTTTACAGCCAAAGCAGCTGTAATATTTAAAGGGATGCCAGAATTATGTCCTTCGCCATGTCCTGGAGCTCCTTCTACAATTGGTTTGTGATAGGCAACAGCTGGGTATTGTGAAGCTTTAGGAATGCAATCTACATCACTTCCTAACGCAATTACTGGTCCTTCTCCATTACTCCAAGTAGCAAACCATGCAGTAGGGATGCCAGATACTCCTTTTTCAATTTCAAAACCATTGTCTTTTAAGATTCCCGTTAAATACTTAGAAGATTCAATTTCTTGAAACCCTAATTCTGAAAAACTAAAAATCTTATCCACCATAATTTGAGATTGTGTGTGGTTAGATTCAACAATTTCAGCAACTTCTTTTTTAAGTGCTTCAACTTTTTTCTTTGATATTTTTTTTTGTGCGATGGTATTATGTGATAGCCCTAAAAGGAAGGCGCTTAACACATATAAACAGATTTTTTTGTGGTTAATTAGCATTAGAGTATTTATTTAATTATTTATTTAGTTGTTTTTTTGTAGCCCGGTCCTTTAATAAATCTACCAGGAAAAGTACCGGTATGGTTGCTTTTTTCTATTACAGGAACTCCATTTACAAAAACATATTCCATACCATCTGCAAACTTTAAAGGTGTGTCAAAAGTTGCATTATCTGTGACGTTTTTTTCATCAAATATTACAATATCTGCAAAGTATCCTTGCCTTAAAAAGCCTCTACTTTTTAAACTTAAATTGGTGGCTGGAAATCCACTTAGTTTTCTAATGGCTTCTTGCATGGTAATGAGACCCTCATCTCTAGAGAACTTTCCAAGAACTCTAATAAAGCTTCCGAAGGCTCTAGGGTGTGTTTTAAAATCTTTTGTAATATCTGAATAAGATCCAGCATCTGAACAAAAAGAAAGCCATGGAATTTTAATTTTTTTTCTAATATTTTCTTCAGACATGCTAAAATAGATGCATTGAATTCTACTGTCGTCTTCAATAATCATATCTATAATTGTTTCTTCTGGAGATTGATTTCTCATAATAGCGGCTTCAGCAACTGTTTTCCCTAAGTAAAGTTTAGCCATAGCGTCGTTCTTAAAACCTACCATTAAAATACCGCTAGGGGGTTGTTGTGCCAATTCTTTTCTAATATCAGCTAGTAGTCTTTTTCTAGGCGCTGGTTGTTTCATTCTGTCTATCCAAGCTTTATGACCTCCTTCTTGAACCCAGGTTGGTATCACACCTGTTAAGCCTGTAGAACTTGCATTATAAGTATACATGTCTGCTGTAATTTGAAGGCCTTTAGCTCTTGCTTTTTCTACTCTTTTTATAACACTATCTAGCATGTGCCAATTTGCTTTTCGGGAAGCTTTTAAGTGATATATTTCTGCAGGAATATTAGCCTCTTCTGCAATGGTTATTAATTCTTCAAGCGCTTCCATTACCTTATTGTCTTCATTTCGCATGTGTGAAATATACATGCCTCCATAGGAAGAGGCTACTTTATTTAAAACAATTAATTCTTCTGTATCTGCATAGTCTCCAGGGGCATAAATTAATGAGGAGCCAATTCCCATAGCACCTTCTTCCATAGCTTCTTTAACGATAGATTTCATTGTTGTAAATTCTTCGTTTGAAGCTTTTCTATTCTCGTAACCTACAGTTTGTATTCTTACAGTTGCTGCTCCTAAAAAAGAAGCGATATTGGTGGAGATTCCATTATTTTGCAATGAATCCATTGCGTTCCCAAAAGATAGATAATTGTCTTCATTTTTAGTACCTCTTGGGCCAGAAGAAGTTCCTTCTCCAAATACCTCAAGGGTTACTCCCTGTTTAAGATCACTAAGCGATCTTCCGTCTTTCATTAATGAACCATACCCCCAGCTAAGCATGTTAATAAATCCAGGAGCTACTGATTTACCTGAAGCATCAATTGTTTTTTTTGCATCAAATTGCTTAGATTTTCCAACATATAAAATGATATCATCTTTAATTGCTACAGTACCATGTGAAGGGCTTTCACCAGTACCATCATACAGTAAACCATTATGAATAACAATATCTGCTTTTTGTAACTCACTAGTACACGCGCTAATAATAATGCAGAGTACTACTGCAAGGATGTAATTAAGATTTTTCATATGCTTCTATTGAACTAGGGTATTATCTTGTTTTAAATATACAAAATTTCTTTAGATGATTCTCTAGTTAGATTAGTAGTCAGTTGTTTAAGAAAGAAAGTAACATATTTTTACTTTATTAGTGATGATAGAACATATGAATTTTTTTGCAAATGACTCTATTTCTAGTGCTTTAAAAATAGTATTTATTTGAGGTAAATTTTTATATTAGTAGCTTCAAAACTACAGGTATGAAATTTCAAAGAAAATTCGGAAATCGAAGAGCGTCTAAACCTAAAAAAGGGCTTATGTTAATTATGCTGTTGATATTGGTATTATTTCTGTGGAATCAGGCAGAAAATATCTTGGCAAGTATCTTTGATTAACTTATCGTTTAAAGATTCTTTCTTTCCATGTATATGAGCTAGTAAGTGTCTTAAAAATAATATAAGTACTAAAGAAAGGATATAGAAGACTCCCTAATAAATAGGCTTTAATTTTCTGTGAATTTCCGGTATAAAAAACGGCTATTTGCTTAATGAGTATAAAATCAACACCAACTTTTAATAGCATGCAATACAAATAGTTTATAGAATTTCCTAGATCATTAAAAATACCTAACATGCAAATAATAAAAGCTAGATTCATTAGTAAAACAATGATTCCTACAAACTTCCCCATACCTAAGGTATATGAACTAGATTTTGCAGCCCAACGCATGCGTTGTTGTATAAGCTCTTTCCAACTTTTTAGGGCATTTGTTCTAACAATAGCTTTGTTAGATTTTAAAAAATGAACGTAATTAGGATGCTTCTTATAAAACTTTTCAAACAAAAAAATATCATCACCACTTGCAATGTTGTCATTTCCTTGAAATCCGTTCAGTTCTAAAAAAACAGTTTTTTTGTAGGCAAGATTTGCACCGTTACACAAGAAAGGTTTTTTAATTCCAAATCCTCCAAGTGTTGCACCTTGTAAGCTTAAAAAATCTAGGAGTTGAAAATTCTCTAAAAAAGAAGAATTATTAGTGCTATACATCACAGGTCCAACCATCATCACAGAAGTATTCATTTCTGAAAATTCGTCAAATAGTTGCAACCAACTATTAGGTAGAGTGCAATCTGCGTCTGTGGTAATTATCCAATCAAAATTAGCGAATTGTATCGCAGTATTGATGGCATCTTTTTTTGGTGAAGCAGAGGTTCTTAGGTTGCTTATAACTGAGTAGCTAAGCTCAGTTTTAGAAAGATATTTGTGAATAATTTCTGAGGAAGTATCTGTAGAATCATCATCCACAAAAATACACTCAAACTTATTTTTAGCATAGTTTAGCTGTAGTAAAGAGTTTAAAAGCTCTTGTAAATTAGTTGCTTCATTTCTAAAAGGAATGATGATAGAAAAAGAACGAATAGCTGGTTTTTTCTGTTCTTTAAATTCTTTGTTTTTTTTAATACCATAACTAAAAGATAGTATTAATATCAGATAGATTGTAGTGATGCTAATTATAAGTGTGATCATGATTTTATAGGGTTAAATTGAAGCACAAAATAAGACCCTATAATTGCTGGAAACGCAAAATTGAACAACCACATTAGTGTTGTAATTGATAGAATTAGAAGACTATCTAACCCAAAAAGTGAGAATACAACAACAGCAACAGATCCTTTTAAAGCAGCGTCAAATAATGAGAGTATGGGAATACAAGAGGCTATTAAATACATACTAGAGATTGCAGATATTGCATGTACGTACGAAATATCAATTTTAAAACATAGCATTAAAAAATAAAACTGATGTGTAAACACAAGATATCGTAACAAAGAGGTAAACAATACAAGCTTATTGTTTTTCATTGAAAGTGCTGCTACTATTTTAGAAATCCAATGACTAATTTTGGAAGATTTTTTTTCTAAATAATAGATGCTACTTCCTAAGACAGCTATTCCTAAAATAAGTATGATGCTATGTTGGATAGAGATGACAGAAAAAGAAAAATACGTACTAAGATAGACAAGTCCAATAGCACCCAAAACTATTGTGATGACCAATTGATAAAAATTCCCAGCAAAGTTTAACAAAAGAATTTGTTTTCTTTTATCATTGGTATAATACAATGCTTTGGCTCCATATTCACCAATCCTATTTGGAGTAATTAATGATAATGTTAGCGAAGCTAAACTTTGTTTTGTGGCATCAAGCCAAGAATTTTTCTTCACGTTATTGGTTAATATTTTCCATTTAGCAATTTCTAGAAAATGGTTAATTATGGTTATAAAAAGCAAAAAAACGATGTTTTTTGATGAAAAAACGTTAAAATCAATCAATTTTGAGTAAAAATCAATAAATCTAAATTTCTCATTATGTGCAATAATAGTGTAGATAAAATACCCACAGAGAATAACTGTCAGCAGTTTAAAGACAAGCCACAAGAATTGATTAGATTTGTAAGAGGATGTTATATTCACAAATACAAAGAACGTAAAATTTGAACACGGAAAAAATCATTTTAGGAATAGATCCAGGAACTACCATTATGGGCTTTGGTATTATTAAGGTGGTAGGTAAAAAAATGGAGTTTATTCAGATGAATGAATTATTGTTGCAAAAATACGATGATCATTATTTAAAATTGAAACTTATTTTTGAAAGAACAGTAGAATTAATAGATACTTTTAACCCAGATGAAATTGCAATTGAAGCTCCTTTTTTTGGTAAAAATGTGCAATCTATGCTAAAGTTGGGTCGTGCTCAAGGAGTTGCAATGGCAGCTGGTTTATCTAGAGAAATTCCTATTACAGAATACCTTCCCAAAAAAATTAAAATGGCAATTACAGGTAATGGAAATGCCAGTAAAGAACAAGTAGCATTAATGTTAAAATCGCTATTAAATTTAAAAACACTTCCAAAAAATTTAGATGCAACAGATGGTTTAGCGGCAGCTGTTTGTCATTTTTATAACGCTGGAAAAATTACTCAAGGTAAAAGTTATTCGGGTTGGGGAGCTTTCGTAAAACAAAACCCTAAAAAAATTGATTAAAAATTTCAAAAATTTAGAGTGAGCGGTATATACATACATATTCCTTTTTGCAAGCAAGCTTGTTTTTATTGTGACTTTCATTTTTCTACATCGTTAAAAAAGAAAGACGAACTGATTGAGAGCCTTACTCATGAAATTAAATTACGAAAGAATGAATTGAATAATGATATTATTGAAACCATTTATTTTGGGGGAGGTACCCCAAGTATACTAAGTCAATTAGAAATAGACAGTATTATAGATGCTGTATATGAAAACCATGAGGTTGTTTCAAACCCAGAGATTACACTAGAAGCCAATCCAGATGATTTAACCAGTACTAAAATAGAAGAATTAGCAAAGAGCAGGATCAATAGATTAAGTATTGGAATTCAATCTTTTTTTGAACAAGATCTAAAATTAATGAACAGAGCACACAATGCTCTAGAAGCCAAGAACTGTTTATCTGAAGCCACAAATTATTTTAAAAATATTTCGGTAGATTTAATTTATGGAATACCGGGTGTGTCAAATAAGCAATGGAAAAAAAACATTGAAATTGCGTTGTCCTATGGAATTCCTCATATTTCTAGCTATGCCTTAACAGTAGAGCCAAAGACAGCTTTAGCATCTTTTATTAAAAAAGGAATCATTGAAAATGTAGACGACCAACAGGCACAAGAACAGTTTTATATATTGATAGATGAAGTCTCTAAACACAATTTTATTCATTATGAGCTTTCAAACTTTGGAAAAGAAGGATCGTTTAGCAAAAATAATTCTTCCTATTGGAAAGGAAAACATTATCTTGGTATTGGCCCGTCAGCTCATTCTTTTAATGGAAAACAAAGAAGTTGGAATGTGAAAAACAATTCTAAATATATAGCAGCTATTCAACAAAATAAATTACCAATAGAACGAGAATTATTGTCAATTACAGACCAATACAATGAGTATGTAATGACAGGTTTGCGAACTATTTGGGGAGTGTCTTTAGAAAAAGTAGCTCGAGAATTTGGAGAACAGTATCACAGATATTTATTGTTGCAGTCAAAAAAATACAGAGCTGAAGATTTATTGTATATTGAAGACGAAAAATTAAAAACAACTAAAAAAGGAAAATTCTTGTCTGATGGTATCTCAGCAGATTTATTTAAACTCAATGTATCTTGATTGCAGAAATAAAATACAATTCTAGAAAATATTCAATAGATTTATCTAAACCTTTAGATATTTCTATTCCATTAACAAACGGAGAAAGCAATGTAGGTGCTTGGTATCTAGACTCACCAAAAATAGTTCCTGTAACATCTGATGAGTGGGTTGGCTCGGTAAAACAGGGAGCTGATGTTAATTTTAACAACATCTATTTTAACCCACATTCTCATTGCACTCATACAGAAACAGCAGGGCATATTACAGAAACTGTTCATTCTATTCATAAACATTTACAACAGTTTTTCTTTTTAGCAGAGGTGGTAACCATACCGCCAGAACAGATTAATGAAGATTTTGTTATTACAAAAAAGCAATTACAATATGCTTTAGGGAATAAAAAAAGAGACGCAATTATTATTCGAACCTTGCCAAATTTGTCCGATAAAAAAACAATGCAGTATTCTCATACAAATCCAACCTATTTAATGGAAGAAGCAGCTGTTTTTTTACGTGAAAAAGGAATCAAACATTTGTTAATAGATTTACCTTCGGTAGACAAAGAGAAAGATGACGGAAAATTACTCTCACACAATGCCTTCTGGAATACGGCAGGTACATTACGATTAGATGCTACAATTACGGAGTTTATATATGTGCCCAACACTATTAAAGATGGCCTATATTTTTTAAACTTAATGGTAGCAGCCATAGAAAATGATGCAAGTCCGAGCAAACCGGTCTTGTATGAAATACAAAATTATAAAAATGAAGAAAAAATCTAAAATCAAGTATTTTGTTTACCTCTTTGTGATCTGTCTAATCTTTGTGATAAGAGGAGGTGTTTATGCAGATATTTCTGTAGAAGATTTAAAAAATGACTACGCAAATGAACAATCTCAATTTATTGAGGTAAATGAAATGCAAGTGCATTATAGAGATGAAGGAGAAGGTTTTCCTATAGTTTTGGTACACGGAACAGCGGCATCATTGCATACCTGGGATGCCTGGACTCATGAATTGAAAAAAACAAACAGAGTTATAAGAATGGATTTGCCAGCTTTTGGCATTACAGGACCCAATAAAGATGCTGATTATTCAATAGAGGCCTACACCACTTTTTTACATTCTTTTTTAGAGAAATTAGAGCTTAAAAAATTTCATATTGCAGGAAACTCTTTAGGAGGAAATATTGTTTGGAATTATACTGCTGATTATCCAAATAAGGTTGAAAAACTCATTTTGATTGATGCTAGTGGTTTGCCTACAAATAAAGAACAACCAGCAATTTTTAAAATGGCAAAAACACCAGTTTTAAGTTCACTTTTCTTGTATGTAACTCCAAAATTTTTAATTAAAAAAAATATAGATGAGGTTTATGCAGACAATTCTAAAGTAACAGATGAGTTGGTTACTCGCTATCATAAAATGGCTCTAAGAGTAGGTAACAGAAAGGCCTTTGTAGACAGAGCAAAAACAGATTTCAGACTAGATGCAGCAGCTAACATAAACAAGCTAAAAAGTATTCAAACACCTACCTTATTAATTTGGGGAGCAAAAGATTTATGGATTCCTTTAGACAATGGTATCCGTATGGATCGTATTTTAGTTAATTCTAGATTAGAAATTTTAGAAAATTCAGGTCATGTACCTATGGAAGAAAATCCAAAAGAAAGTTTAGAAATATTGAAAAATTTCTTATTTGAAAAGAAATTAAATTAAGAAATAGGACACAAGTTTATACCAATAAAACAACAAGAATGAGTATCAAATGGGAAGGTGTAATGCCGGCAGTATTTACATGGTTTAAAGAGTCAAAATCCAGCTCTCTTGAAATTGACTTTGAAGCAACACAAAAACAAGCTGCAGGAATTTTAAAAGCTCAAGGAAAGGGTGGAAGCAGAATGAGCGGACTTGTCGGTTCTGGAACTCTCGGTGAGAATAGCTACCTGAACAGCAATCAACGTCTTTCCTTACTCAAATCTCTTTCTGAAGTTGCTAAAGAATACAATGTCCCTTTGATTAGCGGAGCAGCGGCAGAAACTAAGGAAGAACTTGCCAAAATTATTGAAGGCCTTGCAACAGTTGGAGTTGATACTGTCATGGTGATGCCACCTAAAACTAAGGCGATTCCTTCTGATAAAGAGATGTTCGAGTACTATGCTCTTTCTGAAGCAACTGCAAAAAATGTAGGCATAACCATTATGCCTTATAACAATCCTGATGCAGCTGGTTATCATGCACTTTCAACTAAGCTTCTTTTAAAGCTAGCTAATCTTCCAAATGTAACTGCACTAAAAATATCAACTATTGATGTTTCAATTATTGAAACAATGATGTTAGCGAACAAAGATTTAAAGATCTTGGCAGGAGTAGATACAGTCACTGTACATGCAGGACTCGCTGGAGCAATTGGTGGAATTACAGGTGTAGGTTGTATCTTTCCAAAAGCTAGTGTTACTATGCAAGAATACGTTACAAAAGGAGAATGGGCTAACGCTAACAAAATTTCTCAGGCTTTAAATTCATTATCGTATCTTGATGCTCAGCCATTGCTCATGGAATATCTTAAGCTTGCTATGGGAATTCATCATAATGATGTTGCTGGAGGACTTCGTACTCTTGGCAAAAAATTAACTCAACAGGAAATTGATGATGTTCAAGCAAGATATATTCTGGCAAAAGAAAGGCTTGAAGTACTGGACTTAATAAGTTAAACCCATCAATTTGAAAAAAAACAAAAATAAATAAGGATGATTACAGGAAAAAATCACATTGGAAATCAATTGTCTGCGGAAGGAAGTAAAACCTTCAAAACGTTTGATCCTATTTCTAATATTGAAAATTCATCAATTCACTATGAAGCTTCTCAAAAAGAAATAAATGAAGCAGTTTGTTTAGCGTCTGATGCTTTTAAAGAATTCAGAACTATTTCTGGAGAGAGAAAAGCAGCTTTTTTAAATGCCATTGCTGATGAGATTTTGGCTTTAGATGATGAGTTGATTCAAACGTATTGTTCCGAAACTGGATTACCAGCAGGAAGAGCAAAAGGAGAACGAGGAAGAACTATTGGGCAACTAAGAAACTTTGCAAATTTAGTTGCTGAAGGTTCTTGGGTTGAAGCTAGCATAGATACAGCAGACCCAGAAAGAACACCAGCTCCAAAGCCAGATTTAAGAAAAATGTTAATTCCCCTAGGGCCAATTGTTGTTTTTGGGGCGAGTAACTTTCCATTAGCATACTCTACTGCAGGAGGTGATACCGCTGCTGCTTTTGCGGCAGGCTGTCCAGTTATTGTAAAATCGCATCCAATGCATGCAGGAACTGGAGAATTAGTAGCTTCGGCTATTGTAAAAGCAGCCATGGCTACAGGAATGCCAAACGGTGTTTTTTCAAACTTAAACAGTAGTGGAATAGCAGTAGGAGTAGATTTGGTAAAGCACCCAAAAGTAAAAGCAGTAGGCTTTACGGGAAGTATTAAAGGAGGAAGAGCATTATTAGATTTGGCAGCTAAAAGAGAAGAGCCAATTCCTGTGTTTGCAGAAATGGGAAGTGTAAATCCAGTAATTATATTACCAGAGGCACTCCATGAAAATGGTAAAAATTTAGCAAAAACCTATGCAGGTTCTATTACGCTAGGCACTGGTCAGTTTTGTACAAATCCTGGATTGTTGTTAGGGATTAAAAGCGCAGAACTTACAGCGTTTATTCAGAATTTAGGAAAAGAGATCTTACAAATTCAACCCTCTGTAATGTTACACCCAACTATTATTGGGGCCTATGAAGCTAATAAAGACAACACAATTGCACAAAGTAACATAGAGGTTGTTGCGCAATATAATGATGAGGTGCAGCCTAATTTTGCTCAACAAGTTATTACAACAGTAGAGGGGCAAACATTTTTAGATAACAGTACCTTACATCAAGAAGTTTTTGGGCCATTTTCTATGGTAGTACAATGCAAAGATACTCGTCAGTTAGAAGAAATTATTTCACAATTGGAAGGTCAGTTAACAGGTACAATTATTGCTGAAAATGACGAAATAGTATCACATTCAAAAATTATTGAAGCATTACAAAATAGAGTAGGAAGAATTATTTACAATGGCGTTCCTACAGGAGTAGAAGTTTCTCCATCTATGGTGCATGGTGGGCCTTATCCGTCCTCTACAGATAGTCGTTTTACTGCAGTTGGAATTAATTCTATAAAGCGTTGGGTACGCCCATTTAGTTTTCAAGATTGGCCAAATAGCCTCTTGCCTGATGAATTGAAAGATGAAAATCCATTAGGTATTTCTCGTCACGAAGATGGAGTGTATAAACCTTAAAAAGAGATAAATATGAAGTTTTTTAAAATAATAATAACCCTTGTTTTTATAGTAACTGTTTGCGGTTGTATTTCAAATAAAGAAAATTCTTCAAAGCTATTAACTTCTATAGTCAATGAATATCAAGATCATGAAGGCTTTGACGAAAAAGAATTTCCTCTAGGCCTTTTCACTAAAAAATTCTACCAATCTGAAGCAGATTTTGCAAAAACTATATTGACGAAGCTTTCAGAAGTTTCAGAGATGGCGCTTTCTGAAACAGAAGTAATTTCATTGAAATTATTAAAGTTTAAGCTCAAAGATCAGATAGATTATTTCACCTATGAAAGGTTCTTAAACCCACTCCTTTCAGATGCAGGGTTTCACAGTAATCTAAATTATAGCGTAAGACCTTTATCTAGTTATAAAGCTGCCAAAAATTATTTAAACAAACTAAATGCCATTCCTGTTTTTGTAGATCAACACTTTGTGAATTTAAGGGAAGGGTTAGAAAAAGGAGTATCACAACCCAAGGTTATTTTTAACGGATATGAATCTACTTATGAAGACCATATTATAACTGATTTTTCAGACAGTTATTTTTACAGTCCGTTTAAAAATTTACCAGAAAATATTACCCAAGATCAGAAAGATTCTATTTTAAGTGCTGCCAAGATTGCGATAGAAAATAGTGTTATTCCTCAATTTAAAAGAATTAAAACTTTTTTTGAAGACGAATACCTTCCAAAAACAAGAATTTCTATTGGAGTTTCAGAAACACCAGGTGGAGAAGCATACTATCAAAACAGAATTAATTTCTACACAACAAGTACTCTTTATTCTGCTGAAGACATTCATCAGATAGGTTTAAAAGAAGTAGCACGGATTAAGGCAGAGATGAGAGAAATTATTAAAGAAGTGAAATTTAAAGGAAACTTTTCAGCTTTTTTAAAATTCTTAAGAACAGATGAACAGTTCTATGCAAAAACACCAAAAGAACTACTAATGTTTGCAAGAGATATTGCAAAAAGAGCTGATGAGCAATTACCACGGTTTTTTAAAACACTACCAAGAAAACCCTATGGTGTAGCACCTGTACCGGATGCTATAGCACCTAAATATACTGGTGGACGCTATGTGGGAACCTCAAAAAACAGTACCAATCCTGGTTATTACTGGGTAAATACCTATGATCTTCCTAGCAGAACACTCTACACTATTCCTTCGTTAACAGTTCATGAGGCTGTGCCTGGGCATCATTTACAGGGTGCCTTAAATAATGAACTAGGAGACAGTATTCCTCAATTTAGACGTAATTTATATTTATCTGCTTATGGAGAAGGTTGGGGTTTATACTCAGAATTTTTAGCCGAAGAAATGGGAATGTATACCACTCCTTATGAACATTTTGGAAAATTTACCTATGAAATGTGGAGAGCTTGCAGATTGGTGGTAGATACTGGAATTCATGCAAAAGGTTGGACTAGAGATGAGGTAGTTGATTTTATGAGTGCCAATACAGCACTATCAATACATGAAATTAATACAGAAACAGATCGATATATTTCATGGCCAGGACAAGCATTGTCCTATAAAATTGGAGAAATAAAGATTAGAGAGCTTCGAAAAAAAGCAGAAACTCAATTGCAAACTAAATTTGATATTAGAGCGTTTCATGAAATAGTTTTAGAACAAGGAACCGTAACATTAGCAATTCTAGAAACTAGAATTAATAATTATATAGAAAGAGTACTTCATGAGTAACACAACTTTTGTTTGCATAGATGGTCATACCTGTGGCAATCCAGTAAGAGTCGTTAAAAGTGGTCATCCGCCTTTAGTAGGGAATACCATGAGTGAAAAAAGACAGCATTTTATCAAAGAGTTCGACTGGATTAGAACAGGATTAATGTTTGAACCACGTGGTCATGATATGATGAGTGGTTCTTTTTTGTACCCACCACACGATCATGAAAACGATTTTGCAATTTTGTTTATAGAAACTTCTGGTGCATTACCTATGTGTGGCCATGGAACTATTGGAACCATCACCATTGCTATAGAAGAGGGTTTAATTATTCCAAAAACTCCAGGAAAAATTAAAATGGAAGCTCCCGCAGGTCTTGTAGAAATTGAGTATCAACAAACAGGAGCTAAAGTAGATTGGGTAAAACTTACCAATGTAAAAAGTTATCTAGCAGCTGAAGGATTAACGGTTGACTGTCCAGAACTGGGAGAAATTATTTTTGATGTTGCCTATGGAGGTAATTTTTATGCAATTATAGATCCTCAAAAAAACTTCTTAGGGATTCAAAATTTCACAGCCATTCAAATTGTACAATATTCACAAATAGTTAGAGAACGAATTAATAATAAATATCCAAATCAGTTTATACATCCAGAAGATTCAAGTATTAAAAACGTTACCCATTTATTATGGACAGGTGATCCAATTCATGAGAGTTCCGATGGAAGAAATGCTGTTTTTTATGGAGAAAAAGCCATTGATAGATCACCCTGCGGAACAGGAACATCTGCTCGTTTGGCTCAGTTACATGCCAAAGGAAAATTAAAAAAAGGAGAAGAATTTATTCATGAAAGTTTTATAGGAAGCACTTTTGTTGGTTGTATAGAGGAAGAAACTAATTTGGGAAATTTTTCAGCAATTATTCCAAGTATTAAGGGATGGGCTAAGATTTATGGATACAATACCATTAGTATAGATGATGAAGATGACCCCTATGCACATGGGTTTTCTGTGATTTAAACACGAATAAAAATGTCAAAAAAAGTAGTCATCATAGGAGGAGGAATCATGGGGGTATGTACCGCCTATTATCTTCATAAAGAAGGTCATGAAGTAACCATAATAGATAAATCTAATTTTTCTAGTGGAGCTTCTTTTGTAAATGCAGGATACATTACCCCTAGTCATATTATATCACTGGCAGCTCCAGGAATTATAACCAAAGGGCTTAAATGGATGTTTAATCCTTCAAGTCCGTTTTATGTAAAACCAAGGTTAGATCTTGATTTTTTAAAATGGGGTTTGGCTTTTAAACGTTCTGCAACCAAACAAAAAGTTGCACAATCTATACCTGTGATTAAAGACATCAATATTTTTAGTAGAGCACTATATACTGAAATGAAAACATCAAAAGATTTTGATTTTCATTACGAGCATAAAGGCTTGCTAATGGCTTATAAACATGAGAAGGCAGGAGAACAAGAATGGGAGGTAGGACAAAAAGCAATAAAACTTGGTTTAAAAGTAGAAAATCTAAACGCAAAAGAGGTTGAAATATTAGAGCCCAATGCCAACTTAAATATTAAGGGAGCTGTCTACTATCATTCTGATGCCCATATGACACCTAGTATTTTTATGAAAAACATGCTGTCTTATTTACAAGCAGCAGGTGTGGAAGTTTTATCTGAAGAAGAGGTGAAAGATATTGTTATTTCTGATAAAACAATTACAAAATTGATCACCAATAAACAAGAAATTAAAGCAGATGAATTTGTAATGGCAGCCGGAAGTTGGTCTCCAATTATTAGTAAAAAACTTGGTATTAAAATGTTGTTACAGCCCGGGAAAGGCTACCGAATTAATGTAGCCCAAGAAACCAATATTACCATACCAGCTGTATTGTTAGAGGCTAAAGTTGCAGTAACACCTATGAATGGTTTTACTAGATTTTCTGGAACCATGGAGATTAATAAAATTAACCATAAAGTTAATCCTGTAAGAGTCAATGCCATTGCTAATTCTGCTTCTAAATATTATCAAGGCTTACAAATTAGCACCCAAGATAAAGAGGCTGCTGAGTGTGGTTTAAGACCTGTAACTCCAGATGGTCTTCCTTATATAGGCAGAACATCTCAGTACAATAATTTAACTTTTGCAACCGGTCATGCCATGATGGGATGGAGTCTGGGGCCAGCCACTGGCAAATTAGTCACAGAAATTATTTCAGATCAAAAACCATCATTAGACTTAAATCCATTTCATGTACAACGAACGTTTTAATTATTCATGACAACTACAGGTTGGAGTTGTAAAGCTGTTGGTATCAAAATTAAAAGGTACTCCTTGATTATATTTTCCGTTTTCCCAATAAAATTTAGTTCTTGATTTGTCGTAATTACCTATTTCATTCATGGTTGTAATATCATACAATCGCCCATTAATCATGGTGTGAGTTACTGTATTGGTATGTCTAATATTATCTAATGGGTTTTCACTTAAAACAATTAAATCAGCCAGTTTTCCTACTTCTAAAGTCCCTAATTCATCACCAATACCTATATATTCAGCCCCATTAATGGTAGCAGCTTTTAGTGCTTCTAAATTAGACATTCCTCCCTGGTGAAGCATCCAAAGCTCCCAATGAGCTCCTAACCCTTGTAATTGACCATGTGCTCCTAAATTTACTTTTACTCCCATTTTAGAGAGGTCTGTTACGGTTTTTGAAGTTAAAATGTGGCCGTTTTCGTATTCCTTTGCTGGAATTTTTATTCTATGCCTAGATCTAGTATCGATCACATATCTTGGAGTATACTTTAGCAGCGTTTCATTTTCCCATACATTACTCTCTTCGTAGAAGAACATTTCACCATTCATACCACCATAATTTACAATTAAGGTTGGTGTATAACCAGTTTTGCTATTTCCCCAAAGAGATAGCACATCTTTATAAACTGGGTTTACTGGTATATTGTGCTCAATACCTGTATGACCGTCAAAAATCATACTCATATTAGAGTAGAAGTTAGAGCCCCCTTCAGGTACTACATTTACACCCAATTCTTTGGCGGCCTGCATAATTTGCTGACGCTGTTCTCTTCTTGGTTGGTTGTAACTTTTTACAGATTTTGCTCCAAATGCTTTGGTTCTTTCAATGGCAAATCTTGCATCTTCTAAATTGTTTACAACAGCTTTAAAATCGCCTTCGGCACCATATAAAATAAATCCTGTAGAAAATAATCTTGGCCCAACTGTTTGTCCACTTTTTTGTAATTCCTCTAAAGTAAAAGCAGCTTTTGTATGTACAGAAGGGTCATGAGAGGTGGTAACCCCAAAAGCTAAATTTGCATAAAATTGCCAATGTTTTTGAGTGCTTAATCCGTTTCTAAAAGCCCCAACATGCGCATGAACATCTACAATACCAGGCATAATCGTTTTTCCTTTCATGTCATAGACTTTAGCACCTTCTGGAATTACAATTTTTTCTGATGTGCCAATGGTATCTATTTTATTCTGATTGATTATAATAGTACCTTCTTCAATCACTTCATTTCCATTCATGGTTATTAAGCGAGCATTTGTAAAAGCTATGATGCCTTCAGGAACATCTGATTTTACGGTAAGGTTAATAGATGAAGAAGTTGCTTTTGAGCTGTCTAAATTTGTTTTAGCAAAAGGATCTTTGGTGTTGTCAATAAGATTTTTTGTAAAGTATTCACCTCCTAATGTCCAATGAACTTTTTTGTTAGAAGCTGCCCAGTGAATATCTATTCCTGCTTCCTCAGACAAACTTTCTACATGAAAAGATTTGGTCTTAATATCTAAGTTAATCTCCTGACCGTTTTGAATAAATGGCGCAATATATACTTTATGTAAATGAATAATAGCAACCCATTTATTGTCTGGGCTAGGAACAATTCTATTGGCCAGTTTTGAGGTGAAATGACTTTTTTCATCGTTTCCTGATAAGTCTACACTTTTTAGTTTTTTAGTTAAATTCCCAAAGAAAGCACCCCCTGTTTGAAAAAACACTCGTTTGTTGTCTTCAGAGAATTGAGGAAATTCTCCAGTTTCAGAGATTTTTTTTGGATAAGAACCTGTATAACTCATTGTATAAATACCGGTCATTTTAGTAAAATCAAATCCTTGATCTCCATTCCCACTTTCTTTTCTGTAGGCAATTTTACTTCCAGATCCGTCATAGACTGGTGTTCTATAGATTCCTTTTTGTTTTGTTAATTTTTTTAATCCAGTTCCGTCTAGTTTTACAGAGTAAATTGCCCCTAAGTTTTCATCATTCCAGGTCACAAATAATACAGATTTACCATCAGGAGAAAAACTTGGATCTGCTTCAAAATCTAATAAATTGGTAATTCTAGTAGGTATTCCGTCTGGGAGTGTTTTTTTATATATATGCCCAAGTGATGTAAAAATTATACTCTTTCCATTAGGAGCTGTTTTTACATCTTTGATCATTTTTGACGAAAAATTTTCAGTAAAAGCTTTTCTTTTTACACCATGAGTTTCTGCTAATTTAATAGCAGCATCAACCTGAAAAGGAATATTTTTCACCACTTTAGAGTCAATATTCACGGTATGTATTTTACCCCCGCTCCAAAAAACAATGTCTTTATGATTTGGCATCCAACTAAAATATGGATACACCCCAAAAACTGCCCAAGCTTCTTGTTGGTCTTTGTCTAGATCAAAATAGATAGGTCTTTCTTCTCCAGTTTTTAAATCATGAATGTATAACACGGTTTGCTCGCGAATTCTTTTTACAAAAGCAAGGTTTTTTCCATCTCTAGAAACAACAGGTCTTGAAGCACCACCAGGCCCTCCGGTAATTGTTTTAGTTTTTCCGGTGGTAAAGTCATATTGCTTAATCACATAGATCTGACTGTTAGGGTCTTTATTGTATTGAAAAAAACCACCAGGATACATATCTTCTGCATAGTAAAGATATTTCCCGTCTGGAGATATGGAAGGATCATTTACATCTTGTTGATCATTTTTGCGTTTTGTGATTTGCAGGCCTGCTGCACCAGCTAGTGGATATTGCCACATTTCTCCAGCACCCACAGAACGTTGAGATGTATAATGCTTTCTTGCTACTAGAGACTTTCCGTCTGGAGTCCAAACAGCGTTGTTAAGTAATCTAAATTTTTCTTTGGTAATAGCTTTTGCATTTGTTCCATCTGCAGTCATCACCCAAATATTGTTTCCACCTTCTGCATCACTTGTAAATGAAATATAGGTTCCGTCTGGGCTATATCTAGGCTGTACCTCATAAGCCAAACCTGTTCTTAAAGCCGTTGCTTTACCACCAGTAATGGGCATGGTGTAGATATCTCCTAGCATATCAAAAACAATAGTTTCTCCATCTGGGCTTATATCTAAATTCATCCAAGTACCTTCATCTGTTTTTAGATTGAAGTTTTTATAGTTCCAATCTTTATGAGGATTGTTTACATCCCATTTTTTTGATTTTGTGGTTTTTTCTTTTTGTGAAAAAGTTAGATTTGAAAAAGAAATAAGAGCGAATATGATAAAAAAGTTACGCATGATTATAAGTGGTGTTTGTAGAGTTTAAAAATAAGCCTTTAATGCTAATTGACCAAGCTTCATTTTTACTAGATTATTTATGGGTTTATATTGAAAGAAAATATGTTTTTTTTGAATTAAAGTGACTTTCTAAAATCTCCTCATCACATCTTCTGCTAATATTTTTCTAAGATACCACAACAGCTGTTGTGCATTTTCTTTAGAAAAAACTAGCGGTGGTTTTATTTTTAATACGTTATGGTCTAGACCATCAGAACTCATTAAAATACCATGGTCTTTCATTCTGTTGATAAGGTAATCTGTTTGTTCGGGTAATGGTTTTTTTTGAGCATCTACCAATTCTATTCCTAAGAAAAATCCTTGGCCTCTTACGTCTCCAATAATAGGAAAATCTTTGGCTAGATTGAGAAGTTGTTCTTTTAAATAAGCACCAACTTCTAAGGCATTTTCTTGTAGTTTTTCTTTTTTTACTGTTTGCAACACTGCAGTTCCTATAGCACAAGAAACAGGGTTGCCTCCAAATGTGTTAAAAAACTCCATACCATTGGCAAAACTATTGGCTACTACTTCTGTACAAACCACAGCTGCCAAAGGATGTCCGTTTCCTATGGGTTTTCCAATGGTAATAATATCTGGTATTACGTTGTGTAATTGAAAGCCCCAAAAAGATGTTCCAAGTCTTCCACAACCTACTTGTACTTCATCAGAAATACACAATCCTCCCGCTTTTCTAACCGCTGCATAGGCTTTAGATAAAAAGCCTTTTGGCAATTCTATTTGTCCGCCACAAGAAATAATAGGTTCTAAAATTAGCGCACTTACACCATCTCCTCTTTTATGAATCCTATCAATGCATTGTTGTACTTCTTCTGCATATTTTTTTCCAGTATTTTTACCCCTGTATTTTCCTCTAAAAGCATCTGGTAATGGAAAAATATGGGTGTGGTCTGGAGCTCCTTTACCACCTTTTCCATCAAATTTATAAGAAGAAATGTCTACACAAATATTGGTATTTCCATGATAACCAACTTCTGAGGCAATAACATCTTCTTTACCAGTTACAGTTTTTGCCATTCTAATTGCCAATTCATTGGCTTCACTGCCAGAATTTACAAAATGGACAACACTTAATTCTGGTGGTAAGGTTGCTAAAATTTCTTTGGCTAGTAGGTTGATGTTTTCATGCAGATAGCGAGAGTTTGTATTGAGAACAGCTGTTTGCTCTTGCCCTGCTTTTACAACTGTAGGATGCTCATGGCCAACATGAGCAACATTATTTACAGTATCTAAATATTTTCTTCCCAATTCATCTAAAAGATACACCCCTTCTCCTCGAACAATTTTAAGAGGTTCTTTGTATTGCAAACTCAAGCCTTTTCCTAAATGCTGTTTTCTGTACTCAATTAATTCTTCGTTTGAAGTATTCTTTTTTGTTTGGAGGTTTTTAATATGAAACAATGCATTAGGGTCTATGCAAAGACTTTTCCAAACAGCTATTTGATTTGCATAGGCAACTCCAGGAAAATCAGCTGTATAGTCTAGTAACGAGAGCATTACCTGAAAATGCAGATGAGGGGCCCAATTACCATTGACGGTTTTATCTCCTAATACACCAATTTTTTGCCCTTTTAAGATTGTGTCTCCTTTTTGGTAATGCAACACGCTTGCTGGATCTAAATGACCATATAATGTGAAGAACTCGAGATCTTCTTCTTTATGTTTTAAAACAACCAAGCCACCATATTCTTTATCTCCATGGTCATTTACTGCTACGGCTATTTCACCATCAAACAATGCATGAACAGGTGTGTTTGTAGGAAGCCAAAAATCGATTCCTAGATGAATAGTTCTACTTTCTGGGCCATAATTTCCTATTTTATCATAGGCAGTAGCTGTGTACAAAGGTCTTGGCTCTAGGTAGCCACCAGAGATAATTTTTGTTGGATGTTCTTGCTGAAGTTGGTCTATTTTAAATTGAAAAAAGTCAATATTGTTAAAATCGGTTTGATGGCCAATCCAAGAACTAGAGACACTTAAATCTAATAGTTCTATGTTTTTTCTATGAACTGTTGGGAATAATTCTGTTAAAGAATATTGGCTAGTTGCTGCCCATTTTTTAAATTGTTCTTCATTTGGGTGTGCAGAAAAACCACAGGCATTTCTAAAGGAATAATGTGCAAAATCTTCTGAAATTTTAGACCATTTATACAATACTTCCCAGGCTGGTTTTTCGCTAATCCACAGATATTCATTGTCTGGTTCTTCAATTTTACTCATGGCAGCTCTGGTAACAATAATTACAAGTCGCATGGCTATGGCATTAAATAAATGAGCTAGCTCTTTTTCTAATAAAGGAAAAGAATTATGATAGCCTTTTATAAATGCAAGAGCCGCCTCTAATGGATCTTGATGGCCCATAGTACCATAGGCACAAAGAATGGCTAGATCATTAATGGTTTGTGTGTGCATGGCATCTCCATAGTCTATGGCTGCTTTTGCTTTTGGCTGTACTATGCTATTGGTAACAATAATATTATTGTCATTAGGATCATTATGTACAATGCTTTTTCTTAAGCTAGTATAGGTGGGTTGATAGGCTTCAAACTTATCTTGAAACAGCATTAGTATTTCTTTTTCGGGAGCTTCAAATAAATGTAGCTGCTTTTTTGTCCAAAGAGATTGTGCAATATCCCAGTCAAAATTATAATGCGCTTCCGGATGCTTAAAACCTTGTAATACTTTTGTTAAGGTGCCACATTGCGCACCAATACTAAAGCGTAAATCTTCTAATTGTGGGTTTGCAGCACTCCAGACTTTACCCGAAACCCAGGTGAGTAAACGTACACAACGCGTTTTTTTGTAACGATCTGTAATTTCAGAAATTAAATGATTGTTTTTATCTGTAACGGCTTTTGGAGCAATGATTTCTTCATCGCTATTCTCAATAAATTGCAATAAGTGTTGCTGGTATTCTAGGTACTTTTTGTTTTCTTCAACTCTAGAAATTTTTAGAATATACCCTTCTTCATTCTCTATTTTAATTCTAAAATTAAAATCAACATAACCAGGTAAAGGAGATGCAGTTCCTTTAATACAATACAAGTCAAAAAGAATTTTTTCGGCTTCCGATGTGGAGATTTTCTGTTGAGCGTAATTCATAATCTAAAAATAGGATAAAACTTGAATAAAAACCCTTTTTATTCTTTGTAAATTTGTTCTAAATATAGCAAGATTATGAATGTGAAAGGAAACATTGTAGATATTCTTAATAAAAGAATTTTTAAAGGTGAAGTGTGTTTAGAGAACGGACAAATTTCTGCTATTAGAGAAGTAAATCACGAGGTAGAAAATTATATTTTACCTGGCTTTGTAGATGCGCATATTCACATAGAAAGTTCTATGGTAGTACCTTCAGAATTTGCAAAAATTGCGGTTCTTCATGGTACGGTAGCTACTGTTTCCGATCCGCACGAAATTGCCAACGTATTAGGAGTGCAGGGAGTAGATTTTATGATTGAAAACGGGAAGAAAGTTCCACTAAAATTTAATTTTGGAGCGCCAAGTTGTGTGCCTGCCACTTCTTTTGAAAGTGCTGGAGCTGTAATTAATGCTGATGATATTAAGTTGATGATGGAAAACCCAGACATCAACTATTTAGCAGAAATGATGAATTACCCCGGTGTGTTGTTTGATGATGAAGAGGTGCTCCAAAAAATTGAACATGCAAAAAATAATAACAAACCCATTGATGGTCATGCGCCTGGTTTAAGAGGCGATGATGTTACTAAATATATTGCTGCAGGAATTTCTACAGATCATGAGTGTTTTAGGTATGATGAAGCTTTAGAGAAACTACAAAAAGGAATGAAAATTCTTATAAGAGAAGGAAGTGCTGCAAAGAATTTTGAGGCTTTAATAGATTTATTACCTGAACATTATAATAATATGATGTTTTGTTCAGACGATAAACATCCAGATGATTTGCTGTTAGGACATATCAATCAATTATGTGAACGAGCAGTTGCTAAGGGAATGGATATTTTTAAAGTGTTGCAAGCAGCTTGTGTAAATCCTGTAAAACATTATAATTTAGAGGTTGGTTTATTGCAAGTTGGTGATCCTGCAGATTTTATTTTGGTTGATAATTTAAAAGAATTCAATGTTTTAGAAACCTATATTAATGGTGAGTTGGTTGCCAAAAATGGAAAAAGTTTTGTAAAATCTGTTCCTTTTGAAGTATTGAATAATTTTAACACAGATATAAAGAAAGTAGCAGATTTTAGATTGGCATCGTCATCTAAAAAAATTAGAGTTATTGAGGCTTTAGATGGAGAGTTGGTAACCAATCAAATAGCAGCAGATTCTTTAATTGTTGATGGAAATTTAGTGTCAAATACAGCAACTGATGTTCTAAAAATGACGGTGGTAAATAGATATAAAAATGAGACACCATCTATTGCTTTCATTAAAAATTTTGGAATCAAAGAAGGTGCTATTGCCAGTTCTGTTGGGCATGATTCACATAATATAATTGCAATTGGGGTTTCTGATGAAGCTATTTGTAAAGCGGTAAACTTAATTATAGAAAATAAGGGAGGCGTTTGTGCCGTAACCAAAACTACAGAAAAAGTAGTGGCACTTCCAGTAGCCGGAATCATGAGTGATCAACCAGCAGAGATCATTGGAAATGCTTATGCAGCTCTTGATGCTATGGCAAAAGAAATGGGCAGTACTTTGCGTGCTCCTTATATGAGTTTATCTTTTATGGCGCTTTTGGTAATACCCTCTTTGAAGTTATCTGATAAAGGGTTGTTTGATGGAAATACATTCAAATTCACCTCTTTAGAAATAGAATAAGCTTTCTCTAAGCGATCATTTTTTTCTTCAAATGCTAAAATCATATTAAAGTTTAGCCATTTTACGTAGATAATTTTATTTTTCACTTTATTATAGCAAGCTATTTAATATTTTTAACATTCTAAAATTTTTAAATAGACATGCACTACCCAAAAAAAGTAACTATTGGTGATATTACAGTTAGAGATGGTTACCAACATGAAGAAAAATTTATCCCTACACAAGCAAAGCTCTGGATGTTAGAGCAATTGCTTTTAGCAGGGTTTAAAAACATAGAAGTCACCAATTTTGGAAATCCTAAAGGAATGCCTCAATTTTCTGACGCCGATGATTTATTTAAAAAAATTAGAACCTCTAAAAAGGTGTCGCATTTATTATCTGAGGCCTCTTTAACTGCCATTACCATTAGGGAAAAAGCAGTAGAGAGAGCTATACAGGCAAAACTAGAAGGCTATGGCCCTGATAGAATTTTATTAATGGTTTCTACCAGTGAATCTCACCATCTAAAAAATTCTGGCTTGTCATTAAAAGACTACTGGAAAATGGCTGAAGCTCAAATTAAAAAAGCACATGATGCCGGTATTAAAGTAAATGGTACGGTGAGTACTATTTGGGGATGCCCAATAGAAGGCCCAACAAATCTCAACAAAGCTATAGACTATACTCAACGTTGGTTTGATATTGGTGCAGATGATGTAGAACATGCAGATCATGATGGTTCTGCTTCACCAGATAGAGTATTTAAATATTACAGTATGCTTCAAGAAAAGGTAGGAATGACAGACAAACAAATTGTTCATTTTCATACTACTAGAGGCTGGGGCATGGCCAATGTACTGGCAGCACTTCAAGCCGGGATGACGCATTTTGAAGCTACCATGGGAGGTATTGGTGGCCAGCCTGCAAACTTTGTAGACGGAATACCAGTTGCAGGTACAGGTTCTTATTATTATAAAGATCCAAACTTAGTAGGCCTTGTCTCTACGGAAGATTTAGTAGTTATGCTAGATGAGATGGGAATTGATACTAATTTAGATGTTGATAAAGTGCTAGAAATAGGTACTATGAATGAACGAATTGTTGGAAGACGCTTGCGTTCAGAAGCTATTAAAAACGGCCGAGTTCCAAAGTCTTTAACAGGGAGGTAATTTGCAGTGCTCTGAGAATAAGGGTATCATTGCACAACTAAAAAAGCAGAAATGTCATTAGAACTAGACTTACAAAACAGAAGCGGAAATACCTGCGAACTATGTGTATCTTCAGAGAACTTAGCAATCTATGAGGTAAAACCAACCTCAACAGGAGGTGGAGGTATTGATGGAAGCTTGTTAGGGTGTGCTATCTGTATAGAGCAAATAGAAAACCCTGAAACTACAGATGCTAATCATTGGCGTTGTTTAAATGATAGTATGTGGTCAGAATTTAGGGCCGTAAAAGTGATTGCATGGAGAATATTATCTCGCTTAAGAAAAGAAGGGTGGCCTCAAGATTTATTAGACATGCTGTATCTAGAAGACGATGATTTGCGCTTTGCAAAAGAAACAGGAGAACATTTAGAAGAGGCAGATAAGATTATACACAGAGATGCCAACGGTGCTATTCTTCAAGCAGGAGATTCTGTTGTTTTAATTAAAGACTTAAAAGTAAAAGGATCTAGCTTGGTTGCCAAACAAGGAACGGCTGTTAGAAGAATTTCTTTAGATCATGAAAATGCAAAATATATTGAAGGCAAGGTAGGCCCCACACAGATTGTTATTATTACAGATTATGTGAAAAAAATGTCTGAAAAGGAGTAATTTTAACTGACTAATCGTAGTTATTTCTATGAAAAAAATAATAAGTTTTATAATTTTAATTTCTTTTGTGTCATGCAGTCCCAAACTCTTTAAAGAAAAATGGACCAAAGAACAGGCTCCTGATTATTTTAAAGCGAGATTTGAAACTACGCAAGGAAATTTTGATATCGAAGCAAAAAGAGCATGGTCACCAAAAGCTGTAGACAGATTGTATCAATTAATTAAGAATGAATTTTATACAGATATTGCTATTTTTAGAGTGGTGCCAGGTTTTGTAGCTCAGTTTGGAATTCACAATGATAGTTTGATAAATGCCAGTTGGAAAAATTTTAAAATTGATGATGAAAAGGTTATTGAAAGCAATGATCTCATGACAATCTCCTTTGCTAGAGGAGGGGTAAAGACAAGAACTACTCAGATATTTATCAATTTAAAAAATAACAAACGATTAGATGCGCTAGCGTATTCTGGTGTGAAAGGGTTTCCTGTAATTGCAAAAGTAATTGCCGGAAAAGAGACTGTTTTGAAGTTTTATGATGGATATGGAGATAGGTTAGGCATGCGTCAAGATTCTCTTAATAGATACGGTAATAAATTTATTAGAACCAATTATCCTGAAATAGACTTTATTAAAAAAGCAACCATACTCAACTAAAAAAAGCCGCTTCTAGCGGCTTTTTTTTTAGTTAGATAGTTCTGTGAAATACTTATAGAAATAAGGAATTGTTTCAATACCTTTTAAGTAATTAAAAATTCCAAAATGTTCGTTTGGTGAATGAATTGCATCAGAATCTAAGCCAAAGCCCATTAAAATAGTTTTACTTTTTAGTTCGTCTTCAAAAAGAGAAACTATAGGGATACTACCTCCACTTCTTTGAGGGATTGGCGCTTTTCCAAACGTTGCTTGATAAGCTTTACTAGCTGCTTCATAACCAATAGTATTTATGGGAGTTACATAGCCTTGGCCACCATGATGTGGTGTTACTTTTACAGTAACAGCTTCTGGAGCAATACTTTCAAAATGTTTGGTAAATAAATCTGTAATTTCATGCCATTCTTGGTTTGGAACCAAGCGCATAGATATTTTTGCATAGGCTTTAGAAGCAATGACTGTTTTTGCACCTTCTCCAGTATAGCCACCCCAAATTCCATTAACATCTAGGGTAGGGCGTATAGAGTTTCTTTCGTTGGTTGTATATCCTTCTTCTCCATAAACAGCAGCAATATCTAATGCTTCTTTATAATTTTCTAAAGAAAAAGGAGCTTTTGCCATTTCATCTCTTTCTGCTCTAGATAGTTCTTCTACTTTTTCATAAAAACCAGGAACGGTAATATGATTATTCTCATCATGCAATGAAGCTATCATCTTTGTTAAAATATTTATGGGGTTTGCTACTGCACCACCATACAAGCCAGAGTGTAAATCTCTATTAGGACCTGTAATTTCTACTTCAACATAACTTAAACCTCTTAATCCGGTTGTTACGGAAGGAATATCATTAGCAATCATTCCTGTATCTGAAATTAAAATAATATCATTGGCTAATTTTTCGTGGTGGTTTTTCACAAACCAACCCAAGCTCTCAGAACCCACTTCTTCTTCACCTTCAATCATAAATTTCACATTACAAGGAAGGTTTCCAGTAGTGGTCATGTATTCCATGGCTTTTACATGCATATACATCTGACCTTTGTCATCACAAGCGCCTCGAGCAAAAATTGCTCCCTCAGGATGAAGTTCTGTTTTTTTGATAACAGGTTCAAATGCAGGAGAATCCCAAAGTTCTAGAGGATCTGCAGGTTGAACATCATAATGACCATAAACTAAAATAGTAGGTAGTTTTTCATCGATAATTTTTTCTCCATATACAATAGGATATCCTGGAGTGTCACATATTTCTACAAGATCACAGCCTGCTTTTTCTAGGCGATCTTTCACTACATCAGCGGTATTTAAAACATCTTGGGTATAAGCTGGATCTGCACTAACAGAAGGAATTTTTAGGAGTTCTATGAGTTCATTAATGAAACGATCTTTGTTGGCTTCTATATATTTTTTGATGTCGGACATGGTTTATTTTTATGTGGATTCAAAAATACTAAAATTCCTACGATTCCGCTTTGCGAATTCAGACGAATGCTTATATTTGCAATCCGAAAGCTGAAAATTATTTTCAGTTTTAGTTGCAGGCGTGGTGGAATTGGTAGACACGCTAGACTTAGGATCTAGTGCCGCAAGGTGTGAGAGTTCGAGTCTCTCCGCCTGTACAACGTAAAAACTTCTAACTTTTTTGTTAGAAGTTTTTATTTTACACGATACTACCATAATTAACAACTTTTAATCTGCTAAAAGAGTTATTTCATCTACAGAAATCTAAACTTTCAACGTATTTTATGTGAACCAATAGTTGTAAAAAGCTAATTTTGAGTGTATAAGTATTCATATTGACTTGATAAACTATTAAAATTTTGTCCCCAACCTGAATGCATATTTTTATTTATAACAAGTAATTTTAGGCTTTCAACTTAATTAAAGATGATTTTAATTAAAATAAGTTTCAATTTTTTATATTGATTTTTTAATTCTCTTTGTCGGAATAAAGCTTCTTGATTTAAGAAGCTTTATTTTTTAACAGTAAATAAATAATGTAATTTAATTATCATATATAATGATCCCTAGCCATTATAAAATAATATCTCCAGAAGAAAAATCTATACTACATGCCCTCAAAAATGAGCAGCTAACAAGTCTTCAAATTTTAAAAAAAGTAGATTCTATTTCTCATATTCTTAAAGTTTATTCACTGTTAGAAGGATTAAATTCTAAAGGATTGGTTTCTAGCCATGTAATAAGAAACATGAAATATCATCATATTCTTTAGTTTTTAAAAAAAACAAAAGACCACTCAAAAATATTTTTATAAATTGAAGTATTAGTTTATAAGACATTAAAGGTTAGCTGTAAGTCTATTAAATAGCTTCTAAATTTTAAGGACAAAAACACTACTTCTATCCGCATTAATAAAAATTATCTTATGTTTGTAGTGCTATTAAAAAGTAAATTATGAAAAAACAAGTACTTACCCCTATACAAACGTCTTTATTGTCAGCTCTTAAAAATGAGCACTTAACAAGTTTAGAAATCTTGCACAAAGTAGATTCCATATCAGGTATTCTTAATGTCTATAATATGCTTGATAAACTAAAAGAAAAGGAAGTTGTTGGGAGTTATGTGAAAAATGACAGAAACTATCATTACGCATTATAAATAGATACTAGTTCTAGTTAGTAAAAGCATTAATTTTCCATAAATGTGTAGTCTATTTTATTATAGCTAATTATCTGATATTTTTGATAAAATTGATAAGAGAATAAATCCTTTAATTCCACTATTTCTATTTGATCTTTAAATTTTTCAACCCCTCTATTTTTTATTAATAATTTGGTCTTTGCGGTTATTGAAAAAATGAGTGAAGAAAATAGAAAGTATTCTAATTCTTTACATCTAAGGCATCTCGTAAGGCATTTCCAATCAACATAAAAGCCATCACTAAACTCATAATTGCCAGTCCTGGAATAACCGCTAGGTAAGGCTTTCCTAAAATAATATAATTGTAATGATTTTTAATAATGGCACCCCAAGATGGGGTAGGAGGTTGTGCTCCAATCCCTAAGAAACTCAAGCCACTTTCTATAAGAATAGCTGCTGCAAAATTGGCTGCAGAAATTACAATAATTGGAGCTAATATATTGGGTAAAATATGTCTGAAAATTATTCTAAAGTTAGAATATCCTAGGGCTTTAGCTGCCTCTACATATTGTTGTTGCTTGGTGGTTAAGACCTGCCCTCTTACAACTCTGGCAACTTCTACCCACATAGTTAAGCCAACAGCAATAAATACTTGCCAATACCCTTTGCCTAGAGCTAAGGTAATTGCAATAACTAACAACAAAGTAGGTATAGACCAAGTGATATTAATAATCCACATTATTAATGCATCTATTTTACCGCCGTAATATCCAGCAATTGCTCCAATACCAATACCTATGAATAAGGATATAAAAACAGCAATAAAGCCAATAAAAAATGAAATTCTAGTTCCTATTAACAATCTGCTTAATAAATCTCTTCCGTATTTGTCGGTTCCAAAATAAAAAGTCTTTTTTGTGATGTATTTTTTTGGTGTATTATTTAGTACTGCTAAGCTGATTGTTTTTGGTAATCCATCACCATAACCAATGTATTCTAACTCTTCTTTAAGAATGCTATAGGATTGAATGGGAATTTCTGTATTGATCTGTGTACTTCCCATAAAAAGTTTATTAAAAAAAGATTGTGATCTTTCTTCTTTTAATGGAATTGTTAACATTTCTACCGTGAACCCTGGTTTTTTTGAATGAATTTCTACATGCATTTGATTTGCATTTTTACTATTGTCTGGTGCAATAAGGTAACCAAACACCGCAATAAATCCACAAAAAACAACAAACCAAAAACTACATAAGCCAATCCTGTTTTGCTTAAATTTTTGAACGGCTAGTTGAGAAAGAGATTTAGATTGGTTTAACATCTTTACAAATGTAAAAAACCTGATAGCTTGTGCAAACATATCAGGTCTTTAGAATTTTAAATTTTTATATACGTTAGTTTTTCACAATCTCTTGTTTACTTGCCAATTTTAATTGACTCAAGACATTTAATGCTTCTGAAATATACAGATCTTTTGATAGATTTTTATGCCAAGCATTTCTTTTTTCTTTTAAATCTATATTTTCTTTAAAAAGAGGTATCTCATAGCTAGGAGAATTAAATGCCAAACCAGATTGATATTTAAAAACTGATTTAAATTTTTTCGCAAAATCTTCTCGTTGTTTTAATTCTTTTTGATACTGTTTATAGTTTAAAGAATAAGAGGAGTCATCTTGTTCTTTTTTTAACCATTTGGCATATTCATCAATTAATTGAAATTTAGGATCTTTATTTATTCTTTCAATACTAGTTGTAACAACATCAGAGAAGTTACTGTAAGATTTCACTTGAGTATAGGAAGCTTGAGGTACCTTATCCCAAGGTAAAGCACCTTCTAAATCTCGTTCTCCATACTTCATATAACTAAAACGAGTTGGCATGGCAATGTCTGAATAAACACCCTCAACTTGTGTAGAACCTCCGTTAATTCTGTAGAATTTTTGAATAGTCATTTTTAAGTACCCTAAATCTTGATCATAATTTGGATAAAACTTGTTGATAGGTAAAATATTTTGAACGGTTCCTTTTCCGTAGGTTTGATTTCCTCCCAAAATTACTGCTCTATTATAATCTTGCATTGCTGCTGCAAATATTTCTGAAGCAGATGCAGACAATTCATTTACCAATAGAACCAAAGAACCAGTCCATTGAATTTTAGGATCTATATCTTCTCTAACAACAGGAGCTTCATTTCTGTATTTTATTTGAACAACAGGACCTTTATCTACAAATAAACCAGCAATTTTTATGGCTGTATCTAAAGAACCTCCTCCATTATTTCTTAAATCAATTAATAAGCCCTCAACATTTTCTTCTTTAAGGCGTTCAATTTCTTTTTCCATGTCTTTAGCCGAGTCTCTAAAGTTCCTGTCATCAAAATTTATGTAGAATTTTGGTAAATCTATGACTCCATATTTTTTTCCATCTTTTTCTACTACAGATGATTTTACAAAAGTTTCGTCTAATTGAACAATATCTCTTGTAATAGTAATGACTTGGGTGGTGCCATCAATTTTTTTCTTAACAGTTAGTAATACTTTTGTATCCTTAGGGCCTTTTATGAATTTAATAGCATCGTCTAGGCGCATTCCTACAATATCTAAAGGTTCTTTGTTTTCTTGAGCCACTTTAAGAATAATATCACCTTCTTCTAGTTCACCTTGTTTCCAAGCCGGTCCGCCAGAAACCAATTCAACGATGTGAGTATAAATACCTTTTTTTTGTAAACGAGCACCAATTCCTTCTAGTTTTCCAGACATATCCTGATCAAAACTTTCTTTGATATTTGGAGGCATGTAGGTAGTATGAGGCCCAAAGGCTGCAACAATACTGTTTAAAAAAGTTGAAAACCAATCTCTGTGCTCTAGTTCATCTATACGGATATATAAATTTTCCATAGAGGTCATTACTTCTGCTCTTGCTTTTTTTTCTAGAACAGAAAAAGATCTTTTCTTGTATGATTTGTCTTTCTTAAACTTCTCTTCATCTAAGTTTTCTTGCTCTTGAATTCTATCTATGGTTTGTAATTTTAGTTGTTTTCTCCAGAAATTTAAGAGTTCTTTTTCTGAGCTAGCGTATGCTATTTTTTTGTAGTCCAGATCAATAATTTCATCTTTCTTATAGTTAAAAGGTTTCTTTAAGATAGCACCATAGTAATTTTTTGCATTTTTAATTTTATCTAAAAACCTACCATATACTAAGCTGTAAAATGCAATATCAGATTCTTTTAATTGATTGTCTATTTGAAATTTATACTTAGAGAATTCTTTAAGATCATTTTTTGTAAAATATCTTTTAGATGGGTCTAATCCATCAATAAAATTATTGAAAACCATCTCAGAAAACTCATCATTTAGTTCTTTTTGAACATAATGGCCACGAGTAAGCATGTAATTAAGTACAGAAATTAAAACCTTGTCTTTTTCTGGATCTGGATTTTTGTTATCTGTTGGGTTTGCAAAACTGATGCTACTTACTAATAAAAAAAGTGATAAAAAGGAGATGAGAAGTTTGGTTTTCATAAATATATGTTGGTTCTATAATTTCTAAAATGATGCCTAGCTAATGTACTAAAATGATGTCAAGTAATTGAGATAGATAGTCTTGATTTTCTAGATGCTGTTTGTTCGTTTTTTTATTGGTGAATTCTAAATTAACATCTAGTGAATCTTATTTTTATAATTCATTGGTAACTATTAAATGATACTAACACTACAATATTACTTAAAAAACTGATGAGACCTTCTTTACAAAATGTTAAAAAAATATTCGTATAAATTGCCTTACATTTGTGTGAAATCTTACAAAAAATGGCAAAAAAGAGACCTTTAATTTTAGTAACAAATGATGATGGTATTACTGCTCCTGGTATTAGAGCATTAATTCAAATTATGAATAAAATAGGAGATGTTGTTGTAGTTGCTCCAGACAGACCACAAAGCGGAATGGGGCATGCAATTACCGTAGATAATGTGTTGCATTGTAACCCAATAACCATAGATGATGGACCACAAATTGAATACAGTTGCTCTGGTACTCCTGCAGATTGTGTAAAGATGGCCATAAATGAAATTCTGAATCGCAAACCAGATTTATGCGTTTCTGGAATTAATCATGGAGCTAATTCATCTATTAATGTTATATACTCCGGAACCATGAGTGCCGCAGTTGAAGCAGGAATTGAAGGAGTTCCAGCCATTGGGTTTTCACTGCTAGATTTTAACTATCAAGCAGATTTTAAACAAGGAATAGAGTTTGTGAAGAGAATTACACTAAGTGCTCTAAAAAATGGTATTCCAGAAGCAACTGTCTTAAATGTAAATATTCCAAGATTAAAAAAGGAGCATATAAAAGGGATTAAAATTTGTAGACAAGCCAATGGCTATTGGCGAGAAGACTTTGATAAGCGCAAGAGTCCGTTTGGAAAAGAATATTATTGGTTATCTGGCGAGTTTGTTAATAAAGACAAAGGAGAAGATACAGATATTTGGGCACTAGAAAATGGTTTCGTTTCTATTGTACCGGTTCAATTTGATTTAACAGCTCATCACATGATTCAAAAGCTAAATTCATGGGAATTATAAAAAAAGAAATTTCTATTGGTTTTGTGATCTCTATTCTAGCAACTGCTTGCGGTGTTTTCTTATACTTACAATACTTTTCTAAATATGGTTTTGAAGAAACAATTCTAATGATACAAAAAGGTAATTTATATGCTCAAGTACTTTCATTAGCAGCGTTACCAAACCTCTTTGTATTTTTTATTTTTATAAAGAAAAAACAAGATTACAGAGCCAGAGGTGTATTAATGGCTTCTATTTTAACAGCTTTAGTTACCTTTGTCTTAAAGTTTTTATAGCTTGTAAATGTTTATCATCTCGAGTGGAGTCGAGACGTTTTTTATTTAGGTATCGACTCCACTCGACCTAACTTTTTCATTTTTATGAAATATTACATCATTGCAGGAGAGGCTTCCGGAGATTTACATGGTTCTAACCTAATGAAAGCTTTGTTAAAACAAGACAACAAAGCAGAAATAAGGTTTTGGGGTGGAGATTTAATGAATATGGTTGGTGGAACTCTTGTAAAACACTATAAAGAAAGAGCCTTTATGGGATTTGTAGAGGTATTTATGAATCTTAGGAAGATTCTAGGAATGATTTCTTTTTGTAAAAAAGACATTACTAATTTTCATCCAGATGTTCTTATTTTTATAGACAATTCTGGGTTTAATCTTCGTATTGCTTCGTGGGCTAAACCGCTAGGATTTAGTACTCATTATTATATTTCTCCTCAAGTTTGGGCCTCTAGAGCCAACAGAGTAGAAAAAATTAAAAGAGTTGTAGATCAGATGTATGTGATCCTTCCTTTTGAAAAAGAATTCTATAAAAAACACGATTACCAAGTTACATTTGTAGGACATCCCTTAATAGATGCTATTGCAGATATAAAACAAGTAGACGAAACTATCTTTAGAAAACAGCACAACTTATCAGATAAACCAATTATAGCCCTTTTGCCAGGGAGTAGAAAACAAGAAATATCTAAAATGTTATCCGTTATGTTATCTTTAATAGATGACTTCTCGGACTATGAATTTGTTATTGCTGGAGCTCCAAGTCAGCGTTTAGATTTCTACACTAAAATTATTGGTTCTAAAAATATTTCTTTTGTAGACAATAAAACCTATGACTTACTAAGTATCTCTTATGCAGCATTAGTTACTTCTGGAACAGCTACGCTAGAGGCTGCATTATTTAAAGTACCTCAAGTTGTTTGTTATAAGGGAAGTATGATTTCTTATCAAATAGCCAAGAGAATTATAACGCTTCGCTTTATTTCTTTAGTAAACTTAATCATGGATAAAGAAGTGGTGAAAGAATTAATTCAAAATGACTTTACTAAGAAGAACCTCAAAAGAGAATTACATAAGATTCTAGATGCTAACCATAGAACAGCACTTTTTGAAGCCTATTATCTATTAGAACAAAAACTAGGAGGAAAGGGAGCTTCTGAGAAAACGGCTACTTCTATAGTCTTAAATTTAAAAAAGTAAGATTTCTATATCATTTTTTTTAGTAACTTTAGGGTGCTATGAAAAAGTTGCTAGGATATCTTCCTTTTCACTTTTTACTATTTCTTATTGCGGGTATTTGTTGTCAGTATTATACAGATTTCTGGAATTTTGGGATCGTAAGATTTTTCTGTATACTTTTATTTCTAGGGTTTATAGGCTATTTATTCAGAAAAACTGTACTCTTTATTTTCATTTCATGGCTCTCTTTTTTCCTCATAGGAATTCTACTTATATATAGAGGTGATGCAACAAAAAATTACAATTATTTTGAAAAACACCTAACTAATACCTCAAATGCAACCTTAGCAATAGACAAGGTCCTAAAACCAGGAAATTATCATTACAAATACATTGCTGAGGTACTTCAGATAGACCATCAGAAAACTACTGGTAGGGTACTTATAAATATTGAAAAAGATAGTGTTGCATCGTTCTTTAAAATTGGAGATCGTATCCTTATAAAAAATAAATTTGTTGCTATTAAAGAATCATTAAATCCTCACCAGTTTAACTATAAAAACTATTTAGCAAAACAAGGAATTCACCAACAAGTTTATGCTACAAAACAAGAGCTGTTGTTGTTAGATCAAACATCAACATCCTTTTTAGAGTTTATAGCTGCCTTTCGTTTAAAAATTCAGCAATCATTGCAACAATATGACTTTTCAGAAGATGAATTGGCTATTATGAATGCGTTATTATTAGGGCAAAGACAAGACATTTCTAAAGAATTAACAGCCAACTATTCTAAAGCTGGTGCCATTCATATTTTGGCAGTATCTGGATTACATGTAGGTATTATTTTATGGATGCTTTCCTTTGTGTTAAAACCCTTAGAAAGATACAAGAAAGGAAAAGTCATAAAGCTAGTCTTGGTACTATTATTTCTATGGTTTTTTGCGGTATTAGCAGGAATGTCTGCTTCAGTAACAAGAGCTGTAACCATGTTTTCAGCCATTGCTATAGGCCAATTTTTCAACAAAAGAAATGCTATAGAACAATCACTAATTTTCTCGATGTTTCTATTGTTGCTATTGAAGCCTCTATTTTTATTTGATGTAGGTTTTCAGCTAAGTTATCTAGCTGTATTTGGAATTATTTGGGTGCAACCGGTATTTTATCAATTATGGAAACCCAAATACTATATTATAGATAAAGGATGGCAATTAATTACAGTATCTACAGCGGCTCAGCTAGGAGTCTTACCAATAAGTTTATTTTATTTTCATCAATTTCCAGGATTGTTTTTTCTTTCTAATCTATTAATTATTCCTTTTCTGGGGGTAATTTTAGTTACAGGAATTATTGTTTTAGGGCTTTCATATCTAACTATATTACCCGTATTTTTAGTTGATATCTATAGTGGTATTATTTCAATTCTCAATAGGCTTGTTGCTTTTATAGCAAGACAAGAAGCTTTTTTATTTTCAGATATTTCATTTTCTTTTATCAAAATGTTTTTTTCTTACCTAGTAATCATAGCATGTTTTCAATTTTTTTTAAAAAGAAATGCAAAAAGGTGTTTATTTTTTTTAAGCTCAGTGCTTATTTTTCAATTTGTATTTTTCTATGAGAAATATCATATTGAAAAAAATAATGAATTTATAGTATTTCATAAAAGCAGAAATTCAATTGTAGGGATTAGAACAGGCAGTTTTTTAGAAGTATACAACGATATGGATTCCTTAGTTACCAAGCAAAATTTATTAAAAAATTACAAAGTAGGAGAGAATATTCTGTATCAAAATTATCAAAAATTACCAAATCTTTTACAGCTAAATAAACAAATTGTATTATTCATAGATACGGCAGGTGTTTATAATCTTATAGACTTGCATCAACCAATTGTGTTGTTGCATCAATCTCCAAAAATTAACTTAGAACGCCTTATTAATAGGCTTCAGCCTACAATAATTATTGCAGACGGATCTAATTATAAAAGTTATGTTAGACTTTGGAAAGCAACCTGCTTAAAGTTACAGATACCGTTTTGGTCTACTAACGAGCAAGGAGCATATATTAAAAAATAAGAAAGGTGCTTACTGCTATTTTAAATTGCTTTTAAAACCTTTAACATGCTCTTGCCATGTTGCTGTTTTATACTTTTTACTAGCAAAATAAGTGATCACTTGCTCCATAATTTCTGGAGTAAGGTATCCAGGAACTCTATCTAATAAGCCTAATTCTTCATCCATAAAAACGGTTGTTGGATAACTTAGTTTACCATTCAATAAACTAGCTGCAAACTCATGATATCCATTTCTTCCAGAAGGTTTAAACTTAAAGGTATAGTCATTATAAACAAGATCTTCTTTTTGTTCTCCATCTAATTTTACTGCATAAAAATGCTCATTTATGTAGGAGGTAATTGTAGCATCTTTATAAGTTGTTCTATCCATCTTTTTACAATAACCACACCAATCTGTGTAGACATCTATAAGCATAGGCTTTGGGTTTTGTTTGGTGAGCTTAACGGCTTGTTCAAAAGAAATCCAGTTTACTTTTTGCGCATGTACTTGACATGTTATCAAAAATAAAAAAAGTAATACAACTATTTTCTTCATATTTGTTTGGGCGTAATTGTTACGGCAAATTTACAAAAAAAAAGAAAGCATCAATATTGATGCTTTCTTTATGTTTTTTTTTAATTCTAATTATCGCACTCCGTGCATTAGTTTTTTTATGACAGGAGATAACACCATAAGTATCAATCCTGCTATGATAGGAATAATTGTAAAAATTAAGAAGAAAGTACTCATATTGTATTCAGTGGTGATTTGATCAATCATTCCACCCATAGATCCAGCAGCTTTATTTCCCATACCAATAGCAATATACCAGAGTCCATACATTAAACCAATTTTTGCAGCTGGCACTAATTTACTTACATATGATAAGCCTACAGGAGATAAAGTAAGTTCACCCAAAGTGTGAAATAAGTAGGCTACAATTAAGAAAATCATACTAACTGAAGCTGTTTGTGCTCCTTGAGGAATACTTGCAGAACCGTATGCTAAAACACCAAAACCTAATCCTAGAAGAATAAGACCAAGACCAAATTTTATTGCTGCCGAAGGGTTGTATTTACTTTCCCATAGTTTAGAAAATAATGGAGCAAAAGTAATGATGTAAAAAGAATTCAAAATAGAAAACCATGATGCAGGGACCTCTGTTTTAACTTCTGTAAATTGATTTTTTAACATCCAAATAACAATTGCCCAAATAATAACAAAACTAGTTCCTAGAAAGATATTAGACAGGGCGTATTTTTTAAATGTTATTTGAAATAATTTAAATAATACATATGTAATAATTATAAGAGGTACAACGGTGAGTAGCGTATTTGAGATTCTAAAAATATTTGCGGAATTACCCTCTAAAACTCTGTTAGTGTAATCTTTCGCAAAAATAGTCATTGAACCTCCTGCTTGTTCAAATGCTGCCCAAAAGAATATGGTGAAAAAGGCTAATATACCAACAACTATATAGCGATCTCTTTGAATTTTATCACTTACTACTTTCTGTTCGTTGTTTATTGATGTTTTATTGCTGGTATCTTCATATTGGGCAGTTTTAGAAACAGATAACCCAACTTTCCCAAAAATACCTTGTGCTAACCAAAACTGTAACGTTCCAAAAAACATAAATATTCCAGCAAGACCAAAACCATAATGCCATCCTTGGGTTTCACCAATATATCCACACAATAATATTCCTAAAAATGCACCAGCATTTACTCCCATATAATAGATTGTAAAAGCTCCATCTTTTTTCTCTTGAGCGTTTACGTACATTCCATTAATTATAGAAGTCATATTTGGTTTGAATAAACCATTTCCGGCAACTAATAATCCAATTCCTATATACAAACTCCATGGTGTGTCAAAAGCCATAGCAGCGTGCCCAAGGGCCATTATTAAAGCACCCCAAACAACTGAGTTCCTGTAGCCAAAATATTTATCTGCAAGCCACCCTCCTAATATTGGAGAAAAGTAGACTAACATTGTATAAGTACCATAAAGTCCTAATGCATCCTCTCTAGACCATGCCCAGCCACCATCTATTAAAGCTGATGTTAGGAAAAGTACTAAAATAGCTCGCATTCCATAATAGGAAAAACGCTCCCACATTTCAGTAAAAAACAGCACAAAAAGCCCAGAGGGATGACCCATCAATAATTTACTATTCATTTCTGAACCTTCAAATCTGTATTTAGTAGTATTCATGATAAAATTTTAATTAAAACACTTAATAAGTTTATTCCTGATATTTTATTGTCTTAAGTTTTCTGACTAGATTTCTTTTTCGTTGTCTTCAGCACCATGAGTTAGTATTTCTAGTTTTTTTCTAAAAACCATAACTAATAAACCAAATATCACACAAAAAATTGCAATGCCTGTAAAAACAGTTAATTCTCCAAGTCCTTCTGCAGATTCACCAAGTAAACCTGCAAGTTTATTTCCAAAACCTGTCATTGCAAAATAAATACCCATCATAATAGAGGCGTATTTTACGGGAGCTAATTTAGTTATGTATGATAATGCAACCGGAGAAATACATAATTCACCAATTGTATGAAAAAGATAAGCTAATACCAACCAATACATTGCTGATGCTCCAGTATTATTAAATTCAGAGGCAGCTGCAGACATAAAGAAAAAACCTGTTCCCATTATTATTAGTCCCATAATCATTTTAAACAAAGATGTTGAGAGTTTACCTTTTAACTTTCTATTGGCCCAATATAATGCGATACTAGTACCTAAAAAGATAATAAACATTGCATTTAATGATTGAAACCAGGAAGCTGGTACTTCCCACCCCATAAGCATCCTGTTAGTGTTTTCTTTTGCATAAATGTTCATTAGTCCACCTGCTTGTTCAAAAGCTCCCCAAAATACTATTACTAGTAAGAATGAGATAAATAGAACAATAACTCTATCTTTTTCAATTTTAGTTAGAGGTTTTTTCATTGCTTCTTTCTCTTCCAGATCCATAGAGTCTCCAAGGAAATTACCAACATTTTGAAGATATTTTTGACCTACTAAATATTGGACTAGACCTAAAGTCATTCCAATTCCCGCCAAACCAAAGCCATAATGCCAGCCGTGAACTTCTCCAACATATCCTACTATTAAACTTGATAAAAAAGCACCTAGGTTAATACCAATATAAAAGATTGTAAAACCTTTGTCTCTTCGAATATCCCCTTGTTGGTACAAACCACCAACCATGGTCGAAATATTTGGTTTTAATAATCCAACTCCTAAAATAATTAAACCGAGTCCTAAATAAAAAGCCCAAAGTTCCTCAATGGCAAGAACACTGTGACCAGCAACTAACAGTATGCCTCCATAGAGTACAGATTTTTTTTGACCTAAAAGCTTATCTGCAATCAATCCTCCAGGAATTGAAGCTACATAAACTAACATAGTATACCATCCATATAATGATAGAGCCTCTCCGTTTGTCCATCCTAATCCAGCATTACCTTCTGTAGTTTCTGCCACTAAATATAGTACTAGAATAGCTCTCATTCCATAATAGGAAAAACGCTCCCACATTTCTGTAAAAAATAATACATACAACCCAATAGGATGTCCAAAGATTTCTTTTTCATGGGGTTGTTTTGTTATTGTATTCATAAGGTTGTTATTTTAATGTTCTAAGTTAGTTAGTATTTAAGTTTGTCTGAATAAAGGCCGTCATTTTTTTATATAAATGTAAGCGCGTATTTTTTCCTTTTCTAATTCCGTGAGCTCTGTCTGGATACATGGCTATGTCAAAAGGCTTATTAGCGGCTACCAAAGCATTGATCATGCGCATAGAGTTTTGAGCATGTACATTGTCATCTCCAGTACCATGAACTAATAAATAGTTTCCTTCTAGTTTGTCTGCATAGTTAATGGGTGAATTATCATCGTAACCACTTGCATTTTCTTGGGGTGTTTGCATATAGCGTTCTGTATATACGGTATCATAGAATCGCCAAGAAGTTACTGGTGCAACAGCAATGGCAGTAGAAAAGATGTCGTTTCCTTTTAAGAGGCAATTGGTACTCATAAAGCCACCGTAACTCCATCCCCATATACCAATATTATTTTTATCTATATAGCTGCGTTCTGCTAACTTTTTAGCAGCAGCTATTTGATCTTCAACTTCAAATTTACCTAATTCTTTTTGAGTAACTTTTTTGAAATCTCTTCCTTTTAAGCCAGTTCCTCGCCCATCTACACAAATAATAATCATTCCTTCTTGTGCCAATAATTGATGCCAATAATCATTGGTACCATTCCATCTGTTGGCCACCTGCTGAGAACCAGGGCCAGAATATTGAAACATTAATAAAGGATATTCTTTCTGTGCATCAAAATCTGCAGGTTTTATCATCCACATGTTCAGGTCATTTCCGTTAATTTTGATGGTGGAAAATTCTTTCTGACTCATTTTGTAATCTGTCAGTTTTTCTTGTAAAGGAGCATTGTCTTTAATTACTTTTATCATTTCACCCTCAGCAGAATAAAGTGAGAATGTAGGTGGTGTTTCTGAGCTTGAATGTGTATTAATAAAGTAATTCAGATTTCTACTAAAAGCGGCAGTATTTGTTCCAATATTATTGCTTAATAATTTTTTATTAGTACCATCTAACCCAATACTATAAACACCTCTATTAATAGATCCGTTTTCTACAGATTGATAGTAAATTGTTTTCTTTTCTTTATTGAAACCATAGTACTTGGTTACTTCCCAATTTCCTTTTGTTATTTGATTGATTAGTTTTCCATTAAAACTATAATGATAAATATGATTGAAACCGTCTTTTTCGCTGGTCCAAATAAAACTATTGTCATCTAAAAAAGTTAGATCATCTTTTACACTTACATAGGCAGCATCTTTCTCATTAAATAGCAGCATAGCGCTAGATCTTACAGCATTTACTTTGTGTAATTTTAAATCGTTCTGATGACGATTTAAGGTGGTTGCAATTAAAACACCTCCTTTAGTAGACCACTTAATTCTTGGAATATATTCATAAACTCCTAGATTAATTTTCTTGGTATTTTTTGTAGTTAAAGAATACATGTGAAGTGAAACTTTTGCATTGTCTTCTCCAGCTTTTGGATATTTAAAAACATGTTGGCTAGGATATAATCCATCACCAGTAACACCCATAGAAAATTCTCTTACCTTAGATTCATTAAAACGTAAAAAAGCAATAAACTTACTGTCATTGCTCCATTCAAAAGCTCTTACAAAACCAAACTCTTCTTCATAAACCCAATCTGTTGTTCCGTTTATAATATGATTGTATTTTCCGTCTTTGGTAACTTGTGTTGTTAAATTTGTTGTGAGATCTAGCATAAACAAATTATTGTTTTTTGCATAGGCCACTTTTTTACTATCGGGAGAAAAGGTAGGTTCTTGAATGTTTTCTCCAATGAAACGAACCTTCTTAGAACCTACAGAAAAGGCATAGTAAGTTCCCTTAGTAGAACGTCTGTAAACTTTTTGAATGTCTTTCCCTAAAATTAATTGTGTCTCATCATTGTTAAAACTGTAGGATTCAAAATTTTGTAGGTTTTGAAGTGTTTTTCCATCAACAATTGTAGCTACTTTTTCTAGACTTGTATAGCTATATTTATCTACTGTAGAATATCCGTTTTCATCATTGTTTAAAAGAGAATAATAATCTCCATTCATAGAATTTAATGCATTCATTCTATTGGTAGAAAAAGTAGCTCCCCAAATATCTTCTAGTGTTATTTTTTTTGTTCCAAGAGTTTCATTTGAATTTTTAGAGGGGTTGTTTTGCTCACAACTAATGAGAAGTGTAATGACTGCTAAAATGAATAATTTCTTCATTCTATAATTTCATATTTAGGAATTGATTGCCAAGTTTACGGAAAAATCAGCAAAAAACACCTTAAAAACATTATAAATATTGAATTCATCTCACTGTTTTCATTGATTCAATTATCTTTGCGCTACACTATAAAATGACATCGATGTCTAAAATCATTTCCGGGTTTTCTAAACGAACTAAAGAAGAAAAAATTAATTGGCTAGCAACGCATTATTTTGCCAATCAACCAGAAATTATAGCCATCATAAAACAGTATTGGAATTCTGATGATGCATTGCAACAATTGCATGATGATTTTATAGAAAATACCATTTCTAATTTTTACCTGCCTTATGGGGTAGCACCTAACTTTATCATTAATAATAAAGCGTATGTAATTCCTATGGTGATAGAAGAAAGTTCTGTGGTTGCAGCAGCTTCCTTGGTGGCTAAATTTTGGAGTACTAGAGGAGGGTTTAAAGCTGAGGTAATTTCTACGACTAAGATAGGTCAAGTTCATTTTATCTACAAAGGAGATGAAAATGAATTGACTCAATATTTCAATTCAAAAAAAGAACTATTAAAATTAGCTACTGCATCCATCACAAAAAATATGGAAAAACGCGGTGGAGGTATTTTAGATATAGAACTTATTGATAAAACAGAAAAATTAGCTCATTACTATCAACTTCATATAACTTTTGAAACGGTAGACTCTATGGGTGCTAATTTCATTAACTCTTGTTTAGAGGCTATTGCCAAAGAATTTAGAAATAATGAGATAGAAATAGTGATGAGTATTCTTTCTAATTACGTGCCAGAATGCCTAGTTAGGGCAGAAGTAAGCTGTACTATTGAAGAATTGGATGGAGATGCCCCCCAAAAATTTGCAGAAAAATTTTATCAGGCAGTTCAAATTGCAAGTATAGAGCCTTACAGAGCGGTTACGCACAATAAAGGAATTATGAACGGCATTGATGCGGTTGTGTTAGCCACTGGGAATGATTTTAGAGCTGTTGAAGCTGGAGTTCATGCCTATGCATCAAGATCAGGACATTATACAAGTCTAACTCATTGTGATATTAGTAACGGAGTTTTTCGCTTTTGGATAGAAGTTCCACTAGCTCTTGGAACAGTGGGCGGCCTTACTTCTTTACATCCCTTGGCAAAATTATCTTTAGAGATGTTACAACAACCCTCTGCAAGAGAGTTAATGATGATAGTGGCAACTGCCGGATTGGCTCAGAATTTTGGTGCTTTACGTGCTTTAACTACCCTTGGGATACAACATGGGCATATGAAAATGCATTTAATGAATATCTTACATCAGTTAGGAGCTAATGATGCAGAGAAAAAAGAAATAGCTAGGTATTTTGAGCAGCAGACAGTTACTCACAGTGCAGTAGTAGCTAAATTTAACGAACTTAGAAACAATAACTAACTTGAGTCAATTTTATTCTAACGGAAAATTACTACTCACAGGAGAATATCTTGTATTAGATGGTGCTACAGCCCTAGCAGTTCCAACTAAATTTGGACAAGACCTGTTGGTGAGTAAGATTACAGAATCTCAATTAATTTGGGGAAGTTTTACCCATACTGGAGACTGTTGGTTTGAGGCTGTTTTTGACTTGCCTAAACTAAGACTTGTCTCTGCCACTTTTAATTCTGATACCGAAGAAAACGCAGAATTTATAGCTGAAACGCTTCAGGATATTCTACAAGAAGCTAGAAAACTGAATCCAGGTTTTTTACAATCAAAAACGGGTTTTATAGTGAAAACAACCCTAACATTTCCTAGAGATTGGGGATTGGGAACTTCATCTACCTTAGTAAATAACATTGCTCAGTGGGCAGCTATAGATGCCTATCAACTGTTACAGAATTCTTTTTCTGGAAGCGGTTATGATATTGCCAATGCACAACATAATTTGCCAATATTGTATCAGTTAAAAAACAAAAAACCGCTTATAAAAACAGTAGACTTTAGCCCTCAATTTAGTGATCAGTTGTATTTTGTTTATTTAAATAAAAAACAGAATAGTAAAGAAGGCATTGCCAAATACAAAGAAAATAATGATGATTTTAAAAATGAAATACATCGAATTTCTGAAATTTCTTTAGAAATGTGTTCTGTAAAATCACTTTTAGACTTTGAAAGATTAATAGAAGAACACGAACAAATTATTGCATCCATTATAAAACTAAAACCCGTTAAAGAACTATTATTTCCTGACTATCTAGGAGCTATTAAAAGTTTAGGTGCTTGGGGAGGAGATTTTGTTTTAGTAACAGGAAATAAAAGCACTTTACAGTATTTTAAAGAAAAAGGATATGAAACAATTCTTTCCTATTCAGATATGATATTATGAAAAAAGTAATTATTATTGGAGGGGGTGCAGCAGGTTTTTTTACGGCAATTAATGCCAAAGAAATGAATCCTAGTCTTGAGATTACAATTTTAGAAAAAGGAAAGGAAGTACTACAAAAAGTGAAAATTTCTGGAGGAGGTCGTTGCAATGTTACACATGCTTGTTTTGAGCCAAAAGAGTTGGTGAAATTTTACCCACGTGGTGAAAAAGAACTATTGGGTCCTTTTCATCAGTTTATGACAGGTGATACTTTTGAATGGTTTGAAAATAACG
>KB911123.1 GCA_000383355.1 Flavobacterium sp. SCGC AAA160-P02 | reverse complement strand
TAACCCTTTTTGCACACATTCATAATGTGTTTTATAGAATCTATCATAGGCATGATCTTTAACTGGCACTTCAGCGCAGTTCTGATTTACTACTGAACAAATATATATTGTTAAAAAAAACTTCATTGACAACCTTGTAAAAAAATATAATAATCCTATATTATTATTTTATAAATAATGAAAGGATATAATAATGACTGACGTAAGTAAATATAAATCGGTTGCACTATCGCATGATAGTTGTGACAAATTAGATAAGATCCGCAAGGTCATCGTACCTGAGGTAGAAGTATCTAGAGCTAAAACTTTAGACATATTAATCAACGAGAAAGCAAGGAAATTAAATGGCCGACTACGGAACAAGAACGCTTAATGAATATGATACATTTAATCCAGTAAGAAACCTTTGGAGAAATGTATTAATAGTTGCAATATCTGATGCGATTAAAATAAAAAGTAACACAGTTAAATACAAAGAATTTTACGCTAAACGAAGATTCCATGAATTAGATTATGTTACTTTACCTAATTCTGATTTTGCTAAAATTTGTGAGTATGCAGAACTAGATCACAATTTGGTTAGGAAGAAAGTAATAAAGACATTAGATAATATGGAGAAAAACTATGACAAAGATAATATGCCCGAGATGCCATGGAAACGGTTATATCAAAGTAAAGGAATCAATCGAGAAGCCAGTGGAAATCATACGGCAGTGTCCGAGTTGTAATTCACAAGGGGAAATAACAATGAGTACAGAGCGATTAATACTAGAAAGTAAATTAGTAAAAGAACTTAATGGAATCATTAAAAAACTAAATGGTGAGATTGATGTTTTACAATCTAAACTGAAAGAAAAGGAAGGAGTAATAAATAAGAAGAGCAATGTTGGAAGCCCTAGAGAAGAAATACGAGGCTGATATAGCATCAGCAGATGCAACTATACATATATACCTAAATAACTCTGTAGGTATTGGTGAGCATCCACAACACTTAGAAGAGATTGATAAGCAACTCGCTAAGATAGTTGAAGCTGAAGAAAAACAAACTGCACTGCAAGCTTTTAAATTATGAAGTTTGACATAAATTCTTTTAATTTAGATGATGCTATAAAAGTAGAAGATCATATTGAAGGAGTTGAAAAGGATACTTATTATTTTTTTAAGACAGGTGGTCCACATTATTTTAGTAATGTAGATAAAAATATAGATATTGGTATTTTTAGGGAATTGATATGGCCTTTTGTATTAAGTCATTTTAAAATAAATAATGTTTGGTGTAGAAGATTTCAATCAGCTATCCCAGATAGAAGTTATTATCCTACTATAAGATTAAATAAGGAAGATTCTTCTTTTGTTGGATATAAAAAATCATTAAATAAATATACTAAACAAAAACTACAGTTTTGGAATCCCATTCACAGAGTCGTTGCACTATGTATGATTCCTAATCCTAGTAAAGATAATACCATTGTACATCATATCAATGAAAACAAATTAGATTACAGACCAGAAAATTTAGAATGGACTACTAATAAAAAAAATTGTCATAGGGGTAGTAAAGGAAATAAAATATCTCATACAGACCGATTTTTAAAAATACAAGAAATGGATTGGTTTAATATATGAAGTGTCTACATTGCGGTGATAATTTAAGATGGAACAACGACTTTGATACAGAAGATGATGATCAATATAATATAGTTAGTATGTATGAATGTATGAATGAACATTGTAAGGCCTGGTATGAGATATATCACGGCCTAAAAGAAAAGGAGACAGTCAATTGATTTGGAATAAAAAATTTAAATACCCTAAGACTCATAGAGAAGCTATAGAAGGTGAACGGCACTATCATATATATGATGAAAAATTGCCAAGTGTCACGACCATACTTCAAAATACACAAAGTGTTGAAAAAAAGGCAAGTCTTGAGAATTGGAAAAGACGTGTTGGGCCTATATCTGCTGAGAATATTAAGAATGAAGCGGCCAACCGTGGATCAATCATGCATAAGCTAATTGAATGCTATTTGCTGGACGAAAGACACCTTGATTTGACTGATTTAGGTCAACAGGCTGATAAGATGGCCCAAATTATAATAGATGAGGGTCTAAAGGACTGTATGCAAGAAATATGGGGTACTGAAGTTTGTTTACACTATCCAGGTCTATATGCAGGTGCATCAGATTTAGCAGGTGTATATGAAGGACGCGAAAGTATACTGGATTTCAAACAGTCCAATAAGCCCAAGCGTATCGAGTGGATTGAAGATTATTTTATACAACTTGCAGCATATGCTACAGCTCACAATCAAGTTTACGGCACTTCAATACAGTCTGGAACCATTCTAATGTGTACTAAAGATAATTACTTTCAAAAGTTCACGGTTCAAGGACCAGAGTTCCAGAAATATATGTGGGAATGGTTAAGAAGAGTTGACCTATATTACGAAAATCGTAACAAAATAGCCAATAATCATGAGTAATGTGTCAAGAATAATGCAGAATGTGTCAGGAATCAGGCACCAGGGATTCCCCCTAATAGGTTTAAAACTTTTTTTGAAAAAAATATTTTTGAAAAAAGATGAGAAATGTCTACTACCTTACTACCAAGACAACTTTTTGTTGGTATACATAGCTTATTTAAGCAATTTTGGTAGTAAAACGTCTACTACCTGGCTACTACCTGCTACTACCAAGATAGATCAAATTCCCAATAAGAAGAACTTTTCAAGTGAATTTATAAAGTGTATAAATACTTTTAAAAACTCTAAGGGTGAATATGAGACGTAAACGAAAAAATAAAAAAATTATTCCGTTGAATCTAAAGTCATTAGGTAATGAAATATCCGCATATCCGTTTGTAGAAATAGAATGGCTTGATATCGAGGGTGATGCTGGTTGGAGTACTACAAAAGATTTAAACAAAGAAAAATTACCAACATGTGTTTCGAAAGGATATCTAGTTAGTCAAAAGAACGGAGTGACTAGAATATTTACTGATTATATTAAATCTAAAGATAAACCTACGTTTGATAGTATTGGAAATACAACTATTATTCCAACTTCTGTAATTGAATCTATAAAAAAAATTAAATAATTTATTGTAATGGTTATTGTGGCTTCTTTGGTGGTTCTTTTACTTTTTCTTTTAATTCTTCGAATTCAACTCCCTCTAGAATCGGAGAATAGTCGTCAATTATTTGTTTCATCCGTAATTCTAATTCTTCTGTCGATAAGTCTTCTAATTTACCAGTACGGATAATCTTCTGTTCAATATATAAACCTGCAGCTTTACCTCTAGCTACTTCAGCGTTGACTGCAGCTGACCAAGCCTTTTTATCTCTAGCTTCATTTCTTAATTTAGCCAACTCTGCAATGTGATTTCCAAATGTAACTTCAAATTGTTTTTGCCATTCTTCACGTAATTCACCTATGTATTGTACAACTAATGGAAATAATTTTGGATTCTGTAATTTACTTGCAGCCTGTCTAGCAGAGTCTTTTGCATAACCTGCTTCTATAGCACAAGCTGTAGCTGTCATTCTACCTTGTTCAGATATTAATAAGTTAGCAAACTTAATTTGTTGTTCAGTTAATCTCTTGGGTACACCCATTTTCCCTCTTGAAACTTCCCTTACCCTTTTTTGGGTTTAATTATTTGTGATTTAAATTTAGATGTTCTAACTTCTTTTGCTACAGGATTAAATATCCTATCAAAATTTTCTTTGTATAAATCATTAGATGGTCTTGATCTGCCATCCCATTTTTCTTTTTTCATAGTATTGTCTTTTAGCACAACAATGATATAAACACAACCTATGTTGAGTGGAAAAGCATTAAGACAGATATTAGATAAAATGATGAAGTCACCTGTAGCACAAGAGGCTAGAGTTCAAGTTCAACTTCCTGATGGACAATATTTTGATATTACTTCTTTACAATTGATGGAAAATAAAATATTGGGAGCTAAAGAAACTCACCGACTTGTACTTACTGTCAAGCCTGAAACCTGGAAAATGGGTAGCATTATTAAGAAATTATAATGTACCTGTTAACCTAAAAATTAAGTGAAACCTGAGACTAAATTTTATGCAAATGTTAAGAAAAATATTAAGAATATATCCTGGATTAGGATTGAAAATCTTAGCGTTCCTGGTACTCCCGATCTATTGGGCTATAATAATAACGGCGTCTTTTTCACTGTTGAACTAAAATATACAAAGACAAACAAAGTTACCTTCTCTCCGCATCAAATTGCGTTCCACGTGAAACATCCTAACAATACATTTATCCTAGTCCAGGATGCCTGTTCCATGCTTCCAAAACTTTATGAAGGAAAAAATATAAGAGAGCTTGCTGCTTGGGGCTTGAAGCTTGAGGCTTGCTGCTCGAGTTATAAATCTTGTTCCAAGGTTTTTGATTTGCTTGGAGCTTGAGGCTTGCTGCTTGGAGCTTGAGGCTTGATGGTTTGGCCCGGACCAGGGCGCACGCTTGTTGCTTCCGTCGAAGCTTCATCGCTGATGGCCTGATCCGATTTATCCCTAGGGATTCTGTAAAATTTTGGATGTTTAAAAACGTGTGTCATGTTAGTGTTTACCATAACTAACATTTTTTATATCTTTATTCCAGCAAGCTCGACAATCTAAACACTTTCCGTTTTGTTTAGGTGCCATGCAGCTGGGGCTTCCATCAGTCACCACGGTTGAGCTGTGAGACCAGGCGTTGCCAGCGGTGCCGTCTACCTTAGCAGCGCTTAATCTTATAATTAAATTTTCAGGAACATCTTCAGGTGCTGGCAAGTACTGACGCTCTTGCGTTGGCAGCCAGTGCTTCGTGTCAGGTGTGAGCTTACACACTTCAATAATTTTTGCCATATGCTCTTTTGATTGAAGGTCCCCGGCGTCATGCCATCTAAACCATTTTTGGCGCTTGATGACAGCCGCCATTGCTTCCACCCAGTCAGGATGGTTGATAGCGTCCAGCCTTCGATACTGGGCCTCCTTGATTGCAGGGTATCTAACATAATTATTTTTCATAGCATAACAGCCAAAGCACGGGCTCGTTGGAATCTTCCTGAGCTTCGCGCCAGTCTGGCATGCCCACGCTGGCAGGCTGTAGCTCAGGCCGGGCATCTTACTTGTTTTTGTAAATGAGTCTGTAATTTTTAAAGCGTCTTTTACTAGCATAATTATATCTTTCTGTTGAATCTATTTTTAACACGTCTACCCGGTTTGTGCAATTGTTTTTTGAGGCTTGACGCTTGAAGCTTGCCGCTTGAGGCTTGGAGCTTCAGGCTACTAAAAAATTCTTGACAATGGTCCAGGTAACCTTGCGGCAGCTGGTTATGCGGCCGCAAGAAATAATGGGTGAGATCGTTATTTTTAATTCTCATTTCAAGTATCCAATCTCTTTCAGGTAGTCGTAGGCATCATCCATCGTGGATCTAAAATGCTCAGTCCTGTATTCGGCTGGACAGTCTTCGTCAGCCTGGCAGCACATAGCTGCCAGGTGAGCTGCAAGTTTTTTTTCTTTATCAGTCACTTTGTCTCCTTCCAGGGTTTACTCAGGTCATCCAGCATGTCATCCTCATTGTCATACTTTCTGTAACGCTCTGCAGTCTTAGCCTGATCAGCCTTCACCAGCCGCAGGATCTCATCCAGTGCGTTGGCTATTCTGTTAAGCTGCTCACCAGCCTCGTATATTTTTATTTTCATAATTATTCCTTTCAATGTTATCCTATACTATCCTGACCCAGCTGTCAAGCGCTTGCTGCTTGGAGCTTGAAGCTTTTACCCGTTGCGCCTCCTGATCAGGGAACTCGGCGCACCATGGTGTTACACACATTGCTACCTTGCGGATCATCGCTAACGTACAGGGAAATGCCAGAGGCAAGATGTGGACGCTGGTGTACACTTACTGATACTATTATTAGCAGGACCCTGAGTTGAGGCCGGCGTGCTTTATTTTAACAGCCCGGGCAACAGGCCTAACAGGTTATCACCTGTCAGGGTCCAGCAAATAATGATCAGTCACTATGCTACGGGGGGTCCGGGTCAGCATTTATTACCGGGTTTAGAAGAGGCCACCTCCGATGACAAATCCCCTGTTCTAGTGTTTATTCTCACAGTCAACAATGACTGATCCCAGATCCAACCGCTATTGCTCGAGTCTTTAATGACATGCAATTGGATCAGGGATCAGTAGCACTCAATGGCTTTCTTCCAGAATGCTAATGATCTTTTACTTGTTTAGAGTAATTAATATATAATCCTTGACTATCCTATTGTCAAGTAGTAAAACAATTAAATGCAAAATAAAAATAATAACCAGAAAGGTACAATGACTAAAATAAGAATGAATACTGAACTTAGAAATAAGTTATTTAATAAAATAAAAAATGTCTTTGAGAACGAGGACACGCAAGAAAAAGAGGCATTTCTTCAAGCAAGAGAAAATGTTGACCAACAATATAAAAAATGTTAGTTATGGTAAACACTAACATGACACACGTTTTTAAACATCCAAAATTTTACAGAATCCCTAGGGATAAATCGGATCAGGC
>KB911122.1 GCA_000383355.1 Flavobacterium sp. SCGC AAA160-P02 | reverse complement strand
CAATGATATTCGTATGATGGCTTCTGGGCCTAGATCTGGAATTGGAGAAATTACGATCCCAGCAAACGAGCCAGGTAGCTCTATCATGCCTGGAAAAGTAAATCCAACTCAAGCTGAGGCAATTACTATGGTTTGCGCACAAGTCATGGGAAATGATGTTGCTGTTACCATAGGGGGCACACAAGGCCATTATGAGTTGAATGTTTTTAAACCAATGATGGCTGCTAATGTGATACAATCTGCGCAACTAATTGGTGATGCTTGTGTTTCATTTGATGTAAATTGTGTTGCAGGGATAGCACCAAATCATACAAGAATTAAAGAATTATTAAACAATTCCTTAATGCTAGTTACTGCCTTAAATACTAAAATTGGATATTATAAAGCTGCTGAAATTGCAACTACAGCTCATGCCAATGGAACTACATTAAAACAAGAAGCTGTGCGTTTAGGCTACGTTACACCAGAACAATACGATGAATGGGTTAGACCAGAAGATATGACAGGAAGTTTAAAATAAGATGTATTTCTAAAAGTACCTTTCTTTAAAAAATTTAAGATGATGCTTTTGATGCCCAGATATTAGAAATCCAATAGCTCTTACAGAGATAATATTTCCTGAAGCACTTCCTTTTCTCAGAAGAACTTCTTCCGAAAAGCTTTTATATAAAGATATTGAACTCGCTCTAACTGTTTTGAATTCATCTAATAATTCTTGAAGTTCTCTAGAAGTAGTAGACACATTTTTATTATAAAAATCATGATCAAAACCTTGTAATTCTGTTGAATCATTTCTTGCGAAACGCAAGGCTCTGTAATTAAATATTCGCTCTGTATCTATCACATGAACTAATATCTCTTTAAATGTCCATTTTCCCTCAGCATATACATATAATTCTTTTTCTTTTGGAATAGTAGCAACAAATTGTTCTAGATGATTTCCAGTTTCTATTAAATTTTCAATAATAGATCTTCCATTGGTTACTAAATCATCAATATATTTCTTAAAATAAGAATGGTATTCATCCGGTAACAACATAGAGTTTTCTTTTTTTAATGTAAGTTTGTTTAGCGAATGTAATCAAACAATATGACAACCTTATTTATCAACATCAAAGAACTTATTCAAGTAAGAGATAAATCTGTAGAAAAAGTTTCTGGAAAAGATATGAGTATTTTACCCACAATTAAAAATGCCTTTATGATGATTGAAAATGAAATTATCATAAATTTTGGGCCTATGGAGAAGCTAGGCAACACAAAAGCCGATTCAATTATTGATGTAACAGGAAGATTAATTTTGCCAACTTGGTCTGATAGTCATACCCATCTTGTTTTTGCTGATACCAGAGAAGAAGAATTTGTAGACAGAATTAATGGCCTAAGCTATGAGCAAATTGCTCAAAGAGGGGGTGGAATTTTAAACTCAGCAACTAAACTACAAAACAAGCCCGAAGAAGAACTTTATAATGATGCAGCAAAAAGATTAGAAGAACTTATAAAAAGTGGGACAGGATCCATAGAAATTAAGTCGGGTTATGGATTAACACTGGAAAGTGAACTAAAAATGCTTCGTGTTATTAAAAAATTGAAAGAAAATTTTCCGCTCCCAATAAAAGCAACTTTTTTAGGAGCCCATGCGATACCGAATCTATTTAAAGAAAAAAGAGAAGCCTATATAAAATTAATTATAGATGAGATGCTTCCTGTAATAGCAGCAGAAAAGCTTGCGGATTATATCGATGTTTTTTGTGAAAAAGGTTATTACACTCCAGAAGAAACAAATCAAATTTTAAAAGCAGGTTTACAGTATGGTTTAATCCCTAAGATTCATGTAAATCAATTTAATTCCATTGGGGGAATTAAAGTAGGTATCGAAAATAATGCGTTGTCTTTAGATCATTTAGAAGTTTTAACTAATAAAGATTTAGCACATTTAAAAGATTCAGATACTATACCCGTTTCACTGCCATCTTGTTCTTTCTTTTTAGGAATTCCCTATACAAATGCCAGAAAAATTATGGAGGCTAATGTACCTTTAGCGCTTGCTTCTGATTACAACCCTGGCTCAACACCCTCAGGAAACATGAATTTTGTTGTTTCTTTAGCTTGTATTAAAATGAAAATGACACCAGAAGAGGCCATAAACGCTGCGACTATTAATGGAGCTTATGCTTTAAACTTATCTCATAAAGTAGGAAGTATCTCAAAAGGCAAACTAGCTAACTTTATAATTACAAAACCTATAAAGTCTTACAGTTATATACCTTACAGTTTTACTAATAACTGTATTGAAAATATCTTTTTAAAGGGTGTAAAGTATTATTAAAAAAACTATTTTTTTGGCTTTATAAAGTTTATTATTTTTTTAAATAAGGTGGTTTCTGGTTCATCGTTCTCATGATACCCATTCCCATAAGTTTCACTATAACCATAGCCGTAGCCATAGCCATAGCCATAACCATGATTATTTTTAAGTTTGAGGTCATTAAAAATATAACTAATATTAGAAACCTCTTTATTTGTATACTTAACATCTATCATAGTATTCATTCCTCTCTGTGTATAATCTTGACGAATGACATAACAAATTGCATCAGAATATTTAAATAACTCTAATGCGTCAGAAACTAGTCCAATTGGAGGAGTATCTATCACTATATAATCATACTCTTTTTCTAATTCTTGTATAAATCGATCACAATTTTCACTTAATAATAACTCTGATGGATTTGGTGGTATTGGTCCAGATAGTATAATATCTAAATTAGGTATTTTCGTTTTCTTTGTGATCTCTGAAATTGTTTTTTGATTGATTAAATAATTGACAACACCAATATCATTATTAAGGTCAAAATCATTAAAAATTTTCGGTTTTCTTAAATCCATTCCAATTAAGATAGTTTTTTTACCACTTAAAGCAAAAACTGTTGCCATATTAATTGAGATCATTGTTTTACCTTCTCCACTTACAGAAGATGTTACAAGAAGTGTCTTTGCTCTTTTTCCAACAGTCTTATCAGTATTGTTTTTAAACAAAAATTGAATATTAGATCGCAATGCCCTAAAGGATTCAGCTATAACAGACTTTGGACTATCAAAAACAATTAAATTATTCATTCCTTTAATTCTGCCTACAGCTCCTAGAAGTGGAATATTATATTGTTTTTCTATTTCATCAATAGTTCTAACTTTGTTATCTAAAAGTTCTCTAATAATGATATAAAATAATGGTAAAACAATCCCAAGCATGATCCCCACTAAATAATTAAAAGTAGGGTTTGGGTAAATTGGTTGTTGACCTAAATCTACAGCGGTATCTATTACTTTTACATCTGAAACACTTGCTTCAACCGCAGCATTAGCTTCATATTTTTTCTGTTTAAAGTAACTATAGTAAAATTCAGAGAATTCATATTCTTTTTGGTATTTTAAAAGACCTTGCTCTTTCTCTGGTAAAAGTTTAAGTTTATTTTCGAAAGAAGCTAACTCTTTTGCTAATTTATCTAAATCTCTTTTAAGAGAAATTCTATTATTTGATATATTTTCATATAAATTTAATTTTATCTGTTCTATTTTATTTACTAATTTTTGATAATCAGGATGAATTGATTTTACCTTATCTTTTAAAAACTCTAATTTGGTAGATTCTAAAATAAGTTCATCTATTATAAATGATGTTTTTATATCAGCTATTTCTATAAATGCTGGAACTGGAACTGGACTTTTATAAATGGTATTTGACCTTATATAAGCCTCCAAAATATTAAGTTCTTCTAGGTTTCTTTCTATTTTTTTAAAATTTAAAGTAAGATCATTTGTTTGTGTAAACAAAAGGCTTCCTTCTGATGAGAGATTATAAATGTTATTTTCTTTTTTAAATTCACCTAATTGATTCTGAATATTTTTTAATTTATCTGCCTCTATTTTAAATAAATTTTCTATATACTTTACAGTCTTTGTTGCATAAAGAGTCTTCTGTTCTTGCTTATCTATAGATAAGACTTTTACCGATTCATTTAAATAATCGACAATTCTATTTTTACTTTTTCCTGTCAATTCTAATTCTAGAAGTGAAGCGCCCTCAATAACGTTTTTCACTTTCATGTTTCTCAAGGAGGAAACAGTTGAATTGTAGTTTTTGAACCTAATATAGAATACTTGATTAGGTGCTATTTCAGATAGAGTAGAAAAAATATTAAGGTCTAAAAATGAAGTCTTTACATTAGAGCTGTCAAAATCATTTTGATTGAAAAAAAATGTTTCTGAATAATTTTCATCAGTTGTTTCATGTTTTTGTGAGGTGTCATTATCTGAGTAACGAACTAATTTATTTGGACCTTCAAAATTAAACTCGGTAGATATTCTAAATTGTCTATTTTCTAATGTTTCTATTTTTAGTAGTTGATTGTATAATTGAAAATTACTATCATTAAGTTTTACCTTGAATGGAGTTTTTCCATATACATCTTCAAACCTGTAGTTACCTTCTTTTAAATAATCAATATAAAATTGAAGTTTTGACACTACTTTTTCGTTATGTGTTCTAGACTTGAGTATGATGTTTACCGTTTCTATTATATCACTAGCACCACCCCAGTTAAAAGTTAAGCTTGTTCCAGAAGAAAACAATGGGTTTGTTTCTTCTTTAACAGATATCATGGTTTTTAAACTATATAGTTTTGCTCTGTAACCGTTTATAAATCTGGCAACTATTAACGAGAGTAAAATGGTTGCAAAAAATAATTTCCAATAGCCAAGAATTTTGAAAAGATAATATTTGGGATCTAAAGAGTTTTGCTGATCTCCATTCCTAGAACTTTGTTTAAGATTTGTATCCATATAACTATAAACCTCTTAAAATTAATATTGTAGTAGTCAATAAAGATATTAAAGAAACTATACCTGTTATAGGTTTCAATCCTTCAGTTAAAGATTTTTGACGTAAAGCTTTGATATTTATGTAGTCATTATTTTGAATGAAAAAAATCTCAGAATTTAATGCATTTATAGACGTTAGATCAATTGTTACTTTTTTATTTCCATTAGGGGAAATTCTTATCACCTCTACATTTTTTTTATCACCACTAATTGGAATATCTCCAGAAAATGTAATAGCATCTAGTATACTAAGTTGATTTTGATAGACAACTTTTGGCCCAGGTGAATTGATCTCTCCCATAATAGTGTATTTGATTCCATCTAATTTAACAGAAACAAAGTAACTATCTTCTTTCATGAAATAATTAGCAAATTTCTCTTCAATCTTTACTCTAACTTCCTTGGTAGTATAGCCTAAAACATTTATTTCGCCCAGTATAGGCATTCTAATATTTCCGTTTACATCTATACTATATATTACTGGTGATGAAGTCTTTTCTGAGAGCGAGCCGCTAGATTTGAGAAAAACAGCAACTAAGTTAACATTATCAGATGTTACATCTATAGAAATATTATCACCTACTTGAAGTTTGTAGGGATTCGTATTTATTTTATGAATTTCTTTGTTTTCTTTAGGAGTACCGCTAAGGTATATAAGGTCTTTAGTGGGAACACAAGACGAAAATAAAAATATAAGTACTAGAAAAAGGGGTATTTTTCTCATGAGGTTAGGGTATAATATTTACAAATATAAATTTAATAAGTGGAATCTTATAAATATTCTATTAATTTCGTTTTTTTAAATCAAAAAACAAATTGTTACATAAAATTACATCCTTTCTGAGTTTCCTTTTTAAATCAAGAAATAAACATAGTGTTCATTCTCCTTTTGTATTTAATTTAATTACAAAATGCTTTCATAAAAAAGCACCCATAGCTAATTTAAAAATCTTCTTAAACTATAAAAAAGAACTTTCATTAAATACTTCAATACTTAAAGTTACCGATTTTGGTGCTGGCTCAAGAGTCTTTTCATCTAACAAAAGAAAGGTTTCAAAGATTGCCAAGCATGCAGGAATTTCAAACAAAAGAGCTAGATTATTAATTAATTTAATACAATACTTTAAACCAGAGAATATATTAGAAATTGGTACTTCACTTGGCTTAAGTACTGCGGCACTAGCTTCTTCAAATAAAAAATCAAAAATAACAACACTAGAAGGGTGTAAAGAGACTGCAAGTATTGCCAAGAATATGTTTGAAAAATATCATTTTAATAATGTGACATTACTAACTGGAAGTTTTGATACTACTTTACCCAAAATCTTTAAAAATACTATCTATGATTTTATTTACTTTGACGGAAATCATACCAGAATAGCTACTTTAGAATACTTTGAATCTAGTCTATCATCAATAAATAACAATTCCGTTTTATTATTTGACGATATACATTGGAATAAAGAAATGGAACTAGCATGGGAAGATATTAAAAATCATCCTCAAGTAACAGTTACTATAGATACTTATCAATGGGGTTTTGTATTCTTTAGAAAAGAACAACAAAAAGAACATTTTATAATTCGTCTGTAACGAACAGATTAAATGAACGTTTCATCTTAAAAAACAACGCTGTTCTCCTATGATCTATTAATAGTATTTTTTTTGTGTTATTTATCTTGTATTGATTAGCAGACTTTTAAAAAATGCAAAACTAAAAAGCCCCAAATTAGATGTAAAAAAATGGTTGCTTTCGGAGTCATTATTTATTACTGGATTTCTGATTTTTTCTCTTATGATGATAAGATTATTAGTGAAGTCGTTTCAAGATTCAAAATGTTTTAACATTCATCATATGACTTTATATTTTTTAATCTTAAATTTA
>KB911121.1 GCA_000383355.1 Flavobacterium sp. SCGC AAA160-P02 | reverse complement strand
CTATTATATTGTAGGACTTCCTGAAGTAGGTGGTTTAGAAGCTTTGATTGGTCATGAAAATGTAAAAGACAAATTAAACATTTTACCTAGTATGGATGATACTGAAACCTTTGTAACTTTATTAATCATTCCGCTTGCAGTTCAATGGTGGAGTTCATGGTATCCTGGTTCTGAACCAGGAGGAGGAGGTTATGTAGCACAACGAATGCTGGCTGCAAAAGACGAAAATCATGCCATAGCAGCTACTTTTTTTTATAATATTATGCATTATGCCTTACGCCCTTGGCCATGGATTGTAGTTGCATTAGCATCTCTTATCTTATTTCCAGATTTGGCAAGTATTCAAGAAGCTTTTCCAAATGTAACTGAAGATAAATTAGGGCACGATCTTGCATATTCTGCAATGCTTACAAAACTTCCTAGTGGATTATTAGGGCTGGTTTTAGCTTCTTTAGCTGCTGCTTATATGAGTACTATTAGTACCCATCTTAACTGGGGCGCTTCTTATGTGGTTAATGACTTCTATAAGCAACAAGTAAAACCAGATGCTACAGAAAAACATTTGGTGAATATTGGTAGAATTACAACTGTAATTTTAATGATTGTTAGTTCTCTAGTAGCTTTGTCATTAACAAATGCTTTACAGCTTTTTGAGATTATCTTAATGTTTGGAGCTGGTACTGGACTTATTTTTATTCTTCGTTGGTTCTGGTGGCGTATTAATGCATGGACAGAGATATCGGCTATGATTGCTTCTGGGATTATTTCTATTTTATTAACTTTTACAGCTCAAGGAGATGCCCTTTTTAATGATGGAGGAATGTTTCCTGGCTATTTGAAATTTCCTTTTGTGGTTTTGTTTTCTACTGTTATATGGTTGCTTGTTACTTTTTTAACTGCTCCAGAAACAGACAAGGTGTTATTTGCCTTTTACACGAAAACACAACCAGGTGGACCAGGATGGGAAAAGATAGTAACTCGTGCAAAAAAAGCGAAAGTATCTATTATAAAAACAACCGAAAAATGGAGTGTGCCAAATGGTATATTAGCTATGGTATTAGGTTGTGTACTTATCTATTCATGCATGTTTGCCATTGGTAATTACATTTATGGAGAATATACTCTGGCAATTTCTTTAACTGGGGTTGTACTTGTTTTTTCGTTCTTATTATTAAAAATTTGGAAAAAAATTAAAGGAACCGTACTGTAGAAAATGCATAGATAAAATCACTAATAAATTAAGAATTATTGAGGGTTTTTATATTTTTTAATTTCTTTATTAATTATTGTATTTTTACAACTCTTCAAACTAACTAGATATGAAAAAACTAATCATAGCGTTCTTGTTTTTGAGTTTTTCAACTCAAGGATTTGCTCAATTTTTTAAAGACAGTAAAACTGTCACAAAACATGAAGGATATGTTACTTTTTATTACGATGAAAGTACAGACAAAATATTCTTACAAATCGAAAATTTTGAGCAGGAGTTTTTGTATGTAAACTCACTTTCTGAAGGAATTGGTTCTAATGATATAGGTTTAGATAGAGGTCAATTAGGCAACACACGCATTGTGAAGTTTATGAAAGCTGGAAATAAATTATTATTAATACAACCCAATCAAGATTACCGAGCTATAACAGACAATCTTGAAGAAAAAAAATCTGTAGAACAAGCTTTTGCAAAATCAGTTATTCATGGTTTTGTGATCAAAGAAACAAACCAAGGTAAGTATCTAGTAGATGCCACTTCTTTTTTTATGAGAGATGCTCATGGGGTGCAAGGTCGTTTATCAGTTAGAAAACAAGGAAGTTATAGTTTAGATAAAAGTAGAAGCGCCATTAGTCTAGAAAGAACAAAAGCATTTCCTAAAAATGTAGAATTTGATGTAATGCTAACTTTTAAAGGAAGCCCTAAAAGTTCTAACATTAGAAGTGTAACACCAACAGCATCTTTAATAACAGTTAACCAACATCATTCTTTTATTGAGTTGCCAGATGGTTCCTATAAACCAAGAAAATTTGATCCAAGATCAGGTTCAAATGCAATGTCATATTTAGATTATGCAACACCAGTGAATGAATCAATTACAAAACGATTTATTTATCGTCATAGATTAGAGAAGAAAAACCCAGAAGCTAGTAAAAGTGAACCTGTAGAGCCAATTATTTATTATTTAGATAGAGGAACTCCAGAACCTGTTAGATCTGCATTACTAGATGGTGCTAGATGGTGGAATCAGGCATATGAAGCTATAGGATATACAAACGCTTTTCAAGTTAAAATGTTACCCGAGGGTGCAGATTTGTTAGATGTTAGATACAATGTAATACAATGGGTACATAGATCTACAAGGGGTTGGAGTTACGGAAGCTCTGTATCTGATCCAAGAACAGGAGAAATTATAAAAGGGCATGTAAGCTTAGGATCTTTACGGATTCGTCAAGATTTTTTAATAGCTCAAGCATTACAGGCTCCTTATGCTAATGATGATACTAGCGATCAGTTTGCTTTAGAAATGGCCTTGGCTAGAATTAGACAATTATCTGCTCATGAAGTAGGACATACTATTGGATTGGCTCATAATTTTGCTGCTAGTACTAAAGGAAGATCCTCAGTCATGGATTATCCACATCCAACACTATCTTTAAAAGACAAAAAAGTAGATTTTACTAATGCATACGATACTAAGATTGGAGATTGGGATAAAGTAGCTATTGCCTATTCATATGGTGAATATTCAGGAGATGAAGATGCTAGTTTAAACAAGCTATTAGATGATGCTTTTAAAAATGGTGCTCGTTTTATTACAGATCAAGATGCTAGACCGCAAGGGAGTGCTCATGCGTATGCTCATTTATGGGATAACGGCGCAAATGTTTCTACAGAATTAGATAACTTATTAGCCATAAGAAAACATGCTATTGCAAATTTCTCAATAGATAATATAAAAACAAATCAACCTTATTCTGTTTTAGAAGACGTATTTGTTCCGTTGTATTTTTTCCATAGATATCAGACAGAAGGCGTAACCAAAGTAATAGGAGGTTTAGATTACAGCTATGCTCTTAAGGGTGATGGTAGCACCATTGTAAAGAGGGTGCCTGGTAAAACAGAGAAAAAAGCATTAGTTTCTGTATTAAAAACCTTGAATGTTGAAGAGCTAGCAATTCCTAAAAAATTATTAAATCTATTTCCTCCAAGAGCTTTTAATTATGGAAGAACTAGAGAATCTTTTAAAAGTAAAACAGGTGTAGCCTTTGATCCGTTTGGAGCAGTAGAAACAGCATCTGCAATGACTTTAGGATTATTATTACATCCAGAAAGAGTAACAAGATTAGTACAGCACAAAAGCCTTGATAATAGCCAGTTAGGTTTGGTGGAAGTGTTAGATGAAGTGATCGCTAATTCAATTCAAAAAACATACAAAGATGCTTACTATCAAGAATTACAAAACGTTGTGAACTATCAAGTATTAAATCAATTATTTCATTTGTCATCAAATAAAGATATGTATTGGCAGGTAAATGCAATTGTAAATGATAAAATTGATAAAATTAGCTTACTTCTAAAAAACTCTAAAGAAACTGGAATTCAAAAAATGTATCACAAAGAAATGATACAGATGATTTCTAATTTTAAAAAGAATCCTATAAAATTTAAAAAACCACAAACACCTAAAATTCCTGACGGATCTCCTATTGGAAGTGATTAACATATGAAGATAGATTTAATAAGTGATACGGTTACTAGGCCAACAAAAGAGATGTTAGCTGCCATGATGAATGCTGAAGTTGGAGATGATGTTTTTAAAAGTGATCCAACTGTTACAGCTTTACAAGAAAAAGCAGCAGCGTTATTTGGTATGGAAGATGCCTTGTTCTTCCCTTCTGGGACCATGGCAAATCAAACTGCAATAAAATTACACACACAGCCAGGAGATAAACTATTTTGTGATAAGTGGTCACATGTATATAATTATGAAGGAGGTGGAGCAGCATTTAACTCAGGGGTCTCTTGTAAGTTGATTGATGGAGACAGAGGAATGTTTTCTGCAGAGCAATTAAAAGTTGCTTCAGCAGGAAGAGCAGATATTCACGTTCCGTATTCTAGATTAGTTTGTGTAGAAAATACAACAAATAAAGGAGGAGGTGCTTGTTGGGACTTTGAAGAGTTAAAAAAAATTAGACAAGTATGCCTTGATCAAAATTTAGACTATCATTTAGATGGTGCTAGATTATTTAACGCCCTGGTTGCAAAGAATGAAACTCCTAAACAATATGGAGAATTATTTGATACTATTTCAATTTGTCTATCTAAAGGATTGGGAGCTCCGGTTGGTTCAATACTATTAGGTTCTAAAACACACATAGCAAAGGCACTTCGAATTAGAAAATTATTTGGTGGTGCAATGAGACAGGTTGGGTTTCTTGCTGCGGCTGGAATATATGCATTAGACAATAATATAGAGCGATTAGCAGATGATCATAAAAAAGCAAAAGATATAGAACAGCTGTTAAATTCTTTGTCCTACATAAAAAAAGTAGAACCTGTTGAAACAAATATTATTATTTTTTATGTAGAAGATCATTTGAATGCAGAAGATTTTATTTCTAAAATGGAAGAAAAAAATATTTTATTAACACCTATGGGTGATGGAAAAATTAGAATTGTGACGCATTTAGATTTCTCTGATCAAATGTTAGAAAAATTACTCTATGAATTAAAAAGATTCTAGTAAAAAAAAGCCTCTGAAATATTAAGTGACTTTTTTTAACTGTATAAGTGATTTAAACCTTTTTCACTTAAATCAAAAAAAGTTTAAATACTTTCTATTTCACTGAGTTTTGTAAGTTCTAAGTAATTTTTATTTAATTTCTTTAAAAGAATACCATACAGTAAGTAGTAGAACAACCACAATACAAGTAACATTAGAGAAATCATAACAATTTGAGTGATTATAATGATCGTCATCATTTGTCCTTGATCTATAGATGAGGGATTAATATCATATAAAATACTTAAATAATTTGGTGTATTAAAAATCAAAACATTTATAATGATAGAAAAAACTACAACACCTATTAGATTGTAGTATACATACCATTTGACAGTTTTTCGAACCAATAAAATTTTCTTCATCAGTGTTTTAGTGTCATCAATAGCCGAAACGGAGGAGAAATTTCTATAAAAAAGTAAAAGAAATAAAAGAACAATTAAATAGTGAAGATAGTTTGAGTAATCTAAGAATGTCATCAAATTAAGTTTTGCATAAGGTTCAAAAGTTCCACTTTTGGTTGCAAAATAATTGATAGAAAACCAGAAAATAAATTCAACTAATCCAATCATGAAAATCCATTTAACTATAGAAGTAGACCTAGATTGTGTCATTTTATAAATATCTAAAGAAGAAATCTTATTTCTTTCTTCTGGCTGGTCTTTCCAGACTTTTTTATAGTTTGCTAAATCCATATAATTCCTTATTAAGGGTTTAATGATTTTTTTAGTTTATCCTTAGCTCTGTTCATTTTCACTCTAGCATTAACCTCGGTAATACCTAACGTTATAGCAATTTCTTTGTAGGGTTTGTCTTCTAAATATAGAAATATTAAGGCTTTTTCAATATCACTTAATTCTCTAATTCCATCATATAAAGCTTTTAATTGTTGGTCTTTAGTGTCATCATAATCAACAGACTTTATTTTAAAACTAACATCACTAAAGTCTTGAGTTTTAATACTACGACTTGATTTTCTATACAAAGAAATAGCTGTATTTAAAGCTACTCTATACATCCAAGTACTAAATTTCGCCTCTCCTCTAAATTTAGAGTAGTTTTTCCAAACTTGTATTGCAATCTCTTGAAACAAATCATTGTGTTGATCTTGGTTTGTAGTATATATTCTACAAACCTTGTGAACAATATTTTGATTTTTTTCAAAATCACTCAAGAATTTTTTCTCTAATTTGTTTTGCACTATTTAGTTAATTTCATCTATATGTATACTTTAGATCTAATAAGTTACAAATATTTTCTTTTTTAAAAAAAAATATTATCTTTATGTTGCTATTTAAACTAGAATCACTCAACTTTTGGATACGATAAAAAATAATTTCAGTATAAAGGATTTAGAAAATATAACAGGTGTAAAAGCACATACGATTCGAATTTGGGAAAAAAGATATGACTTATTATCACCGGAAAGATCTGAAACGAATATTAGATATTATTCTAATAAAAATTTACAAAAATTATTAAATATTGTTTTATTAAATAATAATAATTATAAAATCTCTAAAATTTCAGAAATGAAAGATGATGAGATCTCTTTTATGGCTAGGGAGTTAGTTTTAGACAGAGCAATAAATGAAGAGGCTATTAATTCATTAAAATTAGCAATGTTTCAGTTCGATAAAACATTATTTAATAACATTTATAGCAGATTACTTCTTAAAAAAACCTTCAAAGAAATATTTGCAGAGATTTTTATACCTTTTTTAGAACATGTTGGTTTGTTATGGCAAACTGAAACAATATTACCTGCTCATGAACATTTTGTATTCAATTTAATCTCCCAGAAAGTTCAAGTAAATACTGAAGAACTCAAGTATACTACAATTATTAGTGATACAACATATGTCTTATTCTTACCAGAAAATGAGATTCATGAATTAGGACTTTTGTATTTAAACTATGAATTAGTTCTAAGAGGTTATAAAACTATTTATTTAGGTCAAAGTCTACCAATAGATAATTTAAATTACTTCTTTGGCATTGGTAAAAATGTTTGTTTCATTACATCAATGACTATAAAACCATACGATGATAAAATAACAGATTATTTTAATGAATTAGATACTATTTTAAATAATTCTAATCATTCTCTTATTGCTATTGGTAAAAAAGCAATGGAGTTTCTTAATCATGACTTTCAATCCCAAATTTCATTATATCCAACAATATCTGAATTGTTAAAAGAAATATAATTTTAAAGATAGTACCTTGTTTTGTTTAGCTTATAATTATATTTGTTAAACAAATTACTAAATGAACAAAAATATACATATCATAGGCTCTGGATTTTCTTCTTTATCTGCTGCTTGCTATTTAGCAAAGGCTGGTCATCAAGTATCCATCTACGAAAAAAATAGTTCTGTAGGAGGTCGTGCTAGACAACTAATCAAAAACGGATTTACTTTTGATATTGGTCCGTCTTGGTATTGGATGCCAGATATATTTGATCGGTTTTTCTCAGACTTTGGTAAAAAAACATCAGATTATTATCAAATTGATAAACTTGACCCTGCCTATAAGATATTTTTCGATGACGATATCATCACTGTAGGTGACTGTATGGAGAAAATATGTAATGAATTTGAACGTATTGAAAAAGGTAGTGGCATTAAATTAAATAAATTTATTAAAAAGGCTCAAGACAATTATGATATTGCAGTTAATAAAATCTTATATAATGCCCCAGGAATCTCCCCATTGGAGCTAGTTACTAAAGATACTGTTTTACGTTTAGATCAATTTTTTAAAAATATAAGTCAAGAAGTTAGAAAAAATTTCAGTAACCCAAAGTTAATTTCAACACTAGAGTTCCCATCCTTGTTTTTGGGGGCTAAACCTAGTAAGACTCCTTCATTTTTTAGCTTTATGAATTTTGCTGATTTTGGCCTAGGAACTTGGCACCCTAAAGGGGGAATGTATCAAGTTATTAAGGGAATGGAATCTTTGGCTATTGAATTAGGAGTATCGATAAACTTAAATCACCCAGTCGAAAAAATCGTTGTTGAAAATAATTCGATAACTGGTTTGGTATCAAATAATATTTTTATTGAGTCAGATATTGTGTTAAGTGGAGCAGATTATCATCATTCTGAGACGCTTTTAGATCGTAAATTCAGACAATACACCGAAGCATATTGGGATAAGAAAATATTTGCTCCTTCATCTTTATTATTTTATATTGGAATAGATAAAAAACTGGAGAATATAGAGCACCACAATTTATTTTTCGATGCTGATTTTGAAAAACATGCTGTAGAAATTTATGACGATCCTAAATGGCCTACTCACCCCTTATTCTACGTAAACGTACCTTCAAAAACAGACCCTTCTATGGCACCAGAAGGTTGTGATGCCTTATTTATACTAATGCCGATTGCGACTAATATTGAAGACACTCCTGAGCTAAGAAATACTTATCTAAAAAAAATCATTCAAAGATTTGAACAAAAAACACAACAATCAATTCAAAATAATATTATATTTAAAGATTCATTTTGTGTAGACGATTTTAAGTCAGAATACAATTCATACAAAGGGAATGCTTATGGTATGGCAATGACTTTACTTCAGACTGCATTCTTAAGACCTAAACTAAAGAGTAATAAAGTAAAAAATTTATATTTCACTGGGCAGCTTACTGTTCCTGGGCCTGGAGTTCCTCCCTCACTCATATCTGGGAAAATTGTAGCTGAGTTAATACAAAAAACAATAGTTTAATGAAGGAATTATTTGATCAGGTTAGTTTTGATACTAGTAAATTAGTAACAAAAAAATACAGTACATCTTTTTCATTGGCTGTAAAAATGTTGTCTCCAACCATAAGATCTGCAATCTATAATATTTATGGTTTTGTCCGTTTTGCTGACGAAATTGTAGACACTTTTCACGATTATAAAAAAGAAGAGTTATTAGATGATTTTGAGAAGGAATATTACAAGGCACTTGAGAATGGTATCAGTTTAAATCCTATTTTAAATTCTTTCCAAGCTACAGTAAAAAGATATAATATAACAGACGACCTTGTAAAATCTTTTTTGAAGAGTATGCGTGCAGATTTATCAAAAACTGC
>KB911120.1 GCA_000383355.1 Flavobacterium sp. SCGC AAA160-P02 | reverse complement strand
AAAACAAAAAATACACCATTGTAAGTTTACAAGATGCTGTAAATGCAAGACCAGACATGGCCTTATTTTCTGCTGGAGGTGATACATCTTTGGAATGGGCTCCAAAATTTGCCGCCGTTGGAACTACGGTAATAGACAATTCTTCTGCTTGGAGAATGGATCCTGAAAAGAAATTAGTTGTGCCAGAAATTAATGGAGATGTGCTCACTGCTACTGATAAAATTATTGCCAATCCTAATTGCTCTACTATTCAATTAGTAATGGCGCTCTCTCCACTTCATTTAAAATATAAGATGAAGCGCGTAGTTATTTCTACCTATCAATCTGTTTCTGGAACCGGTGTAAAAGCGGTTCAACAATTAGAAAATGAGGAAGCAGGTATTAAAGGGGAAATGGTGTATCCTCATCCTATTGGAAGAAATGCACTACCTCATTGCGATGTTTTTTTAGAAAACGGTTATACCAAAGAAGAAATGAAATTGGTAAAAGAGCCCAAGAAAATTTTACGTGACAATACTTTTTCTGTAACTGCAACAGCAGTAAGAATTCCAACAGCAGGAGGGCATTCAGAAGCTGTAAACGTACAGTTTATGAATGATTTTGAGATAAATGATGTGCGTAAATTATTAAGTGAAACACCTGGAGTTGTTGTGCAAGATGATGTCAAAAACAACCTATATCCTATGCCAATTACTGCGCATCAAAAAGACGAAGTTTTTGTTGGTAGAATTAGACGAGATGAATCTCAAGAAAACTCCTTAAATTTGTGGATCGTTTCTGACAACTTAAGAAAAGGTGCAGCAACAAATGCTGTGCAAATAGCAGAATATTTAGTAGAAAATAAAATCGTATAAATACATGAGTGCATTTCATAAATTATCTATTAAAAACTACATACAAGAAACCGCAAATGCGGTTTCTATTGTTTTTGATGTTCCTGAAAGTTTGAAAACTAGTTTCTCCTATAAAGCAGGACAATATATTACACTAAAAGCAACTGTTAACGGCAATGAAATACGTAGAGCCTACTCTATTTGTTCTGCTCCTGAAAGTGGTGAATTAAAAGTAGCCATTAAAGCAGTTGAGAATGGTGTTTTTTCTACCTATGCAACTTCTCAACTAAAAGTAGGTGACCTAATAGAGGTACATGAGCCTGAGGGGAAATTTATGTTAGAACCTACTAAAAGCAATAATTACCTAGGCATTGCAGCTGGTAGTGGCATTACCCCTGTATTATCAATGATTAAAGCGGTCTTGCAACAAGAGCCCTCTTCTTCTTTTACCTTAATCTATGGTAATAAATCTTCTGATGAAACCATGTTTAAAGCAGAATTAGATGCTCTTTCTGTAAGCTATGATACCAGATTTAATTTGCATTATGTCTTTAGCAGACAAAATGAAGAAGGGTCATTATTTGGAAGAATTGACAAGGGTCATACAAATTATTTTATTAAAAATATTTACAAAAATTGGTCTTTTAAAACAGCTTTTTTATGCGGTCCAGAAGAAATGATTAAAACTGTTTCAACAACATTAAAAGAGAATCGTTATAAAGAATCCCAAATTTTATTTGAATTATTTACTGCTTCAGTTAATGAAGAAAATAGCTCTCAAATTAAAGAAGGTCTAACAGAAGTTACTGTTTTATTGGATGATGAAGAGATTGTTTTTACCATGAAGCAAACAGACGATATTTTAGCAGCAGCATTAAGAAATGATGTTGATGCTCCATATTCATGCCAAGGAGGAGTTTGCTCTAGTTGTTTAGGAAAGGTAACCCAAGGAAGTGCTGTAATGGTTAAAAATAATATTCTTACAGACGACGAAGTAAATGATGGTTTTATTTTAACCTGCCAAGCACATCCTACTTCATCAAAAATTTCAATTGATTATGATGATGTCTAAAAAAAAGTATCTTTAACACATGGATATTTACGACATAAAAAATGCAATATTTTTTGGGTTCTTTCTTTCTTTCATGATTGGCCCTGTTTTTTTTATGTTAATTCAAACTAGCATAGTAAAAGGTGCAAGAGCTGCTATTGCTTTTAATCTAGGGGTTATTCTAGGAGATGTGGCTTTTATTGTGATTGCCTACTTTGGAAGCAGACATTTACTGGAAAGAATTAAAGATGATCCGCGTTTGTTTTTTATAGGTGGCCTTATATTAATTGTTTACGGTGCTATTACTTATTTAGATAAAGCTGGGAAAAAAGATATTGAAGAGTCTCTAAAGTTACCTACAAACAATAATTATTTTAAATTAATTTTAAAAGGATTCTTTTTAAATTTTATTAATATTGGTGTACTTGCTTTTTGGCTAGGTTTAATTGTAGTAATTGGGCCAACTCTAGACATGAATCCTACCCATATTTTTTATTATTTTAGCATTATTATTGCTAGTTATTTTATAACTGATCTAGGAAAAATTGTCTTAGCAAAACAATTAAAAAATAAAATGACCTCTCTTGTTGTTTACAGAATAAAACGAATTATGGGTGTTTTATTAATTGTTTTTGGTGTGGGTTTAATGCTAAAAGGATTTCTTCCAAAAGACAACAAGATTAATACACTACTAGAACAGGTAGATAAAAAATAAAAGCGACGTTTTACGTCGCTTTTATTTTTTAAAGATACTTGTATTCTTTTACCTACTTCTTGTTATCGGCTGGGTAAATATCTGCCATCAATTTAGACGGATCTATTTCTACAGAACTAATTTCTTTTGAAACCTTAAATCTATAGACAGGGTGAGACCAAGACCAATCCTTTAAAACTGTTGCAGTTGTTGGCTTATTACCTCTCATCATTTGTAAAGGAATCGTGAAATCTTCTAATGTGCCATCTTTATAGGTAACTCTAACATCTATAGGCATTGGCATTTTACCATGTCTTTGTAATATTATTTGTTTATTACTAATACTTCGTACACTGTAATCTATTGTATGTGTTGTTTGTGTCCATTCGTTTAAATACCAATCTAAGTGAATTCCAGAAACTTTTTCCATAGATCTTTTTACATCATTTGGTGTAGGGTGCTTAAAGCTAAAATCAGCAAAATATTTTTTAAGCCCTTTCTGTACATTCTCTTTTCCAATAATATATTCTAATTGAGATAAGAATATATTCCCCATACTATAACTTGCTGTACTGTAAGATGAATTTAAATGAAATCTATCTGCATGAGTTGCTAAAGATTCTTCTGTTCTATAAGAGATCATTTTAAAATATCTGTTATAAGATCCTGTATGAGGGTTTTCTAAGTTTTTATCTAAAATTTTATTCCCTGCTATATTAGAAATATAGGAGGTAAACCCTTCATCCATCCAAGGATGCTTGCTTTCATTACTTGCTAACAGAAATTGAAACCACGTATGTGCCATTTCATGAGACGTAACACCAAACAAACTATTAAAACTTCTTTTTCCAGTAATTAAAGTTGCCATTGCGTATTCCATACCTCCATCTCCTCCTTGTATTACAGAATATTGTTTGTAGGGGTACTTGCCAATGTTTTCGCTAAAAAAACTCATTAATTGAGCTGTTTTGGGCTGAAGGTCTTTCCAGTTTTTTAAATACTTCTCTTCTAAGGTCTTTTTGTATAAGAAATGTAAATCTATTCCAGTGGCTGTTTTTAAAATATCATGAGTATAGTCTGGATCTGCTGCCCACATAAAATCGTGTACATTGGGAGCTTTAAAATGCCAGCTTAATTTTTCATCTTTTGATTTTTTTAATTTTTTAGATTTATCTTCATATCCATGACCAATTTCTTGAGGATTTTGTAAATATCCAGTTCCACCAATGATATAGTTTTTATCGATACGAATTGTAACATCAAAATTTCCCCAAACACCATGAAACTCTCTTGCTATATAAGGTGGTGTATGCCATCCTTCAAAATCATATTCTGCCATTTTTGGGTACCATTGCGCCATAGAAAGAGCAACTCCTTCTTTGTTTGTTTGCCCAGAACGTCTAATTTGTTTTGGAACTTGGGCATCATACATCATCTCAAAAGTGACACTATTTCCTGGTTTAATAGGTGAATTAAGAGTTACTTCTAAGATAGTTCCAACAACTTCATATGCAACATTTTTACCATCTTGTTTTAAAGAACCTACTTTGATATAACCAATCTCTTCTGGTTTTAATTTACTAATTCTATTGGTAACTCTTCTATCTGGGTCTTGAATATTTCTGGATCGAACATCCATTTGAGAATTGGGTTGAAAGGCATTAAAATAAAGATGGTAATACACATGCGATAACTCATCTGGAGAATTATTTGTATATATTAATTTCTGAGTTCCTTTGTATTGAAATTTAGTAACATCTACGTCAATATCCATGGTATAATCTACATGTTGTTGCCAATAATTTGAGTTAGAATTCTGCTGCCCAAAAGAACTTAGATATGTTAATATCGCTAAAAATAGAATGATTTTTTTCATGAATAGTTCGTTTGTTAATTTAATTAAATATATCTTTAAATTTATGTGTTTCTTTTAGTCTAACTCCTTTGCTTGTATGTTGTACGGTACAAATTTCGGAATAGGCGTCATGCTCTAAAAATAAAAAGTATTGGTTGTCTGCAGCTTCGGCTAAAAAGGCCTCTTTTTCTTTAATTGTTAGCAGTGGCCTAGTATCATAGCCCATTACATAGGGTACAGGAATATGACCTATTGTTGGTAATAAATCTGCCATAAAAACAATTGTTTTACCCTGGTAAGAAATTTTTGGCAACATTTGTTTTTCTGTATGACCATCCATTTTTAAAACATCAAATCCAACTTGTTGAAATGGATTTTCTGTAATAAATCTTAATTGACCACTTTCTTGTATCGGTAAAATATTCTCTTTTAAAAAAGAGGCTTTTTCTCTAGGGTTTGGGTACACTGCCCAATTCCAATGTTCTTGATTACTCCAGAAATTTGCGTTTTTAAAGGCTGGCTCATAGCCTGTTTTATCTTTGTTCCACTGAATGGATCCTCCACAATGATCAAAATGTAAGTGAGTTAAAAAAACATCTGTAATATCGTCTCTATGAAACCCATATGATGCTAAAGAAGTATCCAAAGAAAAATTTCCAAATTGATAATAATACCCAAAAAATTTATCAGACTGCTTATTTCCCATTCCAGTATCAATTAAAATAAGTCTTTGACCGTCTTCAATTAACAAAGAACGCATTCCCATGTCTATCATGTTATTTGAATCTGCAGGATTTGTTTTTTGCCATATAACCTTTGGAACCACACCAAACATAGCGCCTCCATCTAACTTAAAATTTCCTGTTTGTACGGGATAAATTTTCATTGAAAACAAAGATGCAGAAAAAACATCAATGTTGTGTTAAGAAATATCTTAAAAAAACTTGTGTCATAAAAAAAGGCAACACTTCTTAGTATTGCCTTTGTATAATTACATAAAATTCCCCCAAATTTTATTGCTATTAATATTACTCAAATTAACGACTTAAATGAATTTCATGTGAATACTATTCGCTTATGTGTCTCAAATCGTAGATTAATGGTGGTTTTAAATCGATTAGTGGTAAAAAAAGTAGTTTTTTATTAAAAGAAAAGCATCGTTTAACGATGCTTTTTTGAGGTGTCGAGCGGATTCGAACCGCTGTAGATGGTGTTGCAGACCACTGCCTAGCCACTCGGCCACGACACCTTTTTCAAGATTGCAAATTTACATCAATTATCTAGTAATCCAAGTTTTTTTGAACTTAACGTTCTTTTGAAAGAATTATGACAACTTCTTGAACATTGCCTCCTATTGGTGGATTTATTTTAGCCACACTTACTGTAGCTTTGGTAATCATTTTCAGTTCTATAAAAAACCGATCTAAAATACGTTTGGCAACTTCTTCTAATAGCTTAGATCTAACGGCCATTTCTTCTTTCACAATGAAGTTTAAATGAACATAATCTACAGTATCTATAAGTTCATCAGTTAAGGAAGATTTAGACAAATTGGCCTCAACTTCTATATCTACTCGATACCATGAGCCAATTTTAGCTTCTTCCTCCAAACACCCGTGGTTTGCGTATAACTTAATATTGTTTACCTGTATCTTTCCCATACGTTATAGTTTTTCCCACATTTTTTGAGAATTTAGTCTGAAAGATCCTAAATGAATAAAATTACATTGATCTGGAGGAATAATCGATAAAAAAGATTCTTCCCTTTTATTATTGTAAAGATAATAAGCTTCTCCAATAATGGGTTCAAAATTAAATTTAGCATTGTAAACTAAATCATTGTATTTAAACTGTTCCATCATTGCTTCATACTCCTTTTTCAATTCATCAAACTTACTTTTGAATTGTTTATTAACTCTATCTACACCGTCATTTCTCCATGTTGCTGTATTTAAGGGCTTTATTACAGGTGAACTTGCACTTGTTGCATAGGGTTTTATAGCTGCATCATATTGCTGCGTTTCTTCATCAAAAACTACTAAATCTGGTTTCTTTGCCATCTATCTATTTAATGAGGTAAAATTACTACAAATAAATATTTTTTTTTCTTAAAGTAATCAAAATTATAATGACAGAGTAATCCGCTTATTTTGTTTAATTTTGTGAACTCAATTTTAGTTGAAACTCAATGTCTGAAGAAAAAAAATCACTCAATTTTATTGAGCAAATTATTGAAGAAGATTTGGTAAACGGAATGCCAAAAGAAAATTTACGTTTTCGCTTCCCTCCAGAACCCAATGGATATTTACATATAGGCCATACAAAAGCCATCGGAATTAGTTTTGGCTTGGGAGAAAAATACAATGCTCCTGTTAACCTTCGTTTTGACGATACAAACCCTGCTAAAGAGGAACAAGAATATGTAGATGCTATTAAAAATGATATTACATGGTTAGGATATGAATGGGCAAACGAATTGTATTCTTCAGATTATTTTCAACAACTTTACGATTGGGCGCTTTTAATGGTTAAAGAAGGAAAAGCCTATGTAGATAGTCAATCATCAGAACAGATGAGAGAACAAAAAGGAACACCAACCGAACCTGGAACTAACAGCCCTTTTAGAACTCGTTCTGTAGCCGAAAATTTAGATTTATTTCAAAAAATGAAAGATGGTGAGTTTCAAGAAGGGGAGCATATCTTGCGCGCTAAAATAGATATGACAAGCCCAAATATGTTACTTAGAGACCCTATCATGTATAGAGTTTTATACAAAGAGCATCACAGAACTGGAAACGACTGGAACATCTACCCAATGTATGATTGGACGCATGGAGAGAGTGATTATATAGAGCAAATATCTCATTCTTTATGTTCATTAGAGTTTAAACCTCACAGAGATTTATACAATTGGTTTAGAGATCATGTATACGAGTATGGGAAAGCAACATTTCCAAACCCTCCAAAACAACGAGAGTTTTCTCGTTTGAATTTAAGTTATACCATTATGAGCAAGCGTAAATTAATGCGTTTGGTAGAAGGTGGTGTCGTCTCTGGATGGGATGATCCTAGAATGCCAACTATTTCGGGATTAAGAAGGCGTGGGTATACACCTGCATCAATTAAAAGCTTTATTGAAACTGTTGGAGTTTCTAAACGAGAAAACATCATTGATGTAGCACTGTTAGAATTTAAAATTCGTGAAGATTTAAACAAAACTGCCAAGAGAGTGATGGGCGTTTTAGATCCAGTAAAAGTGGTCATTACAAATTACCCTGAAAATAAAGAAGAAATTTTAGACGCAAGTTATAATGATTATGAAGAAGGTTTTGGATCTAGAGAGGTTCCTTTTTCTAGAGAAGTCTATATAGAAAAAGAAGATTTTAGAGAAGAAGCTAATAAAAAATTCTTTCGGTTAAAATTAGGAAAAGAGGTTCGCTTAAAGAACGCCTATATTATCAAAGCAGAAAGTTGTAATAAAGACAACGAGGGTAATATCACAGAAATTCAATGTACGTATGACCCTTTGAGTAAATCTGGAAGTGGAACTGAAGAAAGTACACGAAAAGTAAAAGGAACCTTGCATTGGGTGCCTGTTAAACATGCCATTAATGCAGAAGTAAGATCTTATGATCGTTTGTTTTCTGACGAAGCTCCGGACAGCCATAAAGACAAAGATTTCATGGAGTTCTTAAACCCTAATTCACTTGAAGTTATCAATGCTTTTATAGAACCTAGTTTACAATCAGCAAGTATAGGTGAACGATTTCAATTTCAACGTTTAGGATATTTTAATGTTGATGATGACACAACAACAGGAGCTTTGGTTTTCAATAAAACTGTTGGGTTAAGAGATTCTTGGGCAAGTCATAAAAACAAATCATAAATACCCTTTTTTTAATAAATTATAAAAAGCCTCAGTAAATTCTACCGAGGCTTTTTTAGTGACTAATTGTAATGAAGAATTACATTATATTTTTATAAATTTAATTGCTTTAGCATTTTCTATTCTTATAAAATACGTACCGTTACTTAAATTTTGAATCATAATATACTCATCATTTTCAACCATTCCTTTTCCAACCTTTTTGCCTAACAAATTATATATAATATAATTTGCTTTCTCAGAAAGACCTAAAACTCTAATATAATTAATGGCCGGGTTAGGATATAGTTTTAATAAAAACTTCTCATCAGTAATATCATCTACCCCTAAAGTTGTAACTATATCTGCAGATAATGTTGGCTGTATTAAGGTATAGTTCCCACTATCAATACCTGTAATGATAAATCCTGTAGTAGTAATTTGAATATCTGTTCCTAATTCTGCACTTGCGAATGTAAATACAGGAGTCCCTCCTAGAACTACATCATCATCTGATACTACTCCTGAAAGAACAGGAATCCCTGAAGCTGTTGCATCAGTAGTGCCATCATACACCTTATTGTCTCCAGTAAGCCCAGTGATCGTTAACGCTGCGGCTGTGATGCTAAAGTCTGCGGTTACAAAACTAATCGCATAGTTGCTATCTGTTGCTGCTGATGGGGTAATGGTATACGTTCCTACTGCTTCACCTGCGGCTCTTGAGATACTTACTGCTGTATCTAAATCTGCCTCTGTGTCACCATTTACAAATCCTGTGATGCTATAGGTAAGGGTTGGATCGGTTGCTCCATATACTTTGGTT
>KB911119.1:7216-12851 GCA_000383355.1 Flavobacterium sp. SCGC AAA160-P02 | reverse complement strand
AGTTCAATTTAATTCAGATTTTTATTTTGAAAAAGTCATATTGAGTGAAACTGTATTTTGAATGAGGAACTGTGCTCTCAAATGCATTACAACGTTGTTGTATATGGTTTGTTGCGTGGTTAAGCACGTAATTTAGCAAATAAAAACCGAATAGAAAATCCGTGAGGATTTTCGTAAGTAGGCAAGAAGCCAGCAATAAATTATATACGGTGTTGTAAAACGTTTTTTATTTTTCCAATTTATAATCTGGTATTGATATTTCTTTTACAAAAATTAATCCATCATATGTTTCAGTGTAAATTTTACTTATCATAATCTTATGTAGTGGTTTAGGTTGATAACCTCCACCACCAATTAATAAATGTTTATTCTTTTTACTAAAAAACTTTGAAGAATCACTCTCAATTGCTTGCTGTAAATCAACAAAATAAACATCTTTATTAATTAACATTAATGTCTTAGCATATGTTTTTTTGAAAGGTTTTTCTATATGGTAAGTTTTCCAATGATTTCCTTTCTTGTTGTCAATTACAAAACCATTTATTTTTCCAATTCCAAAGTCGAAACCTACACTGTAATAATCTTCTTTATAATAATCTTTCAAATGACGACCTAAATTAATTATATTACTACCAGTGTAATACATTTCTCTTTTATTTATGTGGTCATTATGAGCCCATATAAAAGCTTTTCCATTTTTAGATTCATTTTCTACTATCCATTTGACGTTTTCAAACATTTTTAAATCTCTAAATTCAGTACTTTCTGGATATTTAGTTTTAACCTTTGATGCATATTGAGTATAATTTATTAAATAATCTAAACTTCTGATTACAGGTTTGTAGTCTTCATCTTTTATTTGTGAATTCAGTATTTGTTTTTTCAGTTTATTTAATTCTGGAAGCTGAACTTGCCACCAACTTTCAGATTTACTATAATCTATTTTTTTGTTTGAGCAACTATCAGCAATCATTAGAAGTTTTTGGTCAATATTAATTTTATGTATAATAACAAACTCACGTATTTCTTGACTAATATTTTTACCTAATTGGATATCCATTCCATAAAATCGAATTTGATTTTCTTTCGCTTTATTTAAATTATAGTTTCTTATCCATTGTAATAAATTTACAATTTCTTTAGTGTACCAAAAACCGGTATTAAAATTTTTAGCAATTGTTGTAATATCTCCTTTTCCTCCACTTATCCATTCATTTATTCCAGATTCAGCTTGATAAGATTCTTCCATTATAAAACTTCTCACACCTTGAGTTTTTACTAAATATTTGAAAAATTTAGCCTTTAAGTCAAAAAATTCTTTTGTATTATGAGAAGCTTCCCCAAATCCATAAATTTTTGCATTTACAAATTTAGCAGGTGTATTTTCTTTAAAAATTTTTAGTTCAGAATCAGGGTTAGAATCTTCAATTTTTATTGAATTATTTGTTATCCAATCTATCGTTTCCATATTTTGAGAACTCAAAAGAAATGGTAAAATAAAGATGAAAATTGAAAGCGTCTTTTTCATTTGAAATGTTTGTCTTAAATGTTTTACAACGGTATCGAATAAGAATAGTAGCGGATTTTCACGCACTAACTTTTTGGTTAAAAATAGACCTTATTTATATTTCCTTACTTTCGTTTTAACGACTAAACCGCTATTGTTTTTATACAATGTTAGCTTTTGCGCTTTTTATGTGTTTATAATTCATTTATCTCTTCGTTCCTTATTTATTCAGCCTTGTAAAACATTTGAAAAATTATTCGTATAGTATATAACTATTTATTTCTGTTTTATATTTTCCCACACAATCATTGTTTAAATATAAACCAAAAATAGTCCCAATAGATTCCTTTGCTGTTAAAGATTTATTTGGTAGTAATTTTCCAACTTCATTACCGCTTTCTTCGTTTTTTACTATTATAACATCTTGGGACGCATTGTAAATCAAATTAGACATATTAGTACCAGTGAACATTTTATAATCTCCATTTCTCTGTTGAAAATTTTTTTCACAATTTATTTTTGTTATTCTTTTTATGTTGTTATTTGAAAAGATTGAGTCAATATGATTTGGTTTTAATTTTGTTTTTAATTTAAGCTCAGCCACTTTTAATGAAATTCTTAATGCTAAACTTTGATAATTTGAATATAAATTAGATTTAGTAACAATTTCATTCCGAGAAAAGTCTGCCACAAAATTTTTATATCTATAACTTTTTTGTCTAAAATCAAGTTCCTTTTTTATAGCTGTGGAATCTCCATTTAATGCCAAATAATACCACTCTAGATTCTCGGTTTCATATTTTCGATAATGTTGTAGAGTTTCATAAACAATTTTTAAAAAAGGCTTAATTCCATCTTGCTTAGAATTAAGTTCTACAAGTTCGTTATAAATCACTTTCTCTTTTTCATTTAAATAGTCAGTATTCTCTTTTAAACTACCTAAAAAAGGGAAGTCAAAATTAAAATCAGTTATTGACCTTAAAATATAAAAATAATTATAGCCTCCTGCTTTATAATCATTTATTTGGACTTTGTTATTAAAAATTTTCTGAATTAAAGAATCTCTTTGAGAATTGAAATCAATAAAGAACACAGAGTTTTTGATATATTTATTTGTCTGAAAATTAACATCAACAAAAACTTTATTTATTAAATTTCTTTTACCTTTTTCTTCATTTGTATTATTGAGATAAATTGCTATTATTATGCCTAAAACCACAATTAATACTTCACCAATACTATAAATCAAATATTTTACTAATTTTAGGGATTTAATACTCTCTATCCTATATTTTTTAAATACTTTACTCATAATATTTCTTCTAAGTGGCTCTAGCGTTAAAGCTAACGTGTTTGTGTATGATTTGTTGCGTGCTTCAGCAACTAAATTAGCAAATACAAACCGAATAGAAAATCCGCGAGGATTTTCGTAAGTAAGCTTGCACTAGCAATGAATTATACACGGTGTTGCCAATAGTTATTTTTTTATACTCAGATAATCAACTCCACTAATCAACTGAACTTTATTTTTATTTTTTTTGTCAGTCAACATATATAAATGATTAAGATGTTCAGCTCGATAAATTGAAACTAATTTCCCATTATCATAAAATTCAAATTCATAACAATCAACTGTAAATTTAGAAAAGCCTCTTTTTCGATAAACTTGTCTTATAAATTTCAGCTTATTATTTTCAATATTTACGTCTCCACGACTGATTAATCTATTTTTAATTTTTCTTTCCTCGCCAGCATAGTAAAAGTCACCGTTTAAATTGAAAGTATATGTTCGAAAATAAGTTGTATCCGTCTCTTTTTTAGTCCATTCAAAGTTGTAACCAAATTTATAATGGTCAATCATAACTCTTTTTTCGGTTTTGTTCAGTTTCCAGTCAGTTGAGAAATCAGAGTCAAATTTTCGGTGATGTTTTATTAAACTTAATGTATCATTTTTGTCAATCAGTTTTTCTAATTCAATTCCGTTTTCAGATTGAGTAATTTGTGAGTGGGAACTCATAAATAGAAAGAGAAATATTATAATGAAACTGTTTTTCATAATTATTGGCAACGTGATTGTGTAAGGAAAGTTGCGGTTTTGACTGCGATAATTTTCGAATATTTAAACAATCTAGCAAAAAAGCAATAGCCTTTTTTTTTTCANGCAAACTTGATCACAAATATTGAATTGAAACTATAAATACTTTAGATAAACACTAAATTTTCATTGGAAGGATTTATGCACGCCAACGGTTTTGTATAAGATTAGTGTGGGAGGTAGACAATCCATGGATTGTCAGCCGAGCCACAAGCTTATACTTATTTTGTGTTTTTTCTTTGTCGATTTAAAAATACTTAAATAAGTGTAAGCGACACCATAAAGAAACCAAAACTTTGGATAAGCCATAAAAACCCACATTAATTTTATACGGTGTTGGGCACAGTTATTTAATTTTTGTATGTCGTATTGCAATAAGGATGAGTTATTTGTCCGTTTTCAGTATTTCCTTTTCCTCCATCTTGTTTTCTGTCAATATGGTCAATTGTAATTGAATTTTTATGAATAAATCCATTACAAATTTTACATCTCACACCATTTTTCAACGCCTCTTTAATAAATACTTCAGATTTGGAATCAGTCGTAAAGTTGCTGAAGATTTCTTTTGATTCAGGTGTTGATTGTAAAGTTATATAGTCAAATTTGGTTGTTAGAATTACTTCTTGAACACTTTCTTTGACAGACTTACCTTCTAATAGTTTTTTATTTATCTCTGTGTAAAATTCTACTACGTGCGGAATAGCTTTAAATGCACTTCTATATTTTCTTGAAATTTGCTGAATGATATATTCATAACCAAGTAAAAATTCTTCGAACTTTTCTCTGGTTTTTATAAAGCCGTTATACTTGTTTCTTTTTTCAAGTTCTTTCACATAAGCTAAAGTAAAATAGAAAGAAGCTGGCTTGTGTTTACCTTCTATCGAATAGAAATATACGATTGGATGTAAACCAAGAGACGATGGATGAACGCTATTTAGTCGCCAAGCTAATTTTCTTACATTTTTTAAATATCTCAAAGTTTGTGAACCATCTAAATCATCATCTAGATTTTCTGAAAAATTTGGTCCTATATTACTACTCATATTTACAAACTCTAAAATCAAAGGTAAACTCTGGGCAGAAGCTAGTTTTCCTCCAATTGGAATGTCCAATGTTTTAACTGGTGTCTTTAATGTAGGATTGTAAATTATATTATGAATCTCTTTAGATATTTTTTGAATATCTGCTTGTATTTCAGCTGAAAAATCTGACCAATATTTATGTCCTTGTCCACCTCGAATAATTGCTCTTGCAGCGATACAATTCCCTTTTTTTCTTGACTCAAGTATTTTTAGTTCGGTTGGGTCAATTTTTGAAGGTTGTTGATTTATTTTAAAGAATGATTTTTCAGCTTTTTTAGCATCTCCATCTACCCATTGAACTTGAATAGAAAATGCACCTAAATTTTTTGCTTTTTGTATTAGGTCCTCATTTCCGTTTTCTTGGATTGGTGCGTTTATAATATCTTCATATTTTCCAATTCTCTTATTTATTAATTTTCTTGTTCTTGCTGCAATTTCCTTAAATTCCTCGTTTAAGCTATCTCCAAAAAGTTTTTGCGAAATTTCTCCATCTCCATAATCGTCTTTAATCCAGGAAATTAATGCACTTAACCGATGAGCGCCATCAATAACAAAATACAAGCCTGTATTATTTCTCCATAAAATAATCGCAGGTATTAATTCTCCATTAATAAAACTCTCAATAAATTCAGCTATTTTTTTCGCATCCCATTCATTCGTTTCTCTTTGGAAATCTGGCTTTCGTAAGAATGGGTAAAAGAATCCACCTGTAAAATTAGAAATTGATATTGAATTGAATAAATTAGTCGAGTTTTGACTCCCGATTACTTCGAAATCTTCTCTTGGTATTATTGCATCTAAATTTACTTTTGCCATTCTTTATTTTTGTTTTTAACGCGATTTTTTTAATTGTGCCCAACGTGATTGTGTAAGGAAAGTTGCGGTTTTGACTGCGATAATTTTCGAATATTTAAACAATCTAGCAAAAAAGCAATAGCCTTTTTTTTTTCA
>KB911119.1:0-6519 GCA_000383355.1 Flavobacterium sp. SCGC AAA160-P02 | reverse complement strand
TTAGAACTAAAAAGATTTGGGACAAAAATGTACAAATGGTAATCAAAGCATTAAGAGACAGATTTCATAATTCAATCCGCAAACTTGCTCAAAAAGTTTGATTAGAACTAAAAAGGTTTGGGACAAAAATGTACGAATGGTAATCAAAACTTTAAGAAACAGATTTCATAATTCAATCCGCAAACTTGCTCAAAAAGTTTGAATAGAAATTAAAAAGATTTGGGACAAAAATGTACAAATGGTAGTCAAAATCTTAAGAGACAGATTTCATAATTCAATCCGCAAACTTGATCACAAATATTGAATTGAAACTATAAATACTTTAGATAAACACTAAATTTTCATTGGAAGGATTTATGCACGCCAACGGTTTTGTGTTATGAAAAGTTGCGTTTTTTTGAACGGCTAATTTTCCGCAGGAAAATTGTTGTTCGCAAAAAAGAAGCAACTTTTGGTTATGCTGAAAATAGCAATTTTTTATACACGTTGTTGCCATTTCGTTGTTTTTCTATTTATTATTATTCCGCTAAATTTCGTTTTCCAATTTTTAGAGTTTGAGTGAATTCAGTCAGCGTTTAATTTCACTAACTATTTTCAGTTCAAACTGAGAGAATAATTCCACTCTCAGTTCAGTTTTTGTTACTCAATTCAGATTTAGATCACGCATTATTTCTGAAAACCAGAAGTGATATTTTTTATAAAATCATTCGGCTTTATTTTTCTTTGAATATAAACTAAAAAATCCAGCGGCTAATATTCCTAAAAGCAATCTTTGAATCCAAATATTCATATTATTAAATAGAGGACTTTGACCACCAAAAAAAGTTCCGATTAAGTATCCTACATTTATTATTCCTGCTACTAAGAATAAATATTTTATCATTTTTCCCATTGTAATTTGTTTTTATTTTTTTTAGTTCGTTAATGAATGGCAACGTGTTTGTGTAAGATAAAGTTGCGTTGATTTATTAATAAAGTTAATAAATAAAACACGAACCAAGAAAATCCGCAAGGATTTTCGTAAGTAGGCTTTTACCAGCAATTTTTTTTACACGGTGTTGTGCATAGTAATTTTAATTCCACTTGTTTTTTTCGATAGAATATTTTTCCACTTTTTTTCTAATAAAGGTTCCATTTTTGTCAAAAGTTTTAATCAACGTTCTTTTCCTTCTGTTTTTATAAACTTCATATTCAACTAATCTTTCTTTATGGTCGTAATAATTTATACGTTCATATTTTAAAGTTAAATTTTCATAGAAACTTTGAATTATAAGCGTTCCATTTTCTCGATATTCTTTTATTTCAATTGGTTTCCCATTTTTAAAGTTTCCGACAACCCTTTTCTTTCCGTTTTCGTAAAAGTCAGCTTCAATACCATTACAAGGTTTCTCACAATTTAAATATTTCCAGCGTTTTGAATGAAGTTCGTCTCCAAATGAAAAAAGAATTTTCGGAATTATGATTGTGTCAATAGAATTTTCCTTAATTATATTTGAGTAAAAACCTTGAGAAATCAAATCTCCACGTTTTGTATAATATGTTACTAAAATACTATTTTTTAGTCCAGGAATTGTGTCAGTTTCAAATTCAGCTTTTACAAATTTATTCGTGCATTTATCTAAAAACTTAAAATCTAATTTTCCTTTCTCGTTATTTTGACTAAAACACGAAAAGTTAATTAAAAACAGAAATATTATTTTTTTCAAGAGTTTCATTTTATTATGCACAACGTGATTGTATATGGTTTGTTGCGTGTTTCAATCAACTAATTTAGTAAATAATTACCGACCAAGAAAGTCCGCAAGGTCTTTCGTAAGTAAGCTAGAACTAGCAATAAATTATATACGGTGTTGTAAGTAGTTTTTATTTAATTTTCATTTCAGATTCAGTTTTTTAAATACTTTTATTATTAGAATACACAAGAAAATTCCAATATCATACTCTCATTTCACTTAATTTCCTTCATGATTTTATTCGTTAACTATCATTAGTCTAGTTTTAAACATTTAGGTATTCTAAAGAATCTAATGAAAGTACTGTTTCGGTCAATTCATTTGCTGCTTGGTGCTTAATTGTAAAGAATGATAAAAATTCCATTAAAGAACTCCATTCGTAAGAGATTATTATTTCAGTTCGTTTTTCTCCTAAATCTCTAAAGTCGTAAGACCATTTCCATTCACCGATTTTCATTTTTGTTAAAGAGTCAGTTCCTTTGGCTTTAAATACCAATTTTGAATTTACTTCATTTTTTATTAATTCAATTGGCGGAACATATCCTTTTGTATCAATTGAAGCTTTTTTAAACCTTTCAGAATTGTATCTGTTTTTTAGATTGTTATAAACAACGTCAATTTCTATGTTAATTTCAAGTTTTGTGCTAATTTTTCCCATTTTTCATTTTTTTAATGAAGTTTAATTTCGAATAGTAACTCCTCGTTTTTAATTACTTACAACGTGATTGTATAAGATTAGTTGCGTGGTTTAAGCACTAAAGTTAGCAAATAAATCACAGATAGAAAGTCCGCGAGGACTTTCGTAAATAGACTAAAACTAGCAATTAATTTTATACGGTGTTGTAATGCGTTTTTATTTTTTAATAACTTAATTCGATTCCGATTCCTAAACTCAATTCATTAAAGTCGTTAACTTTATAATATTTTAGAAATCCATAAACTCCTTTGTACTGTTTTTTTATTTCGGCGTGATATTCGCTCAAATTTTTATAAATCGTTGTTTTCGCAGAAACAGACATTAAAAAGGGTTGTCCAATCCAAGTTCCAAGTCCGAATGTTGGTCCAATCGAATTTATATTTTCGTTTTCCGACGTTTTATTGTAGCCAATAGTACTTAAGCCAACTATGGCACTAAAACGATTAAAATTAAGAATTGTTTCAACTGAATATGCTGTCAATTCTATATTATTATCATACTCCAAGTTTCTCAAAGAGGAATTGATATCAGCGTTAAAATCACAACTGACAAAAAGATGATGAAAATTCAAATAAGCGTTGAGAAACTTATTTTCTTTTAGGTTGGTTTGGTAACTAATTCCTGTTTTAATTGTTGGCCAATTATAATTTGGTGTAAAAGAAAAATGAAATAGTCCACCAACAGGATTATTAATAAGTCCGCTATTTAAATAAAATCCGATATGTCGTTCATCAAACCAGTCAATGTTACAATCTTCTTTTAAAAATATTTCAAGATTCTTTTCGACCTTGAGTTTATACTCCAAAGGAACCATTCCAAGGAATGAAAAACTTAATACATTTAAAGAATCAGGAACTGAAATTTTAAAATTTCCATTAAAGTCCGTTTGAGTTCCGATTTTTGTTCCTTTAATAATCACATTTACTCCAGGAAGTGGAAGATTGTCGCTTTTGACTTTTACAATTCCGCTATATTCTTTTGATTGGCAGAATGTGATTCCACTCGAAAATAATAATAAAAGTAAGAGTGCTTTTTTCAAAATTGGTCGGTTTGATTTGAGTTCAATTTAATTCAGATTTTTATTTTGAAAAAGTCATATTGAGTGAAACTGTATTTTGAATGAGGAACTGTGCTCTCAAATGCATTACAACGTGATTGTATATGGTTTGTTGCGCGTTTTAAGCGACTAATTTAGTAAATAATTACCGACCAAGAAAGTTCGCGAGGACTTTCGCAAGTAGGCAAAAAGCCAGCAATAAAGTTTATACGGTGTTGGCAAATCGTTTTTATTTCCTTTCGAATATTAAATCAGGACCGTCAACATAAGAGTTTCCTAAAGTCATTTGTCCATTTGTCATATTGTAAGTCCATTTCGTACTATTATTAACTTTTACGAGCAGAATCATTTCTTCTCCAGAACTTGGTGCTCCACCTAAATAATCCTCTCCAAATATATATTCATAATCGCCATTTGAATAACCAACATTATTTCCACCTGTGACTGTTAAAATTCCATTAGTTTGGAAATTATAAACTACGTTTTCGTTAGAATAGTCAATTGTAGGATTAGTTGAGAAGTCGATTATTCTTGCTTCGATTAATTTCCATTCACCTATAATTTCATTATTCGTAGAGTTGTCATCGTCGTTTGAACAACTTGAGAATATTCCAATTGTGAATATTAAGATTATAATTTTTTTCATAATTTATGTTTTTATATTATAGATGCAATTATTCCCATTTGGTTGCGTCAAATGTTTGCCAACGTGATTGTATATGGTTTGTTGCGTGGTTTAAGCACCTAATTTAGCAAATATAAACCGAATAGAAAATCCGCGAGGATTTTCGTAAGTAGGCTAGAACTAGCAATAAATTATATACGGTGTTGCCACACGTAATTATTCAGATTTTTCATTTTTCAAATATTCATAACTATTTTTCAAATACTTTTTTATTGATGGTTTCAAAAAGTTTGAATATTCCGTATTTTCATTTCGCTCATTAGATAACCAAGCCATTGAATAAGCTATTATTTGTTCAGGTAAATATCCAATTCCACTTGATTGCCATCCAAATCCTCCATTTGTTGAAAATTGTGAAAAATTAAATCTTGAATTTCCTATAAAAATTCCAAAACCATAAGTTATAGCTGTTAAGTCAGTTAAATATTCATCATTTTCCTCAATTCGATTTTCTCCTAATAATATCTGGTGAGACAATTCGTGAGAAATTGTTGCAATTAGTGAAATAGGATCTTTTAATTGTTGAGTTTCAATTGAGATTATAATTCCTTTTTCGTTCTTTTCGTAAGTTCCAGCTGCACTTTCCCATTCTCCATTTATGTCAGCAGGTGTTGTTAAGGTTGTTCCATTTTCTGATTCTACAATTCCATCTGAAAAAAAGTCAAGTTTTATTTCTACATCTTTGATGCTCATTAACTCCATTGTTCGTTTTAAAATGAATTCAGCATCTTTTTCTGTTTTATCGAAATTCCTGTTATAAAATTCTTTAGTTGGTTTCACAGTTTGAATTTCCATAAAATGTTCTTCTCCTAATTCAGCTTTTAACCATTTTAAATCTTCATCAATCCAAACTTTGTCTTCTTCTGTAATTGGTAATTTTTTTCTTTTAATCCAGAACATTTTCGTTCAGTTTTTTTATGTGTGGCAACGTTGTTGTATAAGCTTTGTTGCGTTGGTTTAGCAGTAAAGTTACTAAATAATTACCGATCAAGAAAGTCCGCGAGGACTTTCGCAAGTAAGCAAAAAGCCAGCAATAAAGTTTATACGGTGTTACCTGCAGGCTTTTATTCTCTTTTCAAATTTTTGTATTTCAGTTCCTAACTTGATTTAAGTATGATTTATATTCCACAATAATGATTATTCCAATTATTATTAATTCAAGTATGAAATATATCCATCCTAGTTCAGTAAGTTTTTCAGAATACTTAATTATCAATCCAAGGGAAATTAACGAATAGATAATATTACTAATTATTAATATTTTTAAAAAAGGTTTCCAATTTGACTTAATAAACCTGTTACAACTCATTGAGAAAATAAACAAGCAAAAGGCAATTCCAGATAATAGATATAATGTCTTTTTAGGCATTCCGAAATGCTGTTCCAATTGTGCTAAAATTCCGAATAATGAAATCGCAGTTATTAAAGCTCCGAAAGCGTCAATCAGAAAAATTCGTTTTGGATTAGTTTTAAGTTCATTCAGAAAGTTTTGTTTCCAATTTGACATATTCAATATTTGTTATTACGTCCTATTTTTCAGCTTGCAGGTAACGTTGTTGTATATGGTTTGTTGCGTGTTTCAAGTAACTAATTTAGTAAATAATTACCGATCAAGAAAGTCCGCGAAGACTTTCGTAAGTAAGCAAGAAGCCAGCAATAAATTATATACGGTGTTGTAAATAGTGCTTTTTCAGTTTTAATTATTAATTCAAATTTCCAATTAATAAATTCACAAGTTCATATGTTCCAACTCCCAATCCAATTCCAATCAGCATCCAGTAAATTCTGTGCTTTTTATCAGCTTTCACAATTTGTTTTTCAACAGTTTCTCCGTTTTTAATTAATTTCAATTCTATTTCACGTTTGTCAAACAGTTCGTATTTGGATTTTAGAATGAAACTTTCAGAATTCAGGATTAGTTCGTGTTTAATCCCCGAGAAAGAGAATTTTTTTGAAACTAATTCTCCATTTAATAAAACACTTTCAGTTCCAAATACAGAGTTCAGGAATTCTATTTTATTTTTTTCAATATTAAATTCAGCATATTTCATTTTCGCTCAGTTTTTCACGTATTATTTACAACGTGTTTGTGCATGGTTTTGTTGCGACGTTATTAGACTAAAATAGTAAAAAAACAACCAACATTGGAAGTGTCCGAGGATTTTCCGCAAGGAAAATCAACCAGCAATAAATTATGCACGGTGTTGTAACCAGTTTTTAATTCAGTTTGTATGTTAATCCTATTGTTGGTGCAATTCCAGAATATATATTATTTGATTGTTCAGATGTAATATTATTTGTAGTTATATACGGTAAAATAAATTCAATTCCGAATTTTTCATTGAAG
>KB911118.1 GCA_000383355.1 Flavobacterium sp. SCGC AAA160-P02 | reverse complement strand
TTTTTTTATTCTTCACTTAAAAAGTTTAGAAATTTCTATTGATTATTTCAATAGAAAAGTAGACTATCTTTTTTTAGTCATTAAGATAAACAATACTTTAGATTTAAATCAGTTCAATAAAATTATACAAAAAGAATGGTCTTCTTTTTTAAAGCTTAATAAAAAAATTACTCAAACAAAACCCCAAGAAAAAGCTGAAAATTTATTTAAACTATATCCTCTAGGGGATTTAAAAATTTTAAGAACTGACTCTGAAGGTTTAGGTTCAGATAAAAATTCAATTAATCTTACCAAGGTTCATTTAGAAATTCTACATTTTTTGGATAATCAAAAAGAAAATGAAGAACATTTACTAAATCTTTTTTTAGTTTTTGTATATGTTTCTGGAGGATATTCTCCCAAAAAGATAATAGAGTTATGTGAATATTTTCTTGAAAATATCAATTTTGATAAACAAACAAGAATACTACTTAATGAGCAAGTTAATAATATCTCAATAGAAAGTAAAGAATTTTTAGTGTCTCATATCTCCACTATTTATAACGAACTTCTTAATTTTTATGAAAAAGGACAATATCCTTCTCTCGCATCAAAATGGAAATATTCATTTAAACACTTAAATGGTTTAGGAAATTTAACTCTTAATAAGAATAATATACAACCATTTAAACAATTAAGAAATCAATTAAATATTTTGGATTCTGAGTCTTATGTGGTCTTATCATTAATTCATCATTATTTTAAAAATTCGCTATGAAAATTGTTCAAACATTTTGGTCTGGGAGCTCTAGCAATATAATTAAAGATACTTTTGGATGGTATGCATCAGAGTATCACTTAATGAGTTGGACATTGAGTTGTCTTCAGCTACGAAAATTCTATGACAATGTTGTTTTGTATACTGATAAGAATGGATATAAATTATTGATAGAATATTTAAAACTGCCCTATACAGATGTTATTATCACTTTAGATGAATTAAATAAGGAAGATTCAGATTTATGGGCAATGTCAAAAATATATACCTATTCTAAACAAGATGAACCTTTTCTTCATATAGATGGAGATGTTTTTATATGGGAGGCTTTTAACAAGGAATTTTTAAAAGCTAATTTAATTGCTCAAAATAAAGAAGTAGGGACAGCAAATTTCTATGAATCAATGTTTCATGAGATTGAAAAAGAATTAGTTTTCTCTCCAGAAGATATAAAAATTATACAACAAAAACATGCTTCAATTTTTACCTATAATGCAGGAATACTTGGGGGTCATAATATTGATTTTTTCAAAAAATACACATCATTATGTTTTAAATTCATTGAAAAGAATAGAGTTATTTTAAGTAAGATAAATAAAGGAAATTTTAACGTATATTTTGAACAGTTTTTTTTCTTCTGTCTTTCTGAAAAATATAAGCAAAAAGTAGATACTCTTTTTGGAGAAATAATTTCAGATAATGACTATAAAGGAATGGGAGATTTTGAATTGGCGCCAACAATGAAAAAATATCTCCATTTAATTGGTCCTTTCAAAAGGGATTATAAGACTTGTAGGAAAATGTCGTGGATACTTCGAGAAAACTATCCAGATTATTATTATAAAATAATTAATCTTTTTCCTGAAAAATATAAAAATGAACTAGCATTAAATAATATAAACTTTGCTAGTTATAATTCAAAAAACAAAACGAATAAAGTAATAAAACATCAAGATTATTACCGTACTAAGCACCTATATAAAGAAATAACAAATAAAAAAATTAATGTTCATAATTTAAAAAAAAGTGTTGAAATTTTAAAAATTGAACAATTAGTAAGTCTTTATAATTATGAAAAAAATGTCTCTGAATTTACCAAAGAAGTCATTAGCCTAGATAACAATTTACTTATAGAAAGGGAGTTGTTTTCTCTAAAAAGTTACAATTTTTTTAAATCTAAACATGAAGATAGTTTAAAAATGAGTATTTCCATGAACCCTTATATAAAAATTATAAAAACTCAATGGAATTGGGTAATTGAAGAAAATATACATTCTTTAAAGAATAATTTGAAAATACCACCAAAAGAAATATTTGTTTTGTTGATTCCAGAGCTTGAGAATCCAAAATATTCTGAATTTGATGTAGATGACCTTGACCAGTTAATTATAAAAATAATTAAAAATACGTCCTTAACAGTTTTTGAAATGTTAGAAAAACTGAAAGAGTTTTTCGACCCTAAAGACTTAGAATCGTCATTAGACTCATTCCATAAATTGATTGAAGGAAGAATTGAAAATTTGATTTTCCGCAAATGTATTAATATCGCTTAAAAATGAGAAAGTTACTTAAAGATAACGCACCAGAAGTTCTTAAAATTCTATTAAAAGAATTAAAAATACAATATACAGATGTTACAGTTAACATCCTTAAACAAAATCCATATTTCCCAGACTTAATCTCAGTAAGTCATACACTTTCAAAATTATCAATAGAAAATGTTGCCATTAAAACAGATTATAATCAATTAATTAAGATTTCTACCCCCTGTATTGTACATCTGCACGATAACGGAGGAATGTATCTGGTTGTTAAATCTGTACATGAAAATAGCATTACCTTTATTGTAGAAGGAAACAAAGAAGAGACACAGCCAAAAGAAGAATTTATAAAAAGTTGGAGCGGATATACTTTGGTTATCAATACTGAGAACTATAGTAATATTGAAAAAGGGTATTTTATAAATTATTTCAAACAGAGTGTACAAAAATTACGCTTTCCAATAGTTATAATAGCGGTAGTATTCTTCTTGTTTCATTTTTTTAATCAAAGTGTTGAGAATTACTTGACTCTATTTTTTAAAACTTTATCACTTGTTGGTTTTGTAACATCTATTTTACTTCTAATTCAATTAGTAGACAAAAATAATCTATTTATAAAAAAAGTTTGCAATGCAAAAAAGAATAAAAAAGTAAATTGCTCAAGTATTCTCAACTCAAAATCAGCTAAATTTTTAGGTTTAATTTCTTGGAGTGAAGTTGGGTTTATTTATTTCTTCTCTCAAATAGTAATTTTTTTGATATTTAATAATCATTCTTTAAATTATCTAAATATTTTATCAATAATTGCCTTACCCTATGTTTTTTACTCTATACACTATCAATGGAGAATTGCTAAAATGTGGTGTAAATTATGTTTAATAGTTCAATTAGTATTGATTATCCAAGCTGTTATTGGAATAACATTACTATTAGATTTACAGACTCCTATTTTAGAGCATTGGTCTTACAGTTTTATCTTGATAGCAACTTTTATCCCTGTCTTTATACTTATAAGTACAAGTTATTTTTTGCCTTTAATTACTGAATTTAACGAGAAAAGAAAAAAATTAAAATTGAGTGACAATATTAGAATGCAACCAAGTATTTTCCACTCACAACTAAACCAGAGTATTGGTATTAATTTTGAGGCTATTTCTAAAGATTTATTGACCTATGGAAATAAAAAACCAAATAATCATCTATTATTAGTAATTAACCCTACTTGTGAACCTTGTATTAGAACCCATAATATAATATCTACTATTATTTCCTATAATGAAAATATCCAGATAAGCGAAATCTTCTTGGTTGAGAAAGAAGATTCTGAATCTTATAATCTAGCCATAAAAATGATTGAAATTTATTTAGTCGAATCTGAAGATTACTTTAAAAGTGCAATTTCAGATTATTACAACAATTATATTCATAAAAAGAATAAGTGGATTCATAAATATTGGAAACCAAAATATACAACAGAAAAATCTAGTGAAATATTAGAAAGTCATATCAAATGGGTGTTAAGTAAAGGGATAACAATTACTCCTCAAATCATCTGCAATGGGAGATTTTTACCAAGAGAATATAATATCGATGATTTAGAGTACCTATTGTATTAAAAAGCTATTGATCAATAATAAGCGGAAACCGAAAAGCTTTCAACGAGTAGGTGTAACTTAAAAATTTATTATTATGAGTAAAATAAGTTTTGGCAATATCAAGGGGATGTTATCTCGTGATGAAATGCGTCAAGTAAAAGGTGGTTCTGGATGGACTTCTGGATCTTGTGCTTTCAATAGTGGAAATGGATACTCTGGTATTGTTGGTGTTAGCATTTCTAATGCTATTGGTGGATCGGTTCATAATGACAGCTATTGGTGTTGTGATAGTTGTTGTGATGTTGGTTGGCTTACTATGGGACAGAAGGCTTACCTAGGTTGTTAATTTATTTAGGGTAACACCCCTATATAAATAGAATGAGAGGCTGTTTTAAAATTTTTCTACAGCCTCTTTTTTAAAAATTTTTCATCTTGTAATTATGAATAAAATAAAATATTTAACCATTCTAATATTAATAATATCGTGTAGCGATAAAAAGCAAAGTATTCAAAAAAATGGTAATGAAGGAGGGTACTATACTTTTATATTTAATGGAACTCCAAAGCCTGTATTTATCCCAATACATGAGAATACATTTCTTGGGGGGAAGTCATTCTTTGAGAAAATAGCTTTTCATTACAACGATAAAGAGATAAAAGAATATTTGAACCCAATCAGAAGTTTAATTGATACTGTAAGTGTTTTTAGTAAAAAGAAAAGTAAAGAATTTGTGTTTTTCAAGGATAGACTTAGTACCAACTCTTTTTTATTTAATAGAGGAGATACAATTTCTGTAAACTATACTGGAACAAAATTTGACATAAAAATATTAAATAGAAAACCTCATAAGAATGATTATTTTTATGAGTCATATATTGATAGTATTTTATACAGTAAAAATAATATTTCTTTTTATGAAATGTATTTTAAGTATTTACCCCCTCCGCCTTTAAACCTAAAATCTTCAGAAGACATAAATGATTTTTGGATAAACAATAGGAAAAATAATGGTCAGAATTTATTAAAGGAATTAGATGGTAAAAAACGTATTAGAGATTCTTTATTTAGCAATAATCTGATATCTAAAAATATATATAATTATTATTCAGATAAAGATTATTTTATTTTTTTGAGTTATTTGGCAGACAATAAAAAGTTTGTTTTGGGTTCGAAAAAGAACATCCTTTTTAACAAAGAATTTAAAAACTCTTCGACAGAAAATTATAAAAGTGTATTAAAGACTGTTCTTGAAGACAAGAAAGAATCGCTTGATTTTTCTTTTTTTAAAGAGTTTTTAACTAATTATTATTTTCCAAAATTTTACGAAGAAAAGACAATAAAAAAAATATACTCATATGGAAAATCTGGAGGTAATTTTTATCAATTTGACAAGGTATATGATGAAATAGAAAAGTACACAATATTCCCAGTAAAGATAAAAGACTATCTATTATTTACTTATATGAATAAAATTGCAAAGAATTTAAAACCAGAAACAACAATTAATTATTATCAAAAATTTAAAGATTCTGTTAAAAATAAAAGCTATCCTGATTATATAAGAAGTATCTATAAAATAGACAAAGAAGATAACGGAAAAACAATTCTATTAAATAAAAAAGGAAAAAAGTTCTCATTACAAGAATTAATTAGAAATAAAAAACCCAAACTTGTTTATGTAATTTTTGAGGCTAGTTGGTGTTCTCCCTGTAAACAGATACAAGAAGATGTCGAAAACCTAAAATCTATATATAAAGATAATTCAATAACCTTTTTAAACATATCTATTGAAAAAGATTTTGATAAATGGCTTCATTATGTTAAAGATAGAAGTATTGAAAATAGTTTTTACCTTGAGAACTATTTTACGTCTAATTTAATTAAAGAAAATCATGTTAATTTTATTCCGAGATTTATTCTTTTAGATAGCATAGGGAACATAATTGACCCTGAAGTAATTAGTCCTAAAGATCAAAATATTAACAAATATTTAAATAATCACTTAAAAAAAGCAGATTAAGTTTTTGAAAAAATTCCCAAATTATATACAGCCAGATAATAAAGATTGTGGACCAACTTGTTTAAAAATTATAGCTAAACATTATGGTAAGATTATAAATCTTCAACATCTTAGAGATATATCTGAAACTCAACGAGAAGGTAGCAGTTTGTTAAACCTTAGCGACGCTTCTGAATTGATTGGTTTAAGATCAGTTGGAGTTAAAATCAATTTAGAAAAATTAAAAGACACTCCCTTACCATGTATATTACATTGGAACAAAAATCATTATGTTGTTCTTTATAAAATACAAAGAGGTTATTTTTATGTTTCAGACCCTGCTCATGGGCTCTTAAAGTACAATAAAGCAGATTTTCTAAAGTATTGGATAGGAAATAATTCAACTGAAAAAACAGAAGAAGGAGTTGCTTTATTAGTAGAACCGACTCATAAGTTTTATATTTCGAAGTTTGACACTGATAAGGCTAGTTTTGGTTTTTCATTCTTATCAAAATATGCTTTTAAGTACAAAAGTTTTCTCTGGCAAATAATTATCGGATTACTCGCTTCTAGTTTACTACAACTCATTTTTCCATTCTTAACTCAAAGTGTAGTAGATGTAGGAATTAAAAATCAAGATGTCCATTTTATTTATCTCATTCTTTTTGCACAATTAGCCTTATTTATTGGAAGAACAGTTATCGAAGTAATACGCAGTTGGATATTATTACATTTAAGTACTCGTATTAATATTTCTTTGGTATCAGATTTCTTTATTAAGCTAATGAATCTTCCAATTGCTTTTTTTGACACAAGATTAACAGGAGATATTTTACAAAGAATAAATGATCATAGAAGAATAGAGGCTATTTTAACAACCTCATCCTTGAGCGTACTATTTTCTTTAATTAATCTATTTATCTTTAGTATTGTACTTATTCATTACAATCTGCAAATATTTAGCATATTTTTAGTTGGAAGTTTTTTATATTTTTTATGGATAGTACTTTTTTTGAAAAAGAGAAAAGATTTAGATTATAAACAGTTTTCTGTATTAGGACAAGAACAAAGTAAAGTTATCGAGTTGATTACTGGAATGCAAGAAATTAAATTACACAATGCTGAAAAAAAGAAACGCTGGTCATGGGAGTTTTTGCAAGCTCGCTTATTTAAAGTATCTATAAAATCTTTAGCCTTAGAACAGTATCAAAGCGTAGGTTCAAATTTTATTAATGAACTTAAAAATATTCTCATTACCATACTATCAGCAAAATTAGTTATTGAAGGTGAAATTACTCTAGGAATGATGTTGGCAATAACATATATTGTTGGACAGCTGAACTCACCTATTTCTCAACTCATAAACTTTATTAGAGAATTACAAGATGCTAAAATTTCTCTAGAACGTTTATCTGAAATACATGAAAAAGATGACGAGGAATTAGATAAAATGAAATTAATTTCTCTAATTGAGAAAAATCTAGGACTAAAAATAAATAAGTTAAGCTTTAAGTATATCGGATCTGACCAATTGGTTTTAAAGGATTTAGATTTAGAAATCCCTCCTAATAAAATCACAGCTATTGTTGGTGTAAGTGGAAGTGGTAAAACTACCTTGATGAAACTACTTTTAAAATTTTATAATCCAAACTCTGGAGAGATAAAACTAGGTAATTACGATTTAAATTCCATTTCACAAAAGACATGGAGGAACGAGTGTGGGGTAGTTATGCAAGAAGGCTATATTTTTAATGATACCATTGCCAATAATATTGCTGTAGGAGAAGATTACATTGATAAACAGAAGATAGCTCATGCAGTAGATGTTGCCAACATACAAGAATTCATAGAAAGTTTACCTCTATCTTATAACACAAAAATTGGTATGGAAGGAGTGGGACTAAGTACAGGGCAAAAACAACGCTTGCTTATTGCTAGAGCAGTTTATAAAAACCCCAATTACTTGTTTTTTGATGAAGCAACAAGTGCTTTAGATGCGAATAACGAAAAAATAATTATGGAAAAATTAAATGCCTTTTTTGAGAATAAAACAGTTGTAGTTATTGCTCATCGCTTGAGTACCGTTAAGAATGCCCATCAGATTGTCGTATTAGATAATGGAAAAATAGTGGAACGAGGTAACCACAAAACTCTTATTAAAGAAAAAGGGAAATATTATCATTTGGTGAAAAATCAATTAGAACTTGGAAACTAGTATATGTCTGGAAAAAATAAACATATAGAACAAATAGAACTTCGCAGTGAAGAAGTTCAAGAAATTCTTACAAAAGTTCCTCATTGGATGATTCGGTGGGGGAATTCAGTATTTTTTTTATTGATTATTTTACTATTAGCACTCTCTTGGTTTATCAAATATCCTGATATTATTAATTCTGATGCAATTATTACCACAGAAATTCCCCCTGAAAAAGAATATGCTAGAGCTTCTGGAAAAATTGACACGATTTTTGTAAATGATGGGCAAGAAATTTTAAAACGAGAACCTTTAGCTATTATAGAAAATACTGCTAATTACCAAGATGTTTTCTTTCTAAAATCAATAATCGATAGTATTACAATTCAAAAACAGGCATTCTATTTTCCAATAGAAAAAATGCCTATTTTATTTTTAGGAGATATAGAAACTAGCTATGCACTATTTGAAAATAATTACATTCAGTACATTTTAAACAAAGAACTACAACCTTTTACCAATGAAGCTATTGCAAATGAGGTTACTAAATCAGAACTTAAAAGAAGACTAAAAAATTCACAATCTCAAAGAAATCTAAATAAAAAAGAACTTGATTTTAAAAGAAAAGATTTGAAGCGAAATAAACACCTCTTTGAAAAAGGTGTTATTTCTGAGAAAGAATATGAAAATAAGCAATTAGAATACTTGCAAGCGGAAAGAAGCTACAAAACAATGGCTTCCGCCATTTCTCAATTAAGAGAAGCTATATCTAACAGCAATAAAACTTCTAAAGGAACTGAAATTGCCCGTATTAGTAAAGAAATGACTTTATTAAAAAGCGTTATTCAATCCTTTAATCAATTGAAAAAAACCTTGAAAGATTGGGAATTACGATACATATTAACTTCTAAAATGGATGGTAAAGTGTCTTTTCTTAATTATTGGAGTGAAAATCAAACTGTAAGTCAAGGTGATTTAGTGTTTACAATTATTCCTAAAGAAAACTCTTCATTTATAGCAAAGTTAAAAACTCCTGCTCAAAATTTAGGTAAAGTAAGAGTAGGACAAACTGTTAACATCAAATTACAAAACTATCCAGATTATGAATTTGGTGTACTAAAAGGAACAGTAAATACAATTTCTGAAATTTCAGACAAAAAAGGTTTTTATACGATAGATGTTTCTTTACCGGATAAATTAATTACTTCCTACAATAAGAAAATAGTTTTTAGACAAGAAATGCGAGGTGCGGCAGAAATTATTACAGAAGATTTACGTTTAATTGAACGTCTTTTTTATCAATTGAAAAATAATTTTAATTAAAACCGCTTCTAAAGGTGTATCTGTAGTTTTTGATCTGAGTTCTTTTTTTTATAAAAACACCTCAAATTGCAAGTAATCCTTTTACTCACATTTCAACTAATTCTTTCTTTAAAGAATTGTCATTACAATCTTTTTCTCTCAAAATTACAGTTAATAATTATTCTAATCTCTATCTAAATTATTATTCAATTTACTTTGATACTTTTACATCATAAAGTATTCCAATTAAATTTTTCATAAAAATAGTGACAAAATGACAAGGAAACGAAAAATACTACTCATATATACTGGAGGAACCATTGGTATGGTGAAAGATTATACCTCAAAAGCCTTAAAAGCATTTGATTTTAGTCAGATTTTGGAGAACATTCCCGAGTTAAAACAGCTTTAAAATTATTGAACTCAATAGTATAGTTAAAGAATGAATTAAAATTATTTCTTTATTTATTAACAAAAAACAAACCAAGCTTTACCCTCTAAAAGGAAAACCAAAATTTAGAAATTTTATTTAACACGAAACAAATAAATATTGATTTTAGAGATCATTTTTTAGTATAAACCACAGAACAAATTTAATTTCGAAAAAACTTATTTTTTTCGGTTGAGCTATTATATAAAAAAACTGCTTTTGGAGGCAAGTAGTCCTTAATTTGACACTTCTACTAAATTCATTATTTTTTATTTTAGAAAAATTACTTAATAAATAATAAAATTTAGTTAGCATTTAAAGCTTCTTTGCCATGTTTATCCCCATAAATAGGTACTTAATAAAAATCCCTATTTATGGGGATTGCCTGATTAAAGAATTGTTTTTACATTTAAAAAAAAAATTATTATTTAAAATTGCTATTCGATAAAATTGCTATTCGATAAAATTAAATATTAAAAATTTTGAGTTACAAAATATCTTTTTGTATTGTGTGTATGAATAGGCTCCATCATTTAAAAGAGACTCTATTAAAAAATATTGAAGACAATATATCTTACGGAAAATTAGAATTCATCCTTTTAGATTATAATTCATCTGATGGTTTGGAGGAATGGGTAAAATCTAAATTAGCAAAATATATAGATAATGGTATTTTAAAATATCACAGAACATCTGAACCTAAATCGTTTCATAGATCTCATTCTAGAAATGTAGCGCTCAAATTAGGTTCTGGTGATATTCTTTGCAATTTAGATGCAGATAACTTTTTAGGTAATGATTTTGCCTCTTATGTGAATTATAATTTTAGTTTTAATAAAGATGTTTTTTTAACATCTGGTTTTAAAAATGGCTCTTATGGAAAAATATGTGTAAAAAAAGAACATTTTCTTAAAATTAAAGGATATGACGAAAGAATGTCTGGTTGGGGTTTTGAAGATGATGACTTATATCAAAGATTAGAAAACTTAGGGAGAGAAAAACAGGTGTTTTATGATGAAAAATTTACTCAATTTATTGACCACGAAATTGAAGAAAGTTTTTCAAACGATAAGAATGTCTTAGGTATAGAAAGTATCTATGTTCAATATGATTCATATACAAAAAGTAATGTTTTGTTTTTGTTAAGAAATAAAACATTTTATTATGGTAAGGTTGTTAAACCAAATGAATATGATGCTCTTGCGTTAGAGGGTAATTGGAAAAAAGGGACGTATAAAGTTCAAAATAGAGAAATGACTTTAAATTTTAAAAGTAACTTACATCTAAGCTTTAAAGTAAATGACACTAAACTATCTATTAATAAAGAAAATGAATTTATAAAGGCAGATGAAAAACTAGAAAAATATTTAAAAATTGAATTTACTTCATTAGAAAACAAAAAGAATTACGAGGCGAAAGGAAAAGAAATAGTTTCTAATCCAAAAGATTGGGGAAAGGCAACATTAATAAAGAATTTTTCAAAAAAAATAAGAATTTGATATGTTGACTATAAAAACACGCGTAGAAAAAGAATATCAAAATTTTGTAATCCTCAATTTTTTT
>KB911117.1 GCA_000383355.1 Flavobacterium sp. SCGC AAA160-P02 | reverse complement strand
TTAAGAAAACCTGCTGAAGTACATCTCAATCCTAATATCAAATACAAATCTTATCGAAAAAATAATGTAAATTTACCTGAACTAACCATTTAATATCGAACCTAGTTCAAACTATTTTTTTGCCTTCTTAACGGCTAAAAAAAATCTTTTGAACGTCGAAATAATAACCAAAAAAGAGTCAACCTATTTCAGTATAATACAAAACATACAGATTTAATGAAGAAATATATCAAAGCATTTTTTAAGGAGATAGTTCCAATAATAATTGGTATTCTAGTAGCTCTGTATATTAACAACTGGAATGAAAACAAAAAAGACGAAAAATATATAAATCAAATACTTTCTTCAATGAAAAAAGAATTGAAAGAGAGCAATCAAGATATAAAGGAAAAAATACCACAACAAAAAACACTTATCGACACCTTATATTTTTACAAAAACAATGATAAAATTTCTATATTCGATGTAATGATGAAAGTCAACGGGATTCAAATACCTAAAATTAGAATAAGTTCTTGGAAAGCTATTTCTAATTCAAAAATTGAATTACTTGAATACAATAGAATTTCCGACTGGGCGAATATTGAAGAACAAAAAGAAATAATGTTATCAAAAACCCAATCTTTAATGAATTTTCTTTATACAAACATAAAAGATACCAGTATTGATAAAAAGGAACTTATTATGTTAATGATGCAGGATATTATCGTTTCAGAAAAAGATTTACAAGAGCAAATTGAGGGAATTATTAAAGATTAAATTTGATTACATTACATAATTAGAAAATAAAACTGAATTTTGATAAATACACTAAAACTGAACGAAAAAGCCAGTTGCTAACACCGTACAAAATTAATTGCTTGCTTTTTGCTTACTTACGAAAATCCTCGCGGATTTTCTTTGTCAGTAATTATTTATTGAATTTAGTGCCAAATCACGCAACTAATCTTGTACAAACACGTTACAGCACATATGAGAAAAACATCGAGATTAAAGAAAATATTTAAATGGATTTCAATTGTAATTGGAGTCTTTTTTTTAATTATGCTTTGGTCACCTGTAGAAGGTAAAATGGAAGGTACAGGTAAAAGATTATTTGGTTGGAGCGGTTGGACAGCATTATTTGACGATACCGATTTTGGATTAAAGTTCAATTACTATCCAAAAACTGAATATGATGGAATTGATGGACCGTATCTGATTTCTGAAAAAATCTATAATGTGAATTCAGAAAATAAACTCTTAGAAATGAATATTTCTACTGAGGATTCTATACAAGTAAAGGTAAATAATAAAGATTCCGATAAGTTCTATTTCAAAAAAAGAGATGAGCACTCAATAGAAAAGTCTGAATATAAGATGCCTGAGAAACTTGTTGCTATATCTGATATAGAAGGCAATTTCAATGCTTTTTCGAGTTTTTTAAAAAACAATGGAGTTGTAGATTCCAATTTTAATTGGACTTTTGGAAATGGACATCTCGTTTTAGTTGGTGATTTTGTTGATAGAGGAAATAACGTAACACAAGTTTTATGGTTGATTTATAAACTAGAAGAACAAGCCGAAAAGAAAGGTGGAAAAATACATTTTATTTTAGGAAATCACGAAATAATGAACTTTCAAGGGAATGGCGGATACAATCAAGAAAAGTACATAAAAGTTGCCCAAGAAATAAGCAAAAAAGAAGAATGGGAAAAAGCCATACAATTTATGTTTTCCGATAACACTGAACTTGGAAATTGGTTAAGAACGAAAAACGTAATTAAAAAGATTGGAGATTATATTTTTGTTCACGCTGGTTTACATCCAGAATTATTAGACTATAAAATTGATTTGGATGAAATAAATAGCATAACAAGAAAGAACTGGGATAAAGATTTATACAGAAATCCAAAAGATGATAAAATAGCTAATTTCTTAGTCGGACGGATTAGCCCAATTTGGTATCGAGGATTAGTAACCGACTATAAATATTACGAAAAAATTAATGTAACTGATTTAAATAAAGTCTTGGAATATTATAATGTAAAAAATATTGTTGTCGGACACACAGTTGTCAGGAATATTTCTACAGACTTTAATGGTAAAGTAATACGAATTGACTTGAAACACGGAATTGAAAAAAATAGCGGATTTACCAAAGGTTTATTAATTGAAAATGGAGTTCAATATATAATCGACGATAATGGAAATAAAGAAACTCTGAAATAAATACGTGCTGTAACACCGTGTATAATTAATTGCTTGGTTTTAGCCAATTTACGAAAGTCCTCGCGGACTTTCTACCTTGCCTGCGGCAGGCAGGTCTGTGATTTATTTGCTAACTTTAGTGCTTAAAACACGCAACTAACCATACACAATCACGTTGTAAAACATTAAAGAAAAAACTGAATGAAATCTATATTAACAATTTTATTAATTCTAGCCATGGGAATTTCAAGTTATGCTCAAAATCAGAATTCTGAAATAAGCATAATGAAAACTGAAAAGCCAATTTTAATAATAAACGACACAATAATTGGAAGTGTTGATTTATTAAATAAAATATCATCTGACAAAGTTATGGAACTCAATATTTTTAAAGAAAGAAAATTAGGCAAGACATACCTATTTATAGAAAACGAAAAAAACGCAGGAATTATAAAAGCGAATATTAATCACGAATTTAAAATCAAATCGCAAAAGGAATTGAATAGCTTTTTTGGACTGAGTGAGGAAAATGATATTTATGTTAACGGATATTTAATTGAAAATAAGAATCAAAATATATCATCTGAAAGCATAGTTGGAATTAAATTAATAAAAGCTGACAATTTTAGAGTTAAAAAACCTGTTTTGAATATCGAAGTTGAATAATAACGATTTACAACACCGTATAAAATTAATTGCTGGTTTTAGCCAATTTACGAAAGTCCTCGCGGACTTTCTATCTGTGTTTTATTTGCTAACTTTAGTGCTTAAAACACGCAACAAATCTTATACAAACACGTTACCATAAATACCGCAATGAAGAACAGATCAATTCTATTTATAGCTTTATTAATGCTTTTTTCTTGTAAAGAAAATACATCTGAAATTGCTACAATTACTATTATAAATAATAATTCAATAAAAGATACTATTGGTATTTATGATTTTGAATATGATATTATAAAAAGTATTCCAATAGGCGAAAAAGAAAGAATTACTGATACCTTAAATATAAAAGAAGGTTACTATTTATTGAAAGAAAAAGAAAATTATCATGTAACATATTTAAATTCATCCATTAAAATAAATTTACATCTTGAAAATGATAGTATTAAATTTTCAGGTATTGGAGGGAATGAAAATAATTATCTAATTAAAAAAGAAAAATTTATTAATTCATTAATTTCAACAGCACCCAAATCATCAAGTTATACCAGTTTATCGGAAGATAGATATTTAGATTTAGTAAATTCGAATTATAATAAAAAAGTGAACTTTTTAAATAAATTTGAGAATTTAAATGAACGATTTCTAGAATTAGAAACTGAATCATTTTACTACGATAAAATGGTTCGACTAGTTTTTTACGAATCAAATCTGCAATATCTAAAAAACGACAATTCTTTTAAAGTTTCTGAAAATTTTCCTCAATTATACAATAACCTTAACTTGACCAATGAAAAACTACTAATTCATTACAATTATCTTTTTTACGTCAATTCATATTTAAAAATAAAAATAGCTGAAAAATTAAAGAAAAATCCAGACCTCGATGAAGTAATCACTGGATTAGAAATTACAAATGAAGAAATTGATAATAATGCAATAAAAGAGAGACTAATTTTTTGGAGATACAAATGGGATTTTGTCAAATCTAAAAATATAGATAAAGCATACCAGAAATTTAATTTAATTGTTAAGAATGAGAAATATCAAGATATAATTAGAAACAAGTATTTAAAAATAAAAAAAATAGGAAAAGGAGATATTGCTCCAACCTTTAAATTTGTGGATAAAGATGATAGTTTAGTTAGTCTTTCTGATTTTAAAGGAAATATTGTTTACATTGATATTTGGAATACATATTGTAAACCTTGTATCGTAGAAATCCCAAAATTTGAAAAACTAAAAAATAGGTTTTCAAAGAAAAAAATTAAATTTGTCTCTATTTGTGTTAACTCTCCAAAAGAAAATTGGAAAAAAATGATTGAGAAAAAGAACCTAACAGGAATTCAATTGTTTTCTAAAGAATCGAATGGTGAGTTTTTTGAAAAATTTATGTTTAATTCAGCTCCAAGATATATTTTAATCGATAAAAAAGGAAAAATAGTTGAATCACATGCAGGAAAACCATCTGACCAAAAGTTAATAGACGAAATTGAAAGATTACTGAAATAGTACTTATGGTAACAACGTTTATAAAACATAGCTATTATAGGCTTTTCGAGAGGTTTTTGTATATTAACAAAGTACGCCAAATTTTTTATTTAGTTATATTTAGAAAAGAAAATTAAACATAAAAATAAAAAATTCGGCTCGTGCTAAATCCGAAAAGTTAGTGTTTATTTATACGCTACGTTTCATACACAAGACCGTTATAGCAAATATTAACAAAAAAACGGTAAAATTATGAAAACAAAAAAATTAAAACTATTAATTGTTGTTTTAACAACATTATTCTTTTTTCAATGCTCAAATGAGTTTGAAGAAGATTTAATTGAACAAGAAAATCTAAATGAATTGCAATCAAAAAAATCTGATTTTGCATCAAAAATTGGTAATAATAACAAAATTCAGCCAGACCAAATGATGCGATTAGGAATCGAACTAAGAAACCCTTATTCGGTTGAAAATATGCAAATTGCATATAATAGTTTAAAAAGAAAACAACAGGGATTTGACAAAATCAACATTGCTATAAAAGCAAACTTTATCTATGTTAGGGCTTTACCTAAAGATGAAGGAGAACTTGATCTGCTGAAAGATTTAGGCTATGAACTCTACGAATACCCTCTTGATGTCCAAATTTTAGAAGAAGGAAGTTTTTACAAAGACCCGAATCTTACCGATGAAGAAATCCCTTGGCAATACTTTGTTGTTCCAGTAAATTTTGACTTCCCAAATAACATTCAATATGAGCGACTAGATAATTTGTATCTTCCAGAAGAAGTCAAAGAAATAAACAGTCAATTAGTTTCATTAATTCACACAACAAGAATTGGCGAGAATATTGATTTGTCAAAAAGTAGTTTAGATTTTGACGAATATACAATTGCTGATTTAATTGAAGATGAATCTCTTTATTTGACTAACAATTTAGATGAAGATGAAAAAATAGAATATCAGAAAGAAGTTGCAAGTTTTATTAGTTTTAGAAGACGGAAATGGAGACCAAGTGGTACTATTTTAGTTTTTGATGATTTAGTGAAAAATAAACCTGTTGTTGGTGCTAAAGGTATGGCAACAAGATGGTTTAAAAGAGGTCAAGGGATTAGTAATTCAAAAGGTTATTGGGAATCTAGTAAACGATTTAGAAGAAAAGTTCGTTATAAAATAAAATGGGATAGGTATCACTACAGCATTAGAAGAGGACAAATCGGCCAAGCAAATTTAAGAGGCCCAAGATGTAAATGTCAATGGAATATAACTATTACAGGAAAAAGAGATAAATACCACGCTTTAATACATCAAGCAGCACATGATTACTATTATGGTTCAAGATTTGGGCTATCATCACCTCCAAGAAATTCTTTCTTTAGAACGCAAATGAAAATTGCAGCACGACCACATGAAGGCAGTTCAAGTGCTTTGCATCCATTACGCCTATTCGGAATATGGCCTTTTGTAAGTATCAACCGATACAATTCGCGTTCTGATGAAATTTATGCTGTAACTGCTCATGAATTAGCGCACGCTGCACATTGGAATATGGATAGAGGTACTTATACCAATCTTGGTTGGGATGGATATTTCAGGGGAATTGACGGTGATAAACGTACTATGGAAAGTTGGGCTTCAGGTGTAGAAGTTATGTTTGCTTTACAAAGATATAGAACACAATTTGGATTGTCTTGGTATAATTATGAAAGAAACAATCTTCAACTTAACACAATTAATCAAGAGCCAATTTATACTTCAATTGTTTATGATATGATTGATAATTTCAATCAACGAACTGAATATTCTTCTTCTTTGTATCCAATCGATAATGTTAATGGTTATACTATTTTACAAGTTGAGCAAGGATTAAGAGGGGCAAGAAGTTGGGGTGCTTGGAGGAGTAATATGATTAGCAGACATAGTAATAACACAGAACAATACGTTTACCAATTATTTTGTAATTGGGATTCAACAAGTGATTGTTGGCAATAAAAAACACAACATTATGAAAAAAATAATTTTAATTACAATAATAAGTATATTCCTTTTCGGGTGTCCTACAGAAAGTTATAATGATAGAAGTTATATCATTGAAAATGAAAGTAATCATTCTTTATTAATAAAATTTTATAAGGAAGGTAATTTATTAGATTATATAACTACCACTCTTTCTGAAAACGGAGAACAATATACTGGTCATATTACATATGAAAATGCTACTTATTTATTTAATTTCCCTTTAGGAGCATATGATTCTTCTGACTCTATAGTAATTGATTTTGACAACCTTAAAAGGAAAATATATACTATAGATATTCAAAATGAAACATTTTCTTCTCCAATAAATAGAAATATTTTCAAGCATGAAAATTATGAGGATATTGGAAATGATAGATTTTTATTCAAAATAACAGAGGAAGATTATATTAATGCAGATGATATTTAATAAACCATACTTGCTATAACAATGCATATAAAAAATAGCAGTTAAGTACCAAATTTAAAGTTTGGTTCTTTCTGCTATCTTTTGGTTTTAAAAACGAAATGAAAGTGCGTCTTATTCTGCTACTTTTCATATACTAGAACGTTGGCAACAATATAACAAAAACTGCAATATTCGAACACAAATTCAATCTTTAGTAAAACAAAACATATTTTAAAATGAAAAATCTAGTTTTTGGTATTATAATGTTAGCCCTATTTTCTTCTTGTAAAAAAGAGGCCGAAAAAGTAATCCAAGAAAATGAAAAATCAGAGGTAATAAATCCGATTTCAGAACCTAATCCATTTATTGGTAAGAACAAAACAAAAGCGATGGTTTTAGGAGTTTTCCATTTTGATAATCCTGGTTTAGACAGTTACAAGGAAAAATTCGCTTTTAATATTCTAGAAGAAAAAAGACAAAAAGAATTAGATATTCTTTTAGATAAGATTGCCGAATTTAAACCAACCAAAATCTTAATCGAATGGCCTCGAATCAAAATGGATAGTATTACAAACGCACAATATCAAAATTATCTTAATGGCTCATTTAAGCTTGTCGATAAAAAAAATGAAGTATATCAAATTGGTTTCAAGCTTGCAAAAAAATTAGATCATAATAGAATTTATTGTTCTGATGCTTCGGCAGATTGGTTTGGAGCCGAATTGGATTGGGACAATTATGACGGAGATGCTTATTTAAAAGCCAAAGGACAATATGAAAAAAGCAGGCGTTATGATTACGATTCTTTTTATGAACTCAGTGATTCTTTAAAGTCTGTTCAGACGTTAACCGAACATTTAGCCTCAGATAACAAACTTGAAAATAGATTAAAAGACCATCAAGCCTACCTTACCGAAGTTGTTTTAGAAGGTGCTGGAGACAACTATTTAGGAGCCGATGGAGTTGCAAGGTGGTATAGGCGAAATTTGAGAATTTTTGCAAACGCATACGATTTTACAAATTTTGATAAAGAAGAAAGACTTTTGCTTATCTATGGTTCAGGGCACGTTTGGCAATTAAGACAACTATTTACAGATTCACCAGATTTTGATTATGTCGAGGCAAACGATTATCTGAAAGAATAAATACTGTTGCCAACACCGTGCATAATTTATTGCTGGTGGATTTTCCTTGCGGAAAATCCTCGGACACTTCCAATGTTGGTTGTTTTTTTAGTATTTTAGTCTAATAACGTCGCAACAAAATCATGCACAAGCACGTTGGCAGTAATTAAAAATACAAATATGGATAAAATCTCTTTAGTCTTTAAAATGGCATCTTTTTTTAAAGAACCTATAAAAGATATATATAGTGATGTAAAAGATGAATATTTACATTATTTTGAAAATGGACTTACAGAATATACTTTACAGTTCTTAAATAAATTTTCTCAAACAAAAACATTTTTACATAGAAACGAAAGGTTTGAGTTTTATGATATTTTCTTTCCTGTAGATATTATAGATTTATCTTCAAGAAAAACATTTAATTCTTTGAATACAACTGATTTTTTTAAAGAATCTAACTATATAACTATAATTGGAAATGCGGGTAGTGGAAAAAGTATGTTAATGAAACATCTTTTTCTTGCTTCAATAAATTCAGGTAAACGAATTCCTATATTTATCGAATTAAGGTATTTAAATGATTTTGAAGGAAATATAAGTGACTATATACATAACATACTTTTCAAAAATAAAATTGCTCGAAATGAAAAAATCGTTGAGAGACTTTTAAAAGAAAATTATTTCCTTTTTTTATTAGATGGTTATGATGAGATATATTCAGATAGAAAAGATAATATAACAAAAGAATTAGAAGATTTTATAGATCAATATTCAAATAATTATTTTGTTGTTACATCAAGACCAGGAGCAAATGCTGAAAGTCTTGAGAGAAATAAAAATTACAGAGTCAAAGAACTTAGCTCAAAACAAATAAAATCCTTTATTAAACTTCAATTAAATTTTGTAGAAGATAAAGAAGATTCTATAACTAAAGTTTTAGAAGTTATTGAACAGAATAGTAATCAAGATTTTAATGAGTATTTATCCAGTCCTTTATTATTATCTATGTTCTTATTTACTTTCAGTTCATATCCTGAATTACCAAAAAAGAAAAGTAAATTTTACTGGAATGTTTACGATACACTTAGTTCAAAACACGATTCTTTGACTAAAAAAGGGTTTTGGCAGCACGAAAGAAAATCAAATTTACAAAGCGATGAAGTTGAAAAAATTTTAGAATGGTTCTCATATATTTCTCTATTTAAAGGGCAATATTCTTTTGATGATAATTATTTATCTCAAACATTAACACAAATTAAAAATTCTTTAAAATTAAGCTGTGATGTTAATGACATTATTTATGACTTAACTGTATCTATATCTATTTTAGTTAAAGATGGTTTAGAGTATAAATTTCCTCACAAGTCACTTCAAGAATACTTTACTGCAAGCCTAATTTCCAAATTACCAACTGAAAAGAGAGAAGGTTTATATAAAGAAAAAATGAATCAATTAAAGCTATTTACTTTCGGAGGTAATCAAAGTTTTTTCAATTTATGCTTTGAGTTAGATAAAGTATGCTTCTCAAAAAGTTTTATCCTAAAAAATTCAAATGAATTAATCATCCCATTAAGTAACATTACAGGAAAAGAATTCATATGTAGATATTTTAAAGCTTTCAGGATAAATTTATTCTTTAGAGAAAATGAGAAAAATAAAGACATTTTAAGAAGTGCTGGATTTGGGTATGCATCCTCACCAGAAGACAATGTTTTAAACTTCTTTAAATTAACGAATAGTAGTTTTTTAAGACTTGGAAAAGAAATACCAAAAAAAGAACTTGAAAAATTTCTAAAAACAAAAAATAACAATACTGAAAAGAGAGATAATATCGAATATAATCTGATATTTGATAACTTTGATGAATGTAAAAAAATTGATGATGACTTATATAAAATTATGGAAAAGTATGGTTACGTCAAAGCAGCTAAAGCAATATTTAATAACTTAGTTAAGAAAGTTAAAGAATTGGAAAAGGAAATAGAAAACGAAAGTGACACAACAAATGATTTATTAAGTATATAAAAACTACTGCCAACACCGTATATAATTTATTGCTGGCTTCTTGCCTACTTACGAAAGTCCTCGCGGACTTTCTTTGTCCGTAATTATTTACTAAATTAGTTGCTTAACCACGCAACAAACCATATACAAACACGTTGCCAGTAATTTAAGAAATGACGAACTTTACCAGAAGAAAATTTATAAAAAGAGGAATTTTAGCCTCAATTGGATTAGTTCTTTTGGACTCACTTTGGTTTGAGAAATATGTAATTGACTGGAATTACTTTGACATTTCAAAATTGGAAAAAGACAAAATAAAAATCATTCAAATTTCGGATCTACATTTTGACCAATTAAGATATTTTCATAAATCTATTGCGAAAAAAATAAATTCAATTAAACCTGATTTAATATTTATAACTGGAGATTCTGTTGACAAAACCGAAAAAATAGATTCATTGAACGATTTTTTGCAATTAATAGATAATTCTATCAAAAAGTATGCAATTACAGGAAATTGGGAATATTGGGGGAAAGTCGATTTGACAAAACTTAGAAATACTTATTCTAAAAATAATTGCGAATTATTAATAAATGAGAACAGAACTATTTCAATTAAAAATCGTGAAATCTCAATAATCGGAATTGACGATTTAGTTGGTGGAAATGCTGATTTCGAAAAAGCAGTTGAGAATCTAAAACAAACCGAAACCAATATCGTTTTATCACATTGTCCTGAATACAGGGATATAATTACAAAAAAGAAAGAGAATTTAAATATTGATTTAGTACTTTCTGGTCATACTCACGGAGGACAAATTACATTTTTAGGTATTGTTCCTTTTAAACCTCAAGGAAGTGGAAAATATTTAAAAGGTTGGTATAAAGAATCCGAACCGAAAATGTACATATCAAAAGGAATTGGAACAAGTATTTTACCAATTCGATTAGGAGCAAGAGCGGAAATGGTAGAAATGGAAATATAAAAACTACTGGCAACACCGTGCATAATTTATTGCTGGTTGATTTTCCTTGCGGAAAATCCTCGGACACTTCCAATGTTGGTTGTTTTTTTAGTATTTTAGTCTAATAAGATCGCAACAAAACCATGCACAAGCACGTTGTACTTAATACGAAAAACTGAATGAAAAAAATTATTTCATTATTATTGATTTTAACTTTATCTAATTGTGCATCAGTCAAAACAAATAAAACTAAAGCTGAAACACAAAATTGGATAAATAGTCAAAATTTTGTAGTTGTTAAACCTAATAATTGGAGACCAATTAAACATCATGGCTATGTTGGTTATACACCTCTTGAAAAAGGAACTAATTTTTTCAATAATTTAGTTTCTATTTTTCAATATCAGCTTAAAGAAAAACCTTCGTCATTAAAAGAATTTTCTATAATTCAAATAAAAAAAACCAATAAGGTGCGTAATATTACATCTCAAGAAGCCTTATTAGTTGAAAATAGTCAACTCGGTGATGTTTATACTCTTGAAACCGAATCAAAGTGGAACGGAAAAAGTTATAAAAGGTATAGTGTTTATTTTGAACATAATGGAGAATATTATAATTACAATTATTCTTCTCTTAAAAATATTTATGACACTAACTTTAAAGAAGCTATGGCTATACTTCTAAGTATTGAATTTAAATAAAAAAGTACTAAGCACAACAAAGAACTGAGTTAAACTCCAAGTTTTTTTATCATTAATTTTATGTATTAGTATTCTAGGCTTAAACTTCTGTTTAAGCTTTTTAAATATTTATTTTATGGCCGTTATTACTATTTAGCCATTAGCCATTAATACTGTAACAAATGTTTCATCATATGGGTTTCCAGATTTGGCTATTG
>KB911116.1 GCA_000383355.1 Flavobacterium sp. SCGC AAA160-P02 | reverse complement strand
GCTAAAGTTGGCATTACTTCCGATCAAACAGATGCAATAGTAGCCAACACCGCTAAGACCGGTATTACTTCCGATCAATCTGATGCGATAGTAGCTAATACCGCTAAGACCGGTATTACTTCCGATCAAACAGATGCGATAGTAGCCAACACCGCTAAGACCGGCATTACTTCTGATCAAACAGATGCAATATTAGCTAACACCGCTAAGACCGGCATTACTTCCGATCAATCGGATGCGATAGTTGCTAATACAGCTAAAATTTCTATGGTTTTAGGAACAACTGCTACAACTGCATTAGCAGGAGATACTTCTCTATTACAATTAGGAACAACAGCTGGAACTGCATTAGCAGGAAATACTACTTTATTTGTAGGTGATGTTTTTGCAAGTGACGGTGCAAGCAAAATATTAGAAAACGGAACTGACGGAACGGATGCTACATTTTCAGGAAATCTAACTGGTAATGTGACAGGTAATGCAGCAACAGTTTCTGTAACTGATAATACAGAAAATATTAATTTTCCAATTGTATTTAATAACGAAACTAATGGATTACTCGACGATACAGGTACTCTTATTTATAATCCAAGTACAGGATTATTAACTTCAACTACATTTTCAGGAAATCTAACTGGTAATGTTTTTGCAAGTGACGGTACAAGCAAAATATTAGAAAACGGAACTGACGGAACGGATGCTACTTTTACTGGTAATGTGACAGGTAATGTAAGCGGATCTTCTGGTTCAACAACAGGTAATGCAGCAACAGTTTCTGTAACTGATAATACAGAAAATATTAATTTTCCAATTGTATTTAATAACGAAACTAATGGATTACTCGACGATACAGGTACTCTTATTTATAATCCAAGTACAGGATTATTAACTTCAACTACATTTTCAGGAAATCTAACTGGTAATCTAACTGGTAATGTTTTTGCAAGTGACGGTACAAGCAAAATATTAGAAAACGGAACTGACGGAACGGATGCTACTTTTACTGGTAATCTCATTGGAAACATCCTAGATTCAACCGGAAATGAATTAATTAAAGGAACTGCAACAGCTAGTGCAGTCAATGAAATTACAGTTACCAACGCAGCAACTGGAAACGGACCAACTATTTCAGCTTCAGGTGTTGATACTAATGTTGATTTAAATTTAAAAGCTAAAGGTACAGGAGCCATAAATATTGGTAATGATGCTATTGCACAAGACATTAATGTTGGAACTGGAGCAGCAGCAAGAACTGTTACTATTGGTAATGCAACTGGTGCGACTGCTATTAATCTAACCTCAGGAAGTGGAGGCATTACTATGACAACAGGAACTAATGGTGCTATTTCTATTGACCCTAACGGCACTGGTAATTTAACTTTAGGTTCTGCTGATAATACTACTACATCACTTAACGGAGCAGATATTACTGTAGATGCTAGTGCTGGAATTTCATTAGATGCGGCTGCAGCATCTAATATTACAACTAGTGCTGGGGCGTTAACTTTAAATGGTGCTGCAGGTGTTGATATTACTTCAACCCTAGATGTTACTGGTGATACAAGTGTTAGTACATTTGATTCTTCTGGTGCAACTTCATTAGCAACTGGTGGTGGTGTTGTTAACATTGCTTCAACAGGTGTTATGACAACAATAAAAGGAACACTAGATGTAACTGGTGTAACTACTTTAACTGGTGATTTAAACGTTACCGCTAATAAAATAACTCTTAGTACTGCTGGAACTCCAGGTATTATCGAAATACCTGCCGAAAGTGGAACTGATCTTAGTGGTACTTCACTTGAACTTTCTAGTGGACAATCAACTGGTGCAGGTACAGGTGGAGACATATTATTTAAAATAAGTGGATCAGGTGCTTCTAGTTCTATTACTAACAACCAAGAGACCGTTTTAAGTCTTGGAGCTGGCGGAGTAGCAAATATTGCCGGAAACTTAACTGTTGGGGGAACTGTTACTACTACTGGATTAAATGATAGTAATAATGGATCAAATATTGATACAACTGGAGGTGACAGAACAATAAACTCAATGTCTGGAAGATTTAGAATCTTATCTGGCTTTGACTTAGATGTTGTAATTGCCAATAGCTTCGTTACTAGCGACTCTATACTAATATGTACTATTTCATCAGCTAATGCAGACAAAACTTTTATTCAATCTGCAATTCCTTCTAATGGGTCTTTTACAGTAACTATAACCTCAGGAGTTGTCTATGATTTAGATATAAATTTTCTAGTAATAAATTAATATTTAAACCCAACATTAACAACACAAACCTCACCCCAAAACCCACTCCTTTTTTAATCAAAAAAAAGTACTACTATTTTTTTTATACCTTTATAAAAAAAAGCTAAGGATGTCCTTTTTACTATCTGCAAATTTATTTGAAGATCAATGGAGTTTTATTATTCTAAGAGATATGCTTCTTCTCAAAAGAGCTACCATCAAAGAATTTAAGTCTTCTAGAGAAAAAATTGATGATCATTCACTCTCAAAAACATTAAAAAAACTTGAAATTAATGAATACATAGAAGTATTACATGATGGTGATCCTGAGAGCAATTACAAAAAATACATTGCAAGTTCTAAAGGTCTTTCTGTATTACCTATTTTAATGGAACTTTATCTTTTTTCTTGTAATAGTTTTGATGAAGCTACATTAAGTCCTTTTGAGATAAATTTTAAAAAAGAAGCAACACAAAACTGTGCTCTTTTAAAGGATAAAATTATTAAAGAATATTATACTTTTATACAAGGATTAAAAATAAAAACCGTTTAATCATAAAAAACAATATTATCTTTCTATAATATAAGGAACAATCCAAGCATCAAAATACCCAAGATCTATATAATACGGTAATTCTTTCATAGCCGTTCTATAAGATCTGTCTCTTTTAATACTAACTCTATGAAAGCCAAGAGCTGTTTTTTCTAAAATTTGAACTTCTCCTAAGTTTAATTTTAACAAACTCATTTTTAAATTTTCTGCTCTTCTTAAAGTTAAGAAAGAGCCTAATATAGTATGATATATTTTTATTTTTTGAACTGGTTTTTCTACTTTCTTTTCTATTGCGTCTACAACTAACTCTAGAGGTTTTGTTGCATTAACTACTGCAGTACTATCTTCTAACTGCTTACTAGAGGCAACCATTTGTTGCATGAGTGCTATTTTCTTCTTTGAAAGTTCAGTTTTTTCTAATTGAAGACTTTCTAATAACTGAGCATATGCTTTAGAGGCATAGGTAATTTCTTTTAAATATTGTTTAAAGTCTTGTAGAAGTTGCTTGTTTTTTTGTTGCTGTAAATAGGCTGTGTATTGTAAAGCATATGTTTTGTCTACTCCATAACTATTAGATGAAAAATACATGGTATTGTTAATGGCTCGGTAATAAAATTCATCATAAATAGTGTTTATTTCTGAACCTAAATTTTCTGGAGCATTATCTGTATTGTCTAGATTTATTTTAAAAATATCTAAGCCTCCTAAACCTAGATGACCGTCTGATGAAAAGTATAAATTATTTTGAGCATCTAGTGTAATAAAATTTTCTCTTTTACTTGTATTAATTGTTGGTCCTAAATTTTTTACATTAGAAAAAGCACCTTCTTTAGAAACATCTGCTACATAAATATCAGTAGCTCCAATCCCACCTGGCATGTCACTTACAAAATATAGCTTTGTAAAATCATTACTATACACAGGGCTTGAAAAATTATATTTTTTTTGATTGATGCTAATTTGCTTAGGAGCAGTATCAACAGAGTCATTTAAGACTAGTTCATAAATTTTTAAGTTAGATTTACCTTTTTTGTAAATAATTCTACGACCTTTAAATTCATTAAGTGTAATTAAAACTCTGGTTTTATTATTATTGAATGAATAGGCTCCTTGGTTAATATCTATTTTAAACTGAAAGAGTTCTTGGTATTGCAAAGAGTCTTTATTTTTTACCCTATTTTTTGAGTACCCATCCTGTATAATTGTGCTATATAAATTTTGATCTTCTTCATAATAATTAAAAACGCCCATGAGTGAATCTACTTTTGTTAAAATAGTATCTTCCGGTCTCTCAATGGTATTGCTAATATATTTATCTAAAACAGTATCGCTTATGGTAAATTTTTTTGAAAATTTTTGATATGCTATTGTATCCTTAAACACTAAATTAAGGTGCATATAATTTAATTTGTGAAACCGATCTGTGGTTGTTCTTCTTTTAAATGCTATATCATAATATTTCTTAGCATTTTCATAGTCTCCAATATTATAATAACTATGTGCTAGTTTAATAAGGTCAGAAAACTGCATGGCATATTTGGTGGCTGTAATAGTTTTATAGTTTTCTATAACCGAGCTATAATTACTTTTTAAATACTGCTCATTAGCAACTCTAAGACTCCTCTTTTGTGAGAATACAAACTGAGAACAGATAACCATGATGATAAGAAGCTTTGTTTTCATTAGAAGAATCTTGGATTAATTATTTCATTAGTTTTAAATTCCCATCGTACAAAAAACTCACTACTGTTTCCAGTAAAATCTCGCAACCTATTAGTTTCGGAATCATGACTGTATCCTATAAGCATGGAATCTGAAACATAAAACCCAGCAATAGCACTTATGGAAGATTTTAACCTATAGGATACACCAAGTATAATTTTATCATGTAGAAAAGTATTTAAAGAGACATCCATTTGAATGGGAAGATTGTCTACATATCTCAACATAGTAGATGGTTTTAATTTAACAGTATTAGATAAATTTACCACATGCCCTGCTGTGAGATAATAATGTTGTTCATCTGATGCATTAAATACAATACTATCATCGTCAAAATGATTTTGCCTCACTACACTAGGTGACGAAAACCCAAAATAAGTTTTTTCACTAAAGACAAACACACCAAATCCAAAATTTAATGAAGATAGATTTCTAATATTTTTAGAAAAGAAAGGATCTGATGGATTATAAATATTTAACAAATCAAAATTTACATTTAACACATTGTAGGCCAACTTAATTCCTAAGGAGGTATTCCAACGTTCACTAATTCTTATCAGAGAAGAAAAATCTACTGACGAACTAAAATCTGTTACTGGCCCAATATTATCACTAACTATATTTATCCCTATTCCTAAATTCTGAAATAATGAGGGGTGTTGATAACTAAAGAAACTTGTATTTGGTGATCCCTCAAGATTACCCCATTGATTTCTTTGCTGAATATAAATAGAGGGTGCGTTTTTTGTAACAACATACGCTGGATTAATAATTGAAGGATTAAACATATACTGCGTAAATAACCCCTCTTGCTGAGCAGAAGTTGTTAATGAAAACAATATGAAGATTATAGTATATCTAAACATCTTTAATTATTAATGTAAAGATACCCTTTCCTATTTACTAGTTTTCCATTCGTATTTTTATAAGAGAATATATAGAAATACGTTCCTACTGGAAGTAGCCTTTTTGTTTTTTGATGTATTCCGTCAAAAACATTTCCATTAGCACCATAATTTGTTGTTTCAAAAACTATTTGATTCCATCTATTGAAAACAAGAATTTTATTTTCTGGATATAATTGTATGTTTCTAATAATTAAGAAATCATTTAAACCATCTCCATTTGGTGAAATTGCATTATATATTTCTAAACCATCTTCTATTCCTTCTGTAAAGCTATTAAACTCTAAAAAGTCTGGGGTGCCATCTAAATCTGCATCAAAAGCATCTACTGGGTCTCCATCATTATTTGGATCTGGATTTTCGTCTTTTGTTAAAATTTGATCTCCATCATCATCTTCATCATTTAAATTATCTATTCCATCTAAATCTGTATCTAACTCTAATTCAAAGAAGTTGAATACCCCATCTCCGTCACAATCTTCATTATTCCATATTAAAATATTTTCTGTTATAGATTGGCTACTTCTCAATAAAGAACAAGAATCTAGTGGATTGGTTTCATCTAATACCTCTATGTAATCATCTACCCCGTCTGTATCTGTATCAATATTTAATGGATCGGTTCCAATTTCAATTTCTTCAGTATCTAATAGGCCGTCATTATCATCATCTGTATCACAAGCATCTCCTAGTCCATCGCCATCTGTATCTAACTGATCTGAATTTGATGTGAGCGGACAGTTGTCATCTTCATCTAAAATTCCATCGTTATCGTCATCATCATCACAAATATTTCCTATACCATCGTTATCTGTATCTAGTTGATTTGGGTTTGGAGTAAGGATACAGTTATCATCTATATCTAATACTCCATCATTGTCATCATCATCATCACATACATCTCCAAGTCCGTCTCCATCTGTATCTAACTGATCTGGGTTTGATGTGATTGGGCAGTTATCATCTATATCTAACAAACCGTCATTATCATCATCATCATCACATACATCTCCAAGTCCATCGCCATCTGTATCTAATTGATCTGGATTTGGTGTTAATGGACAATTATCATCTATATCTAACACTCCATCATTATCATCATCTGTATCACAAATATCTCCTATACCATCTCCGTCTGTATCTAGTTGGTCTGGGTTATAAGAGAATACACAATTATCAAGATCATCTATTAGATTATCTCCATCAGAATCTTCATCACAAACATCTCCAATACCATCGTTATCTGTATCTAATTGGTCTGGATTTGATAGTAATGGACAGTTATCGTCTATATCTAATACTCCATCATTGTCATCATCATCATCACAAACATCTCCAATACCATCTAAATCTGTATCTAATTGATCTGGGTTTGGTATGATTGGACAGTTATCATCTATATCTAATATGCCGTCATTGTCATCATCATCATCACATACATCTCCAAGCCCATCACCATCTGTATCTAATTGATCCGAGTTTGGTATTAGTGGGCAGTTATCATCTACATCCAATACTCCATCATTATCATCATCTTCATCACAAATATCTCCTAGCCCATCTAAATCTGTATCTAATTGGTCTGAGTTTGGTGTTAACGGACAATTATCATCTATATCTAATACCCCATCGTTATCATCATCTTCATCACAAACATCTCCTGTACCATCACCATCAGTATCTAGTTGATCTGTATTTGGTATTAGCGGACAATTATCATCTATATCTAATACCCCATCGTTATCATCATCTTCATCACAAACATCACCAAGTCCGTCATTATCTGTATCTAATTGACCTGTGTTTGGAATTATTCGACAGTTATCGTCGATATCAAGAATAGTATCATTGTCATCATCGTTATCATGGAATTCGCACAAAAAGTCAGAATCTGAATCTATAGGAGGAAATAAGTTAGAATTTATTGGACTAACAATATCAGCACCTACACGGATTCCATCTTCTACTTCTTCCCAATCTTTATAACCATCTCCATCACTATCTGAATAGTAATCCTCATTTCCTATATCATATTCATCGTTAAGTCCATCACCATCTGTGTCGAAGGTTTCGGAATCGAGGGCATCAATAATACCATCACCATCTAAATCCTCAAGGCCTTCAACATAATCATTTTTCCCATCTCCATCAGAGTCTGGGTCTAGCGGATTAGTACCATTAGTAATCTCTTCATCGTCTGATAATAAATCTCCATCATCATCATTATCACACACATTTCCTATTCCATCGCTATCTGTATCTAATTGATCTGTATTTGGTGTTAGCGGACAGTTGTCATCAACATCTAATACTCCGTCATTATCATCATCATCATCACAAATATCTCCTATGCCATCGTTATCTGTGTCTAACTGATCCTCGTTTGGTGTTAGCGGGCAGTTATCATCACTATCTATAACTCCATCATTATCATCATCTAGATCACAAGCATCTCCTATACCATCGTTATCTGTATCTAATTGATCCGCGTTTGATGTTAATGGACAATTGTCATTTATATCTAAAACACCGTCATTATCATCATCTTCATCACAGACATCTCCTATACCATCGTTATCTGTATCTAACTGATCCTCGTTTGGTGTTAGCGGGCAGTTATCATCACTATCTATAACTCCATCATTATCATCATCTGGATCACAAGCATCTCCTATACCATCGTTATCCGTATCTAATTGGTCTGGGTTTGGAGTAAGTATACAATTATCATCAAGATCTAAAACTCCATCGTTATCATCATCATCATCACATACATTCCCTATTCCATCGCCATCTGTATCTAATTGATCAGGATTAAAAACAGTACTACAATTATCTGCTATATCATCTACTCCATCATTATCATCATCTTCATCACAAACGTTTCCAATTCCATCACCATCTGTATCTAATTGATTTGAGTTTCTCGTTAATACACAATTATCATCTATATCTAAAACCCCGTCATTATCATCATCATCATCACAAATATTTCCAATACCATCTCTATCTGTGTCTAATTGGTCTGGATTAGGAGTTAAAATACAATTATCTTCAATATCTAATATACCATCACCATCTGAATCTATATCACAAACATCACCTACACCATCTTCATCTGTATCTAACTGATCAGTATTTGCTACTAATGGACAATTATCATCTACATCTAATACTCCATCATTGTCATCATCGTCATCACATACATCTCCTATACCGTCTCCATCTGTATCTAATTGATCTGGATTAGGAGTTAAAATACAATTGTCTAAGTAATTATCTATTCCATCACCGTCTGAATCTGTATCATCTACATTTTCAATCGAAAATTGAATTTCTTGAGCTAAAGAAGTATTTCCAGCTAAATCTATTGCAACAACCTCTCTTACATAACTGTTGGGTTCTATTTCGTAATCATTTACAAATGAACTTATCTGATTAGTATTTAAAATTAATTTTAAAGTACCTTCCTCATCTATTGCTAAAAATTCTTTGGATGGATTATCTAACTCAATCAATTCGTAGTTAACAACCTCAAAATTATCAGTTGCGATAACATTTCCTACAACCGTATTAGAAATTGAATTTTCAAAATAAGAAAATACTTGATTTTCAGTAACTATTGGTGGTATTTCATCTACATCAATAATATTGATGGTAACTGTTCCAAACTCTTTAGAGTCATAGTTGTCTTCAGCTGACACTCTTAATTCATAGGATGTTTTAGTTTCAAAATCAGGACTTATTAAAAATCTAACAGCTCCAGAAATCGAATCTACAGAAAATGACTCAAAATCAAGTTCTGATTCTATTCTGTAGGTTGATGAATCATTATAATCTGGTAATGACAAAATATTAAAGACTACTTCCTCTCTAGGTGAATTTTCCTCGAAAGAATATGCATCGTCATTGATAATAGTTGGAGGCTCATTTTCATTCGACAAATTGATGGTTAACTTTGCTAAATCTACATTTAAATCTGTATCTGTCGCAGAGATAATTACTTCAAAGGTTGCTACCTCAGTATCATCATCAATATCATAGGATTCAAAATCGAAAATAGCTGAATCTGTAGCAAATAATTCACCCGTACTAGTATCAATTGTAAATGACTCTTGTATTTTCTGAGAATTTAAATTTGAAATAGCATAGGTAATTTGCTGGTTATCAATGTCCTTATCAGTGTTTGAATTAAAATCAAAGAAATCAAATAATACATCATCCCTAGTAACATTTTCAGAAAACACTGCAAGTTCAGCGTTTTTAACAAAAGGCCCATATAGAGCAAGTGCTCCTGGATCATCTATCTCTCCAATAAGAGGATTATTATCTCCAACTCCATTATCTGTTATTGTAATAACTACCGTTTCAATTAATCCATCTCCATTTTCGTCAACTAAAGTAGCTCCATCATCAAAAGTAGCAAGGTCTTGATCATCTAAATATTGAAAAACTTCTCCAGAAGATTTCGTTTTTAAGAAAGTAGTTGCTTTTATAGGAACTGGTAAATCTATAACTAATCTTACCTGAACTCCGTTAGATGGATCACCATCTAAATCAGTAAATGTTTCTTCTGTTGAACCTAAAGAAAACTGTATTGGATCTTGGTTGAAATTTACTTCAGATTCAAACGGGTCTAAATCAGGGCGTGGGTTTATTGAAATATTTTTTAATTTAAGAGTATTATCTGCAGTTATATTACCATTTTCATCTCTAGATCCTGCGACTATAGATCCCATAGATGAAGGTGCAGGTTTTCTTGGATCACTACCTCTTTCATTCTTTGGTAAATTTGCCCATTCTAAAGCATCATTAAATTCATCTGCACTACCCATAGGAAAAGTAACTACATGATCTGCTTTTCTGTCTGGTATACCATCTCCATCTATATCATTTGATGGAAAAATTTCTTCAAGTGCTGTTGGAATACCATCTTCGTCAGGAACTTCTTCTATTTCAATCACTACCTCATACGGACCAAATTCTTGACCAAATTCATCTGTTATAAAATGCTGAAAAGTTACTACTCCATAAAAATGTTCATCTGGAACAAATTCAAAACTACCATCTTCATTAAAAAATAATTCTCCAGGATCAGACGAATCTCTTCCGGCTAACGGTATTTCTTCTCCATTTTCATCTAGAACAGGGTTTCCTTGTTGATCTCTTTGTATAGCAACCGATAATGGACTTGCAACCTGATATACCAAATCTTCTGCCGCCTGAAGTTCAGAACCAAATACTGCTTGAGTTATTGGTTGTCCTTCACTAGCTTCTACTAGTTCAGGTTCACCATAAGCAGTTGTAGTATCTAGGAAAAAACTAACTGATCTGGCATTTAAATTTGAATTACCATACTGATCTTCTAATGTATTTTCAGCTACAGAAATAATAACTTCTTCTTGAAATTCTCCAAAAACATCAACATCTGGTGCAGTAAAAATAGCTGAATATAATGTGTCATTTTCTTTACTTAGATTTGTTAATTCACCAATATTTATGTCAAACAATTCAGCACTAAAATCGTTTGGCTCTTCTGTAAAAGCAAGAGTCATGATAAGTGTTTGATTTAAAACAATTGTATCTCTTGATGCATTAAATACAAAGTCAGGCCCCCTAGTATCTACCCTAACAGAATCTAAATAAGCTAAATTTTCATTTCCTGAGGCATCTACAAAAGATCCAGCAGGAATTTCAATTTTTGCGTATCCATCAAATTCTTGAATAGGGTCAAAATCTATATTAAAGGTTTTATTAGAACCTGCAATACTAGTAAACTCTCCTTCACTACTAACAAAACTATCTTCACTAATTCCGGTTATATTTTCAGATATTTTTACATTAATTTTTACATCTTCACTTCCTGATAAGAAATCATCATTAAAAGTCATTGAGGTAACATATGGGGCTATTTCGTCTGTATCTAAAACGTTAATTGAAACCTCTAGCTCTGAAATATTTTCATTTAAATCTGTCGCTATTATTTTAATTAAGTAATCATTTCCTTGATTATTATCTAAAGGGGTTTCATAATCTGGAGATTCATTAAAGCTAAACGCTCCTTCTTGATTAATAGAAAATAATGCTGCATCATCTCCTTCAATACTCCATATGGTCTCTGAGTCTGAACTAAAAGTTACAACCTCTAGATTTTCTATATTTTCAAGTACAGTATAGCTAGCTAAGCCACTAATTATAGGAGCAGTTGTATCTACAACTGTAATCATTCGGGTTACTTCTTCAGCTGCATTACCTGCTATATCAGATACATTGTACGTAATTGTATAAATACCTACAATCTCTGAATCTACCGTGTCTCCTGCAACTATGATGCTGTTAGTGATATCACCATCGACATTATCACTTGCGATTGCACCTAAATCTATATAAGTGAAGCCTGCTTCTATTGTAATTGAGTTGTCACCAATTAAAATAATCACTGGGATAGTAGCATCTGCGGTAATCGTTACTGTTCTGGTAACTTGTGTTGCATCATTTCCTGCAGCATCCTGAACATTATAGGTAACTGTATAATCTCCTGCAATGTTTACATTCACATCACTTGCATCGATAACAATGTTTGCTGTAATGTCTCCGTCTATATTGTCTGTAGCAGTAGCGCCTAATTCACTATAAGCAGTTCCTAATTCAATGCTCTGTGGGTTCGCTCCTACTAAAGTAATCACTGGGATAGTAGCATCTGCTGTGATTGTTACTGTTCTGGTAACTTCTACTGCATTGTTTGTTGC
>KB911115.1 GCA_000383355.1 Flavobacterium sp. SCGC AAA160-P02 | reverse complement strand
GATAACAAGGCTGTCGAATATGCTGGCCTTGCGAGGGAGCGTGGCTATGAACCAACTCAAGACGAGAAGGTTCACCACGCTTCACTCACAGTAGTGATGAAGGATTTCAAAGAAAAAGGTAACGAAATTCCTACTGATCTATTTAGTACGTTTGATGGAAATCAAACTAAATTAAAAAATAAATAGTAACGATTAAATAATAGGAGACATATATGAGTACAGAAAGTACAATCGTAAAGAAAGATAATGCAGGTGCATTATCAACAATTAACCTAAGAGCTGATTCAGGAAAAGGAACTGAAGAGTTAAGATCGGATGATGTATCAACACCGATTTTAAAAATACTTCATCAGTTATCACCTGAGTGTAACTCAAGAAACGCAAAATACGTTGAAGGTGCAAAACCTGGAATGATCTATTCTGGTAGTTTTGGAAATTTAATTGATGGTGAGAAGGGACTAGATATAGTTGTTGCTCATACTCAAACTAGATTTCCGGAATGGCAAGAAAGAGGAGATAGCGCAGCTGCTCCAGTAGGAACTCATTTAGAGATACCTACAGATGCCGTCGAAGAAAAGAATGGTAGATACAGATTACCTAATGGTAACTATGTAGAAAAAACAATGTATTTCTATGTAATAGCTATAGTTGGTAAAGAGTTTAGAAAAGCTGTTATTGCCATGAGATCATCTAATTTAACTCCAGGAAGAGAGTTAAACAACTTGATTGCTAACTTGAGAATGGAAGATTCCCAAGGTACATTTCAACCAGCGGCTTACACTGCAGTGTTCAACTTAAAAACAGTTGGCAAAAACTGGGGTGATAAAAGTTGGCATGTGTACAAACCATCATTAGTAAAAATGTTAGATGTATCCACAGGTATGGATGCTGAAGCTTATACTATGGCACAGAATCTACAGAAAGAAGTTTCTAAAGGTTCTGCTAAACCTACGTATGATAAAGTTGAAAACAAAAATACTAAAGACATTATCTAATTCCCTAGAGGAATGTAGCTACAGAGGCGCTGAAGGGAGACTGGAGGCGCCTTTAGAAATTAATAGGACAGGATTAAATGCAGGAATATATAAAGTACTTTACAGGGTTAAAAAGAAATTATGGAGTTTGCAAAACAACTGAAGGTTTTGTAGATGCTGAAACAGGTAAGAAAAGATATCCACATGAGTGGTCTTCAATACCTGTTGTCGAACAAGATTATTTAGACCATCTATCTGGTAAAAAATCTATTGGTATACAACCATGTACTGATGAAGGTAAAGCTAGATTTGGTGCAATTGATGTAGATAAATATCCAATAGATAGAAAATTTTATTTAAATATTATACAAGAAAAAAAGCTTCCGATCATACCTGTCCTGTCGAAGAGTGGTGGACTACATTTATATGTGTTCACCACTGAGTTTGTAAAAACAAAAGCGATAAGAGATTTTTTAGAACAGGTTTTATTTTTATTTAAACTACCAATCAACACAGAAATATTTCCAAAGCAAACTTCATTAGGTGAAAATGCTGATGGGGAGAAGACTAATGGTAACTTTATAAACTTACCCTACAATAGTATTTCAAGAAAAGCATTACTTCCAGACGGTGAAGAAATGCAAATTGATATGTTTTTAAAAGTCATAGAAGCTAATGCACAAACAGAAGCACAACTAAAAGATATACAAAAAAGAATTGTAGAAGAAGAATTAACAGGTGGTGGAGAAGAATTTGTAGATGGTCCTCCTTGTTTAGGAATTTTAACTAAAAAAATAATGAAAGATGGTAGAGATAGATTTTTATATAATTACATGGTGTTTGCTAAAAAAAAATATCCTGACAAATGGCAAGACAAAGTTATAGAAGCTGCAAGAAAATATTTTGAGTTTGATAATAACTGGACAGATATACATGTTAATCAAAAGATTAAAAGTTGGAGTAAGGATACCAAAGGTCATACTTGTAATGATCCATTACTAGCACCGGTGTGTGTAAAGTCTGTATGTGTTAAACGAAAGTTTGGAATTATATCTGATAATAAACCGGTATGGCCAGCATTATCTGCATTACAAAAATTAAATATAAAACCTACACCTGAATGGTATTTTACTGTTGAGAATGAAGAAGGACAAACAAAACAAGTGCACGCAAAAAATGTGCATAGAATAGAAAGTCAGAAAGAATTAAGAGCATTACTAATGGAACAGGTACACGTAGTACCACCTACAATTAAGGGTAATGACTTTTATGAAATACTAAAAAACTTATTTGAGAAATCTAAAATAGAAATATTAGAACCTGCAGAAGGAACTAATCCATCTGATATATTAAAAGCACATATCAATAGATATATAAATGATCCACAAGCTAAGAAGTATAATTCATTTAAAAGTGGTAGACCTTTATTAGATGATGAGTATGCATACTTTTTATACAGTGCATTCTATGATGATTTAAAAACATATGAATGGAAAGAATCATCAGCTAAAACATCATTGATGATTAAAGCATTATTTCCTAGTAAGAAACCGGAAGACCAAGCTAAGTTTGATCATAGTAAAAAATTTCCTGGAAAAGATTCTGACAACAAACAGTATCCACCACTAAAGACTTTACGAATACCGTTGAAGTATTTTGAAAGTGAAGAAGAAGTTAACGAACAACATCAGTTTGAAAGTGAAGAAGATATTGTATGATTTATAAATACTATGGACCACCAGGTACAGGTAAAACATTTAAACTAATTAGTAGAGCTAAAGCATACGCAAGACTAGGAACACCACTTCATAAAATAGGTTACTTTGCATTTAGTAAAAAAGCTGCTGGTGTTGCAAAAGAAAGAATGCCAGCGAGTGATAAGAACTTACCTTATTTTCAAACATTACATTCTTTTTGTTTTAATTATTTGGATTTAAACAAAGAAGATATTATGCAACCTTATCATTATGAAAAGTTTGGTAAGGAAATAAATGTAAAAGTAAAATACGCAGACAAATATAACAAAGAAGAAATTAATTATCTAACTTGTGACAATCCTTATTTTCAATTGATACATAAAGCAGTTAATAAATGTATTACTCCAAGAGAAGAATATGAATTATGGGAACATAATCCGAAAGAAATATTATGGGGAACTTTAAAGTATATTAGTGATAATTTAGTAAAGTATAAAGATGCTAAAAATTTATATGATTTCAATGATTTAGTAGATTTAACAATTAAATCTAAAGACAAAGATAACTTCCCTACATTCAAAGCAGTATTTATAGATGAAGCTCAGGATCTATCACCATTACAGTGGAAACTATTTGATGTATTTAAACAAAAATCAAAAGATGTATATCTTGCAGGAGATGATGACCAAGCTATATTCGTATGGGCTGGTGCAGATGTAGAGAGATTTATTAAAGAACCGGCTAAAGAAAAGGTCCTAAAGTACTCAAAACGTGTGTCTAGAACCGTCCAGGAGGAGTCTCAGAAGCCGATTGAGCAAATTATGGGTATAAGGAAGGAAAAACACTATTTACCCAGAGATTTCGAAGGAGAGTCTTTAACGATATCTAATATAAATCAAATAGATTTAACCAAAGGTAAGTGGTTAATATTAAGTAGAACTATATCTAGACAATTAAAAATAGCTGAGGAATTAAAACGTAAAAATTTATATTACGAAACTAACAAAGGAAAAAGTTTTAGTGTAACTTTATATAATACAGCTATGCTTTATGAAAGTTGGTGTAAGGGAAAAATTTTACAGGAGAAAGAAGAGAAACAAATACAAGAATATTTAGGAAACAATTTATTTAATAGAACTGTAGATTGGTTTGATCAATTTGTAAAAGCTGATGAGAAAGAAAAATTATATATAAAAAATATGTTGGACAACAAAGAAAATTTAAATGCTAAAGCTAGAATATGGCTATCTACTATACATGCAGCAAAAGGTGGAGAAGAAGATAATGTAATTTTATGTTTAGATATGGGAAGTAAAATTCTTAAATCTATTAAACGCAGTCAACAAAAACATGACGAAGAACATAGAGTCTGGTACGTAGGAACCACAAGAGCAAGAAATAACCTATACAAACTAAAAGCAAAAATAAAAAGAACGGGGTATCAATTATGAGAGTTATAACATCAGATATATTTTTAACATTCTGTATATGGTTTTTTATTATGGAGGCAGTTAAATGACACACAAGGATATATTTAAAGATTCATTTCCACAAGACAAACAAATTGGAGGATCACATTACAAAGAGTTTTATATTCAACCATATGAATTTATTTCTAAGAACGACCTTTCTTTTTTTCAGGGCAATGTTATAAAATATGTTTGTCGCTACAAAAACAAAGCCGGAATACAAGACCTTGAGAAAATAATTCATTACTGTGAATTAGAAATTAAAACAATGAAAGATCTAAAAAAGAAATGATTATACCTCAGACAGAATGGTTAGTACCTACAGAGTATCCTGATTTAAGATCAGCAGAAGAAATTGCTATTGACTTAGAGACACGTGATCCAGACTTAAAGAAACTGGGTTCAGGAGCCATTACGGGTAATGGTGAAGTTGTAGGTATAGCTGTTGCTGTTGATGGTTGGAAAGGTTACTTTCCTATTGCACATGAGATAGGTCCAAACTTAGATCGTAAAAAAGTTTTAGATTGGTTTACCGATGTGTGTTCATCGCCTGCTACAAAAATATTTCATAACGCAATGTATGACGTATGTTGGATACGTAATTTAAATATAAAAATCAATGGTTTAATCGTAGATACTATGATTGCAGCCAGTCTTATAGATGAGAATAGATTCTCTTATACCTTAAATACTATGTCCTGGACTTATCTTAACAAAGGTAAGAATGAAGCTAGACTAATTGAAGCTGCAAAAGAAAGAGGACTAGATGCAAAAGCAGAAATGTGGAGATTACCTGCTATGGAAGTTGGATCGTATGCTGAAGCAGATGCATCACTTACATTAGAACTTTGGCAAAAATTTAAAAAAATAATTATTGAAGATGACTTACAAAATGTTTTTAATTTAGAGACTGATCTTTTTCCTTGTCTGGTTGATATGCGCTTCCTAGGGGTGCGGGTAGATGTCGAGAAAGCCAATCAATTGAAAACAGCACTGGCAATAAAAGAACAAAACCTAATACAACAAATAAAAATAGAAACAGGAGTAGAAGTTCAGTTAATGGCGGCAAGAAGTATTGCACCACTTTTTGATAAATTAAATTTACCTTATTCAAGAACTGAGAAATCTGATGAGCCATCATTTACTAAAAACTTTCTTGTTACACATAAACATCCTGTAGTACGTATGATAGCAGAAGCTAGAAAGATAAACAAGGTCAGAACTACATTTATTGATTCTATTATTAAACATGAACATAAGGGTAGAATACATGCAGATATAAATCAAATTAGATCTGATGATGGAGGCACTGTTACCGGTAGATTTAGTTATTCTAATCCTAACTTACAACAGATTCCAGCACGTGATCCAGATACAGGACCATTAATAAGAAGTTTATTTATACCTGAAGAAGGTTGCAAGTGGGGTACATTTGACTACTCGCAACAGGAACCAAGGCTTGTTGCACATTATGCATTAAAATTTGAGTTACCATCTGTAAATGATATTGCAGATTCATATGAGAATGATCCTTCAACAGACTTTCACAAAATTGTAGCTGAGATGGCGGACATACCTAGATCACAGGCCAAGACAATTAATCTTGGTTTGTTTTATGGTATGGGTAAAGCAAAGTTAATGAATGAATTAGATTTAACAAAAGATAAAGCTGATGATCTTTTTAAAAAGTATCACGATAGAGCACCTTTTGTAAAACAGTTAATGAATAAAGTTATGAATGCAGCATTAAACAAAGGACAAATAAAAACATTACTTGAAAGACGTTGTAGGTTTCCTAAGTACGAACCTATTTTAAAAGGTAGTGATTGGGGTAAATATATACCTGCAGAAGATGAAGAACGTATGAAAGAGTTACAAGAAATGGGGCCAGTGTTAAAAGATTTTGAAGGTAATGTAATAAAAGAAAAAGATGGCAAACCTAAAAAAAATTATTGGCACAACAATCCAACACGTAGAGCTTTTACATACAAAGCTTTAAACAAATTAATTCAAGGTAGTGCTGCAGATATGACAAAAAGAGCAATGGTTAACTTATACAAAGAAGGATATTTAGCACATATACAAATTCATGATGAACTTGATTTTTCTATTGAATCCAAAGACCAAGCTGATAAAATAAAAAAAATAATGGAACAAGCAGTAGACTTGGAAGTTCCGAATAAAGTTGATTATGAATCTGGACCTAATTGGGGAGAGATAAAATAAACTATGGCTTATTTAAATGCGGACATACCACCTATCTACTGTAAAATACGTAAGGAGTATTTATATGATTTGGAAAAACATCAAGGAGAGTCTGTTGACTGCTGTGTCTTTAGTGTGGTCTCTATTACAGATCGCGCTCTCTTATTTAATATCATGTTACCAAATGGTGCATGCTTTTGGCGTCTACCTATATCAGCGTTTTTTCAAGAAAAATTTGACAGAAAAGACGTATCAGATATCGCAATCGACAATCTTCAATTATGGAATTGCTTTAGTTATTATCCTAGTGTTCATTGCTTTAGTTTTTTAAGAGGCAAAAGAGGTAAATACTTTGGTAAAGATAAAATAAATTATCCATTTGAATATTTATTTACTATTGACTGGGGACACCCAGATAGTAATATACTAGATACTGAGCATTCTGAGATTCCTGCGGAACACAAGTGTGCTCACATACTTGCTTTAGATAATGGCAACTATGCAGCGCAACCCAATAATAGAATATTGTGGGATGCTCCAAATTACACTACTGATAGAGAAGTGCCTGATTACAGCGTCCAAACTACAAAATGGAATGTAGAGAATAAAGATTGGTTGACTGAAGATAGTAATAAAATGTTTTATACAACAGAGGATAAAAAATGAGTTTAAATATATGTGTGGATTGTAACTTTGAGAAAAAAAAGTGTCAGTGCATTGTTGAAAAAATTATAGTTAAAATCTCTTGGTGGAAAAGAATTTTAAATTGGTTTAGATAATGAATCTAGTAGATTTATTAAAAAAGAATATAGTAATGGTTCCGGTTGTGGCGTCAGTCTTAGTCGGAACTTTTACGGGTGTTCGTTATATTGTAAATCTTACTGACACTATTAATCAAAACGAATTAAGACTTACTAATCTTGAAAGAGACGTAAGTGTATTAGAAAAAAATATTACAGATATTAATACAAGACTATCTTCTGCTGAAGCAACATGGCAGATGGCAGAAAATCTATATAGACAATTAGCTGATCAAGTAAGGGAACACAGCTACGATATAAAAGATTTAAACAGGGAAATTAACTACTAAGGATTTATGCAACATGGAGATCGCCAGGATGAATTATTATTTTACAGGTGCATTAATTATTTTATTTGTGTTGTTATGTTTTATGAAACCTGCACATCCTAGAAATGAGTATCTTAATAATGGTACTAATACTTGTAGTACTGGTGATCTTAGCTTATCAGTCGAACAAAGAGATTCAGAAAACAGTTATAGGCATTTTAATCCCGATAATAATTATACTAGTCCTTCTGATGATAGATCTTTACGTTTAACTTGGAGACACTATTTAGGTTCAGCTTGCACTGATGAGTTTAAAGCTGTTCAACAAGAAAATATGGAATTAAAACAGCAGCTAGAATTGATGAAAATGTGTGGAAAAGTCAATAAAAACCCCACTTTGAACAACAATCCTAACTTCAAATTGTTAGTTTCTAAATGTTCTGGTATAGTTATTCCCGATGATAAGATTATTAAACCTGAAGGAAGTTATTGGGACTCAATTAAAGATGATTATAAAAAAGAAAATCCTGATATCAAACTTATGGGTGATAAGTTTATAGGACCTAAAGATGAGCAATAAACCACTAAACATCGGAGACGAGGCACGAGTACAGATGCCTATGAAAACGGTTGCTAGCCTGATCGTGCTGGTAGCAATGGGCGTGTTCGCATATACAGAAGTGACGGCAAGGTTGACTAGTCTGGAGACATCAAGAGAATTGTTTAATGCAGATTTACTCAAAAAGTCTGAACAAAAGCCCACTGATCAAGAACAATTTATGTTAATAGAAGCATTGTATGGAGACGTTGAAAAATTAACTGTAACTCAAGAACAAAATATGACTAACAAAGTCAATATAGAATTTTTAAAAACACAACTAGAAAAAGCATTGCAAGATGTTGAAGAATTAAAAGATAAGGTAAGAGCAAATGGAAACGGTCATCAGTAGTGTTGTCGCACTTTGTATGTTTATAGGAGGTGTTCTTACAGAACATAGAATACAGCCTGCAATGAGTGATTGTTTAAAAGGAAAACGTGTTGCAGAACGTTCGGCAAATGATAATATCGAATACAAATGTGAAAAAGTAAAAGTTGAACTCGAAGAAAATATCGACGGATCAAAAGCAATTAAAAAAATAATAGAATGAAAAAAAATTGTAATCAATGTAAAAAAGAGTTTGAGGCTAAAGACGAATTAGATTTATTCTGTAGCCAAGACTGTAAGGAAGAAGCTTTAGCTGCTCTTGACAATGACAGCGATGAGTGTTTAAGCTGTCAATAAATGAATCTTTCAAGAAATTTCTCCCTTCAGGAGCTTATCAAGTCAGATACTGCGATACGTAAAGGTATCAACAATAATCCTAACTCAGGTCAAATAGAAAAACTAAAAGCACTTTGTGAAAATATTTTACAGCCAGTGCGGGACCATTTTGGAAGAGTGAAAGTGACATCAGGATTCCGTAGTGAAGATTTATGTTTAGCGATTGGTAGTTCTAGAAATTCACAGCATGCTAAAGCTGAGGCTGCTGACTTCGAATGTGTTGGAGTCGACAACGCTGAAGTTGCTGATTGGATTAAAATGAACCTTGAAACAGATCAATTGATTCTCGAGTTTTACACACCTGGAGAACCCAACTCGGGATGGATACATTGTAGTTGGATACCAGAAGGAAGACGTGAACAGTATATGCATGCATATAAATCAGAGGGTAAAACTAAATACAAACCAATAATAGGAAAGGCAAAAGATCTAGTATGAGTATAATAGATAAGAAAGCAATAGCAGCATTTAAAAATATAGATACAGTACATGGACATTGTGAAGAATGCCAAGAAGAGGCAATCTTAGTTGCAATCGTTTCAGAATTTTATAGATGCACTAACTGTGGTCATGATACTAAACAACATATCAATGGTAGAATTAGATATCTAAAGTTAGATGACACAGATAAGAAATGGATAAAAGATAATTATATTAAGTAATGGCTAGAAAATTTAAATCATTCGAGACAAGAGATAAGCCTAAAAAAAGAGGGCCTAGAAAACATAAAAAATCTTTAAACAAAAACGAAAAAAGACAGAAACGAACTCGACGTTACAAGGGCCAAGGAAAAGGATAACAAGACTAAGGATTCAGGCCTCAGGGACCAATGGTATAAATTACTTAAGCAGGTTCCTCAGGAGTCTTTGGATCCTCCACCTTCTCACACATAAATTTAGGGTATAATTCAGCAGTATTTACTACCTCTGTAGTAAAATGCTTACCATCAAATAATACAGAATAAGACTCACCTAACCCTTTTTGCACACATTCATAATGTGTTTTATAGAATCTATCATAGGCATGATCTTTAACTGGCACTTCAGCGCAGTTCTGATTTACTACTGTGAGTGAAGCGTGGTGAACCTTCTCGTCTTGAGTTGGTTCATAGCCACGCTCCCTCGCAAGGCCAGCATATTCGACAGCCTTGTTATCTTCGCCTTGGCCAAATGTTACTGTAATATTATTTTTTACAATATCACCTAAGCCATTGTCTCGAAGCCATTGTATCGCCTCCGGTTTTTTATCCGCTCTCATTGAGGCACTATAAATTTTTTTAATTGTAAGTTCAGAACCATCTTGTAGTTTTAAACTTTTTAAATTCATGTCTTCCATTAACTTTGGAATAACAACACAACTATAATATTTTTCATCTTCTTTCAAATCTTTGGTTTGATTTTCTAATGATTTAATTCTAGATTGTAAAGATTTTAATTTCTCTACTTCCTCTGATAATTTTTTAGGATCAATAATATCTGATTGATCGGGTGCATCTGCTCTTAAATTTATATCCATAATATTTCCTTTCATAAAAGGTATATAGGATTATTATATTGAAATGTCAATACTAGTTTTGAAAAATATTTATCTCTAGTGGATAGTAAGTTTTTTCTTGTCTGTCCCATTTTAACAACTTGTATTTGCCATTGGTCATATCAGAAACAACAGAACATGTCACTCCAATAATTGCAGGATCACCAGATAATAATAAGTAATCATCAGTTGTAAAATTTTTTAGTTTATCTCTAATTTGAAAAATTAATGGACCAGGTGAAAAAATCATTTGTGCTTTTGCGGGAAGCATAACCGTAATCTCGCCATATTTTTGTGCACCCATTACATTATATTTGGGTTGACCTGATTCTCTGTCGACAGGAATATCCTGTACTAAATAAACTTTACTCATTGACTTTTATCCTTTTGTACATTATATAACAAATTAGAAAGAAAAAGCAAATGAACTACAAATTTAAAACTAAGCCGTATGGCCATCAATTAGATGCGTTAGATGCATCTTGGGATAAAGAAAATTTTGCGTACTTTATGGAAATGGGTACAGGTAAATCTAAAGTATTATTAGATAATGCAGCTGTATTATATGATAAAGGTTTGATTAATGCATTATTATTAATTGCACCTAAAGGTGTATATAAAAACTGGTTTGACTCTGAAATACCTGTTCACTTACCAGATCATATAGAAACAAATATTGTACTTTGGAAAACATCAGATAAATCAAAAAAACAACAACTGCTTTTAAATACCTTATTTAAATCAGGTACTCATTTAAACATTTTAATTATGAATGTAGAGTCTTTTTCATCTGGTAATGGTTCAGAATTTGCATATAAATTTTTATCTGCTCATCCTAAATCAATGGTTGCTATTGATGAGTCTACTACTATTAAAACTCCTACATCTAACAGAACTAAAAACATATTAAAACTAAGTGATCATTGTAAATATAGAAGAATACTTACAGGTTCTCCTGTAACAAAGTCTCCACTAGATTTATATAGTCAATGCCAGTTTCTTGATCCCTGGCTCCTAGATCATCAATCTTACTACACGTTTCGTGCCAGATATTCTATCTGTAAAAAAATTCAAGTCAATGGTCGTCAAGTAGAAATAGTGGTAGGTTACAGAAATCTTGGTGAGTTATCTGATAAAATAAAACCTTTTTCTAAAAGAATATTAAAAGATGATTGTTTAGATTTACCTGAAAAAAGTTATGTCAAGCATTATGTTGAGCTTACAAAAGAGCAGAAGAAAGTATATGAGCAAATGAAAAAAGAAGCAATAGCTTTTTTAGATGGGAAGATGCAATCTTCAGCCACGGTTATGACTCAATTAATGAGACTACATCAAATTACTTGTGGACATTTTACTGCAGATGATGGTACCATAAAAGATTTACCTTGTAGCAGGCTTGCTGAACTAATGAGCATACTTGAAAATGTAGAAGGCAAAACTATTATCTGGTCCCACTACACACATGATGTAAGAAGAATTATTAAAGAGATAAAAAGAGTATATGGTGATGAATCTGTTGTAGATTATTATGGTGCAACCGATACGGATGCTAGATCAACTAATATAAAAAGGTTTCAGACAGATGATAAATGTAGATTTTTTGTAGGTACTACTCACACAGGTGGTTATGGTATTACATTGACTGCTGGAAGCAACATGATTTATTTTTCAAATGGTTATGATCTTGAAAAGCGTCAACAATCAGAAGCACGTATTGATCGTATAGGTCAAACACAAAAGATGACTTACATTGATATAATGAGTCAAGATACTATTGATGAAAGAATTGTAAAAGCTTTACGTAACAAAGTTAATATAGCTAATAAAATAATGGATGAAGATTTTAGAGAATGGATTTAAAACCAACCCTTATCTAATACTTTTTCTAGCAACAGAAGTGATACTGCCCCAACAGTACCCAATAACACCCAATAGATCTTGTCTATCTTACCGCCCAAATCGTGTATACCATCGTGCATGTGTTTAACATCATTTTTTAATCCAGTAATGTATCCGTAAATAGAAAGCAAATGCTCTCTTGTTGTTTTGGGGTTAATTTTATTTCCGTTTGGCATTATGCAAGTCCTCTGTTTCTTAATGTGATTTGTTTTTCTTCTTCAGAATATAAAGCATTCTCTGTTGGCGTCAATCCCTGATTCATGGCGCCTGCTGCTGGCATAGCTGCCGCAGTTTGTACTACTTGTTGGTTAGGCATCGGTGTAAGTGGTAATGCTGATTGGCCTTCAGGTTCTGTATCAGGTAAAAAATCTTTAAGATTTAAATTAAAATCACCATATAAATTTTGTATTTCTAATAAATCTCTTATAGATTCAAGCGTTCCCTCTGCACCTAAAAAAGGATTAGGTTGACCACCTTTAAGTGAAATGTCTTCAAATCTTTCTTGAATTTTTTCTGATGGAAAATACGGTTTA
>KB911114.1 GCA_000383355.1 Flavobacterium sp. SCGC AAA160-P02 | reverse complement strand
GATTCCCTGAAAATTTACTTTCTGAAGATAAGACAGATGAAGAGATTCAATCAGAAATTTTAGTTCACAGTTCTCTTAGACCAGTCTATTTTATAGGTCCTATTGCTGAATCTAGATATGAATGGGTAGAAGAGGCAACGGGTTATGATTATACTCCGTGTTATGAAGGAGATTATTTAAACTGCCCTACCATAACCTATGAATGGGTAGAGAACGAAATAGTTCCGTGTCATAGACTTTAAAAAGATTAAAAAAATGAAATTTAAAATAATAGCACTATTACTTATTTGTACACTTACTTTTATTTCTTGTGCATCTCTTGAAGACGGACCCTTTGTTGGTATTGGTATAGATATTGGGAATCTCACTAATGAAGAGTATAATAATGCAAAATTACTTATTGGTGGAATGCAAAATGGGACATTCATAAGTACTGAGTCATATGATTTACCAACAATTATAATACGACCAAATGAATCTTTTTNCCAAGTAGTTGCATTCGATGAAAATAGCTGGAAGCCTAATTTAGGTCTAATAGCTGAAATTTCTGATAGGGCTTATTTTGCTTTTCAATTTGAAAATAGTGAACAAATATTGCTTTATGATTCTTTTAATAGTAGTGAATTAATTAATTTTTCAATTATAGAAAATGCTATTGTAAAAAGGGATTATGGAGGGAGGTTAAATATAACTATTAATGAAAATCAATCGGTAATGGTAATTTTTCGTGAAGATAATTATTGATTAATATACAAACACGCACAATTTGCTAACAATGTGTATAGTTAATGGCGGTTAAATACTTAAAATCAAAACGTTAAGATTTAACAAACTAAATGCCACATTGAAAAATAAGAGTAATTTTTCCGCCACTAACCATACACAAATCCGTTGGCAACCATAAAATAAAATACATGAAAAAGACATTGATTTTGTTGATTTTAATATCATTTAAAATTAACGCTCAAACGGAATTAATCTTTAACAAAAAATTTATTGACTCCGAAGATAAATGGGTCGCTTTTCAAAAAGACAGTGACAATAAATATGGATTTGGATTTATTTATATTGACGAAGAAGCTGGATTAACCTTAAATCATGAAGGTAGTTTCACTATTTCAAATAATGGAGATTTTATTTCTAAAAAATTGGATAGTGTTTCAATGAAAGTAAGATTACAAAACAACCAAGTGAAAGTCGCATGGATTCCAAAAGAAAAATTAAAACAATTGAATGTTTTGGAAACTCCAAACTGGTTAAAATACTACAAAAATGATATTAATTCAATTAAGAGATTATATGCTTGGGGTTATAAATATAATAGTTGGAATAAATGTTCTAAAGCATTAACATACTTAGAAAAAGCATATGAGATAAATCCTGAATATAAGAATTTAGGTGTTGAATTAGCTTACTCTTATAATTGTTTGAATAAATATGAAAAAGCTATTTTAATAATGGAAAAGGTAGTTAAATTAAACCCTAAGGATTCTTATTCAAATAAAGAATTGATATATGCACAAATAAAATCTGGAAAACTAAAAAGTGCTGAAAAGAGTATCAAAAAAGCAATTAAAAAAACTGACGGAAAATATAACGGAGAAAATATATACAACTTGTTATATACTTATTATGAAATGAATGACAAAAAAAAGGTTTTAAACTGGCTTAATGAAGCAAAAAAATGGAACTCAAAAAACAAAGAGTTAATGAATAGTATAGGTCAAATGGAAAAAGACATTAATAAATAAACGGTTGCCAACACCGTATAAAATTTATGTTTACATTTAAACAAAAATTGAAAACCAAAACAACCAATAACCATTTGTACTAGGCTGGAAATCTTCTAGATTTTAAGCCGCACAAATCTTATACAATCACGTTGGCAATAATATCAACGGAACGTAAAAAATGAACAATTTAATTAATGAAATATAGCATTCCTGATAAAAGAGAATTGACAAAATCCGAAATTGAATTTCTGACTTATCTGTTTGGAAGAGCAAAATCGGAATGGACTAATTCAATCGGAAATCTGAAAGTTATTGCGAGATGTGGTTGCGGAAAATGTCCGACTATAATATTTGGAAAAAAATTTGAATCGGAAATTCAAAAAGGGGATTTAATAATAGATTACGCGGGAAAAGGAACTAACGGAGAATTAATTGGAATATCTGTATTCGGAACTGACCAAATGCCGACTGAATTAGAGTTTTACTCAATAGATGGAGAATCTGAAATTATAGAAATCCCGAAAATTGACACTCTGAAATCTATGAATGAAAACCTAACTGAATGAAAAAATATTTAATTTGTTTAAACGCACTTATTTTCTTGTTATGTTCTAGTTGTGCGTATGAATCACAAAATCGTGAAAAACTAATTTCATCTTTCGAGGACAACTTTGGATTTAAACCACCCGAGTCTATTAAGAAAATTAAACTCAAGAATCGAGGGTATTTTGATTTTGAAGTTCATTATATGTCATTTACTTACGACTCAAAAGTTTTAGAAAAAATAATTGCACACGACCAACCTCTGAATATTGCCGAAAGTAATAAAGTAAAATTTGGAACTATAGTAGAGGATTTGAAAAAAGACGCGAATCCACCAAGTTGGTTAGAATTGCCTAATAAAAATGTTGACCGAATTTATTATAAGAATGATTTTTTAGACCATACTTTTAGCGAATATTATTTGTGGACTAATAAAGAAACTGAAATGACTTATTTGTATGTTCATTTCTTTGATTGAAAAAATACTATTGCCAACACCGTATATAATTTATTGCTAGTTCTAGCCTACTTACGAAAGTCCTCGCGGACTTTCTTTGTCGGTAATTATTTACTAAATTAGTTGCTTAAAATACGCAACAAACCATATACAATCACGTTATGCACTATTAAAACCAAACTATAAATGGCAATTGAAAAAAGAAAACAAAGTACTAGATTAATATTCCTTGCCCTCTATATCATCTTGTTGTTTGTAGTGAACAAATTTGCATTTGGAACCTGGACTCCTGAATCTGGTGAAAAAGGATTGTGGTTTTATACTGCCGCTGCAAGTATTCTTTTGGGCAACTTTTTAGTTACACCATTCTTTACAAAGCCGGTAGATGCGCTTTCATATTCTGTAATGGCCGGAATGGGTGTATATCTAGTAAATTCTACTGAAAACTGGAATAGTACTGATTTAATTGTCTTTTGGGTTACAACTTCATTTATAATTCTTGTTCTCCTTTCAGCCTTACTTGCAATTGCAACTAAAGACAGTGAAAAAGAAAATTGGAAGAAAATTTCCGCATCTTCTATGGTGATTTCAAATAATTTGGGAAATCATAGAGTTATTTTTAGTTCAGTATTTCTCTTTGCGTTAATTGTATTTCATAGACAATCTCCAAAGGAAATGTTCCTTCTAAGTATTACTTGGGCACTTTTAGTTGTCATCGAACCTGACAAGCATTTATGGAATCTTATAGTTCGAATTAAGGACATTTGGTCTCCTAAAGAAAAAGTGTCAACAATTGGAAGAATATCTGCATATCAAACACCAAGGATAATTTTACTGAGGCAAAATGAAGACACACATACTTCATTTGGAACCACTATAGCCTTTAAAGATTCTCATGCTGCTATAAAGATTGGGCTGGTTTTAAATTATGTGGGTAGAGATGAAACTCTTTTACTACGTGCTCTCGAAATAGATGCAAAAAATGAAATCATAGAAAAGGCTTCAGTTTTGTTTAAATATCAATCTGCAAACACTGCTGTACAGTTTGACTATTTAGATTTAAATCCAGATTTGAAAAGTGAAATCCCAGAATTTAAGAAATTAAACGAGCTAATTGGCATAACAGACCAAGGAACTTCAATTGAAAAGCTAGAATTTGAAATAATAAATGAAAGTGAACTGAGCGAAGGAAGACTTGTTGAAGTTGAGATTAACGGAATTCCTGTCATTTATCAAATAATAGACGGACTAACAAAAGAGGAAATTGTATCCCAAAAGAATAAATATGGATATGCTCGTGGAACGGCTTTAAAGATAGGTCAATGGAATTCTCAAGAAAAGAAATTTGAGCAAACTCCGTGGATGCCAAATATTAACACACCTGTATTTTTGAAGTCATCAGAGGCTTCTGTTCCAGATGAATTTACTGTAGGCCATTTTCCAAAGACAAATTATAATGTCCGCATTAATAGTGTAAGTGAACTAGTTACCCATAACACGGCCATATTAGGGATTTTAGGTATAGGGAAGTCGATGCTATCTATAGAGCTGGTTGAAAGAATGATAGCTGAGAACATTAAAGTAATTTGTATTGATTTAACAGACCAATATGCTCAAGAACTATCAGAATTTCACGACTCTGATTGGTCAGCAGAATGTCTTAAAAAAATTCAAGACGCGGGGAATGTGCATTCAGACATAATTGAAAATAACCCAAGCGAAGGAGGAAGTCTGCCACTTCTAACAGATGCTTTAGAAAAAGACATACATGAATTTATTCATAATGATGATCAACACAATTTAAAGATATACAATCCAACTGCGTTAACGGGCACAAAACAAGTTACTGAACCAAAATCTTATAATGAAGGTGGTCAGTGGCATAGAACCGCACCTCTTTGGGAATTGAGTCCTGTTGAAATTACTGCGATGATAACAGAATCAACATTAAAATTCGTTCAGGATAAAATGAGCAGTGAGGCTAGAGTTTGTTTAGTGTTTGAAGAAGCACATTCACTTGTTCCAGAATGGTCAAGTGCTGCTAACGAAGGAGATAAAACTGCTACTAACCGAACAGCAAGGGCAATTCTTCAAGGAAGAAAGTACGGATTAGGTTGTCTACTTATTACTCAAAGAACAGCTAACGTTACGAAAACTATACTTAATCAGTGCAATAGTGTTTTTGCAATGAGAACTTTTGACGATACAGGAAAAGCCTTTTTAGCTAATTATATTGGTGCAGACTATTCAGCTAAATTATCTTCATTACAAGCAAGGCACGCTGTTTATTATGGAAAGAGTTCCAGTTGCGAAAACCCAGTTTTGTTAAGACTAAACGACAGGGACGATTTTACAAATGTTTTTAGAGAACAGAGAGAACTACCAAACTTCGAAAAAGTTGTAGTTAAAGAGGAAAGTGCACAAGCTGAAATTACTCCTGAAAATCCAGCAGAAGAAGATGATTTATCATTTTAAAAATAACAGTGCACAACAAAGTATATAGTGCATGGCTTACTAACGTCAGCCACGACACCATATACAAACCGTTGTAAAACATTAAATAAAAATGAAGATAAAATTGAAAAAAAAACATTTGAATATCAACCTTATTTTAGGAATTGTTTGGTTTTTATTTGGGGTTATGGAATTAAGTTTTAGTGAAAATATAGGATGGTTTGATTATGGTAGTTTAGTATTCGGAGTTTTGTATTTCATTTTATATTTCTATCAAAAAAAATATCAATATTTGACAATTGAAAACGGAGTATTAAGGATAAATGGTTCATTCGGAAAAAAAATAAATCTGGCAGAAATTAAGCGGATTAAAAAGTTTGCAGGAGATTATATATTAAAGACAAGTAAAAAGGAATTGACTATTAATACGCAAATAATCGATACGAATTCACTCGCGAAATTAAATGCGGAATTGGAAAAATTAAATGTAGAATGGAATTAAAACGTTTTACAACAACGTATATAATTTATTGCTAGTTCAAGCTTACTTACGAAAGCCCTAGCGGACTTTCTTTGTCGGTAATTATTTACTAAATTAATTAATTAATACACGCAACAAACCATATACAAACACGTTGTAAAACATTAAAAAACAATATGCAGTCCATTGCGGACTTCAAACCTCAATTTCACTATTATTTCGGCTATTATTCTTTTACTTATTTACAAATTTCAATAATTCAATTGCAGATAATTTCCCAAACTCATTTGCTGCTTGTGGACTTGCTCCTGAAATTAGCTTTCTGTCGATATGACAAGTCTTATCCGCTTTCTTATTGATAAAAGTTACTCCTAATTCATTCAGTTTTTTACCAAACTCCCAAGGCATATGACCTGGCATATATCCTACCATAGGCGTTTGTTTATCCACCGAGTCAGGAAATGCTGCGATTTTATATCCTTTATAAATAAATGAACCTTTGTCTTCGTTTATATTTGCTGCTAACAATGCAGCTGGTCCATGACAAATGGCAAGCATAAATAAATCTTTTTTATGTGACCAATGAATTAACTTTTTTAAATCATTATTTTCTGGTAAACCTAACATTGCTCCGTGACCTCCGGGAATAAATATTGCTATATAGTCCGAATTGTCATCCATAGAATTGTTAACGAAATCAGATAGCTTATTTGGGTTCTCAAATTGTTCTTTATATTCTGAATATATATTATTTATATTTTCATCTTCATTTGGCATTGCCCACATTTCAATTTTTACTGATTTCCCAGTTGGTGTAACTATGTCAATGTCGAAACCAGCATTTTTTAAATGTAACATTGGAAGTAGCATTTCTACAGGATGATTTCCAGTAGAAAATTTCTTTCCATTTGCCATTGTCATATTTCTTTCTTCTGTACACACCATTAAAATTTTCAGTTTCCCATTTTTATAAGGATTCTCATAAACCGTTCCATCAAAATCAGTCTTTGAGGAAGTAGCTAACTTCAAAGCTAGTCGAGATGGGCTAAACGCTCCATCTTCTGTTGGTTGTGGTGCTATTCCTAATAGTTTCTTAATCATAGTTAATTATATATTTGTTCGCCTTTTTAATTGGTTATTCATATTCTGTAAGGTAAAATATATGATATCAAAAAATCATGACTATCTTAAGACTGTTTTTCATATATTCTTGTAGATAGTTTTATTTCAAAGATTTGTCCTCTCTCAATAATATCAGTCCAAGAAAACCAATAATTATTTCTGCGATGAGCGAAAAAATTAACCCGAATTCAGGGATTCCATCAATTATTAAACTAAAGGCTCTACCTGCAGCTAATCCTATCATGAAGATAACCAAAGCATATAATGCAGGTTTTCTAAAGGTTGAGTTAAATGCACCTAAAAAATATAATATTGCTTGTCCTAAAAGTAATCCCATTTGTGCTCTAAAAATGTGAGACAGGTTTATATCTTCCACAGGAAAGCCATACAAACCTGTCAAAGTTTTTTCAGGAGCAATACCATAAGATAATGCAATTGGAATTAAAGCGATACCTGTAAAGATTAAGAGCGATTTTTGATATTTATCAACTTTCATTTGATTTTATTTTAATGAATAAATAATATTTTAAGCTTCATTGCAAAAGCCAATTATTTAAGCCACATACAGGTATCTACCAAAACAATCGGGATTATCCATATTCTTTAATGTGAATTCTGCGACATCAATAAACTTTGACGATTTTAATACAGTTTTTTCATAAACCTTCAATTCCTTTTTAGATGGACCAGCAGTTAAACCAAGACCGCCAGGTAAGGTTACAAAAACCTTTAAGTTATCTGGAAGCATTCTTTGATGTACGTATTGCATTACTTTGTCGTGGTCTGCAATAGAAGTTTCTACACGAGTGATTTTACCTAATGTATTCCGCATGAATGCAACTCTTTTTGATTTCTTCTTGTTCGGAGCATAACACAATGCACCTGCCATATAGGTTAGTGTTGCTAACTTATTCTTCAGCATAATAGGGTGTAAAAGTTTAATGAAATTATGCATCAAATCTTTTTGAGGAGATTTTAAAGAACTTACCATACAAATAATATTATCTGCATTTTCAACTACTTTAGAGATGGCTTTTTCATTAGACAAATCTCCTTTTATGACTGTTAAATTCGAATCTGTAATTTTTAATTTTTCAGGTGTCCTCACCAATGCTTTTACAATATAGTTTTCTTTTAATGCTAGTTTAAGGAACTCATTTCCAGTAGAGCCAGTTGCTCCAAAAAGAGCTATTGTTCTTTGATTACTCATTTATTAACATCTATTTAAAATACAAAGAACAAATGTCGTAACTTATTGCTATATTTACAAGTAGTTATAATAATTACACCTAGTTACATTTTTGTAACTAATACTGATAATCAAATGATTATAAATGGATGATAAATCAAAAATTTTAGATGAATTGGTAAAAAACAGTGTAAATACTGAAAATTGCGGAGTAACGGTTGCATTAAATTTACTTAGTGGCAAATGGAAAACAGCCATTATTTATCTTATTTCATTAGATGTAAACCGATTTGGACAATTGCAAAAAATGATACCAGAATGTAGTAAAAGAATGATGACTTCTAGATTAAGAGAGTTAGAAAGAGATGGTATAATTCACAGAGAAGTATTTGCCCAAGTTCCTCCTAAAGTTATTTACACATTAACCCCAAAGGGAGAAAAATTAAAACCTGTTTTTAACGAGCTTAAAAAATGGGGGAATGAGAATTTTATGCAAGAAATGTAGATAGTGAAGAAAAAACGTTTTACAACAATGTATATGCGATAATGCTCCCTAAACGGTCACACTACGCATATACGAACCGTTACCCACAAACTAACACGAGAATAAAATGAATAGAAAAGTTAAATTAGGAATTACTCTATTTCTCATTGGATTTATTGGAATTTTATCGACTTTAACTATGGATTTAGTCTTTCCAGAAAAAATCCAAATAGTTATTGATAAAATGTTTACACCTTGGGAATTTAAATTAATCTCATTAATAAACCCAACAATTTTATTATTAATATTTGTAATAATTGGAACTACAATCTACGATAAAGTAAATTTTAAATTACCAATAATAGAAAGTATCATATCTAAAGAAAAAGTGCCCGATAAAAATGAAATTCTAAAATATGGAATCATTGGAGGAGTAATAAGTGGAATTTTAATGACATTAATTTCTGTAATTTTTATTCCATTTTTACCAATTGAATTTATTGAAATCGGAGAGAAATTTAAGCCTGGAATAATCACGAAATTTCTTTATGGTGGTTTGACAGAAGAAATTCTAATCAGGTTTGGATTAATGTCATTAATTACGTGGATTGTTTTTAAAATTACAAGAAAACTAAACCCAATTATTTATTGGGCTGGAATTATTATTTCTGCAATTGCTTTTGGTTTTGGACATTTACCTATTGTGTATACATTAATTGGAACACCAACAACCGAATTATTACTATATATAATTTTAGGAAATTCAGTTGGAGGAATTATTTTTGGTTGGATTTATTGGAAAAAAGGTCTTGAATCAGCAATGATTGCACATATTTTTGCTCATATATTAATGATATTAGGAGAAAGTATATTTTGAGAATTGAAAAGAAAAGTCAGTGGGTAACACCGTGTATAATTTATTGCTGGTTTTAGCCAATTTACGAAAGCCCTCGCGGACTTTCTATTTGTGATTTATTTGCTAACTTTAGTGTTTAAAACACGCAACAAACCATACACAACAACGTTAGCTACAATTATGACAAAAAAAATAACATTTACATTAATAAGTACGTTTTCGTTTCTATTATCTTTTGCTCAATTAAAGACTGAGATAGATTACGTAAAAGAGAATACATATTACTTTGAGATAAACAAATCGAATATTATTGGTGGAGGGGCTGATATTTTAAGAAAAAGTATTGAAGAGTCTCAATTTTTCGTGTTGGGAGAAGAGCATTTTTCTGCAAAAGTTTCAGAATTTACAAATGCTATTATTCCAATTTTATCAAAGGAAAACTATAAATACTTTGTTGCAGAAATTGGACCAAATAGCGCATCTAAAATTTCTAATATTATAAAAGAAAATAACTCTTTATATAAATTTAATAGCGAAATAAATAATTTAGTAGGAGAAGTTCCGGTACCCTTTTTCGATGGCATAGAAGATGAAGTTTTCTTGAAAAATGCAATAAATAGAGGATTTGAAATTTGGGGAATTGACCAAGAGTACTTGAGCTCTCAAATTTTCCTCATTGACGAAATATATAATCTATCTGAAAATAAATCAAAGTTGTATAATTCTTACAAGAAGACAAAAGATTACTTAATTACAGAAACAAAAAAAGGAAGAGAAAATAATAAATACAAATTATTTACAGAATTGTCTAATTCCTTAATGGTAAATCATTTCTTTCAAAATACAGAATCAACAAATAGTAAGGTGCAAAAAATAATATCTGACTTAAAGGATTCGTGGGAAGTATATAGATTAAGAGAAATAAATGATATTTATTCAAGTTATCACAAACGAGTGAATATGTTAAAAAGTAATTTCATCGACTATTATTCACAAGCTACAAAAACAGATACTTTGCCAAAGGCAATTATTAAAATTGGAGGTGTACAAGCAGCTAAAGGGAGAAGCCTACATAATATATTTGATGTTGGAAATTTTATAATGGAATTAGCTAATTTTAATAGGCAAAAATCGACATCTGTTTTGATTTTTCCATCAGCATATATAAATGAAAATTATTCTATAGAAAGTAACATTGACAAAGAAGACGAAATATTTATTAAACCATTGCTTAATGAAGCAAAAGGAAGATGGACATTAATAGATTTAAAAAAGATAGATGAGTACTCATGGAAAAATAAAATTGAATATAAATCGCTTAAAGATTATATGCACAGATTTGATTATTTAATTCTAACACCACCGAGTAAAGCAACAACATTGAATTTCAAAAATTAACTGTAGCTAACACTGTATAAAAATAATAGCGGTTTAATCGCTAAAACCAAAGTAAATAAATTTAATAAAGATTTATGTTTAACTGAAAAGTTAGTGTATAAAAATCCGCTACTACTCTTATACAAACACGTTGCAAACAATTATAACAATCAGTATGTTTAATTTAAAACGTTAAAATTATGAAAACTAAAACTCTACATTTAATTATTTTTTTTGGACTTTTAACAAGTCTTGAACTTAAAGCCCAACTATGTGGTACACCACAAACAACAAACTTTCCTACAAACCATAGGACAATTATTAATCAAAGTTTTCTGAATAACAATGAGTCAATTTGTTTTAATGTCTTTTATCATATAGTTAGACAAGATAATGGTTCTGGTGGCTTTAATGCAACTCTCTTAGATGATGTTAACGAAAAGTTGAACAACTCTTTCAATCCCCATTCCTTAAATATCAATAATTTAGGCTTTGATTATATCGATAACACAACTTATTATAATATTGATGATTCAGATAATAATAATACTGAATTTAATGCTTTAGTTCAAATAAATAACATCCCCAACGCCATTAACATATACATTGTAAACAATGCGGTTAGTTATGCTGGTAAATCAAATGGCATTTTAAGTCAAGCTCTTGTGATTGAATCATCATGGGCAAACACTCAAGTAATATCCCATGAAGTAGGACATTGTCTTGATTTATGGCATACCTTTCAGGGTACAGCCATAGGCTTTGATGGATGTGCTGAAGCTATAGATGGTTCAAATTGTACTACTTGCGGTGATTATGTTTGTGATACTCCTGCTGATGCAAACACAGGAAACTCCGGAGGCTATACCCCTAACATGGATAATATTATGTCATACTATTATCCATTTAATGAATTTTCTAATGGTCAGATAGATAGGGTTCGAAATGCCTTTGCAACATCTTCTGTACTTCAACAAATTGTAAGTAATAGTTGTCGAATTGCTGAATTAAGTCCAATAGATTATTTATGTTACCCTGCAAATAAAACCTTAACAATTAGTAATCTTGAAGACAGTACAACTACATGGCAAGTTTCATCTAATGTAACCATACTATCAAGTAATAACAGCTCAATTACAGTAAGAGCAAAATATAGCAATTCAACAGGAAATGGTTGGGTAAAAGCAACTTTAAGTAATAATATTGTTCTACAAGAAGACTTTAAGGTTGGAGTTCCTGATGTATCTGTAATTACTCTTGAAAGTTTTAACAGTGCTCCACTTGTAACAGGTACATTTACCAATGTTACTGCAAGGTATAACTGGTTAATTGATGTTGGACAATTTGGCCATGTTTGGGAATGGATTGTTCCATCAAGTCAGGTAATCTCCAACTCACCTTCATACTCATATATTCATGTTAGTCCACTTGGAAATCCAACATCAATTTATATCAAAACAAGAGCCTGCAATGAATGTGGTCCTAGCGAATGGAAGGGAAAATGGTTTATTGTTGAAACACCACCTGCTGGTTGCACTAGTTGCCCAACACGTCCTGGTATAATTCATTATTAATATTTTAAATCTATAAATTATGAAAAATATGTTTTTAATTTTATCAATCTTTATTTTTATTACAGGATGTAGTGAAGGAGAAACAAAACAACAAGAAAATTCTATATATGGTACTTGGAAATTAATAGAAATTTATCAAGGTGATGGTGGGAACAATCCTCAATGGACAACTGTAGATAGTGGTTACACATACACTTTTAATAACGATAGAATATTCTCCTCAACGAGATTTACTGATTGTATTTCAGGTACTTATGAGGTTTCAGGTAATTCAATTACACTAGATTACAGTTGTAATGGATTTAACACTGGAATAGAAACCCCACCTGGAACATTTGTAGAAAGTTATATTTTTGAAAATGCTAATTTAATATTAACACCTTCTTATCTTAATTGTTTTGAAGGATGTGACTATAAGTTTGAGAAAATTGAGAATTAACTGTTTGCAACACAGTATAAACTTAATAAGGGCTAAAAGCTTAAACTAAATGGTAGTTTTGTAGTTGTAAAAGTATTTTTTTAACCGAAACTAAGGGCATACAAAACCCTTACTAAGTTTATACAAACCCGTTGGCACACATTTGAAAAATGATGATATACAGGAATAGGAATTATTTTAATAATACTTTTAGATATAAAAAAGTTGACGAAAACACCAATGATTACATCGGAATTGAACACTCTAAACGGATTATTAAACATACTGAAACTACATCTGTAAACGGAAAAAGATTTCATTATGTGCCTTATGACTATCATCCACGTCGGTTTTTTAAAATTCTTTGGAATCTCCAAACTTGGTATAAACGACCTAAAAAGAAAAATATAAAGGATATTATAATTAACTCAACTACGTCAAAATGGTTAGGTAAATTATTATTCGGACTATTTATAACAGTTGTCGGAGGATTAATATTGCTAATTATTTGGGCTTTATTTGAAACCGAATTGACCGAATATTTCAGAACATTTAAAAAATAAAAAACGTGTGCCAACAAAGAACTGAGTTAAAATCCAAGTTTTTTTATCATTAATTTTATGTATTAGTATTCTAGGCTTAAACTTTTGTTTAAGCTTTTTTAGTTATTTATTTTATGGCCGTTATTACTATTTAGCCATTAACACTGAAACAAATTTTTCATCATATGGGTTTCCAGATTTGGCTATTGCAAATGCTTGTTTTAATAATTTATTAGAAACTGCAATTAACGCCAACTTTTTACTCTTTCCTTTGTTTACTATTCGCTCATAAATTTCTCGACACGATTTATTGTGTTTACAGGCTGAAAACGAACAGAGAAACAACAAATTTCTTAACTTTTTATTTCCTACTTTACT
>KB911113.1 GCA_000383355.1 Flavobacterium sp. SCGC AAA160-P02 | reverse complement strand
TTATATACATAACGGACACTTAAATATAAATTTATTTCACAGAGAATCCATTTAAATAACTGACACTTTTGTAGATAATTAAATTTAATAGGTAAATAATTATGAAATACATAAAAATTAAAAAAATAGCAAGAAATAGTTGGATATTAAACTTTTCTGACTGAATATTTGCGTATCAAAAGTTCAAACACTTATTGAATATTGTTATCAAGAAAGGTTGAGGGATTAGACCCGATGAAACCTTAGCAACCCTTTGTTTTTCAAAACAATTTGAAAACTTAAAGAAGGTGCTAACTTCTACTTCATACTTGTTTTACTGATTTTTTCAGTAAAAGCGTATAAAAGATAGATAACTCAAACAAGATTACATAACTGTAATTTTCTATGATTTCTTTTTAACATTTTTCTTTTAAGCGACTCTTTTAGAGTTGGTTTTTTGACTTTTAAATTTAATTATTTAATCATTCAAATTAGAAAAATGAGTACACAAAAATTTTCAACAAATGCATTGCATGCAGGGCATGACGTAACGCAAACAGCAGGAACCAGAGCCGTTCCTATTTATCAAACAACATCGTATGTTTTTAACAATTCAGACCATGCTGCCAATCTTTTTTCATTAAAAGAACTAGGGTTTATTTATACCCGTTTAAACAACCCTACCAACCAAATCTTACAAGAACGTTTGGCTACCTTAGAAGGAGGTACAGGAGCTGTTGTATTTGCTTCTGGGTCTGCCGCAATTGCCACCGGATTACTAACCTTACTAAAATCTGGAGACCATATTGTAGCCTCCAGTAGTTTGTACGGAGGAACCTTTAATTTGCTAAATGTAACCTTGCCAAGATTAGGCATTACAACAACATTCGTAGATGCTTCTGACCCTGATAGCTTTGCTGAAGCTACCCAAGAAAATACAAGAGCTTTCTTTGTAGAATCTCTTGGAAACCCAAAGTTAGATGTACTAGATTTAGAGGCTATTTCTGAACATGCAAAAGTTGCTAGAGTTCCTTTTATTGTAGACAATACAGTGGCAACACCAGCATTGTTAAACCCAATTAAACATGGAGCAAACATTGTAATTCATTCTCTCACAAAATATATTGGAGGACATGGTACCTCTCTTGGAGGAGCTATTATAGATGCTGGTACTTTTGATTGGTCTAGTGGTAAGTTTCCAGAATTTACAGAGCCATCTGCAGGGTATCATGGTTTAGTATATCATGAAGTTTTAGGAGCCGCTGCTTTTACCTTTAAACTAATTTTAGAAGGATTACGAGATTTTGGAGGAGCTTTAAGCCCAACCAATGCTTTTCAAATTATTCAAGGATTGGAGACCTTAGAACTTAGAATTCAACAACACTCTAAAAATGCTTTGGCATTGGCTACCTGGTTAGAAGCACAGGAAGAAGTTCTTTGGGTAAACTATCCAGGACTAGCTTCAAGTAAGTATAAAGAATTAGCAGATAAATATTTACCAACTGGTCAAAGCGGACTGGTTACTTTTGGTGCCAAAGGAGGTTTTGAAGCAGCAAAAGCTATTGCAGATACTACTAAAATATTTTCATTGTTAGCTAATATTGGTGATACAAAATCTCTGATAATTCATCCAGCCAGCACAACGCATCAACAATTATCTGAAGACCAGCAAGCAGCAGCAGGTGTAACGAGTGATCTTATTAGATTGTCTGTTGGATTAGAAAATATTGAAGATTTAAAAATAGACTTAAAAGAGGCATTTTCAAAAATCCCTTCACAAGTTTTAGTATAAGAATTTGAATCAAAAACTAGTATACATATCTATTGAAGACTTTACTACTCAGCGTGGTTTTCAGTTATCTAAGCTACAATTAAGTTATGAATTGTTTGGGATGAAACTGGGAACTGCTCCTGTGGTATTGGTTAACCATGCCTTAACGGCCAATAGTTCTGTAATTGGTGAAATGGGTTGGTGGCAAGATATAATTGGTGAAAATAAAACCATAGACACCAATAAATTTACTATTATTTCATTTAATATTCCGGGTAATGGTTATGATGGATTATTGATAGAAAATTATCAAGATTTTGTTGCAAAAGATATTGCAAACTTATTTTTAATAGGCTTAAGGAAGCTTGGTATTTTACAACTGCATAGTATTATTGGTGGTTCTTTAGGAGGAGGTATTGCTTGGGAAATGGCTGGCTTAAACCCTAGTATTGCCCAGCATATTATTCCTATTGCAGCAGATTGGAAATCTACAGATTGGCTAATTGCTAACTGTTCTATTCAAGAACAATTTTTATTAAATTCTAAAAACCCTGTGCATGATGCAAGAATGCATGCCATGATGTGTTATAGAACTCCTGCATCTTATAAAGCTAAGTTTAACAGATCTGTTCATGAAGAATTGAAGATATTTAATATAGAAAGCTGGCTATTGCATCATGGTAAAAAGCTTCAGGAAAGGTTTCAGCTAAGTGCTTACAAAATGATGAATCATTTACTAAGAACCATAGAGGTTACCAATGCTAGCAATTGGGCTTTTGAATTAAATAAAATAAAGGCTCAGATTCATCTTGTAGCCATAGACTCTGACTTGTTTTTTTTGGCACAAGAAAATAAAGAAACCTATAAGAAAATGGCTGAATCAAATCCCAATGTGTTTTATCATGAAATAGTATCAATCCATGGACATGATGCCTTTTTAATAGAATTTGATCAATTAGATAAGATTTTAAAACCACTATTTAAATCATAACAACATATTTATGGATTTTGAAACAAAAGCTATTAGGCTTCAAACTGAGCGTTCTCAATTTCAAGAACATTCAACTCCGTTATATTTAACGTCTAGTTTTATCTTTGAAGATGCTGAAGAAATGCGAGCATCATTTGCAGAAGAAAAAGAGCGCAATTTATATAGTCGATTTTCAAATCCAAATACAGCTGAGTTTGTTAATAAAATAGTAGCATTAGAAGGAGCTGAAAGTGGTTATGCATTTGCAACAGGAATGTCTGCAATCTTCTCAACGTTTGCTGCGCTATTAAATGCTGGAGATCACGTTGTTTCTTGTCGTTCTATTTTTGGTTCAACACATACACTATTTACTAAATATTTTCCAAAATGGAATATTGAAACAAGTTATTTTAATGTAGATGAAGTAGATCAGATAGAAAGTTTAATTCAATCCAATACAAAAATCCTGTATGTAGAAACACCAACAAATCCAGGTGTTGATATTCTAGATTTAGAGCAATTAGGGAAACTGGCAAAAAAGCACCATCTAATTTTTATTGTTGATAATTGTTTTGCGACTCCATACCTTCAAAATCCAATAGAATATGGTGCTGATTTGGTGATTCATTCTGCAACAAAATTAATAGACGGTCAAGGTCGGGTTCTTGGCGGCGTTACTGTTGGAAAAAGAGAGTTAATTAAAGAAGTGTATCTGTTTTCAAGAAATACTGGGCCAGCAATGTCACCATTTAATGCTTGGGTACTATCAAAAAGTTTAGAAACATTGGCTGTTCGTGTAGAAAGGCATTGTGAAAATGCATTAAAAGTTGCTAAGTTTCTTGAAGAACATCAGCAAGTAAATTTAGTGAAGTATCCTTTTTTAAAATCTCACCGCAGCTATGAAATTGCAAAGAAACAAATGAAAATGGGCGGAAATATTGTTGTTTTTGAAATCAAAGGAGGTATTGATGCGGGACGAAAATTTTTAAATAATATTAAGATGTGTTCACTTTCAGCAAATTTAGGAGACACAAGAACTATTGTTACGCATCCATTATCAACAACACATGGAAAGTTATCTAGAGAAGATTTATTAGAGGTAGGAATAACAGATGGATTAATTAGAGTTTCAATAGGTCTAGAAAGCAGTAATGATATCATTTACGATTTAAAACAAGCACTAGAAAATGATTGATATTTATCAAGAAATACAAAAGAGGATTTTAATTTTAGATGGAGCTATGGGAACGATGCTTCAGCAATATAATTTTTCAGAAGAAGATTTTAGAGGACAGCGTTTCAAAGATTACCCGTCTTCATTAAAAGGAAATAATGATTTGCTTTCCCTTACCCAACCAGCGGCAGTAAAAGAGGTACATAGAAAGTATTTTGCAGCAGGTGCTGATATTGTAGAAACTAATACTTTTTCTAGCACCACCATTGCCATGGCAGATTATGGTATGGAAAATTTGGTATATGAGATTAATTATGAATCGGCAAAGTTGGCAAAAGAAGCGGCAGCAGAATTTACAGAAAAAGAACCTCATAAACCTAGGTTTGTAGTAGGTTCTATTGGGCCTACCAACAGAACAGCAAGCATGTCTCCAGATGTGAATGATCCTGGATATAGAGCTGTTACTTTTGATGAATTACGAGTTGCTTATAAACAACAAGTGGAGGCTTTACTAGATGGTGGGGCAGATCTTTTAATGGTGGAAACTGTTTTTGACACCCTAAATGCCAAAGCAGCACTTTTTGCTGTAGAAGAAGTGAAAAGTGAACGAAATATAAAGGTACCAGTAATGATTTCAGGAACTATTACAGACGCATCTGGAAGAACTTTATCTGGGCAAACAGCAGAAGCTTTTTTAATCTCAGTATCACATATCCCATTATTGTCTGTAGGATTTAATTGTGCTCTAGGAGCTAATTTATTACAACCACATTTAGAAACAATTGCTTCTAAAACTGATGTTGCTATTTCGGCACATCCTAATGCAGGATTGCCAAACGCATTTGGAGAATATGATGAGACACCTTACGAAATGGCTCTACAAATAGAAGAGTATTTAAAAAAGAATTTAATCAATATTATTGGGGGATGTTGTGGAACAACACCAGCTCATATTTCAGCTATTGCAGAGTTAGCTGAGCAATACGAGCCTAGAAAGTTATTTGCAAACAATTAAGATTCTAGAATGGGCAAAAGAGAAAAAAATTACATGCGATTATCCGGTTTAGAGCCTTTAATTGTTTCACCAGAAAGTAATTTTATAAACATTGGTGAACGTACTAATGTTGCTGGATCTCGTAAGTTTTTACGATTGATCAAAGATGAGCTATTTGATGAAGCATTGGCAATCGCGAGACATCAAGTAGATGGAGGGGCGCAAATTATCGATATTAATATGGATGATGGTTTGATTGATGGAAAAGAAGCCATGGTTCGTTTTCTGAACTTAATTGCAGCCGAGCCAGATATTTGCCGGGTTCCTGTAATGATTGACAGTTCTAAATGGGAAATCATTGAGGCTGGCTTGCAAGTAGTACAAGGAAAGTGTGTTGTAAACTCCATTTCTTTAAAAGAAGGAGAAGAAAAGTTTATTTGGGAAGCAACTCAGATTAAACGTTATGGAGCAGCAGTTGTTATTATGGCGTTTGATGAAGTTGGACAAGCCGATAATTATCAAAGAAGAATAGAGATCGCCGAACGTTCATATCGTGTGTTAGTAGACAAAGTAGGCTTTGCTCCAGAAGATATTATTTTTGATTTAAATATTTTCCCTGTAGCAACAGGAATGGATGATCACAAAAGAAATGCCATTGATTTTATTGAAGCTACTCGTTGGGTACGGCAGAACTTACCATATGCTAGTGTGAGTGGAGGAGTCAGTAATGTTTCTTTTTCATTTAGAGGAAATAATACCGTACGTGAAGCAATGCATTCTGTGTTTTTATATTATGCCATTCAGGCAGGAATGAATATGGGAATTGTAAATCCTTCGATGCTAGAGATTTATGACGACATTCCAAAGGATTTGTTAGAACGTATAGAAGATGTTGTTCTCAATAGAAGAGAGGATGCTACAGAACGATTGCTAGATTATGCAGAAACAGTAAAAGGAGTCAAAAAAAAGGATGATGGAAAAGCTTTGGAGTGGAGATTATTACCATTGCAAGAAAGAATTACACATTCATTAGTGAAAGGAATTGATGCTTTTATTGTAGCCGATGCAGAAGAAGCAAGACTAAGTGTGGAAAGACCTTTGCATGTGATTGAAGGTCATTTAATGACTGGAATGAATGTTGTGGGAGATTTATTTGGGAGTGGGAAGATGTTCTTACCTCAAGTAGTAAAGTCGGCACGTGTCATGAAAAGAGCTGTGGCTCATTTAAATCCATTTATTGAAGCAGAAAAAGGAGAAGAACAGCAAGCCATGGGGCGTATTTTAATGGCTACGGTAAAAGGAGATGTGCATGATATTGGAAAGAATATTGTATCGGTTGTGCTGGGTTGTAACAACTATGAAATTATCGATCTAGGAGTAATGGTACCACCAGAAAAAATTATTGAAACGGCTAAGAAAGAAAATGTAGATGCCATTGGGTTAAGTGGTTTAATTACACCTTCCTTAGACGAAATGGTTTATTTGGCAAAAGAAATGGAACGTCAGAATTTTGAGGTGCCTTTGTTAATTGGAGGCGCTACAACATCCAAAGCCCATACAGCAGTTAAGATAGATACCCAATATAAAAATGCAGTAGTGCATGTAAATGACGCATCTAGAGCTGTTACTGTAGTTGGAGATTTATTAAATAAAAAGACCAGCACCCAATACGTATCAAATATCAAAAAAGAGTATGAAGTATTTCGTGAGAATTTTTTAAAGCGTGCAAAGACAAAATCATATACTTCTATTGTAGAGGCAAGAAATCGAAAATTTAAAATTGATTGGGAAACGAGTAATATCTCCAAGCCCAAAGAATTAGGAATTCAAACACTAGAGCAATTAAGTTTAAAAGAATTGGTTCCATTTATTGATTGGAGTCCGTTTTTTAGAAGCTGGGATTTACATGGAAGATTTCCAGATATTTTAACCGATGAGGTTGTGGGAGAACAAGCAACTAGTTTGTTTGCTGATGCTCAAGAAATGTTAGAAGAAATCATCATAAAACAGGCACTAAAACCTAAAGCTATTTTTGGTCTTTTTGAGGCAAACACAATAAACGACGATGATATTTCTATTCAGAAGAAAGGAAAAGAAATTGCCATTTTTAGAACGCTTCGTCAGCAATTGAAGAAAAGAGAAGGGAAATCAAGTATTGCCTTGTCAGATTTTATTGCACCAAAAGAAAGCAAAAAGCAAGATTATATGGGTGCTTTTTGTACCGCTATTTTTGGAGCTGATGAGCTAGCAAATAAATATAAAGAACAGGAAGATGATTATAATGCAATTATGGCGCAAGCCTTGGCAGATCGTTTTGCAGAGGCTCTTGCAGAATATTTACACAAAAGAGTGAGAACTCAACATTGGGGATATGCTTCTTCAGAAAAACTTACAAATCAAGAACTCATTAAAGAAGATTATAAAGGAATTCGTCCAGCGCCAGGATATCCTGCTTGTCCAGATCACCTAGAAAAAGAAACAATTTGGGATTTGTTGGATGTAGAGAAACAAATTGGAGTAAAACTTACAGAAAGCATGGCTATGTGGCCAGCAGCAGCTGTTTCTGGATATTATTTTGGGAATGAAGAAGCAAAATACTTTGGACTTGGGAAAATAACGGACGATCAAGTGCTAGATTTTGCTACTAGAAAAGGAATATCGTTAGAGAAGGCACGCAAATGGTTGTATCCAGTGATTGCTGACAATTAAAAGAGTAAAAAAATAATGTCATTACGAATAGAGCCAAACACTCTTTTTATGAGTAATAAGATAGCCTCATTTTATTCGGAATGAAAATAAAAACATATTTATGAAAGTATTGGATCATATTAAAAATTCTAAAGATAAAACTCAGTTTTCTTTTGAGATTTTACCACCATTAAAAGGTCAAGATATTCAGTCTATCTTTAATAATATAGATCTATTAATGGAATTTAAACCGCCGTTTATTGATGTTACTTATCACAGAGAAGAATATGTCTATAAAGAATTAGAAAATGGTTTACTCAAGAAACAAGTGGTTAAGAAAAGACCAGGAACTGTTGGGATTTGTGCAGCAATACAAAACAAATATGGAGTAGATGCCATTCCTCATATTTTGTGTGGAGGTTTTACAAAAGAAGACACAGAAAATTTTTTAATAGATCTTGGATTTTTAGGGATTGATAATGTGATGGCTTTACGTGGAGATGCGGTAAAAAGCGAAACCTATTTTACGCCAGAAAAAGAAGGACATCAATATGCTAATGAACTCGTTTCTCAGATTAAAGATATGAATCACGGGATCTATTTAGAGGAAGAGTTATTGAATAGTTCGAAGACTAATTTCTGCATTGGTGTATCTGGATATCCTGAAAAACATTTAGAAGCACCGAGTATGGATTCTGACATTCACTTTCTTAAGAAAAAAATAAAAGACGGAGCCAACTATATAGTAACTCAAATGTTCTTCGATAATCAAAAATTTTTTAAGTTTGTAGATAAATGTAGAGCTGAAGGAATTACGGTTCCAATTATTCCAGGATTAAAACCCCTTGCTACTAAAAAGCAATTGAATTTAATTCCGCACAGATTCAATGTAGATTTACCAGACAATTTAATCATGGAAGTGGTGAAATGTAAGGATAATAATGCTGTAAGAGAGGTTGGGGTAGCGTGGTGTATTGAGCAAAGTAAAGAGTTGTTAAAATATGGCGTTCCTTTCCTTCATTATTACTCTATGGGAAAATCATCCAACATATATCAAATAGCTTCTAAGGTATTTTAAATGTAAGAATAAGCTTCTTTTATAGACCAATAATAAAAAGTAATTTCAACAAGATAGTAAAGAAAATTATTTAGTTACTTTTGCAAGATAAAATTTAAACTAATTACAAAAAATAGAAGACCATGGCATTAGAAATAACAGATGCAAACTTTGAAGAAGTAGTATTAAAGTCTGACAAACCAGTATTGGTAGATTTTTGGGCTGCTTGGTGCGGACCTTGTAGAATGGTTGGGCCAATTATTGATGAAATTCACACAGCTTATGACGGGAAAGCTATTGTTGGAAAAGTAGATGTTGATGCAAATCAAGAATTTGCTGCAAAATATGGTGTTAGAAATATACCAACCGTATTATTATTTAAAAACGGTGAAGTTGTAGACAAACAAGTTGGGGTTGCTCAAAAAAATGTATACACAGATAAAATTGACGCTAATTTATAAAAATTAGCACCCTTTTATCTTTAGGGTAACAATTGAGCTTGTAAATAAAAATACTATTTATAGACAACCAAAAAAGATTAACAAAATTGAAAGACAAAAGGTTTGGCATTCGCCAAGCCTTTTTCTATTTTCGGTATCTAATGATAAACCTTTCTAACTTACAAAATCCAGAAATTAAAAACCTAGAACTGTTGGCTCGCCAAGTAGTTGAGGGGTTTATTACTGGAATGCATAAAAGCCCATTTCATGGTTTTTCTGTAGAGTTCTCTGAACATAAGTTGTATAATAAAGGAGAAAGTACTCGTCATATAGATTGGAAGCTCTTTGCAAAAACCGAAAAACTATACACCAAAAAATACGAAGAAGAAACTAATTTACGCTGTCATATTATCATAGACAATTCTGCGTCTATGCACTATCCTGTTGTTAAAGAACAACGGTTAGATCAATTAAATAAGATAGGGTTTTCTGCTGTTGCAGCAGCTTCTTTAATGGAAGTCTTAAAAAGGCAGCGCGATGCAGTAGGTTTAAGTATTTATGCAGATTCTTATCAATATTATGCTCCCGAAAAAGGAAGTGATAGGCATAGAAAGATGCTTTTACAACAACTTGAAAACCTACTAACTACTACTTCAAATGCTACAACAGAAACCTATGCGTATTTGCATGAAATAGCTAAAAAAATCCATAGACGTTCGTTGCTGTTTTTATTTACAGATATGTTTCAGTCCAACACCCATCAAGAAGAATTATTTGAGGCTCTACGGCATCTAAAATATAACAAGCACGAGGTTGTTTTGTTTCATACCTTTGATAGTAAAACAGAATTTAAGTTCGATTTTGACAATTCTCCTAAAAAATTCGTAGATATAGAAACAGGTGAAGAGGTAAATTTATTTGCCGAAAACATACAAGAAAACTACACCAAATTAGTAGATTCTTATTTTAAAGAATTGAAAAACAAATGCTTGCAATACAAGATATCGTATGTGCCTGTAGATATACAAGAAGGCTTTCATCAGGTATTAGTTCGCTATTTTTTAAGCAGACAAAAAATGATGTAATTTTTACTATTTCTGTTTGGAAATATAAAAAACTGACTTATATTTGCATCCGCTTAAAGCAACGGTTTGGTAGTTCAGCTGGTTAGAATGCCTGCCTGTCACGCAGGAGGTCGCGGGTTCGAGTCCCGTCCAGACCGCAAAAAGCATCTCATTTGAGATGCTTTTTTTATTTTTATATCTTTAGCAAAAAAAACATTTATGATTATTATTATGGGAGTTAGTGGTTCGGGAAAAACAAGTCTCGGCAAACACCTTTCTATTGTAAGCTCAACTCCTTTTTATGACGCAGATGATTTTCATACTCAAGCAAATAAAAATAAAATGGCATCTGGTCTTGCATTAACAGATTCAGATAGGTATCCATGGCTCTTAGATTTAGCGAGTAAGATTAAAGAATGGGCGTTAAGTGGTGGAAGTATTTTGGCCTGCTCTGCTTTAAAAGAAGAATACAGAGCTATCCTCTCTAAGTTTACTACTAATATTACTTGGGTTGTTCTTAATGGATCTTTTGATCTTATTCAATCTCGCTTAAATAATAGAGAAAATCACTTCTTTAAACCCGAATTACTTCAATCTCAACTAAATACTTTAGAACTTCCATCGTATGGGATACATCTAAATATAGATCAACCAGCAAAGGTACTGGTTCAAGAAGTATTAAATAAAATTCCTAAGAAAGGTTCTGTGACAATTGGTATTATTGGTTTGGGAGTTATGGGGCGAGGAATTGCTCTGAATTGCTCTGAAAAAGGTTTTAAAACAGCTGTTTATAATCGTTTTGTGAAAGGAGAAGAAGAGGTGATTTTTGATTTTATTTCAACAAATACTCAATATAAAAACCTGAAAGGCTTTACCGATATCAGATCCTTTATTTGTGCCTTAGAACGTCCTAGAAAAGTTTGGTTAATGATTAAAAGTGGTTCTGCTGTAGATGATTTACTTGAGGAAATTGTACCCTTACTAGACCAGGAGGATATCATTATAGATGGAGGAAATTCTTATTTTAAAGATACCCGAAGAAGAGCATTAGAACTTCAAAAAAGAAACATACACTATGTTGGGTGTGGAGTATCTGGAGGTGAAGTAGGTGCAAGAAATGGAGCATCGCTTATGTTTGGAGGGAGTAAACAAGCATATAAGATTCTTAGGCCTATTTTAAAAAGTATTTCAGCAAAAGATTTAGAAGACAAACCTTGTGAAGCCTATATGGGGGCTGATGGTGCAGGACACTTTGTGAAGATGGTTCACAACGGCATAGAATACGCAGAAATGCAATTATTAGCAGAAACCTATGCTGTCTTAGCTCATCAAATGAGTTATACTGAGATTTCATTACTTTTTGAAGAGTGGAATTGTGGATCAGAAGCGAGTTATTTACTAGAAATAACATCAAAAATTTTGCAACAAAAAGAAGGAAATGACTATGTTTTAGATTTAATTCTAGACAATGCAGGAAGTAAAGGAACTGGCATGTGGTCTACCAAGGCTGCTTTAGATTTAGGAGAAGCAAATACCATGATGTCTTCAGCTGTCTTTGCTCGTTATTTATCAAGCATGAAACAACAACGCACATTTTTAGCTCACAGAAAACCCAATCCTAAACAGTTAAATTCATTTGATCTTTTAAAATTAAAAGAAGCCTATAGTTTTGCAAGAACTATAAATCATATTCAAGGTTTTAATCTCATTGAAGCTGCTTCTAAAAAATATAATTGGAATTATAATCCAGCCGAAATTGCAAGAGTTTGGACACAAGGTTGCATTATCCGATCTCGTTTAATGGAAGATTTAATTGGGTGTTTTTCTATCGAAAAATCACTGTTAAACAATGAAAAAATTCTAGATAGTATTTCCAACACAGAACCTAATATAGCGGCTTTATTGCATCATGTAATTGATCAAAAAATTGCTTTAGACAGTTACTCTTCGACGTATCATTATTGGATGGCTCTTTGCACCAAAAATCTTCCTGCAAACCTTATTCAGGCTCAACGAGATTTTTTTGGTGCGCACACTTACCAAAGAGTAGACAAACCTTTGGGTAAATTTTTTCATACTAAATGGTATTAATATGATAGATTATCATCTTCTTTTATCAGTTTTTATTGGGGTTGCTGTTCTTGTGTTCTTGATTTTAAAATTTAAAATGCAACCTTTTCTAGGACTGCTTATTTCAAGTATTCTTGTTGGAGTTCTTGCGGGTGTTCCACCTCTAGAAATAATGGCTACTGTAAAACAAGGAATGGGCTCTACTCTAGGCTTTGTGGCTGTTGTTGTTGGGCTTGGTGCCATGTTTGGTGCCATTTTAGAGCATTCTGGTGGTGCAGAGGCTTTAGCTCAATATTTACTAAAGGCTTTTGGAGAAAAAAATGCTTCTTGGGCACTAATGATTACTGGCTTTTTTATTGCCATACCAGTATTTTTTGATGTGGCTTTTATTATTTTAATTCCACTGGTGTATTCTCTTCAGCGAAAAACAAAGAAGTCTATGCTCCTGTATGCAATTCCATTACTTGCAGGATTGGCTATTACACACGCTTTTATTCCTCCAACTCCAGGACCAGTTGCAGTTGCAGACATACTTAATGCAGATTTGGGTTGGGTTATTCTGGTAGGATTTATAGTAGGGGTCCCTACTGCTATTATTAGTGGTCCTATTTTTGGGAAATTTATAGCCTCTAAAATTTTTATAGCAGCACCAAAAATAATAGATGAGAAGGCAATTAGTAACTTTCCGCCCATTAGCCTAATACTTACCATTATTAGTACTCCTATTTTATTAATAGTTTTAAATACCTTATTAAATAGTTCTATAAGTAGTGGCTTAAACTGGTCTAAAACTACTATTGCTTGGATACAAATGATTGGTCATCCTTTTTCGGCATTAATTATAGCAAATTTAATAGCTTGGTATCTTCTTGGAATTAGACGTGGAGTTTCAAAAACTATTTTGTCAAAAATTACTTCTGCATCTTTGGCACCCGCAGGAATTATTATTTTATTAACTGGGGCTGGGGGTGTTTTTAAACAAATGCTAATTACTACAGGTACTGGTGAAATGCTTGCCAATTATTTTTCAAGTATAGGTTTAAATCTGTTGCTTTTTGCTTTCTTAGCAGCTGTTACTGTTAGAATTTTACAAGGCTCTTCAACCGTTGCAATGATTACTGCAGCAGGTATAACTTCTTCACTTATTACATCTCCGTTAGGGGGCTTTCATACGGCACTTATAGTTATAGCGATTGCTGCAGGAGCTTCTATTCTTTCTCATGTTAATGATAGTGGGTTTTGGCTGGTTAGCAATTATTTGGGTCTTTCAGAAAAAGACACTTTTAGGAGTTGGTCTGTAATGACCCTAATTTTAGCCCTAAGTGGTTTAAGCATGGTGCTGTTTCTATCTCTATTTATTTAAAAAGTATGCTAAGAAAATCTATGTAAATCTTTTTTTTATATTGTTACTTCATTTTCATTCTGCATTTATAAAATACTTGTTGAATAATAATTTGTATTTTTAGTTTTAAATTGAAACTAAAAAAATGAAATATGAATGCCCAAATTGTGAGCAATTTAAGTATGAACAACAAACCTCTGTACGCGGATGTGGGTGGAGATTATTTATAGTTGTTCCTCTTTTCTCATTGTTAATACCTGGAGCTTCTAGTTTTTATGGAGGAGATACTTCTTTTGAAGACATGGGAATTATTGTTTTATTGTCTATGTTAATAGGAATTATTATCATAATTATTTCTTATATCTCACCTCAAAAAACAATTAATTACAAGTGCTCAAATTGCGAATTTGAACAAGAACATAACATCTAGTTATATGATTAAAGATATTATGGTGCATACTATAATTAACTTGTAATTTCAGAAAAATGATTTTTATTAATAAATGGTTCTAAATTAATATCATTATAATGATATTAATTTTATCCTAAATTTTATAGAAAGTTATATTTTAAGAACTTGTTTAAAGCAATTAATTCATTATATTTAAAAAGTGTTATTTAAATCAGACACTCTTAACTCCCTTTTTTTCAAACTACTATCTCCTTAATTTAGATTTTTTTACTGGACTATTTATACCTATGTATAAATATTTTTTCAACCAACTAATCATAAACCTAAAAACAAGTATCATGAAAAAAACAGTATTAATTTTATTATTGGTCATCCCTAGTCTATTAGTGGCTCAAGCAAAAAAAGACTTTGTTAGAAGTTCTCTTCACATGCATTTAGTAGATGATTTTAGCTTTGATAATGGAGATAAAGTGCTAGACTCTTATAATAAATTCCAATTCCCACAAAATTACAATGATCATAGAATAGCTTTAAATAAAATAAAGTTATCTGATTTTGAACTTACCGAAGAAGAAAAAGCAGCTGCAGGAAAAAAATCTAGTCTGTTAGGAGATGCAGCTGGCGATATGCTAAATGCTAGCACCGCTGGATTGGTTAAAGTACAAGACAATTCAATGGTTAAATTACAAATAAACAAATACAATGCTTCTAATAAAATAGCTCACAAGCTTATTAAGAAATGGTTTGATATAAAAGAAGATGGTTCCTTCAATATGGAATTAATTGGTTTAAGAACACTACAAACCAAATCTATGGAGATGGCTGCTATTGCTGGCGCGTCTGGAACAGGAGGAGTTGATCAAGTAAATTCATTAATTAACAACACATTTGTTGTCTACACCCGATTAAATTATGTTAGCAATGAAATTGCTGCAGAAGTGATAAGGCAAGTTGCACTTCAACAAGTTACAAAGCTCCCAGCGATGTTACAGAACAAAGGTATTCAAGCAGCCAATAAGATCTATGAAAAAACTTCTGAAGGGTATTCTGTTTGGACTACTGCTTGGTTGTATAGTTTGAAGTGGGACCAAGATGTTTTCGATGTATTACAGTCTACGATTACTGATGATAAAATAGACTTAGAAAAATTTGATGCAATTGATTTTAAATTAGAATTTTTAAGTCAACAGAAAGCAACATCATTAGTTACCTTTTCATTAAAAAAAGAAGACAAAGGAAGAACAGAGCAAGATGTATTTGATTTGTCTACCATTAGAAATATGGATAAAGTAATGGTGAAGTTGCAAAAGAAAAACGAAGTATTTAAACCGGTATTTCCTTTACGTGATAATTTTTCTCTTGCTGCAGGAGCAAAAGAAGGAATAGAAGGAGGAGAAACTTTTGAAGTGTTAGAAACTAAAAATGGAAAATACAATAGAATAGGAACTATGAAGGTTGATAAAAAAAGAGTTTGGGATAATACTTGGACTGGAGAAGATATTGAGCCAGGATTAACCTATTTCAAAAAAGGGAATAAAAAATACATTCCAGGAATTCACTTTGTAAGACTTGTAAAATAATAAAAAATATGAAATTTATAAAAATCTGTATAGTTGCCTTATTAATAGTACCTATTAATTCTTTGTTTTCTCAGACTAATAGTAACAGAAAAGTTACTGAAGAAAGAACAAGAAACTGGCAATACGAATCTATATGTAGTGAATCTGGAGGAACGGGTAGCTCTTATTTATTACAAGTTACCTCCTATGTTGGTGATCTACGATTGGCGCTTAACCAAGCTAAAAAAAATGCCATCCATGCTGTATTATTTAAAGGCGTTGCTGGAAATAATTTAGGATGTACAGCCAAAGAACCATTAATTGAGAATGGTGTTTACAATGATAATTTTGAATACTTTGAAGATTTCTTTTATAATACTAGACAATACAATCAGTTTGCTACCTCACCATCTGGTAGTGCTGAGTCTTCTGAAAAGTTAAAACGAAAAATGAACAGAGTAACATTTATTATTTCTGTAAATGTAGATGAATTAAGAAAGAAACTAGAATATGATAAAATTATTGTACCCTTAGGTGATGCTTTGGGTGGAGGCAGCGGATTAAAGCCAAAAATAATGATTTTTCCTAGCGATGGATGGTTAATGGACAATGGATATGCAAAGTTTGTAGATAACCAAGGTGTTGAAACTCTTGTACCTAATTATACCAGAGCTCTTTTAGATAAGAACTTAAACATAGCTATTAGTACTTTAGATAAAATGGTTTCTGAAAGAGGATATCCAACAGTAAGGTTGGCAGAAACTATGAAAGGTTTAAACCAAGGAAGTGCTATGGATAATGCTGTTGAGGGTAGAGATGGTTCAACACAAGAAACTAGTATTATGGATGAATTATTAAATGTTGCTAAAGCAGATATTATTTGGAAAGTTACATGGTCTTTAGAGGGTTCTATGCAAAAATATGTAAACTACGGTATAGATGCTTTAGATGCTTATACCAATAAATCTATTGGTGTGTCTAATGCTTCCGGTCCAAAGTCTATGAGTGCATCAGTTGGAGATTTGCTAAGACAGGCAGTAACAGATCAAATGGATGGTTTTTTGGCAAGACATCAAGATTATTTTAAAGGGATAGTTGAAAACGGGAGAGAAATTTCCCTAGAATTTAAAAGGTTTGACAGTTTTGAATATTACTTTAATGATGATGTAGAATTTAAAGGAAGAGAAATGGAATTTTCTTCTTTAATTAGAAGATACATTGGATCTATTGCAAAAAATAAAAATTTCTCATTCAATCCAGGGGAAAATAAGATAGATGTTTCTCAAATAAAAATTGAAATGGAGATAGAAGAAGAAGATATATTTGAAGAGGGTAAATTTGATATGGTGCCAAATGATGCAAAAAGATTTGCCGACAAAATTTCAAGATTCATAAAAAAACAATTTGGTTATCCATCTAAAGTAACAACCATAGGATTGGGTAAGGCTAGAATAACGGTAGGATCAAAATAAATATTATGAAGAAAATTTTAATAGTATGTTTTTTAATATTGGTTTCATTATCAATTCAATCACAAAATGAACTAGGGAAGAGTGATGATGAAGCAAGAATAGTACTGAGTACTTTTATACCTGATGATATCTTAGAAAATGCACCTAGTGCTAGAAAACTTTTTGTCACTAAATTAGGGCAAATAGCCACTAGAAACGGTATGGGAGGTGGCGGAGCCTCTGGTGATAATAGATTTATTATTTCTGGTGATATTAATATTTTGACTAAAGATATTACTGCCACTGCACCTGTAAAATATCTGGTTACAATAGAGACCACCTTAGCAGTTGGAGATGGAATAGATGGAAAGGCATTTAGTACAGAATATGTTGAATTTAAAGGAATAGGAAATTCTGAAGACAAAGCGTTTATTTCTGCTATCAGAAAAATTAATCCAAGACATAAATTGATTAAACAAGTTATTCAGCAAGGGAAAGAAAAAATAATTGAATACTATAATTCTAGGTGTGATTTTATTTTAAAAGAAGCTTCTGCTTTAGCCGATTCTAGAAAGTTTGATGAAGCTATTTTTTTACTAAATCAGGTACCTGAGGTAACAAAAGACTGCTATGACAAATCTATGGATTTAGCAGTAGAAATAATTAAAAGAAAGTTTGAGTTTGAATGCCAATCTAAAATTTCTGAAGCGAAAGCTTTAATTGCAGCTGGAGATTTTTCTGGAGCATCTCAAATTCTAAATTTTTTCTCTCAAGACATGGATTGTTATAGTGATGTAGAAGCATTGTTAAAGCAAATTAATGTTGGTCTTTGTTCTAAATATTTAGGAGAGGCAAGAGGGCATTGGGCAAATAGAAACTCTAGCTCTGCAGCAAATGCATTGGCAAAAATTAATGCAAGTTCACCATGTTATCAAGAAAGTCTTCAAGTAGCAAAAGAAATATCTGGTTATTTAGATGAGAAAGAGCAAAGAGATTGGGACTTAAATTATGAAAAATATAAAGATAACCTGGCTGTTAAGAATAGAAAATTAGACAATGCAGCTTCTATGATAAAAGCAGCAAGAGATGTAGGGGTTGCGTATGGTAAAAACCAACCTAAAAGTGTTACTTATACTAGAATTATTAAATAATAAATTTATTAGATTTAATCATAAGAGCCACCTGAAAAAGGTGGCTCTTATGATTTCAAATAGTTTTTTTGATATAAAAATTTGGGATAGCTATCCGTATATTTATCTACTCAGTTTAAATCGTATTTTTCTAACGCCATGGTCTGTATCCCACTGCCTCACTTCTTTAAAGTTAAATTTTTGATACAATTTAGAAGCGGGTTTGTTTTGAAGACCAGTTTCTACTGTAAAAACCTCCGAGTCAAAATTAGTGATTACAAACTCCATAAGTTGTTTGGCTACTCCTTGCCTAAAAAACTTTGGGGCTACCACCAAACTATTAATATGTGTTGCTGTTTTTTGGTGACTAATTTCTACAACTCCGGCTAGTTCTTGGTTTTTATAGTATCCAAAAAAAGTAGTATTGCTCTCTACATAATTTTTGAGAGGTCTTTGCAAGGGCGGAAAATTAACAGCATTTAGCAACTGAGCCTCTACAGCATATGATACTTGAAAAACAGTACGCATCTCTCTTGCTATTTCTAAATTGGTATGTTGAAGTTTTTTAATCATTGCTTATTTGCTAGCATGCCACAAACGAATATAGGAAATCTAATTAAAAGAAAGTTAGTCTATGTGCATATGAGGCTATAATTTAGAGTATCTAAATTATAGGAGACACCATCATATTTTAATACTTGTAACTGATTTACATTGTATTCAAAAAAATATTTATTATTTACAGACAACCTTTTGCATAACTTTTGCGTCTATATAAATAGAAGATAAAAAGAACTCGCTATTGAAAGTTTTAAAATTGTATAAGAATGATGCAGAGCTCATAGAGAAAGCATCTAAAAACCATCGTGATGCGCAGCAGGTTTTATATCAAACACATGCGCCTAAAATGCTAAGTATTTGCCGGTTTTATATAAAAGACCTTCAACAAGCAGAAGAGGTACTGTTAAATGGTTTTTTTAAAATATTTAAGCGGTTAGAAACTTTTAAAAACGAAGGAAGTTTTGAAGGTTGGATGCGAAAGATTATGGTTCGAGAATCTATTTCTTATTTAAGAAAAAAAAAGCAACTTGAATTTTCAGCTGAAGATATGGGTCTCTATGAAAAACCAATTATACATGACACTACAGAATTAGATATTGAAGAAGTTCAATTACTAATAGACAAGCTTCCACAAGGGTACAGAGTAGTCTTTATAATGTTTGCTATTGAAGGCTATAAACACAGTGAAATTTCAATATTGCTTGAGATTTCCGAAAGCACCTCAAAATCACAATTATTTAAAGCTAGAAAGCTTTTACAACAACAGATGAAACAATTAAATACTACAAGCTATGGCATCAATTAAATTTGAAGAACAGGTTAAAAAAACGCTAGAGCAACGAAAAATTACACCAAGCTCAGATTCATGGAATACCTTAGCTAAAAAGCTAGACAACAGCGAGAAAAAGAAAAATAAAACAGCTATTTGGCGGAAAGCTATTGCAGCAATATTTATAGGAGTACTATTTTCTTTGCCACTTTTTTTTAATTCAAAAGAGAATATTATAAAACCAGTAATAGTAGACGTAAATGAAAAACCTGCACTAAAATTAGAGAAACCTGTTGTAATAAAAAACGAAGAGGAGCAGATTTTAATTGCACTAGAAAAACCAATCAAAAAAGAAGTAAATTCTGTTCAAAAATCAAATTTCAGAAAAGAAGTTAATCAGCCAGTTGCTTCAAAAGAAATATATGCTACAATAAAAGGAACAGACAATGTAAGTTCTAAACATACAGCGGAAAATCTAAATTTTAAAATTGAAGAAATAACTAAAGAAGTGGCCCATGTTAAACAGGCTGAAGTAGCAAAGAAACCAAACATAGACACAGAAGTAATGTTACTTCTTAAAGCGGCAAAAAAAGCTGTTGCAATTCAGAAAAATAAAAATAATTTTAGAAAATCTATAGATGCAGATGCCTTGTTGTGGTCTGTTGAAAATAATATAGACCTGTCTTTAAAAGATAAAATTTTAATAGCTGTGAAATCTGGATATAAGACTATATCAGTAGCATATGAAAAAAGAAATAATTAAAAAAATATAAATAAATTAACAAACATACCTATGAAAATAATTATTACATACCTGTCAATTATAGTTTTATCGCTAGCTTTTACGACTATACAAGCTCAAGAAAAACAATCAGATTCTACAAGAACTATCTATAAAGAATTAGAAATTAAAAAATTAATAAAAAGTAAAAAAACAGTTGAATTAAAAGAGAAAGCGTTTCTGAAAGAAGACATTTTAGCAATTAATATAAGATTAAAAAAAGGAGAAGTAACGGTAGCGAAAGCCAATAGTTTAAAAACTGAAGCAGCCCAAAAAAGGGCCTTAAATATAGAAAACCATCTAGCAATTATAGACAACGAAATAGCTTTATGGAATAGAACTGACAAACCTTATCAACTAGATATTAGAGTTGAAGGAAAACGGAAAAGATTTAGAATTGGTTCAGGTTCTTCAACTGGTGATAATTTAATTTTTATTGGAAAAGAGTCTGATGATACTCCCAAAAAATATGATAAAAGAACCTATAAAGATCTTGTTTTTGCCTTTGGTTTTAACAATGCAATAATAGAAGGGCAAAGCTTAGAGAATTCACCTTATAGAATAGGAGGGTCTGGCTTTATAGAGCTAGGGCATGACTGGAAAACTAGAATCTTTGATACCTCTAATTTTTGGAGATTTAAATATGGTTTTTCATTTCAGTGGAATAAATTTGATATTAAGAATAATAAATTTTTAGTAAATACCAACGGAACTACATCATTAGAAGAGTTTTCTTCAGAATTAGGTAAAGCAAAATTTAGAACCACAAATTTGGTTTTTCCTTTTCATCTAGAATTTGGGCCGTCTAAAAAAATAGAAAAGAAAAACTACTTTAGATATTCTACGAAGAATAAATTAAAAATAGGCTTGGGTGCTTATGTTGGATTAAATTTAGGCAACATGCAAAAATTAAAATACAGAGTAGATGGTGATAGAATAAAAGACAAACAAAAAGGAGAATTTGAAGTAAGTAATTTTGTGTATGGTTTAAGTAGTTATGTTGGTGTTGGATCTAGTGCTTTGTATGTAAAGTATGATTTATCTCCGGTTTTTAAGAACCAAACGAACAAACAAAATAATATTTCAGTAGGTTTAAGACTAGATCTAGACTAGTACCTTTTAAAGATTATTTAAAAAGAAAACTGAAGTAGCACTCATAGCACATAAGATGGTCCAAATAAGAGTTCTTACCCAATTGTTTTGGACCAACTTTTTTAATAGTTTTTCATGGGTATTTCCTTCAGAAATTTGCTGATGCATGGGTGCAAATTTTAATAAAGTAATGCCCCATAGAAAAACAACTAATATAATGCTGGTGAGGGTATAGGTATTTTGTACAAGAAATACCTGATATATGATAATGCCCAACTGCCCAAGCATTAACGGAATTACAATAAGAGCAATTGCTTTTGTATACATTTTATGCCACGCAATAAGTTCTTTTGCTGTGTAAAATAAAAAACTAGGATAGACAATTAATTGAATCATCCATATTAAAACCAAGAGACCAACGTCTAAAACTAAGCGTGTAATTTCTATCATAAAACAAGGATAAAATTTGTCATAAAATGTGTATTTAATTGTAGTAATTTTACAACTATTCTTTTAATTAATGTAGCATGGCTCAAAAAGATTTTAAAATATACATTATTGGAGCGGGAGTTAGCGGTTTAATAGCCGCTAAAGTACTAGAAAACAACGGATATGAACCTGTTGTTCTTGAAGCTACTGATAGAGCAGGTGGCCGTGTTAAAACAGATCTTGTAGATGGGTTTCAATTAGATCATGGTTTTCAGGTGCTATTGTCTAGCTATCCAGCAGCTCAAAAATACTTAGATTTTAAGGCCTTAGAATTGCAAGAATTAAGATCTGGTGCTGTTATTTTTAAAAATGGAAAACAGCAAGTAATTGGTGATCCGCTGAGAGATATTTCTGTACTTTTTTCAACCCTATTTTCTGGAGTTGGAAACCTGTTAGACAAGATTAAAATTTTACAACTAAGCCTTCGCTTACAAAAAAAATCTATTGATGCTATTTTTTCATCTCAAGAAATAAGTACCAAAGAGTATTTACAAGAGTTTGGGTTTTCTTCTCAAATGATAGCTCAATTCTTTTCTCCTTTTTTTACAGGCATATTTTTAGAAAACAAGTTAACAACCTCTAGTAGAATGTTTGAGTTTGTTTTTAAAATGTTTGGAGAAGGGTTGGCTGTAATTCCAAAAGGAGGAATGGAAGAAATTTCTAAACAGTTAGTAGCCAAACTTAGCAACACAACTTTTCAATTTAACACAAAAGTACGTACAGTTTCTGATGAAGAAATTATACTAAATACAGGAGAAAAGCTAGCAAGCACCGCAACAATTATTGCCACAGATGCCAGTAAGCTTGTAAATAATGCACCACCAAAAAACCTCTCTTGGAAATCTTGCCAAACACTTTATTTTACGGCAAATAAACGTGTAATAGAAAAACCTATGATTGGCTTAGTTTCTGAGGAAGATAGTCTTATAAATAATATTTTTTATCATACCAGTGTGCAGACTATTACCCCTTTTACCCAAGAATTATTATCTGTAACCGTTGTAAAACAACACCAATTGTCTGAAAAAGAATTGGTAACTAAGATACTTATGCAATTAAAAGAAGAGTGCCAAATAGACGATCTCACATTCTTGGCTATCTATCATATAAAAAATGCATTGCCAGACTTAAAAGATGTAAAATATGAAGTTTTGCCATCAGAAACACAGCTGTCTTCTGGTATTTTTTTAGCAGGAGATCTACAATTAAATGGGTCTTTAAATGCTGCTATGATTTCTGGAGAAAAAGCTGCATTAAGAGTTATAGACTGTCTTGCATAAAAACTTATTTCTGAACAAAGGCATATTGTTGCAACAATTCTAAAGAAGCATATTGCAGGGTTTTTTGATGTGTTGCCTCTAAAATAATAGGCGGTGCTTTGCCTGCTTTTTCTGCCTCTAACCATCTAGAAATGCACAAACACCATTTGTCTCCGGGTTGTAGCCCAGGAAAATTCCAGTGAGGCATAGGCCTCATTAAATTATTTCCTCTAGAGGCAGAGTATGCCAAAAACGCTTCAGTTACTACTGCACAAACCGTGTGTGTTCCGGTATCTTCAGAAATAGTTCTGCAAAAGCCATCCCTAAAATATCCTGTCATAGGATCTGAACAACAAGCAATAAGTGAGTCTCCAAAAATATTAAGTTCCATAGTGTATCTACTATTTTACAAAGATATCTTTTTTAAAAATTGACATCTACATTTGAGTTACTTTTCTTTTTTCAAACTTTGTTAACTATTTTTAAGGCTTTTATCTGACATACTGCACCATAGCAAAGTAGTAAATAGAACATAATGAAGGATATTTTTTTCATAGCTTTATTAGGTTAAATTTTGGTATTGCATAGAGGTTTAAAAAGCATACCCGAGGCCTACACTAAAGATGCCTAAAATACCTGCTTTAACCTTAAAAATGAGCCCTCCTTCAGGTTTTTGATATCGGTATCCTACATCAAGTAAAGGCAGTATAAAAGGGTCGTTATTATCTTTTCCAGAAAAAATCCCAAGGTTAAATTCCATATGAGAATTTCTTTTTCCAGTAAGCAAGGTTGCTGCACCTAATACTCCACCACCTGCATCACCCAAAATCATTCCAGCATAACCAAAACCTACTCTCCCATACAAAGAAATCTTGTCTGATTCGTGAACCTTTCGTTCATAGTTCATAAAAATATGTGCTCCTGGGAAAATGCCTGTATCAAAATAGACATTGTTTTTACTAGAAGTATTTACAACTTCAGATTGTGCTTTGGCAGAAATATTAACTAGTGTACTTAAAATAAAGATGAGCACTATATTTTTAAAAAATGAGACTGTTTTTTTCATATACTTATGTTTTAATTTTTTTTTCAACAAGCATTCTTAATTTAACAATGGCAATAAAGCAATACATTTTAGTGTAGGAATTTTATATTTTTTTTAATGTTAATTTTAAAACCGTTTCCCTATAGAAACTCCTATCCAAGGTAAGGTTACCTCTTCTTAAGTTTACAATCTTTAGTTTTATAGATATAATCAGAAAGAATAAAAGAGAGAATTAAGGTTACTATACACGGTGAAGCTTTTGACTTCGACAACATTGGTAATCCTCTCTCTTTTCCACTATAAATCACGTTCAGTTCTGTGAGACCTAGATCTCGATTTCAAGTTGTTGTGAGTTAAGTAGGTTATTCTTTCATAAATCAGTTCTTATGAATAAATATAATGAAATTTTTGGAGTTGACATTAGCAAAGACGTGTTTGATGTTTATGGAAGTAAAAGTGGTCATAATCAATTTAAAAATGCTGCATCTGGATTTATGTTTTTTCTAAAAAACCTTCCTAAGAAATCATTAGTTGTAATGGAAGCAACAGGCTATTATCACTATAGGTTAGCTCAGTTTTTATTTAAGCAAGGTGTTTTAGTTTCGGTAGTAAACCCTTTATCAGTAAAACGTTTTATTCAAATGAAGTTGGCAAAAGTAAAAACAGATAAAAGCGATGCCAAAGCAATTTGTGAATATGGTCAAATAAACCAGGTGCCACTATATAGTGCATTAAGTGATGTTCAGAGCGAGTGTTTACAACTCTTTCGATTACTGGATAGTTATTTAAAGAAACGAACAATGACCAAGAATAAGCTTCATGGAGAAGATGTCTTAGGTATTCCATCAAAACATGTTTATCGCTCCTTAAAGCGTAATAGAAAGCATTTGGATACTGAGATAGNATCTATTGAAACAAAACTACTATCATTGGTAAAACAAGATCAACAGNCACAGTTAACTTTGTTAAAGAGCATTCCAGGTTTAGGCGTAAANACAGCGTTATTTTTAATTGTTATAACAGATGGTTTNACCAAATTTGAAACAGCGGCTCAATTGTGTAGTTATGTGGGAATTACGCCTACAATTCGTCAGTCAGGCTCTAGTGTTCGAGGCAGAAGTAGNATNAGTAAAGTAGGAAATAAAAAGTTAAGAAATTTGTTGTTTCTCTGTTCGTTTTCAGCCTGTAAACACAATAAATCGTGTCGAGAAATTTATGAGCGAATAGTAAACAAAGGAAAGAGTAAAAAGTTGGCGTTAATTGCAGTTTCTAATAAATTATTAAAACAAGCATTTGCAATAGCCAAATCTGGAAACCCATATGATGAAACATTTGTTACAGTATTAATGGCTAATGGCTAAATAGTAATAACGGCCATAAAATAAATATTTAAAAAGCTTAAACAGAAGTTTAAGCCTAGAATACTAATACATAAAATTAATGATAAAAAAACTTGGAGTTTAACTCAGTTCTTTGTTGTGTACAGTTTTAATTTTTATTTTTCATTTTTTTACCGCAAGTAACGAAAATTAGCAATATAGCTGTTGGAATTATTGCTTGTATCAAAGAGTACTTTATATTCCAGTTTTTTGTATAACCGTCAGATTCCATCATTGCGTTAACTGTAAAAAATGCTGCAGTTGATATTAGGTAAATAATAACGACTAGAATTAATATATATATCGGTTTTTGATAAAACTTTTTTTTCATAATATTATTTTTTATCTTGACAAGCATAATGGGTTTGTGATGCAGTTATTGAGGCTGCTGCAGCTGCAATTCCCACAGCTGCCGCCATAGCACCTGGATTTAATGCACCAGCAATCCAACCACCAATTCCTGCGGAAAGAACAGCCGTTGCCGCACCAGTTCCATCTGCAGCTACGACTGCTTTAGTACAAGGCGAAACACCTTTTGCAGCTTGGTCTTGATTTTGAATATTTAATAGAATTGAATAGCCTTCTCCAGAACCTCCAAGTTCTATTGGTTTCCAAAATAAACTAGATTGTTCAAGTACCTCTAGAAATGAAAGTACGGAAACTAAATCAGTATTTTCCAAATTTATTGAAGCACTTTTTTTTAAACCAACTAGTTCATTTGAAAATTCAGTATGATTTTCTAATACATTCAGATTATTATATGCCAAATCAACAATATCTTTTGCTAATTGTGATTCTAAACTTTCTTTAAGCGATTCAATATCATTACTAGATTTATTTAAGCCCCCTTTTTGATTTTTAGAATTAATTGTTAAACCAAACTCTATGGCTTTTTCTTTTTCCTCATAGGTTAATTCCGGTATTTCAATAGATAAAAGGTTATTCTTTAAATCAACATATTTTGTTTTTGAATTATAATCAAAATTCTCATAGGCTTTTGAAAGATATTCATTATGCATTTTCCCAATTTCAATTATATTTTCTTTTGAAAAAGTGATATTATTAGATTCTTTAATTTCTGAATTATCTGAAGTACAGCTATAAATAAATGTAGTTATACTAAAAATAAAGATGAACTTTTGAAAGGTGTTTAATTTTTTCATATTATTTTTTTTTAAAAAGAGCTAAGTTCACTCTTTGGTTATTTAATTTTGTTGACACTCATAATGTCGATATTTACTATTAGTTTTAATCATTCGATTGGATTGGTCAGTCCTAACTTTCGACCGTAATGTATGTTTTAATTGTACACAACGTGCTTGTATATGATTTGTTGCGTGTTTTAAGCACCTAATTTAGCAAATACAAACCGAATAGAAAATCCGCGAGGATTTTCGTAAGTAGGCTAGAAACTAGCAATTAATTTTATACGGTGTTAGGCAAAGTATTTATTCATTTGTTTCGTTAAATTTTCCAAATATTCTTTGACCATAATTTGTCTGTTGTATTTGCTGTGATAAAGTGTTATAAATCTCTTTGTAATCTTTTTCAGTCAATGTGTTTTCAATAGTGCAAAATGATGGTAATAATGCCCCGACAGTTGTGTTAGAATAATTAGAGACATACTTTTTAAGTAAGCCAACTCTTTCGATTTGTAAAATTCTATTCAATTTTTTTCCTGTTTTCTTTCGATTGATTGAGTCGTTAGATTCTACATATTTATCATATTCCTTTTTTAATAAATCCCATTTTGAGTTTAGAACTTCATCTTTTTCAAGATATTCTTTCAGTATTTTATCTGACTGTGAACCTGAAACTTTAATACTATCATATTCAATTGAATTTCCTTCTATATGTATTTCAGAGTTTTCAACCATAAATTCAGTGAGTTTTCCTTTAGTAGATTTTCCATCTTTTATTAAGAGTTGGATGAAATATGGTTCTTTTACTTTTCCAGAATACTCAAATTTATTATTAACAACAGAGATAGAGTCTACTTCAATTCCACCATTCACAAATTTCAATACTAAAAGTTTACTATTGTTTAAGTTTTTAACATTTCCTTTGATTATGAATCCATCTAGTTTTTTCTCTTGAGTATTACAACCAAATAACAATGTTGTTAAAACTAATACTGTAATAATTCTCATGTTTTTTTTCATATTTTGCCTAACGTGCTTGTGCATGGTTTTGTTGCGACTTAACTAGACTAAAATACTAAAAAAACAACCAACATTGGAAGTGTCCGAGGATTTTTCGCAAGGAAAATCAACCAGCAATAAATTATGCACGGTGTTGTAGCACGTTTTTTATTCAGCTATATTTTTTTCAACAACTAAAGTTTTCGTTATTTTGTCATATAGGTTCTGATTTTTTTCGTCCCATAATATCCAAATACTCGGAATAATTAAAATTCCAAGTGCGTGTTTTAAACCTTCTCTTATTGCTCCTTTTTCTGGTTTTTTATAATCTTTTCCACTTTCAGATGAGATAACTTTCAAATTAAAAATTCGATGCCCAACATTTCCGATAAACATTGGATAAAATATTGCTCCAAGAATTAATCCTGAAATTAATGAGTAAACTATATCTAAAAGTTCAAAATCGCTATTCATGTCATTCCAAAATTCAGTGACAGACATTCCTAATATCAAATAAATGGTTAGAGATGCTAGTCCAAAAATTATTCCTTCTGTTAAATTGGCAATTAATCTTTTTCCTTTTGACGCTAATTTGTATCCGTGTGTTTGTTCTTTGTTCATTCTTTTCCTTTTTAATAATTTTTTCGTTAATGTGCTACAACGTGTTTGTGTATGATTTGTTGCGTTTTTTAAACATCTAATTTAGTAAATACAAAACCAAATAGAAAATCCGAGAGGATTTTCGTAAGTATGCCTGCCCTAGCAATTAATTATATACGGTGTTGCAAGTAGTTGTTTTCATTCAGTTTTAATTTCGTTTTATTTTATTTTTCCAATTTTTCAGAATTCAATTTTTGAGTGAGTTTTCCGCCAAGTTTTCATTCAGAGTTTGAATAAATTCCGCAACCTTGCATTTTCGCATTTTGCTCAATTCCGCAAACTTGCTAAATTCAGAATTTGAGTAAGAATTCCACCAAACTGATTTTCAGAGTTTGAGTAAATTCAAACATTTTAAATTTTGCTTTTTTGCTTTTTTAGAATAAATAATAATGAAATAATACAAATTATTACAATACTAATTGGGTTCACTTTTGAACTTTTAAAGTTTATAAATTCAAAGAAATAGTTTAGACCAAAAAATAATAATCCTAAGCCTACTATTAATAAAAAAAAATTATTTTTCATACTTTTATATTTTGGGTTGAGTGATTTCGCCAATTACTTGCAACGGTATTGTACATGGAAAGTAGCGGTTTTAAATACGCTTACTTCGATTTTTAAATGTACTATTTTTTTGATTATTATTTATTTTATTTAGTTAAAAAGTAGCTATTTTTTATGTGCGTTGTTACCTTTAGTAGTGCTACACAACACATTTTTTAAATCCTGAACCTTTATTTACACACACTATTCCCANCCGGACCAGAATGCTGTCTTAGACCTTATTAAAATACACCAACCAGCTTTTAAATCAACCATTTTATAAATAGCTACTTTCCATTTTAGCATTTAGGTTGGGATCTTAGTAGCACACACAAGACCCTTTTTTGGATAAAGAACGAGACAGAACGCTTTTATAAAACTTGATAATTACAACCAACACATTCAATCTTTTGATTATTTTTCCAAATACACACCAACCATTATTGCGTTTAGTTCCCAAAAAATGACATCATCACAGAACTTTAAAAAACAGACTAAACTTTTAAAATACTTCGTTGAGGTGATTTAACAATCTCAAATTTCGTTCAGCACTATTAATTGTAACTGGTTATATCCAAACAAAAGCTTGTGTTAACGGTTATATATTTCGGGATAACACAACTTTTTGATTGTTATTATTTATTTTATTAAACTTCTGTAATGCCACATCCAAAGGGTTTTGTATCTCCATTAAATCTTTTCTTTGTACATGTGTATAAATCATAGTAGTTTCTGGTTTTGAATGGCCTAATAAAGTTTGTATATACCTTAGATCTACTCCATTCTCTAACAAATGCGTTGCATAACTATGTCTTAATGTATGAGGTGTTACAAGCTTTCTTATTCCCGCCTTTTTACAGCTTTTTCTTAAAAAACTTCGAATACTCTCAGCACTATATTTGCCGCCATTTTGGCCTTCAACAAAATAGATTGTTGGTTTATAAGAGTGATAATAGTTAGATAACAGCGGCAAGAAACTATCTGCTAAACTTACGTACCTGTCTTTTCTGCCTTTTCCCTTTTTTACAATAAGTTGCTTTCTTTCTACATGAAAATCTGCCAATTTTAAATTAATAAGTTCTCCTATTCGCAATCCACAAGAATACAGTAAAGTTAAAATAGCCCTATGTTTTATGTTTTGGGTGTATTGTATAATACGTAACACCTCTTCTTGAGACAACACACTTGGTAGTGTTCTAGATTTTTTGGGCCGTTCTAAAGACAAATTATTAATTTTTATTTGCGGATAAAACACCGTAAAAATCTTTAAGGCACTTATAAACTGTCTTTGAGAACTAACAGAATAGTTTCGCTCTATAAAAACGGTTTCTATAAAAAGCTCTACGTCTCTGTTTGTAAGTTCTTCTAGGGGTGTTTTTGTATGAAAATTTATAAAATCAGCCACAAAAATAGTGTAGGTTTGTATGGTGCTCTGGCTGTATCTTTTTCCTTTCAAAAACAAATAAAAATTATTTAATATTTTTTTTTCAACTGTTGTTAAATCTCTTTTAAAACGTGTCTTTTTTGGAATTTTAGAAACATCTACCTTTGTAACATCTTTAAATAACTCCAAAATAAGCGCCAAATTTTCTTCAGAATTTTTCAAACACCAACATTTCTTAGTCTGAGACCATCTGGCAGAAATAGATTTAAGCTTCTCAATTATTAAATCATTAAAATAAAAATGCAAAAAAAACACAGAGTTATTTCTGTGTAATCCGGTACTTATGTTAATAGTTGGCAATTGAAGAGGGTTCATAGCAAGCTAAAAGTAAAAAAAATAGTTGATAAAAACAACAAAACCACCTAATTAAGTGGTTTTGTTGTTGAACAGCTTTTATTTTAAGAACCTATAAAATTATAAATCAAATTTTTTCTTTTCACTATTGGCGTTTAATGATGTTATTTTTTGAAATTATTTCACCCTTGCTTTTTATATGGTAATAGTATAAACCGTTACTGAGATAACTTAAATTAAGTTGTAAATTATTTGAAGTCAGATCAAAATGTCCAACAGTTTGGCCTAAAAAATTATAAATTATAAATTCTAAAAATTCTGGTTTTTGGGTGTTAAATTTAATAGTTATTAAATCTTTTACAGGGTTTGGATACACTACTATTTGTGGTTGCGAACTTGCAATATCTTCTGTTGAAAGAGTTTCAGTACTCGCAATCCAATTGCTTGCTAGACTATTATCTGAATTTAAATCAACTAATTGTAAATACGGCCCTGTTCCGTCTGCACTCTCCGGCCAAGGATCACTGTCTGTATACCAAACTTCATCTATAGTATTTCCAAAAGCATCAGCTAAAATAATTTTATAAGAGCTATTGCTTAGGTCTCTTGTAAACTCTCCAGAAGGGGCAAAACCATAGTAATCTTCAAATGCAGCAGCATCACCACTTAAATAAATCTTTTCATTTGCGGCCACTGTAGCATCAGACATAAATTGATATGAAATCCCCAATTCTCTTATATAATATCCTGTTAAATTTATAGTTAGATTGCTGTTGTTGGTTATTTCAATAAACTCTAGTTCTTTGCTAGAATACCCTCCGTCTTCTAGTGGCTTATAGTGTATTTTACTAATCACTAAGTCAGGAACAGAGATATCAGAACAGTCATTTGGAGAACCTATATTAGAGTTCATCCAATTAATACGGTTTAAAATCCAATCTTTCATTGCAATGATGTTTTCTGATTGATCAGCTACCGTTGGCCAATCATCTTGAGGGGGCCATCGTTGTAATTCTCTTACTTGTGATTCACTCAATAAATTGGCATATTCATCAATTAAACTTGTAATTGTAGTATAGTTTAAAGGGTTATTTGTGTCGGTTAGCTCAAACCAGCGTTTTGCTAAATAACAATTAAAGGTGTCATCTAGAAATAAATCTTTCCAAAATTTAGCTCCTGAATTTAAATAGTCAAATTGCCATACATCATAAAAACTTCTATCAAAACCAAAAACAAATAAATCATTTCCATAAGATAGATTGTAATCCCAAACAGGCCCCGCTCTTAGTTTACCACCCCTATCTTTATGAAAGAAGGTGCTAAATTGGTAAGAATCTGGATTTGAAGCAATTTCTGCTACAATTATATAATCTACAAAACTAGGAATGTCTATGATAGATGGGTAGCCATTAATTATTGAAGTATTAGCAGGGTTTGTCTCGGCGGCCAAATCGGTAAAAACATTTTCTATATAAGCAGCTTGTTCGTTGGTAATATCCTCTGTTTTTGGATAATGATGCAAGAAATCTGTATCCCATCCTCCATAATTAGGCATGGTCCATGCTACTACATCTCCTCCGGTTGTTTTATCTGCTTTAACGATGTACCCCCCCGTTACCTCTGGAAAATCAGTATCTTCATCATCAATTTTTTTTAAATTAACTCTATCAGAATCTCTCTTAATTTTTTCGGTTAAAATATACACTCCTTTGTAGTCATCATTCACAATTACTTCAATATATTTTACTCTTGGCGCATAATTACCCATATTACTCGCTAATGTGTATGACAGATAATCACGAATCATAGAGGGGTCATAAGCTAAGGAATTTAAAACCCAATCATTCTCGGAAGGCATTCCTAATAAACTAACATTATTATTAGAATCATCGTCTTCTAAAAGAGTAGTAAATCCGTATGGTTTTTTATCCAATTCTTGTGAGCTACTTCCTCTTAACTCTATTCCCATTCTACCATTATAATTTAAAAAAGAATCATTAGTAATATCTGTTAAATAATTCCTGGCTCCATCAGGTCTAAAAATAAGTTGCATTGTCGCTAGAACTTTTGGTTCGTCTGGAATGTCAATGGGTGAATTTGTTGCAGGATCAATATCGGTTGAAATTACCATAATAGGTAAATTACTATCGGTTAGAATTGTTTGCTGAGCAAAAGACACTTGCCAAAAAAGGAGTAAGAATAATTTTAAACCAGTTATTTTTTTATCCATGAGTATACAGTATAGTTTTACAGAGGATTAATTGTAAATTTAAAGTAAAAAATTAATCAATAAAAATAAAAAACCATCTGAATTCAGATGGTTTTTTTGATAAGAGCTTTTATTTTAAGAATCTATAAAATTATAGATCAAATTTTATTCCTTGTGCCAATGGCAATTCATCAGAATAATTAATGGTGTTTGTTTGTCTGCGCATATATACTTTCCAAGCATCAGATCCAGACTCGCGCCCGCCACCTGTTTCTTTTTCTCCACCAAAAGCACCACCAATTTCTGCACCAGAAGTTCCAATATTTACATTGGCAATACCACAATCAGAACCTGCATAAGACAAGAACTTCTCTGCTTCTTTTAGCTCATTGGTCATAATAGCAGAAGACAAGCCTTGTGCTACTCCGTTTTGTTTCTCGATGGCATTTTCTACACCACCAGTATACTTCATTACATATAAAATAGGTGCAAATGTTTCATGCTGTACAATCTCAAAATGATTTTCAGCTTCAATAATAGCGGGCTTTACATAACAGCCACTTTCATATCCTTCACCTTCTAATACACCACCATCTACCAATACGTTTCCTCCTTCAGCTTTCGCTTTTTCAATAGCGGCTAAATAGGTGTTTACAGCATCATGATCTATTAAAGGCCCAATATGATTGGTTTCATCTAAAGGATTTCCAATGGTTAACTGCCCATAAGCACCAACAATGGCATCTCTTACTTTGTCATACACAGATTCATGAATAATAAGTCTTCGTGTAGAAGTACAGCGTTGTCCGCAGGTTCCTACAGCCCCAAATACAGCCCCAGGCACCACTACTTTTAAATCTGCAGTTGGGGTTATAATAATGGCATTATTACCGCCCAACTCTAATAAAGATTTTCCAAAACGTTGGGCAACAGTTGCACCAACAATTCTTCCCATTCTAGTAGAACCTGTAGCAGATACTAAAGGAACTCTAGTGTCTGTAGTCATCATTTCTCCAACCGTATAATCTCCATTAATAATACAAGAGATTCCTTCGGGTAAGTTATTTTCTTTTAATATTCCAGCAATAATGTTCTGACAGGCAACAGTACATAAAGGCGCTTTTTCAGATCCTTTCCATACACAAACATCACCACATATCCAAGCCAAGGCAGTATTCCAAGCCCAAACAGCTACAGGAAAATTAAAGGCAGAAATGATACCCACCACCCCAATTGGGTGCCATTGCTCTCTCATAACATGTCCTGGTCTTTCAGACGGGATAGTTTGTCCGTTTAATTGTCTAGACAGCCCAACTGCAAAATCACAGATATCAATCATTTCTTGTACTTCTCCATACCCTTCTTGCAAAGATTTTCCCATTTCATAAGAAACTAACTTCCCTAATGGCTCTTTTAAATCTCTTAATTTATTTCCAAACAGACGAACAATTTCTCCTCTTTGTGGCGCAGGAATATCTCTAAAAGTCTTAAAAGCTTCCGTGGCAGTAGTCATTACCTTTTCGTAATCTTCTTTACTAGTTGCTCTTACTTTTCCAATTAATTTACCATCTACAGGAGAATAACTTTCAATAAGTTCTCCGTTAGAAAAATTAGTAGAACCGGTAGAAGTTCCGTGGTTAATATCTTGTAAGCCTAACTCATTTAGGGCTTGTTGAATTCCAAAATCTGACATTATTTTTTTATTTTGATTTGTGCCAACAAAAATACAATAAAGTTTTACAAAAGAAGCGGGTGTATTTATCAATTATAATCAAAGTTTATTAACCAAATCCTATTATTTTTGTGAAATATGCAAAATGCTGTTTTCAACATACAAAACCAATCAGATTTTAAAACCTGTGCTTTGCAAGTTTTTAGACACCAGTTTAAAAACAATGCGATCTACAGATCTTTTTGCGATCTCTTGTACATTCATTCCTCAGATGTAAAAGAAGTAGAAGAGATTCCGTTTTTACCCATTCAGTTTTTTAAATCTCATGCCGTACTATCAAGCACCCAAGCAGTTAAAGAAACCTTTACCAGTTCTGGAACCACAGGAAGCAGTGTAAGCAAGCATATGGTAACAGACCTAAGTTGGTATACAAAAAGCTATACCAAAGGCTTCGAATACTTTTACGGGCCTATTGAAGAGTACACAGTGCTAGGCTTATTGCCCAATTATCTAGAAAGAGACGGGTCTTCATTAATATACATGGTAGACGATTTTATAAAAAAATCTAACAAGCCTGCAAGCGGTTTTTATCTAAACAATCTAACAGAGCTTTCTAAAACATTAATAGCGCTAGATAAAAAAGGAGAAAAAGTACTGTTAATTGGTGTCACTTTTGCCTTGTTAGACCTTATTGAAAGGCAACGGTTTAAATTACAGAATACTATTATTATGGAAACTGGTGGCATGAAGGGAAGGCGCAAAGAAATCATTAGAAATGAATTGCATGAAATTTTGTGTGCTGGCTTTGGAGTGTCTAAAATTTATTCAGAATACGGAATGACAGAATTATTAAGCCAAGGATATTCTTCTGGAGACGGAGTATTTGACTGCCCTCCTTGGATGAAAATACTAGCCAGAGACACAGAAGACGCACTCACCATGGTAGGTACTAATAAAACAGGAGGCTTAAACGTCATAGATTTGGCCAATTACAATTCGTGCTCATTTATTGCCACCCAAGATTTAGGAAAAGTAGACAATAATGGTTGTTTTGAAGTGCTGGGTCGTTTTGATCATTCAGACATTAGAGGATGCAACTTAATGGTAATGTAGTACTCCCTCCAGATGTACTAAGCTATCTTTAACAGAAAATAGTTCTTTTTTCCTCGTTGTAGTAACACATAGCTGTCTGCAATTAAATCAGATGAACTAATCATAAAGCTATCGGTTACTTTTTCTTTGTTCACAGAAATAGCATTTTCATTTAAAGCTCTTCTGGCTTCTCCATTAGAATTTAAAAAGCCTGTTTTAGCGGCTAAGGCACCTATCATATCCAATCCGTTATCAATATCTTCTTTAGAGATTGTTGCCTGAGGAACACCCTCAAAAATATCTAAAAAGGTCTGTTCATCTAATGATTTTAAATCTTCAGACGTAGACTTGCCAAAAAGAATTTGAGAGGCTTTTATAGCATTGTCAAACGCTTCCTGACCGTGTGTCATAACAGTTACCTCTTCTCCAATTTTCTTTTGAAGCAAACGCAAGTGTGGAGCTTCTCTGTGTTCTGCCACCAAGGCTTCAACAGCATCTTTATCTAAAAAAGTAAAGATTTTAATATATTTTTCAGCATCTTCATCAGAAGAGTTCAACCAATATTGATAAAATTTATAAGGAGAGGTTCTCTTGGCATCTAACCAAACATTGCCACCTTCTGTTTTCCCAAATTTTGTACCATCTGCTTTGGTAACTAAAGGCACTGTAATAGCATACGCTTTTCCTTGTGCTTTTCTTCTTATTAATTCTGTTCCTGTGGTAATATTTCCCCACTGGTCAGAACCACCCATTTGTAACTTGCAGTCTTTCTCTTTGTAGAGGTGATAAAAATCATAGCCTTGAAATAATTGATAAGTAAACTCTGTAAAACTCATTCCTTCCTTAGACTCAGAACTCAAACGTTTCTTCACAGAGTCTTTTGCCATCATATAATTTACCGTAATGTGTTTTCCTGTATCTCTCACAAAATCTATCAAAGAAATATCTTTCATCCAATCAAAATTATTCACCAATTCTGCAGGATTGTCAGCGGTAGTATCAAAATCTAAAAAACGGCTTAATTGAGATTTTACCCCTTCAATATTTTTCAATAAACTTGCTTCATCCAACAAATTTCTTTCTGCAGATTTTCCAGAAGGATCACCCACCATTCCAGTAGCACCACCCACCAAAGCAATAGGTTTGTGTCCGGCATTCTGAAAATGCTTTAAGATTAAAATTTGCACCAAACTTCCAATATGCAACGAGTCTGCAGTAGGGTCAAATCCAATATAGCCAGCAGTAGCATGCTCTAATAAGTGCGCTTCAGTTTCTGGCATAATATCATGCAATAATCCTCGCCATCGTAACTCTTCAACAAAATTTGTCATCTTCTTACTTTATAAAAAGCAAAGATACATTTCTGAGGTAAATAAACTAAATTCGTTGTATGATTTTAGTTACAGGCGGTACAGGCTTAGTTGGATCTCATTTGTTGGTTCGTTTAACACAAGAAAATGAACCCATAAGAGCTATTTATAGAACACCCAAGAGCATAGAAAAAACTAAAAATGTTTTTTCTTATTACCCCAATATTTCTCCAGAGTTATTTAACACCATAGAATGGGTACAAGCAGATATTACAGACGTACCGTCTATGATTCCGGCTTTTAAAGGCGTAAAAAAAGTCTATCATTGTGCAGCAATTATTTCTTTTGATCCTGCAGATTATAGAACCATGAGAAAGGTAAACATTCATGGCACCGCAATTATTGCTAATTTGTGTATAGATGCCAAGGTAGAGAAATTGTGTTATGTAAGTTCAATTGCCACCATTGGAGACGATCCCAAAAAAGAAGTAGCTACCGAAGAAAATGAATGGGTGGGTAATGAAAAAAATAATGGCTATGCCATTACAAAATATGGTGCAGAAACAGAAGTTTGGCGCGCTAGCCAAGAAGGAGTAGCTGTTGTTATTGTAAACCCAGGAGTTATTTTAGGAAGTGGGTTTTGGTCCTCAGGGTCGGGCACTATGTTCTCGCAAGTATACAAAGGCTTTTCGTTTTATTCTGAAGGGGTTACAGGTTTTGTTGGAGTAAAAGACGTCATTCATTGTATGGTAGGTTTAATGGAAAGTACCTGTAAAAACGAACGTTTTATACTAGTGTCTGAAAATAAAAGTTTTAAAGAAGTGCTGTTTTCTATTGCCGATGCCTTTGGCAAGAAAAAGCCATCAAAATGTGTACAGCCTTGGCAGGCAAGTTTGTTTTGGCGTTGGGAATGGTTAGTATCAAAGATAATGTCAAGAAAAACAAGAATGAGTAAGTACACAGCAAAAACCTTACATTCTAAAACATATTATTCTTCAGACAAAATAAAAAAATTAGGAATAAACAAATTTGAAAGTATAGAGGAGGTTATAACATCTGTGAGTGATGCTTTTTTAGTTTAATTTTTTTTAGATGCTTTTTTTTTCTTTAAAAATTCTTTAGGACTTCTTCTTCTTTTTTTTAGAAACATCAAATTTTTCGAATTCTTTCTCTTTGGGGTCCTTTGTCATCTTCTCTTTCTTCTTTTTTATAGAATCGTTAAAAATAGAATCTTTTATTTTTTTTGCTTCCTTAAAAAAAACCTGTTCTTTTTTTAACAATTCCATTACCTGGTCTAGCATTGGCTCATAAACATCTACCTTAGAGGTATAAAAGAAATTACTGGTGCTAAAGCGCAAGCTATCTATCTTATAGGTGTTATAAACTAACGGAGTGTAAGAAATTTTTTTCTGTTGTTTTTTATTTTTAATGCTTTTTGCAGAAGTTGCCAAATACAAGTCTTTTAAAAGTAACACCATAGAATCTTTTGGGATAAGATCTTTGGGCTCATCATAGATGGTATTGCTTGAGCAAGAAGCAAGAAGCGTCATAAAAATTAAAAAAATTGTGGTATGTTTCATGATCTATTAAATGTAACTCTTTTTCCTTTTATTGTAGTGTTAAAAACACCACGGTCATACATTAAAACACCATTCACAAAAGTATGCGTAACGCTAGAAGAGAAGGTGGTTCCTTCAAAAGGAGACCAACCACATTTGTATAAAATATTTTCTTTGTGAACTGTTTGAGGCGCGTTGGTATCTACCAACACTAAATCTGCAAAATAGCCCTCTTTAATAAACCCTCTTTTTTCTATTTGAAATATTTTAGCTGGGTTATGACATGCTTTTTCAACTAGTTTTTCAATTGGTATCACTTGTTGCTTCACTTTTTCTAATAGGGCTAGCAAGGTGTGCTGCACTAGAGGCCCACCGCTTGGTGCGTTCATGTACGAATTAGACTTTTCTTCTAAGGTGTGTGGCGCATGATCTGAAGCAATAATGTCTATTCTATCATCTAACAAAGCATCCCACAAACCTTTTCTATCTGCTGCTGTTTTTACAGCCGGATTCCATTTAATATGGGTGCCTTTCTCTTTATAATCTTCATCAGAAAACCATAAATGATGCACACAAACTTCGGCAGTAATTTGTTTTTCCTCTAAAGGAATGTCATTTCTAAAAAGAGTGGTTTCTTTAGCTGTAGACAGATGAAATACATGCAACCTTGCCCCTGTTTTTTTTGCCAAAGCAATGGCTTTTGAAGATGATAAATAGCAAGCTTCTTCACTTCTAATAACTGGGTGTAACTCAATTGGTATATCTTCTCCGTAGATTTCTTTGTAGTGAGCCGTATTTCTTTTAATGGTTGCTTCATCTTCACAATGAACAGAAATAATGAGCTGCGTAGAGGAAAATATTTTTTCTAATACCTCTAGGTTGTCTACCAACATATTTCCAGTAGATGAGCCTAAAAACAATTTAATACCAGCCACTGTTTTTGGATCGGTTAGTAAAAGTTCTTCTAAATTATCATTAGTGCCACCAAACATAAAAGAATAATTGGCAAAAGAGGTTTTTTCAGCAATATCAAACTTGTCTTGTAATAGTTTTTGAGTAGTAGCCTGTGGTACTGTATTGGGCATTTCAATAAAAGTGGTAATTCCACCAGCAACGGCAGCCCTACTTTCTGTACCAATGTTTGCTTTGTGAGTTAGGCCAGGTTCTCTAAAATGAACTTGGTCGTCTATTAAGCCAGGTATAAGATAGTGTCCTTTGGCATCAATTACAGGAATAGAATTTGTTGAAATAGATGCACTAATTTTTTTAATGATTCCGTTTTCTATAAGTACATCTCCAAGAAAGGGAGTGCCTTCATTTACGATGTTTGCATTTTTAATTAGGTAAGAATTCATCGCAAGCCTTTTAATCTCATTTTTACTACGCCCAAAAGCGCTTCGTATATTATTCCGTCACTCATTTTAGAGGTTCCCATAGTTCTATCTGTAAATATTACAGAAACTTCTTTAATGGTAAATGCATGTTTCCATGCTTTAAATTTCATTTCAATCTGAAAAGCATAGCCAACAAAACGGATCTTATTTAGCTCAATGGTTTCCAACACATTTCTTTTGTAACAAACAAAGCCAGCCGTAGTATCATGTATTGGTATTCTAGTAATAAAACGAACGTATTTTGATGCAAAGTAAGACAATAATACTCTTTTCATTGGCCAATTAACAACGTTTACACCCTGTGAATATCTAGACCCTATAGAAACATCGGCACCGTCTTTTTTACAGGCATCATACAACCTAATTAGATCTGTAGGGTTGTGAGAAAAGTCTGCATCCATTTCAATAATGTAATCATATTTTTTTTCAATAGCCCATCTAAAGCCATGAATATACGCAGTACCTAAACCATTTTTACCTTTTCTATTTTCAATAAACAGCGTGTTAGAATACCTAGTAATCAGGTCTTCAACAATGGTAGCTGTTCCATCAGGAGAATTATCATCAACAACGAGAACATGAAACGACTTTTGTTGCTTAAAAACAGCCTCTATAATGGCTTCAATGTTTTCTTTTTCGTTATAAGTTGGAATAATAACTAAAGTATCAGACATAAAATGTAAGAGAATATGCACAAATATACATTTTTTTATGACTAATTTTGTGTTAATCTTAATTACAAAAAAGAAGCAATGGAGGCTCTTCAAAGAAGTGTTTTATCAACCAATTGGATCACAATAATTTTTGTGTTCTCATTAACGGTGCTTTTTTTTCTGAAACTTTTTAAAACAGTAAAATTAAAAGGATATGCAAGCGCTATTTTTTATAAAGGATTTTTAGAGATAGAGGTTGAAGAGGGCTATTCACCAATTACTTTTTTTCATATTGGATTTTCTTTTTTTTCCTTTTTAATGCTATCGTTAACTACTTTTTTTTTAATTAACCAATACAAACAGAGCAATGCCTTATTGTTAGCAGACTATTTTGTTAGTTCTTACTATGTGTTCATATTTATGATAGTAAGATCTTTAGCTGCGTTTTTGTTGCTTTCATTATTTCAAATAAAAAAGCAACTGTCTTTTTTCATGATTTTTAAAAGAGGGTATTTATATTCAATTTCTGTTGGACTATTCTTTTTAAACATATTTTATTTTTATAGTTTCCAGAATCTGGCTTTTTTATTTACGGGTTTTGCACTGCTTTTTTTAGTAAGATTTCTCTTAATTTTAATCAATAACAAAAACCTGATTATTAAAGAGTTGTTTTATTTTATTTTGTACATTTGCGCCTTCGAATTAGCACCGCTATTCGTTTTGTTTAGATTGATATTTTAAATAAACTAGAAGTAGATTATGAAAGTGAAAACAATCTTGGTATCTCAGCCACAACCAAAAACAGAAACATCTCCTTATTCTGACTTGTCTGATAAACAGAAAGTTAAAATAGATTTTAGGCCTTTTATTCATGTTGAAGGGGTTACTACAAAAGAGGTGAGAGCTCAAAAAATAGATTTATCACATTTTACCGCTATTGTTCTTACTAGTAGAAATGCCGTAGATCATTTCTTTAGAATAGCTGAAGAAATGCGTTTTAAAGTACCAGATGCTATGAAATACTTTTGTCAATCAGAAGCAGTGGCTTTCTATTTGCAAAAATACGTAGTGTACAGAAAACGAAAAATTTATGTTGGTAAAAGAACATTTCCAGAATTGGGAAAACTAATTAAAAAGCATAAAGACGAGAAATTTTTATTACCCTCATCAGACAAACTAAAACCCTTAATTCCATCAGAATTAGATGCACTAGGCGTTACTTGGAAAAGAGCTATTTTGTACAAAACAGTGGTGAGTGATTTAACAGATTTAGAAGACGTTTTTTATGATATTTTAGTCTTTTTTAGCCCTTCAGGCATAGATTCATTATTTATGAATTTTCCTGATTTCAAGCAAAAAAATACTCGAATTGCGGTTTTTGGGAATTCTACCGTAAAGGCTGCTACAGATGCTGGTTTAAAGTGTAATATTACTGCCCCATCTCCTGAAACCCCATCTATGACAATGGCTTTAGAGAAATACATAAAAGAAGTAAATAAAAAATAAGGACACTAAATTTTATTTAGAAAAAAGAGACTAAAAAAGCCATGCATAAATGCATGGTTTTTTTATGCAAATAACGTAGCAAATATTTCTTCAATTTTTCCAACAAGTATGAGCTTTATACCGCTTTCTTTCCTTGTAATTTTATTGTATTTAGAAGTAACAAATGTTTTATAGCCTAGTTTTTTAGCTTCAGAAATTCGTTGATCTATTTTAGAAACTGGTCTTATTTCTCCTGCCAATCCAATTTCTGCGGCAAAACATACATTAGGTGAAATAGCAATATCTTGGTTGGAAGATAAAATAGATGCAACAACAGCAAGGTCTATTGCAGGATCATCTATGCTAATACCACCAGTAATATTTAAAAACACATCTTTAGCAGCCAATTTAAACCCAGCTCTTTTTTCTAAAACAGCCAATACCATATGCAAACGTTTTAGATTGTAGCCGGTAGTTGTTCTTTGTGGTGTTCCGTAAACAGCGGTGCTTACCAAGGCCTGAACTTCAATCATTAAGGGTCTAATTCCTTCTAAGGTTGAGGCAATAGCAGATCCACTTAAATCGGCATCTTTTTTAGAAATGAGAATTTCAGATGGGTTTGAAACTTCTCTCAGTCCGTTTGAAAGCATTTCATAAATACCTAATTCTGCAGTAGAGCCAAACCTATTTTTTTGAGAACGCAATATTCTATAGGTATGATTTCTATCGCCTTCAAACTGTAAAACAACATCTACCATATGTTCTAGAATCTTTGGCCCTGCTATGTGCCCTTCTTTGTTTATATGGCCAATTAATAAAACAGGAGTACCTGTTTCTTTGGCAAATTTTATGAGCTCTGCAGTAGTTTCTCTAATTTGAGAGATGCTTCCAGGAGAGGCCTCTAAAGCATTTGTGTGGAGGGTTTGTATAGAATCTATGACCAAAACTTGCGGCGCTACATCTTCAATATTTTTAAAGATCTCTTGTGTATTTGTTGCTGTTAAAATGAGGCAATTAGAAGGGTTTTTTTGAATTCTTTCTGCCCTCATTTTTATTTGAGATTGGCTTTCTTCTCCAGATACATACAAGACTTTGTGAACAATGGCAAGTGCTACTTGTAATAGTAGTGTAGATTTTCCAATACCTGGCTCACCACCTAACAATGTTACAGACCCTCTTACCAAACCACCACCTAAAACAGTATCTAGCTCGTTGTTTTTTGTAGAGATTCGTTCTTCAGCATTTAATTGAATGTCTTCAATTTTTAAAGGTTTAGAAATGGTTTTTGCAGTATTAGACTGTTTCCATTCTCTGGCTACTTCTTTTTGAATTACTTCTTCAACAATGGTATTCCATTCATTACATGCATTGCATTGCCCCATCCATTTTGCATGTTGAGTGCCACAGTTCTGACAGAAAAAAGTAGTTTTAGCCTTCGCCATTTTATATAAAGTTTATACAAAGAAAAGAAAATTACTTTGCTTTATTACAGATTGGTAACAGTAAAAAAGAGAGTCCCCCAAAAAGAATAACCATAGCGGTTTGTGCAGCCCACATAACGCTACCAAATGCAGTAGACGGTTCTTCAGGAACACCAAATAAGGTAAAGGCACCGGCAACAGCCAATGGGTATAGGCCAATTCCTCCATTTGTTGCAGCAATACTAAAGCCTCCGGCAATAAACCCAACTAAAATTCCTCCAAACGGAACTTGCAACCCATCTATGGCAGGAATGGTGGCCCAAAACATTAATACATACATTGCCCAAATAAATACCGTATGAAAAATAAAGGGCCATTTGTTTTTCATTCTAAAAATACTAGTCACACCTTCTACAAGACTTTTAATGAAGTTTTTGATTTTTAAACCAAGACCTTTTGTAGATTTTCTGACATATTTATAGAAAAAGAAACCACCAATAAGACAAACGGCCAGTCCAATAATAATTTTAACAGGGTCTAGCTTTTCTTTGACCAATTGAATGATAAAATCAAACTGAATTAATAGGGTTACTCCAATAATAAGAAACATCATAATTAAGTCTGCAATTCTTTCTGCCACAATGGTTCCAAAACCTTTTTCAAAGGGAATGTTTTCGTAATTAGCCATTACACTAGCTCTAGATACTTCACCTGCTCTTGGAATTGCTAAGTTTACAAAATAACCAATTAACACGGCTAGTGCACTGTTTATAAACCGAGGAGTATATCCCATGGGCTTTAACATAAACTTCCATCTATAAGCTCTAGATAAGTGACTTAAAATACCAAAGAACAAGCCTAGAGAAATCCACCAATAATTTGCATTTTTAAAATACTCTAAAAGTGTTTTTGGAGGTATTATGGTAAATAAATACCAAATTAAGCCTCCTCCAAAAAGAAGTGGAATAATTATTTTTATTATTTTTTTGGTTCTAGAATTCAAAACTAAGTAAGTAAGTTTGTGGTTTCATTTGGAAAAACAAGTGAGGGTTTAAAAACAGTAGCCTCTTCAAAATCTAAAAAAGCATAGGTAATTAAAATCAAGATATCTCCAACAGCAACTCTTCTAGCTGCCGCTCCATTTAATGTAATTTCACCACTTTTTCTTGGCCCAGGAATGACATAGGTTTCTAGCCGCTCTCCATTGTTGTTGTTTACAATTTGAACACGTTCTCCTTCTATGATATTTGCAGCATTCATAAGGTCTTCATCTATGGTAATACTTCCTACGTAATTTAAATCTGCGCCTGTTACTTTAACACGGTGGATTTTTGATTTAACAACTTGAACTAACATCCTGCAAAAGTACTACTTTTTTAAAAATTTGAAATGATTAAATACGCTAAAAAGAAGTTAAGAATTTAATGAAATTGTGTCAATTAATCGAACCTCTCTGGCATATGCAGCAATGAAAGCACGGTAGTTCTTTTTAGGCGAAATTTTTGTTATGCTTTTTAAGGTTTCTTCCTCTGCAATGGTAAAATATTCTAAGGTAAAAAGAGGCTCATGGTTAAACTTATCTATCACCCATTTGTTAATATCAGCTAATGGTAGGTGTTCTGTTTTCTTCTTTACTTCATGTAATGTTTGATAAATAATTGTAGCTGCTTCTTTTTCCTCTGTGGTTAAACGAGCATTTCTAGAGCTCATTGCCAAGCCATTAGCCTCTCTATGGGTAGCACAACAGACAACGGTTACATCTAGCGCGGTTTTTTCTACCATCTTTCTAATTATTTGTAGTTGTTGAAAGTCTTTTTCTCCAAAATAAGCATTAGTAGGCAGTATAATTTCAAACAGTTTTTTTACAATAGTGCCAACACCATTAAAATGACCCTCTCTGTATTTTCCTTCCATTTGAGTTTCTAAACCATCAAAATTAAAATGAACAGACGAAACAGTATTTGTGTAAATCTCATTTACTGAAGGAATAAAAACAACATCACAAGAGATGCTTTCTAGTAAGCTTAAATCACTCTCAAGAGTTCTAGGGTAGTTCTCTAAATCTTCTTTTTTATTAAACTGTGTAGGGTTTACAAAAATACTAGCAATGGTAATATCATTATTTTCTATAGATTTCTCTAATAAGGAAAGGTGGCCTTTATGCAGCGCCCCCATTGTGGGGACAAAACCAATTTTAGAGTTTTCAGAACGAAACTCCTCAAAATACGTTTTAAGTTCTTTCTTGGTTTTAAAAACCTTCATAATGGATTATAGTCTAAGACCGCAAACTTAGTATTTTAACATGACTTTTGCATAAAATTTCGTACTTTTGCAAACTTATATAAAGGCTCAAATTTAATGAAAGATAAGAGAATATTGTATGTTTCTTCAGAGGTTGTACCTTATTTACCAGAAACAGAGATAGCATCTACTGCATTTAATGTAGCAAAGAAAGCGCATTCTAAAGGTGTACAAACAAGAATATTTATGCCTCGTTTTGGGGTAATTAACGAGAGAAGACATCAACTACACGAAGTAATTCGTTTGTCGGGGATGAATTTAATTATCAATGATATGGATATGCCCTTGATTATTAAAGTAGCCTCAATTCCTAAAGAAAGAATGCAGGTTTATTTTATAGACAATGATGAATACTTTAAAAGAAAAGCAATTTTCTCTGATGAAGATGATCAGCTTTTTTCAGACAATGATGAAAGAGCTATTTTCTTTGCCAAAGGAGTTGTTGAAACAGTGAAGAAATTAAATTGGGCGCCAGACATTATTCATGTTCATGGATGGATGGCATCATTACTGCCTTTATATATTAAAGAATACTATAGTGACGAGCCCTTGTTTTCAGAAAGTAAAATTGTAACCTCTGTTTATGATAAAGATTTTGAAGGGTCTTTAAACGTTGGCCTTGTTGACAAAATTAAATTTGACAAAATTTCAGATGATAAAATCAGCATATTACAAGAACCAAACTATACAAATATCATAAAAAGTGCAGTATCAAATTCTGATGCAATTGTTCAAGGAAGCTCAGAAATTCCTGAAGAGATTGCAGAAGAAATTCGTAACAGAGACGTTCCTGCATTATCATTTCAAGAAGAAGATTCTTTTGAATCGTATTTAAATTTTTATAAAGAACTTATATCAGAAGAATAAACTTAGGGTGGTTATGTTAAGAAAATATATAAAAGCAACAGTATATGTTGCAGTTACAGTGTTTCTTTTTGGGTCGATGATTTCTTGTGAAGAAGATTTTACAGACATAGGAACATCAATAGTTAATAATGGTGAGTTTACAACAAATGACACCATTTTTGAAATAGAGGTTACAGCTAAAAACATAGAAAATGTTCAAGCAGACGGATTGGCTATTGGCGGAGTTTTGGGGCAATATTTATTAGGTGTTTACAACAATAATAATTATAAGAAAATAGAAGCATCTATTATTTCTCAGCTAAATATTCCTGTTAACTTAACTCAAGTAGCTAATGAATACGGATCAGATACTACCGTTGTTACTTTAATAGACACAGTATTGTTAAGGATCCCGTACAATGCCTCTTTGCTAAGTACTACAACTCTTGGTTCAGAATTTATATTAGATTCAATTATTGGAAATCAAACGCAACCCTTTACCCTAAACATATTTAGAATAGAAACCTATTTAAGCAACTTAAACCCAACAACACCCTCTGTACTTAATACCTATTTTTCAGATCATCTTTATGAGGTTGCTCCAGAAAAACTAAATCTCATTGAAAATATTCAGTTTACACCCAATAGATCAGATACCGCTCATTTTGTTACCAGAAAACTAAGTACAGGTTTGGTATATGACACAGATACAATCCGATATCCAAATTCAAGCCCTTCTATAAGCATTCCTCTAAAAGAAGATTTGATAAAAGAACTTCTTTTTGACCAGTACGACACTCCAAACTTTGCTTCTCAAGACGCATTCAATAATTATTTTAGAGGAATAAAAATACAAGCAGAAGGAGACAATGGTTCTTTAATGTCTTTAAGCTTTAATAGCAATACTCTTCAGCCTTTAATAGATATTTATTATACAAATACAGTATTAGTTGAAGGAGGTACCGTTGTTATTGATACCATAAAAAAGACAGATACTTTTTTATTGTCTGGAATAAGAAATAACGTGTATAAAATGACTCCAGGTCAAACACCAGGGTTTAACAATGTTCCAATTCAAGGAACTGCAGGATCAGTAGCTCAGTTAAAAATTTTAGGGGATGACAATGATCTAAACGGAATACCAGATAAATTAGAAGAATTGAGAACAAAAAACTGGTTGATAAATGATGCAAGTGTTACCTTGTATATAGATCAAGACCTAGTTGAAACAGATACAACTGCTACTCCATATCAGTTATTCATATATAAAGATGGTTTAAATAGTGCTGGCATACAAACCCCAAATCAAATTCTAGATTATATTACAGAAGGAGTAAACGAGGTAGGAGGCTCTTTAGAGTTAGATAATCTTAATAGACCAGATAGTTATACATTTAAAATAACAGACTATATTTCAGAACTGCTCTCTGGCACTACAAGTGATTTACCTTCGCTTGGTGTAAAAGCTTTTAATCCAACAGACCTTCCTGCTTCAGCTGTAGATACTGTAGTTAGAAATTATAATTGGAATCCAAAAGCAATTATGTTGCTAAATCACAATACTCAAGACGCTTCTAGAAAAGCTAGATTAAAAATATCATATACGCTCAAGACAGAAGAAAACTAAAAAAATTAAATTGAAAAAGAATTTTTATGTGTGGAATTACAGGTTACATAGGTCACAAAGAAGCATATCCAATCATTATAAATGGCTTAAAAAGGCTAGAGTATAGAGGTTATGATAGTGCTGGTATTATGATGTATGACGGAACAGAGATGAACCTTTCTAAAACAAAGGGAAAAGTATCTGCTTTAGAAGAAATAATAGAGAACAATCCAAAAAGAAAAGAAGGAACCATAGGAATTGGCCACACAAGATGGGCTACACATGGAGTCCCTAATGATGTTAATTCTCATCCACACGCATCTCAATCAGGAGATTTAGTGATAGTGCATAACGGAATCATAGAAAATTATGACACCCTAAGAAAAGAATTAACATCTAGAGGATATACTTTTCAAAGTGATACAGACACAGAGGTTCTTGTAAACTTAATTGAAGAAGTAAAAAAACAAGAAAATTGTAAATTAGGGAAGGCCGTTCAAATTGCCCTTACTCAGGTAACTGGTGCCTATGCGATTGCTGTTTTTGATAAAGACAAGCCAAATGAAATTATTGTTGCAAGATTAGGAAGCCCTATAGCAATTGGTGTAGGGAAGAATAATGAAGAGTTTTTTATAGCTTCAGACGCTTCACCTTTTATAGAGTATACAAAAAATGTTGTGTATTTAGAAGATGAAGAGATGGCTATTATTAAGTTAGGAAGAGATATCCGAGTAAGAAAAATAATGGATGATTCATCTGTAGATGCAATTATCCAAGAACTTAAATTAAGTCTAGAACAAATAGAAAAAGGTGGGTATGATCATTTTATGATCAAAGAAATTCACGAACAACCAAAAGCTATTACAGATACCTATAGAGGGAGAATGTTGGCAGATGAAGGAATTATACGAATGGCTGGTGTAGATGATAACCTTCAAAGGTTTTTAAATGCAGAACGTATTATTATTGTAGCCTGTGGCACCTCTTGGCATGCAGGGTTGGTTGGAGAATATCTTATTGAAGACATGGCTAGAATACCTGTTGAGGTAGAATATGCCTCTGAATTTAGATATAGAAATCCAATTATAACTCCTAAAGATATTGTAATTGCTATTTCTCAATCTGGAGAAACTGCTGATACCTTGGCTGCCATAAAGCTAGCAAAATCTAAAGGAGCATTTGTTTTTGGAGTGTGTAATGTGGTAGGTTCTTCTATTGCCAGAGAAACACATGCTGGAGCCTATACGCATGCAGGGCCAGAAATTGGAGTTGCATCTACCAAGGCGTTTACAACTCAAATAACGGTCTTGTCATTAATAGCATTAAAATTAGCAAAAGCTAAAGGAACACTTTCAACTTCAGAATTTCACGGTTACCTACAAAAAATGCAACTAATTCCTTCTAAGGTTCAAAAATTACTAGAACTAGACAGTAAGGTTAAAGAAATAGCCAGTATTTATAAAGATGCAAAAAACTGTTTATATCTAGGAAGAGGGTTCAACTTTCCTGTAGCATTAGAAGGCGCTTTAAAACTCAAAGAAATATCATATATTCATGCAGAGGGCTATCCTGCCGCAGAAATGAAACATGGCCCTATTGCTTTAATTGATGAGAACATGCCTCTTTTTGTAATTGCCACCAATAAAGGGCATTATGAAAAAGTAGTGAGTAATATTCAAGAAATTAAATCTAGAAGTGGTAAAATTATTGCCATAGTTACTGAAGGAGACGTCATAGTAAAAGAAATTGCAGATCATGTGATAGAAATACCAGAAACAGAAGAAGCATTAACTCCTTTGTTAACAACCATTCCTTTTCAACTATTGTCATATCATATTGCAGTAATGTTAGATAAAAACGTAGATCAACCAAGAAATTTAGCAAAATCTGTTACAGTAGAGTAATTTTTTTAATTTCATAAAAAAGATTGTTATTTTCATGGAAAAAGGATTTTTAATCTTAGTATGTACTTTTTTAGTTGTAGGAATAATACATGTTGTTTCCATGAAAATGACCAAGATTTCTGAGGCTAAAAAATCATCTTATCGAAAACTATTCTGGTACTTATATGGGGCTTTTTTTTTGTTTAGCGGTGTAATAAACCTATTAGAAAAAGAAGCCTTTAGTTGGATTTTTTCAATAGAAATTTTAGTCGGTTTGGCAATTCTAATTCTTAATTTCTTAGGAAAGATTGAAAAAAAATTGCGTTAGATTTTATCATGAACTTGGCTATGTTCTCCGTTATTCCAGAGGGTTAAGATATCAGTGGCTACGGTGGCACCACTTCCTGCGGCAATAGTAAACTGGCTTCTACAGCCAGACAAAGTTCCACAAACATAGAGCCCTTTTGTGACTAAATAACCATCATTTTTTAATTGAATTCGGTCTTTAACGGCCTTTGCTCTTTGATGAGGTTCTATGTAATTTTCTAGCCCTTTAATTAAAAAAGGTTTTGCATAATTTAAAGCTAAAACAACAATGGTAGTCTTGTACTTATTTTTGGTTGTTTTTATACTATAAAAACCAGTATGCTCTGAAATCGAAATTACTTTTTCATGTTCAATTTGTGAGACATCAGAATAATTTTTAGCTAATTGTTTTTTTCCTTGTGTTAATACATCTGCTCCAAGAGTGCCAGCGGGCAAGCCTAATACATTATTAAATAATGCATTCTGTAAATGAGAACTTCTTTGATGCATTATAATGCCAACTTTTTTATCGATGGCAAAAGGCTTTTTGAGACCAGACCCAATAACTAATGCACATTGCATACCAGCAACACCACCGCCAATAATTAAAACATCAAAAACCATTAAAATAGTGCCTGTATATTAGCAGCAAATAATTTTACAGCAATGGCTAATAAAATAACGCCAAATATTTTTCTAATAATTTTAATACCATTAGCACCTATAATTCGCTCTATTTTTGGGGAGGTTTTTAATACTATGTAGATTACAATAACATTACACAACACAGCTACAATAATATTTTCTATCTGAAACTCTGCTCTTAATGAAAGTAGGGTTGTTAAGCTTCCAGGTCCAGCAATTAGAGGAAAAGCTAATGGAAATACAGTTGCGGTTATTGTTCCTGCATCTTCATCATCTTTATATAGTGTAATGCCTAAAATCATTTCTAAAGCAATAAAAAACAAAATAAACGATCCAGCCACAGCAAAAGAATACACGTCAATTCCTATAAGTTGTAGTAAGCTTTGTCCTAAAAAAAGAAAGACAATCATAATTACACCAGCAATTAGTGATGCTTTTTCAGATTGAATATGACCTACTTTTTTTCGTAAATCTATAATAATTGGAATGTTACCAACAATATCTATTACCGCAAATAACACCATAAATGCAGTAAATATTTCTTTAAAGTTAAAATTCATTTTTATTCATTTTAAATTGCAAAATTATAAAACTAAGCGAATCAAAATATAAAAAACAGAAATTATTTTATACTATTTTTGCAAAATGTTTCAATTAGGAAAAACCATTGTATCAGAAGACCTTATAGAGAAAGATTTCGTATGTAACCTTTCTCAATGCAAAGGAGAGTGTTGTGTTTCAGGAGTTGCTGGAGCACCTCTTGAAAAAGAAGAGGTACTTATTTTAAAAGAGATATATCCAACATTAAAACCTTTTTTAAGAAGGGAAGGAATTTTAGCGATTGAAAACCAGGGAACTTCTATTGTTACTGATTTGGGAGAATTAGAAACACCATTAGTAAATAATTCTGAATGTGCATACCTTATTTTTAATGAAAATAAAACAGCACTTTGTGGTATTGAAGAAGCTTATAATAAAGGAATTGTAACTTTTAAAAAGCCAATTTCTTGTCATTTATATCCTGTAAGAGTAAAAGATTATAGCGAATTCTCCGCAGTAAATTATCATAGCTGGGATATTTGTAGCGATGCATGCTCTCTTGGAAAGGAATTAAAAGTTCCTGTTTACAAGTTTGTAAAAGAAGCATTAATTAGAAAGTTTGGAGAGCACTGGTATTCAGAATTAGAAAAAGTGGCTCAAGAACATCTATTACGAAAATAAATAAGTACATTCAAAACTCAACATTAAATAAATACATCAAATGAAAAAATTATTTCCCCTCTTGTTAACCTTACTTCTAATCTCTTCTTGTGAAGACTCAATTGAAGTTACTACCACTACTAATATTAATGAATCTGCATCAGTTACAATTCTTGAAACAAACGGCACTGCTATAAATTTTAATGAAGTAATTGAAGGAGATTTAAATCAATTAGTTTCTAATTTTAATAGTATTAATGACATTACCATAGACAGCTTAAGTTATACGTTTGCAAATGTAACAGGTAATGAAAATGCTGTGATTACTTCGGCAACTATAGAAATAAACGCAACAACCGTTGCGGTTATTTCAAATATAAATATTGCACAAGAAGCTCTAAATGGTTCTGTATTTGAAATTACTGACACAGCGGTATTAGATCAATTAGAAACGATATTTTTAAATAACAGTTCGGTAACTATTCAGCTATCAGGAATGGCTATTTCTGATGAAGGAGATGTGAATTTTGATTTAGAATTTTCAATGCAATTAACAGCAGCGTTCTAAAACAATATAAAAAATACAGATAATGAGTATTTTTTTTAATGATAAGGTTTTTCTGATAACATTAGTAAGCCTTCAATTGTTTTTTAATTTTTTATCATCATAAGTAGTCATTTAGGAAGACAATCCTCAATAAATTAGTGTCATTTAAGAGGTGTAGCTTATGAAAAATAATAATTGAAAAACTTACATAAAAAAATCTTTTTAAAAAACCATTATAAAATTATTTTTTTTAAAAAACGCTTGTTTTAAGAATACCAGTGAGAACAGGGCTTGGCAAAAAAACAACAATTTAATTAGCTAAAGGTGAGCGTGTTGACAAAAAATAAGGAAAAGAGTTTTCTTTAGTAAATTTCTGTTTTGTTAAAAACTTAGTGGGTTTTGTGAATAAGTACCACTTTGTATTTGTTCCTTTTTTTTCAATCTTTGTTAACCCCAGCATAAGAAGAATTTTTCCACAATAAAGAAAACAAAAAAATAATGCTCACACAAGAACCAATTTTACAGCCAAACGATAATAGATTTGTGATATTTCCAATTCAGCACGATGATTTGTGGGATTGGTACAAAAAACAACAAGCCTGTATCTGGACGGCAGAAGAAATTGACTTGTCAGAAGATGTTTTAGATTGGAAAAATAAACTTTCAGAAGAGGAACGTTATTTTATCAAACACATTTTAGCATTTTTTGCAGCTTCAGATGGAATAGTAAACGAAAACCTAGCTGAAAATTTCGTAAATGAAGTACAATACTCAGAGGCTAAATTCTTTTATGGATTTCAAATTATGATGGAGAATGTGCACTCAGAAACCTATTCTTTATTAATTGATACCTATGTTAAAAACGATGAAGAGAAAGACAAATTATTTAATGCAATAGAAACTTTCCCTGCTATTAAAAAGAAAGCAGATTGGGCTTTAAAATGGATAGAATCTGATTCTTTTGCAGAAAGACTAATAGCTTTTGCAGCTGTGGAAGGAATTTTCTTTTCAGGAGCATTTTGTTCTATTTTCTGGTTAAAGAAAAGAGGATTATTACCAGGACTTACGTTTTCTAATGAACTAATTTCAAGAGATGAAGGAATGCATTGTGATTATGCAGTTCATCTTCACAATAATCATATCATCAACAAAGTACCTAAAGATCGTATTAGAGAAATTATCGTAGACGCATTAAACATAGAAAGAGAATTTGTTACAGAATCATTACCAGTAAGTTTAATTGGAATGAATGCAAAGTTAATGACGCAATACCTAGAATTTGTAACCGACAGATTATTAGGTGAGTTTAATTGTGAACATGAATACAACTCAACAAACCCCTTTGATTTTATGGAAATGATTTCTTTAGAAGGAAAAACTAATTTCTTCGAAAAAAGAGTATCAGAATATCAAAAAGCCGGAGTAAAATCTGGAGGGACTGGAAGCATCAGTTTTGATGCAGATTTTTAGAAGTCTATTCTAAAAAGAGGCCTTGATTTTTTATCAGGGAGAAAAACCAATAAATAATATAACCGCTTTTGCGGTTGGCAACTAATTAAAAAACAATAGCAGCATGTATGTAGTAAAAAGAGACGGCAAAAAAGAGCCAGTGATGTTCGATAAAATCACGGCAAGAGTAAAGAAAATGTGTTATGGGCTTAACAAAATTGTTGATCCAGTAAAGGTAGCAATGCGTGTAATTGAAGGGTTATATGACGGAGTTACTACACCAGAATTAGACAGTCTAGCAGCAGAAATTGCCGCTACAATGACCACCGCTCACCCAGATTACGCAAAACTAGCTGCAAGAATTGCCGTATCTAACCTACATAAAAACACTAAAAAATCGTTCTCAGAAACCATGCTGGATTTATACGAATATGTAAATCCAAGAACAGGTAAAAAAGCACCGTTATTATCTGATGAAGTGTATAAAATTATTACAGACAATGCAGAAAAGCTAGACTCTACCATTATTTACAGTAGAGATTTTAATTATGACTTTTTTGGGTTTAAAACACTAGAACGTTCTTATTTATTAAAGTTAAACGGAATTATCGTAGAAAGACCTCAACACATGCTCATGCGGGTATCTATTGGAATTCATTTAAATGATATAGATGAAGCTATTGCTACTTATGAATTAATGAGTAAGAAGTTTTTTACACATGCTACACCTACTTTATTCAATGCTGGTACGCCAAAACCACAAATGTCTTCATGTTTTTTATTACAAATGCAAGACGATAGTATTGATGGAATCTACGATACATTAAAACAAACTGCTAAAATTTCACAATCAGCTGGAGGTATTGGCTTGTCTATTCATAACGTACGTGCTACAGGATCCTATATAAGAGGAACTAACGGAACTTCTAACGGAATTGTACCAATGCTAAAGGTATTTAATGATACGGCCCGTTACGTAGACCAAGGAGGAGGAAAACGTAAAGGATCTTTTGCCATGTATATAGAACCTTGGCATGCAGATATTTTTGAATTTCTAGACTTGAAAAAGAATCACGGGAAAGAAGAAATGAGAGCAAGAGATTTATTTTATGCCATGTGGATGCCAGATTTATTTATGAAAAGAGTGCAAGAAGATGGCCAATGGACATTAATGTGCCCAAATGAATGTCCTCATTTATTTGACACCTACGGAGATGAATTTGAAAAATTATACGAAGGCTACGAAAAAGTAGGAAAAGGAAGAAAAACAATCAAAGCGAGAGAGCTTTGGGAGAAAATATTAGAATCCCAGATAGAGACAGGAACACCTTATATGCTCTATAAAGATGCTGTAAACCGTAAAACCAATCACAAGAATTTAGGAACCATTCGTTCGTCTAACTTGTGTACAGAAATTATGGAATATACTGCCAACGATGAAGTAGCTGTATGTAACTTAGCATCTATTGCCTTACCAATGTTTGTTACTGAAAACGAAGCTGGAGAAAAGTTTTTCAATCATAAAAAACTATATGACGTAACCAAAAAAGTCATCAGAAACTTAGACACGGTTATTGATAGAAATTACTACCCAGTAAAAGAAGCAGAAAACTCTAATTTTAGACATAGACCGGTAGGTTTAGGAGTTCAAGGTTTGGCAGATGCATTTATTATGTTACGCTTACCATTTACCTCCGATGCGGCTAAAAAATTAAATAAAGATATTTTTGAAACCTTGTATTTTGCCTCTGTTCAATCTTCTATGGAAATAGCAAAAGCAAAAGAACCGTATTCAACATTTAAAGGATCACCCATGTCTGAAGGAGAATTCCAATACAATATGTGGGGAATTAACGATGAAGATTTAAGCGGTAATTGGGATTGGAAAAAATTACGTAAAAATGTTATCAAGCACGGTGTTAGAAATTCGTTATTAGTAGCTCCAATGCCAACAGCATCTACTTCTCAAATTCTTGGAAACAATGAAGCATTTGAACCGTATACTTCTAATATTTATACAAGACGTGTACTGTCTGGAGAATTTATTGTTGTAAACAAGCACTTATTAGAAGACTTGGTAGAGATGGAACTATGGGATAATAATATGAAAGAAGATATTATGCGTGCAAACGGATCTATTCAACACATAGACAAAATTCCACAAGACTTAAAAGACTTGTATAAAACTGTTTGGGAAATGAGTATGAAAGATATCATAGATATGGCACGACATAGAGGATATTTCATAGATCAATCTCAATCATTGAACTTATTTATGCAAGATGCAGATTATGCCAAATTAACCTCCATGCATTTTTATGGTTGGAAATCTGGATTAAAAACCGGAATGTATTACCTAAGAACTAAATCTGCGGTAAATGCTATTCAGTTTACCCTTTCTAAAGAAAAGAAAGAAGTCACAAAAGAAGAAGAACCAATAGCACCAGTGTCTAATGAAGGACCAATGTCTGCTGCAGAATTTAAAGCAATGGTAGATTCTTCTAAAAATGGAGGCCCAGATGATGATTGCTTAATGTGCGGATCTTAGAAATTATTTAATTAATGTACGTTTAAAAAAGAATCTCAATATATTTGGGATTCTTTTTTTATATAAATCAAAATCAAAGGAGCATGATGAACTGGGAACAATTACTTTCTTTAAAACGTTTTGGAGACCTTCAAAAACGTCCAAGAGCCAAACAAGACGAAACTCGTTTGGGATTTGAAGTAGATTTTGATAGAATTATATTTTCTGAAGCATTTAGAAGTTTACAAGATAAAACACAAGTGATTCCTTTGTCTGAAACAGACTTTGTTCACACCAGGCTTACCCATAGTTTAGAAGTTTCTGTAGTTGGTAGAACTTTAGGAAGAAGAGTTGGTAAAGTATTGTTAGAACGCCATCCAAACTTAAAAGAATTAGGATATACATTTAATGATTTTGGCGCCATTGTAGCTGCAGCTTCTGTAATGCACGATATTGGAAATCCGCCTTTTGGTCATTCTGGAGAAAAAGCCATTGGAGAGTATTTTAAAACCGGCAACGGAACTCAATACAAAGAGGCGTTATCTGCAGAAGAATATCAAGATCTCATAGATTTTGAAGGAAATGCCAACGGGCTTAAAATTTTGACCGAAAATAGAGAAGGAGTTTACGGTGGGCTGCGCTTGTCTTATGCAACTTTGGGCGCTTTTATAAAATATCCTAAAGAGTCACTACCAAAAAAACCAACCAAGCATATTGCAGATAAAAAATACGGTTGCTTTCAGTCAGAAAAAGAAGCTTTTTTAGACATTGTTGAAGATTTAGGTCTGCTAGGCAAGTCTACATCAGCAGCAATTAGTTATCACAGGCATCCATTAACTTTTTTAGTAGAAGCCGCAGATGATATTTGTTATACCATTATAGACTTTGAAGACGGAATAAATTTAGGATTAATAGAAGAAGAATTTGCCCTAGAGTATTTAATTAAACTGGTTAAAAACACCATTGATATAAAAAAATACCATTCATTAAAATTTAAAAAAGATAGAGTTAGTTATCTAAGAGCATTGGCTATAAATACGCTAATTAATGAAGCAGTAGCCATTTTTTTAACAAACGAAGAGGCCATTCTAAAAGGAACTTTTTCTACGTCTTTACTAGATAAATGTGCCTATGAAGCACAAATAAATGACATTTTAAAAATTAGTATTTCAAAAATATACAAGAGTCAGGAGGTAGTAGAAAAAGAAGTAGCAGGCTATAAAATTATAGCCGATCTCTTAGACATTTTTGTAACTGCTTTAAACAATCATCATCTAGGAACTCCAACCAATTATGATAGCCTACTACTTAATTTACTACCTAAAGAATTTCAAATAACCTCTACATCACCTTACGAGAGAATCATGGCTGTTTGCAGTTATGTGTCTAGAATGTCAGATGGTTATGCCATTCGAATTCATAAAAAAATACAAGGAAGTATCATCTAATAATATCATAAAACCCAATGCGAAGAAAACCACAAAACCATTCAGTATTCTATTACTTAGTAAACAGTTTTATCTTGTTTTTATTATTGACATCAATAGGGTGTAGTAATCAACTTAATTTAGAAAAACACACAGATCTTGTTTTTAAAGAATCCTATTATCAATCATGGGTATCTGGTGTAAAGGGAGGAGGATCAGGATTAATTGTTTTCTTGACCTTGGGAGATAGTTCGAGTAAAAATATACAGCTAGAAGGAATTTATTTTAAAGATAAATACTGTAAGTTAACATCTAAATCAGATTTGAAATATCAATGTACTATTTTAAAGGATGAAAACCGAGAAACCAATTCATTTATAAAACCTATTGAAAATACCACAAAAGAAATTGAAAAAATTCCTTTTATGATTCAGGGTGATGAGGCTGTTGTTGAATATCTTGAAAATAAAAAAAGGAGATATCTTAAAATATCATTACTTTGGAAGAAATCCGAACGTGTACCAATGTAAAAGAAATTAAGTTTTGTAATTCATTCATTATTCTTAATAGATACGATAACTACAAGATTTTATTTTAGAACTATATAGTTTTCAGTTAATTAGTATATAACAAAAACAACACCCAATAAAAATTTTAACAAATTAGATAAAATTTTAACAAATTATTTAATTATTTTTGACTTAAATTAATCCTACTTACATGAAAAAAAAATTACTCCTTTTTACATTCGCAATTCTTAGTACTATATTTATTTATAATTACGCAACAAAAGAATCTGCCACAGAAAAATTAAGAAAACAACATGCTGCTTTTTTAGAAAGCCATCAATACAATAAAACGCTTGAGTTGACAAAAAGCCAGCGAAAACTTCAAGGACTTCCTCCTAACAAGTATTTTGAACAAGAATATTTAAATGAAATTAATCCAGCAACAGGGCGAACACACAAAAGAGAATTACTGCAATTACAAAAAGAGTTAAATGCAGAAAGGTTGTCAGAAAGAGCACCAGGAGATGCTGAAAATAATCCTTGGGTAGAAAGAGGGCCAGACAATATTGGCGGCAGAACCAGAGCCTTACTTTTTGACCCAAATGATGATAGCCAAGAAACAGTGTATGCTGGGGGTGTTAGTGGAGGATTGTGGAAAAACACAAATATTTCAGATATAAATTCTGCTTGGAGCTATGTAGGGATCTCAGAAAACCTATCTGTGTCTTCAATCGCTGTAGACCCAAACAATACTAATATTTGGTATGTAGGAACAGGAGAATCATATACTGGCGGAGACGCGGTTGGTAACGGACTTTGGAAAACAACAGACGGAGGAGCAACATGGAATCAGGTCTATGGAGGTGTAACAGGATCATCTTATGTAGATACGAGCCCTGGAGCAATCTTTACAATTAATAGTCCAGCCAATATTGCAGGAGATTATAATATAATTGTTGCAGCTGCCTTTGGGTCTCCTTTGAGCACAGCTATTTCTGGAGATCTAGTTCTTGCCATTGACGGTGCCTCTCCAACAGACGATGCCTGTTCAACTATTGAGAATACTTCTGAGATGAATGGAAAAATAGCTGTTATTAAAAGGGGTGCTTGTTCTTTTGACGACAAAGTAAAGCGAGCTCAAGATGCAGGAGCAATAGCTGTTATTGTCGTAAACAACGTAAGTGGAGCAGCCATCTCCATGGGAGGTGATGGTTTAGGTTTTGAAGAGGAAGGAAACCCTTTAAATATTACAATTACCTCTGCAATGGTGAATAATATAGATGGAGATGCAATTATTGCAGCTTTAGGAAGTGGGGTTAATGGTTCTTTACAACCTGGGTCTAATACTTCAGGATATACTATTTTACCAGGAATACAGCATATAAATGATCTAGTAGTAAGAGATAACAATGGAACTTCTGAGGTATTCTTTGCTGCTGCCGAAACAGTTGCTTCAGGAACTTTAGTAGGAATTAACGAAGTAGGAGTTTATAAATCTACTGATGGAACTAGTTTTTCTAAACTAACACTAAGTGCTGGGGAAAATTTAGAGCCAAACAATATAAAAATTGCAGCAGATAATTCTATCTATGTTTCTACCCAATCTAATTCTTTTGGTGAAGGGGGAGGTCGTATCTACCAATCTACAGATGGAACCACATTTACATTAAAGCACACTGTACCTGGGGGTAGAAGAACAGAAATTGCTTGTTCACAAACAGATGCAAACACAATATATGTTTTAGCGCAATTAAGTTCAGATCCAGTTGGGATATACAAAACAACTGATAATTTTACAAATGTTACAACTTTACCATTACCGAATGATGTTGATAATGGAATTCCTGAAAATGATTTTACAAGAGGACAAGCATTCTATGACTTACTTTTAAGAGTAGACCCTACAAATGATGATATCCTTTATGTTGGTGGAATAGATTTGTTTAAAAGTATTAATGGAGGAACATCTTGGGATCAAATTTCTAAGTGGTCTAATAATAACAACTTAGCAGCATTAAATGTGTCTTCGGTTCATGCTGATCAACACGGATTAGCTTTTTCATCTTCTTCAAAAATGCTGTTTAGTAATGATGGAGGTGTCTACCTTTCTAATGATGCAGGCGTTACTATTCTTCCCAGAAAGAAAGGCTACAATACCCTGCAATTTTATACAGTAGGGGTAGCGCCAACTACTGCTTTTTCTGGTGCTGAATACTTTTTAGCAGGGGCACAAGACAATGGAACTCTAATGATAGAAAATGCTTCTGATGGAGTAAATAGTTTTTACGAAAGACAAGGTGGAGATGGTGCTTACAGTTTCTTCGATCAAGATGGTACAGACCAGTATTGTATTGCAAATTATGTATACAACGGAAATATTAAGCTATATGACTTTTCAAACGGAAATGTGAGAACTATTAATTCTGAATCTGGATCTAATGGAGATTTTATCAATCAAGAAGCACTAGATTCTAATTTAGACATCTTATACTCTAATTATTCTAGTGGATCAAATTATATTGTTAGGATGTATGGAAATATTAAATCAGGAACAGTTACTAGAACTAATATTGCTAATACTGATATTATGGATGCAGAACCGTCAGCATTAACAGTTTCTCATTATACAACAGATCAATCTAACTTATTTATTGGTCTCAAAAATGGAAAATTAATTAAATTAGCAGGAACCACAAATGTTTTTCCTAACAACCCTATTTGGACAAATATAACCGGTACTGATTTTGTTGGATCTGTTTCTGACATAGAGTTAGGCACCAATGAAAACGAAATTTTTGTAACCATGCACAATTATGGTGTTCAAAATATTTGGTATACCAACGACGGTGGAGCAACTTGGGAAGGCAAAGAAGGAAATTTGCCAGACATCCCTGTGAAAGCTATTTTACAAAACCCACTATTTACAGAAGAGGTAATTATTGGTACAGAATTAGGAGTTTGGAGAACCTCAAACTTTTCTGATACCAATCCTACTTGGATTCAGTCTTATAACGGTATGAGTAACGTAAAAGTAACCGATTTAGATATGAGAGATGACAATATGGTTTTTGCAGCCACTTATGGAAGAGGTGTTTTCTCTGGACAATTTACAGATGCCGTAGCTTCTGTTGATGATGTCTTAACAGATAAAAAAGCATTTACAGTCTACCCTACAATTTCAAATGGTGATTTTACGCTTATGGCCAAAAATGATTTAGGAGCAACTACATGTAGGATTTTTGATATGGCAGGAAGGCAAGTATATTCTTCAACAATTAATTTTAACGAAGCTTCAAAACAACAGGTTTCTGTTAATCTAAGAGCAGGTACCTATATTGTGAATTTAGTTGATCAAAACAATAGAAAATCATCTAGTAAAATAATAATTCGCTAGATAGCTTGAAGATAAGTAAGAAAAAAGGCGCTGTTTACAGCGCCTTTTTTAATATAAATCTTTGAGAATTTGCTTGATAGCACCTGAGTCTATTCCATTTATTTTTTGAAGCTCTTCAATAGTTCCATGTTCTATAAAGTCATCCTGTATTCCCAGAATTTTAATTGAATTTTTATAGTGATGTTCGGCAATAAATTCTAAAATAGCTGAGCCAAATCCACCTTTTTTCACACCATCTTCAATGGTAATTATATGATTGAAATTAGCACATATTGTATGGAGTAATTTTTCATCTAAAGGTTTCGCAAATCGCATATCGTAATGAGCAATATTCGGCAGCTCTTCTAGTGCTTTTGTGACATTATTTCCAATAGTTCCTAAAGAGAGTATGGCACTATTTGTTCCTTTTTGTAAACAAACTCCAGTTCCTAGTTCAATGGCTTCAAATGGTTTTTTCCAATCAATAGAAAACCCTCTTCCTCTGGGATAACGAATGGCAATTGGATGATTTAAGCCCAACTGAGAAGTGTATAAAATATTCCGTAATTCTACTTCATTTCTAGGCGCAAAAACAATCATATTTGGAATGGCTCTCATATAACTAATGTCAAATACACCATGGTGTGTAGCCCCATCTTCCCCAACCAGTCCAGCTCTATCTAGACAAAAAATAACTGGTAGATTTTGCAAAGCGACATCATGTATTATTTGATCATAGGCTCGTTGAATAAAGGTAGAATAGATATTACAAAATGGCACCATTCCTTGTGTTGCCATACCAGCAGCTAAGGTTACAGCATGCTGTTCTGCAATACCAACATCAAACGTTCTTTCAGGAAATTCTTCTAGCATCATTTTTAAGGAACTTCCCGATAGCATTGCAGGAGTAATTCCAATAATATTTTTGTTTGTTCTAGCTAGTTCAACAATAGTTGAGCCAAAAACATCTTGGTATTTTGGAGGAAAAACAGCTGTACTTTTAGGGGCTAATTCTCCTGTTTTAGCATCAAATTTTCCAGGAGCATGGTATTTTACCTGATCTTTTTCTGCCTGATCGAGTCCTTTTCCTTTTGTGGTAATAACATGTAAAAATTTAGGGCCTTTTTTATTTTTTAAGCGTGTTAGCTCTTTTAGTAAACTATCTAAATCATGCCCATCTATAGGGCCAGAATAATCAAAGTTTAGTGCGCGTATTATATTATTTTTTGCTAGAGATTTATCTGTTTTTACTTTGGTTAAATACTCTTTTAAAGCACCTACAGAAGGATCGATACCAATGGCGTTATCATTTAAAATAATTAATAAATTAGCATTACTAACACCCGCATGATTCAACGCTTCAAATGCCATACCACTGGCAATAGAAGCATCGCCAATTACTGCAATATGATGTTTTTCTGTTTCGCCTTTTAAAGAAGAGGCAATTGCCATTCCTAATGCAGCTGAGATTGAGGTAGAAGAATGTCCAACTCCAAAAGCATCATAGTTGCTTTCAGTTATTTTTGGAAATCCTGAAATACCGTGAAGCTGTCTGTAGGTCTCAAAAATATCTTTTCTACCGGTTAAAATTTTATGTCCGTACGCTTGGTGGCCCACATCCCATACCAATAAATCATTGGGCGTATCAAATAAATAATGCAAGGCAATGGTGAGTTCTACTACACCTAAACTAGCTCCTAAATGGCCTTGTTTTGTAGCTACGATATCAATAATAAACGCACGCAATTCTTTTGCCAATTTTGGCAATTGATCTGTAGTTAGTTTTCTAAGATCTGATGGAAATTTTATGGCGTCAAGTAAAGCATTCATCATGCTACAAAAATACAATTTTACAACTCAAAAGATATTTGTAATATTGAATAAATATTTTTTGAAATGATTCAGCCTTTTAACGATACTTATTTTATGAAAAAAGCACTTCAGGAAGCAGAGTTAGCTTTTAAGAAAAGAGAGGTTCCTGTTGGGGCTGTGATTGTAATGAATGATAAAATTATTGCCAGAGCACACAATCTTACAGAAACCTTAAATGATGTAACAGCACATGCAGAAATGCAAGCATTTACCGCTGCGGCCGATTTTCTTGGTGGAAAATATTTAAAAGAATGTACGCTTTATGTAACCTTAGAGCCATGCCAAATGTGTGCAGGAGCAAGTTATTGGGCCCAACTAGGCAAGATTGTATACGGAGCTTCTGAGACTCAAAGAGGCTTTGTTAATTTACAGACAACTTTACATCCAAAAACAAAAGTAGTTAGTGGTATTTTAGAAAACGAATGCAGTCAGTTGATGAAACGTTTTTTTATTGAACAACGAAATTTGAATTAGGACTTCTAACTAAAAAAACAAGAATTTATCCTGCTTAATTTGTAAAACGTAGGTAAGGATATAATTCTAAACCTATACTTTTTTAATAACACTTGTAACAATTCCCCAAATAACAAAATCATTCTCTTCGGTGATTTTAATAATAGGATACTTTGGATTTTCTGGTTGTAGCCATATGTTATTGCCATCTACTTTTAATCGTTTGATTGTAAACTCACCATCTAAAAAGCAAACAGCTATTTTATTATTTTCAGGTTCAAGACTTCTGTCAATAACTAATAAATCATTATCATCTAAACCAGCACCAATCATAGATTGCCCATTTACTTTGGCAAAGAATGTTGCTTCTTTATTGGTAATTAATTCTTCATCTAGAGAAATTCTAGTTTCTTTAAAATCATCTGCTGGAGAAGGAAATCCAGCTGAGATTCCTGTGTCAATAAAAATTGCACCAGTACTATTTGATGCTTTTGGGGTGAAAAATTGAAGCGATTTTGTCATTTATTTTACGGTAATAATATCATTGATCTTTGTGGTATATTTTGGAGACAGACGTTCTTGTTTCATTTTCCAAGTTCGTTGTAAATCTTGATTTGCTAATTTAATGGTGGTTGTTTTAAATTTTTTATTTAAATGATCTATTGCAGACATTAATGGTTTGTGCTTTGGGTTTTCATGAAGAAATAAATTTAATTGATGATTGTCTGTAGGAACCAGTCCTGTAACAATAATCCCTGCACGCTTGTATTTTACACCTGCTTTAAACATTGTTTTCACGGCCTCTACAGATGCCTTTGTAATGCTAAGTGTAGAATCTGTAGGGTATGGGAAAACTATTGTTTTTGAAGCGTTGTGCTGTGCTACATCTCTTTTATGACGATCGCTACTTAATAAGACGATGATCATATGGCAACTAGTTTTTTGTGCTCGTAATTTTTCTGCGCAACATGCAGCAAAAGTAGATATTCGTTCTGTAATATTTTCAATATCTGAATAGGTCTGTTCAAAACTTCTAGTGGTTGCAATAGAGCGCTTAGTTTGTTTTATTTCGAATTCAATGGTTGGAACTCCTTCCAAGTCTTTTTTTAATTTCCATTCTGTAATTGAAAAATTTAGACGTACCCAATCATCAGATAATTGTGTAAAATCAAAAGCTGTTTTACATCCCTTTACAATCAGACGTTTTTCTAAACGACGACCAATTCCCCACACATTTTTAATGGCTGTCCACTTGAGTGCTTTTAGGCGTTTTTCTTCAGAATCAATTACATAAACGCCACCGGTTTCTTTTGGAAACTTTCTTGCAATCTTGTTAGCTACTTTACAGAGCGCTTTTGTGGGGGCGATTCCTACACAGGTTGGTATTCCGGTCCATTTTAAAATTCTATTTCGAATGCTTGTTCCGTAATCATTAAAATTATGATGATCAAATCCTGTAAGGTCTATAAAAGCTTCATCAATACTATACACTTCAACATTAGGTGAAAACTGCTCTAGAATAGTCATAACTCTAGTGCTCATATCGCCATATAACGGATAATTAGAGGATAAAACGGTAACTTTATGATGCTTGCAGAAGTTTTCCCATTTAAAAATAGGAGCACCCATTGGGAGATTTAATTTTTTTGCCTCATCGCTTCTAGCAATTACACAACCATCATTATTACTTAATACAGCAACAGGTTTGTTTTGTAAGTTGGGGTTAAATACCCGCTCACAAGAAGCATAAAAGTTATTACAATCTACCAAAGCATACATGATTGTAAATATACAAACAAGAAAGTACCAAAGAATATCATTGAGTTACTTATATTTGAAAAAAACGACAAGTATTATGAACATCTTCGATATTGTAATAGCAGTTATTTTAATTATTGCTTTTATAAGAGGTTTTATGAAAGGGTTTTTTGTGGAAGTAGCCTCTCTAATTGCCCTAATTGGTGGTATTTATGGAGCAATTCACTTTTCCTATTTTGCGGCAAACATTTTAAAAAAGTATGTAGCGTGGAGCGAAAATTATATTGCGTTAACGGCATTTGCAGTTACTTTTATTGCCATTGTAATTGCGGTATCTTCTCTAGGAAAGGTCTTCACAAAAATGGCAGATTTTGTAGCGCTTGGACTTATTAATAAAATATTAGGAGGTGTTTTTGCCCTCCTAAAGAGTGTGGTAATTTTAAGCGTAATTTTTGTTTTTTTTGCCAGAGTAAATAGCACTATTCCTTTTATAGAAAAACAGACCTTAGATGCGTCTATCTTATATGCCCCTGTAAAAGAAATTGTTCCCACTATATTTCCTGCAATCATTAAGGAGATTGATGAAAAGAAAAATGAACTTCAATAAGGATGTTCGTTATTATAAAAAAAATAAACGCTATAGCTTATTACTTTAGTAATAAGCTATAGCGTTTACAACAGATCTTCTATACTATCATACACCGAAGAAGACAGTCTCCTCAATAATTTCTTATGAGTCTTTATGATCTTTTACCCACTGTAAGCAGGTTTTAAAATCTGTAAAAATATATTCCTTTGCAATTAAATCTGGAATAATATCAATACGTTCCATCATGTATTTAGGTTGTTTTTGTAAGTCTACGACTAATACAATTTTACCATCTTTTGTAAGTTCTACGATACTATCTTCTAGCGCATACAATCCAGATTGATCTATATATTCCATTCTATCCATCCGAATAATAATGGTAGATGCAGACGATGGTATTTGCTTTATAAGTTGTTGAAAATCACTTGTAGAACCAAAAAATAAAGGACCTTTAATATGTTTGATAAAAACCTCCTCACGTAATTTTTTTGTCATTCCAATTTCATCAGCCCAAGATTCTTCCTTTAAAGAAGTTACGTTAGATTGTTGCGCTGTTAAATCTCCAATTTTCTTCATAAACATTAAAGATGCGATGACCAATCCAATACCAACGGCATATACTAAATTCCAGAATGTAGAAAGTAATAATACAACAATCATGATAATTACTTCTGAGCTTAATTTGATGCCCGCTATTTTAATATCTCTTGGCAAAGAAGGGATGGCTTTTAATCCTTTGTAATCCATTACTCCAATACCAACCGTAACTAAGATTCCTGCTAAGACCGCTGCAGGGATTTTAGAAGCAACGGGTCCTAATCCTAATAAAATAACTAATAGCATTAGACCAGCTACCATTCCTGATAGTTTTGTTTTTCCTCCTGAATTAATGTTTACAACCGTTCTAATGGTAGCACCTGCACCAGGAATTCCACCAAAAATAGAAGCAATACTGTTTCCTATTCCTTGACCAATAAGTTCTTTATTTGGTTTGTGTTTAGTTTTGGTCATATTATCTGCAACAACCGATGTTAACAGAGAATCAATAGCTCCTAGCAGCGCTAATGTTAAGGCTGTAAAAATATAAGGAGTGATACTCGCTAAATTAAAACTGGTAAAAATTTCCATATTTGGGATTGGAAATCCACTCGGAATTTCTTCTATAGGTTTGTAGTCTAGGTTAAAACCAACAGAAATTCCCGTCATAACCATTAACGCAACCAAGGTACTAGGTACGACAGTTGTTATTCGTTTAAACCCATAGATGATAAAAATTGTGCCTAGAGCTAAGATTAGTTCTAGCCAATTAAGATTTTTTAAAGCTCTAGGGAGTACTTTAAACGTACCTAAAACACCAGAAGCCTCTCTTCCTGCTAATGTTTTGCTTTCCTTTACAATATCTGCCTGTACAATACTCTCACCTTCAGCTGTTGCATTTTTATAATCTTGCAGTGTAAGAATTTTATCGGTTTTTTTGCTTTTACTATCTTTTAGATATCTATTTAAAACCACCTCTTCAACTTGAGATTCAAACTGCTTTACAAACTCAGCATCTTCTTTAGCATTGTACCCTACAGAAGGTAAAATTTGAGTAACTAATATAATAACTCCAATAGCTGTCATAAAACCTGAAACAACTGGGTACGGAATATATCGAATATATTTCCCTAAACCAGCTAAACCTAGGCCAATTTGCATAAGGCCAGATAATAAGAAAACAGTTAAAATAATAGGCAATGCTTTACTAACATCTCCATTATTAGAGGCTATAATTCCTGCAATAACAACCATACTTACGGCTGTCATTGGTGCCGTAGGGCCAGAAATCTGTGTTGGAGTTCCGCCAAAAAAAGCAGCAAAGAAACTAATAAAAATAGCACCATACAGACCGGCATCAGGTCCTAGTCCTGAAGAGACACCAAAAGCAAGTGCTAACGGTAGTGCAACAATACCAGCAGTAATTCCGCCAAAAAGATCGCCACGAACATTTGAAAAAAGATTTTTCATATTTTTTTATTAAAAATTTATAAATGTAATAAGGTTAATTTGATCCCTACTAGAGGTTTCAAAAATTTGATTCATATATCCAACTTCTAGTTTAATTCCATCAGAAATTTTATATCCTAAACCTCCATAAACTCTGTTTCTATCGAACACATTGGAGGCTCCGTTTAAAAAAATCTCGTTGTAAGTAGATAGATAATACTTTGAGTCTTTAAAAGGAACATTCAATCCTAGAAAATAACGAAAACGAGTTTTAAAATCACTTGCTACAAAACGTTGTTCAAAACGATACCGATGTTGTAAACTTAGTTTTCCAATACTGTGCTTTGTAATAAATTGTTGAAAAATTCTATGTTCTTCTACAGTAACTTTCTCGTCTTCGTTTCCCGTATAGTTTTCAGAATTTATATAGCCGTACCCTAGTAGTAAATTACTTTTTGCACCAATGGTATACCCCAATCCAGTTCTTAGTAATAACTGTTCTAGATTTCCAATGGCATTATAATTTCTATATTGAACTTCGTGATGGAGGTTCCATTTAGAGTTTAACTGTTTACTTCCAATATAAACCAGCCAATTACCTGGACCGTTTTCTTGACTTATTCCTGAAAAAGGAACAGATAAAAATGCAAGGATGATGATGAATTTTTTCATGGAGCTTTTATTCATAAAATGTTACCGAGCCATCTTTAATGTCATACATAGCTCCAATAATTTTAATCTCACCTAGGTCTTCCATTTCTTTTAAAACAGGACTTTTCTCTCTAATATTTTCTATTGTCATGTAGACATTTTTCTCTGCTACATGGTTTACAAAGTCAATATTTCCTGAGTTTCTCTTGCTAGTGTCAGTAGGTTCTGTTACCGCTGCTACTGCAGGCTTTAATTTGCTAAGCAACGTGGTAAGATTCCCTAGTTTGGCATCGTCACAGGCTCCTTTTACAGCACCACAAGCTGTGTGCCCTAAAACAACAATTACTTTAGTTCCTGCAAGTTTACAGGTAAACTCCATACTTCCTAGAATGTCTTCATTTACAAAGTTTCCAGCAATTCTAATGCTAAATACATCACCAATTCCTTGGTCAAAGACTAATTCTGCAGAAACTCTAGAATCTACACAATGTAATATTGTAGCAAATGGGTATTGGCCTGTACTAGTATCTGATACTTGAGCTAATAAATTTCTTTCTACTTCTTTATTTGATTGAAATCGTTGATTTCCTTCTCTTAATAAGCTAATGGCATTATCTGGTGTAATGGCCGCCTGCGTTTCTTTTGTAAGGGCTTTCATTTTAATATGTTTAATGGTTAATACTATAACAGGGGTAAAACGGATATTTGTTTTTTGATAAAACTAAATATACCGTAGAGTGAAGTTATAAAAAGGCAAAACCTTCTTTATACTGAAAATAGTTCGGGTGGTGGGCTGTTCAGTTTCGTGAACTTAAAGCTGTAGCTTTTAGAACAAAAACGAATTCTTTTGTTGTTTTCAAGACCTAAAAAAAGGCCTTCTTTGACACTTGAGTAGTATATTTTTACTTCTAAATCTTTAATAGATTCGTTTCCTTTGTTTTCTTCTTCTTCACCAAAGTCAACTATTTCAGTTATTTCTATAGTGCTCTCAGAAAAATTGACAAAAGTTGGCGCTACAATTGAAGCCAAAATTATCAGAGAAAATAAGAAAGTTATAATAGTTTTACTCATGGATTTTATAAAAAAACAAAGATACAAAGTTGGATATGGTTTTTTTTAGTTTTTTTTAAAAAATACGAAGGATTTTTATTTCATCAGCAATAATCCAACCAACCTTTCCGTCGGCAATTCTAATTTTTTTCCAATTATCTACCGTGTCTAAAACACGAACCTTGGTTCCTTCATGAAGTGTAAACACCTTTTCGCTATTGAAGGTAGGCGCGTCTTTAATATCAGTCTCTTTATTAAAAATGATAGCCTCTACAGTTGTATTTACATAAGAATACTCTTTTACTGTAAAAAATGAAGTAATCAATAAAACGAGAAAACTAATGATGCTAGTCACAAAAAAAAATCGTTTTTTTGAAGGAGTGTATGAAAAATAAAATAGCAGAAAAAGTACTGTTCCTAGAACAGAAAAAACAACAGCAACTGTAGCCCATTCATTGTAGGATAGTTTCTTAACCAATGAGGTATCTAACTTTTGAAAAATTGTTTTGGGAAGTTCTTCAATAGCATCTATAGTAAGTCTTTTTGCAAACACCAAATTACTTTGAGCATCTTCATTTAAAGGATTTATAAGTAAGGCCTTTTCATAATTATAAATTGCTGGTGCAACTTTGTTTAGTTTGTAATAACAATTTCCTAAATTATAATACAATTCTGAAGAAATAAAACCAAGTGCTTCTATTTCTTGATAGCTAGAAATTGCTTCAGAATATTCGGCTAGTTTGTAGTGCTCATTTCCTTTTTCAAACAATTCATCTGTACCTTGTGAAAACAACTGTTGAGATATAAATAGCAGTAAAATTAGAATTTTTTTCATCTTACAATTGTTTGTCTATTTGAGTAATTACTAATCTAGATTTTTCGTAATCATCTTTCATCTCTACTACAGATACAGGAGAGTACCTTGCCATATCACAGCTATTAAAAACTTCTATAAATGAGCGAATAGTACTTTCGTTTACAGACTTTCTTTTTAGCAATTCTGTAATTTTTTCTTTACTAATATCTGAGGTTTCAATTCTTAATTTGGCCTTCAAATAATTGTGAAGTGCTTTTTCTAATGCCACATAAAAAGCCTCTTTGGCTCCTAATTGTTTTTTGGCCTCAGACAGATATTTTTTAGCTAAACGATCTGCTTTTCGTAATTTATTACCTAAAATATCATTACTTCTTGCTTCGTTTCTTTTGGCAATTACAATTCCAATAGGAATAAATAATAATGGAAGTATTAAAATTAAATAGTAGAACTTAGAGGTATAAAAATCTGATTCATTCGCTAAAGAAAATGCGCTGCTAGTTTGAATATATCTAAAATTAGCACCAGTAACAACAATATCTTTCTTAGCGTTTGAAGCCAAATCAGAATCTGTTACCAATTCTTTACCTTCTAAAACATCTACAAATATGTCTTCAGAGGTTAATCTAACATATTTTTTTTCTTTGAGGTCAAAATATGAAAACTCAGTACTTGGAATTTTATATTTACCTTTAAATTGAGGAACAATGGTGTAATTTTTAGTTACCGAACCTCTAATTCCTCTAGAAGTCACATTAATTTTTTCTTTTTGCTCTGGGGTAAAAACCTCTAATTCTGAAGGTGTTTTTATTTCTGGTAACTCAAATAATTTTAAATTACCGTTTCCAGTAACCTTCACAGAAACAGTAGCTGTTTCATTAGATTTTAAAATATTTTTACTGGAGCTTACTATAAAATTAAAATCGCCAACAGCTCCGTTAAAACTTTCTGGCTTGCCCTCTATTGGCAACTCTTTAGATCGTATAAATTTCTTAGCAGAAGCAAAACTCTTTGTAATATTTTTCACAATCGGGTTTCCAAAGAAATCTCCTCTTCCAGTTGGCACTCCAATAACAATATCCATTTCTATTGGATCTATGGTGAGTTTACCAGATTTTGTTGGAATTAAAAGAGCTTTTTGCAAAACAACATATCGATACTGTTCTCCATTATAAGTTCCATTTTGTGTAGTTAATCCTCGTATTTTAATGTCTTGATTCCAAAAACCATTGTACTGAGGAGAATCTGTGTATGAAAAGTCTCTTACACTTATATTCTGACTCACATATAGCCTGTATTCTACGTAAATACCCTCACCAACATAGGGGCTAGATTTAGAAATCTCTGCTACTAAATGAACGTTTTGTTGTGCAATATAATTAGGATCGTTGGGGTCTTTAGGAATATCTACCGGATCTAAAACAATTACTTTAACAGGCTTAGATGTTAGTATTTTGTTGTTAAGTTTTATGCTAGCAGCTGGGATTAAAAACTCTCCTTTTTTGAGAGGCTTAATAATATAATTATAGGATTGAGAAAAACTTGCACTTCCATTCACCCAAGACTGACTTATAGATTGACTTGGGCCACTAACAATTTGGAAATTTTTAAAATTAGGAGCCTGAAAATTATCTGCCCCCTGTTTATTAATGGTAAACTGTATTTTTACTCTCTGATTAAGCCCTAATTTATTTTTGCTAACACTGGCAACAAGTTTAGGTGTTTGCGCATAGGTAGATACACTCATAAGAGCACATAGAATAAGAATATAATATATCTTCTGCTTCATTTTATTGTCTAACTATTTGCAAATATAAAATTTACCAATCTTTTTCTTGTTTAATTTTAGATCCTTTGGCTTTTTTTGCATTTAATTTTTTCTGAGTTTTTTTCTCTTCATTTTTTAAACTTTCTAATAACTGTTTAATTTGTTGTGGTGACATTTTTCCTGGCTGAGGTTTTTGTTCTTTTTTCTCATTTTTCTTAGGATCTTGTTTTTTCTTGTTATCTCCTTTGTCATCGTCTTTTTTGGGGTCTTTTTTGTCGTTGTCGTCTCCGTCTTTTTTATCCTTATCCTTATCCTTATCCTTATCCTTATCCTTATCCTTATCCTTATCCTTGTCCTTGTCTTTGTCTTTGTCCTTGTTTTTGTCTTTATTTTTATCTTTTTCAAGTAGCTTTTGTGCTACCGCTAAATTATAGCGAGTCTCATCATCATTTGGATTGCTTCGAAGAGCATTTTTAAACGCATCTACAGCTCCTTGATAATTTTTTTCCTGCATCATTGCATTTCCAATATTATGGTATCCTTCAGCTTTTTGAAATGGATCTTTTGCATTTTCTACAGCTACAGTATATTGAGGAATTGCTTCTTTAAAATTCTTTTCTTGATACAGCGAGTTTCCTAAATTATAAGTTGCCTTTTTATAGCCACTATTTTTTTCTAAAGCTTTTTTGTAGACAATAGAAGCATCTCCATAATTATTTTGATTGTAGAGTGCATTCCCCGCTCTTACCAATTTTCTAGCTTCTCTTTGTAATGCAATAGAATCTTTTTGAGCATAAGCTGTTGAGGATGTTGCAATCATCACTAAAGCACTACATATGTATATTAAATTCTTCATTTTACCAGAATTTAGTTTTCTTTTTCGTTAAATAAATCAACCTTTTTCAGCCATTTAGTTTTCTTGTCTAGCAAGAAAACATCTAATACTAAAAACAAAATACCAATTCCTAAAAACCACTGAAATTGGTCTTTATAATCTGAAAATTGTTTGGTTTCAAATTCTGTTTTTTGGGCGTTGCTAATAACGTCTTCAATAAATTTCACAGGTTTGTCTGTTAAATTTCCATCAATATAACTTCCATTAGCAGCATCTGCAATACCTTTTAAAAGTTCAGAATTACGTTTTGTTAAAACAGTTTCTCCTTTGTATTTTTTATAGCCTATTAAAGACCCGTTTATTTTCATTGGTATAGGACCCCCTTTTTTTGTGCCTACTCCAATAGTATATACTTTAATACCATCATTAGAAATATTTTGTGCTAACTGCTTTGTTTCTTCCTGATGATCTTCTCCGTCTGAAATAATAATTAAAAACCGATTGGTCTGTTCGTCATTATTATAATATGTTTTTGCCAAATCTAAGGCTTCATTAATGGCTGTTCCTTGACTAGAAACTAAATCTGGGTTTGCATTTTGCAAGAACATTTTTGCAGCACCATGATCTGTTGTAATTGGTAAAAGAGGATATGCATTTCCAGCATAAATAATAATCCCTACACGATCGCTTCCCAATTTATCTATAATTTTAGAAATAATTTGTTTCGATTTTTCTAACCTGTTTGGCGCAATATCTTCTGCCAACATACTTTTAGAAACATCTAAAGCAAAAACAACATCTACTCCTTCTCTTTTTACTGTTTTTAGTTTGGTTCCTATTTTAGGATTTACAAGAGCTATAATTAGAAATGAAATCCCTAGCATAAAAAATAAGAGCTTTAGCACAGATTTAAAGACAGAAACATTGGGTGCTAGTTTTAGTAATAAACTAGATGACACAAATTTTTTCTGAGTGCTTTTTTTCCACCAAAAAACAAGCAGAAAAATTACTACGATTACCGGAATCGTTGTAAATAGATAAAAATATATGGGTTCTTCTAGTCTGTATAACATTATATAAAACTTCTAAACAGTGTGTTTTTTAATACAAATTCTAATAATAATAATCCGCCGGCAAGAAAGATTAGAAATCTATATTTTTCTTGATAGTTGTAGTATTTAAATTCTTCAATCTTAGTTTTTTCTAAGGTATCAATTTCATCATAAATATCTTGTAATTTGCTATTGTCTGTGGCTCTAAAATATTGTCCTTGTGTTTCACTCGCTATATATTGAAGAAGTTCCTCGTCTATTTCTACCTGTTGTTTTCTGAATTGCAACCTACCTCTGGCGTCTCTACTTACCGGAAATTCTGCCATACCGTTTGTTCCAATACCTACGGTATAAACTTTTATATTTAATCCTTTTGCAAGTTCGGTTGCTGTTTTTGGATCTACAAAACCAGCGTTGTTTACTCCGTCCGTTAGAAGAATAATTACTTTACTTTTTGCTTCACTTTCCTTTAATCTATTAACAGCAGAACCTAGGCCCATTCCAATGGCAGTACCACCATCTAGCTGGCCCCATTTAATTTCTGAAATAGTTCTTTTTGTAATTCTTTTATCACTTGTAATAGGTGTTTGAGTAAAACTTTCTCCTGCATAGACAACAATTCCTATTCTGTCATTTGGTCGCCTGTTTACGAAATCTGTTGCCACCACTTTTAAAGCCTCCAGCCTATTTGGTTTTAGATCTCTAGCTAACATACTAGCAGAAACATCAATAGCCATTACAATATCTATTCCTCTGTTGGCCTTAATCTTTGTGCTAACAGCAACGTTTCTTGGTCTGGCTAAGGCAACAATTAATAAGGCTAGGGCTGTTAATCTAATAATTGTCAATAGAGGTTTTACTTTTGGCAAAAAATTATTTTTTACACGAAATCCTTTAAGGCTAGAAACAGTTAATACAGCAGCTTCTTTTTTGCGCATAAAAAAAGACCAAACAGCTACCAAAGGGATTAGGCTTAGCAACCATAAAAACTCAGGGCTATGAAACTCAAAATTACTCCAATTCATCATCTTTAGTTTCTTCTATTGTTGGTGTTGGTTTAAGAGTATATAATACCTCTTCTGCATCTCTTCTGTCTTCTTCAATTTCATGCGAAAGTGGAGTTGATTTTGCAAATTTTACCAAATCGGCTTCTTGAAGCAGCGCATTTAGTTTTTTGATAGTTTCTTTGCTAGCGTCAATAGTTTTTGCCTTGTTAAAGGCAGAAAGAATGTCAACTAATTCATGCGTTGTAATTTCTAGTGCAGGAATCTTTAATTCTTTTTCTATATAAGCACGAACAATCTCTGTAAGCTCACTGTAATATTTTTTTATCTCATTATTTTGCCACAGTAACTTAGTATCTAATTCTTGGAGCTTTTCTATAGCCTCTTCAAAAGGAGCTAGAGCAGCAATACCTTCATCTTCAGTAATTGTTGGTTTTTTACGGGTTACCAGGTAATAAATAACTGCACCTATTAATAGGAGTGCCAAAAGTAGCCAAACAACGTAGGGTTTAAAATCATCATAAACCAAAGGCTCATTTTGAATGGCCTTAATTGGAAACATTTTTTGTTTTGTAGTGTCTGTAGCAATGGTTGCAACATTTATTAATATAGAATCTGTTATAAAGGCTCTATTTTTAATAAAAATTTGTTGCGAAGGAATATAAAAGGCGCCGCTGTCAAAGCCTGTCATTAGATACTTTTTGATAAGACTGTTTTTAAAAGTATCTATTTTTATATTCTCTACAATCTCTAAGCTAGTTAAGTTTTCTAGTTTTTCAGGAAAAATAACATTGGCAGTGTCTTTAACCAAAATCTGAAACAAGAATTGTTCTCCAATTCTAATATTTGTGGTATCTGAGGCAACGCTTACTTTTTGAGAAAAAGTAACAGTACTGATTAAAAAAAGAAAAAAAAGAATTTTTAGTTTCATCTGTATTATCTTCCTTTGTGTTTAAAATACCCTAATAATTTTTTTACGTAATCTTCATCTACTCTTGTGTCTATGGTTCCTGAGCCACTTTTTTTGAAGGTACTTTTAAAATAATCAGAAAGACGAAAAGCAGTTGCCTTATAATTACTTCTAACTCTTTTAGAGCCTGTATTAATAAGCTGAACAGCATTAGTTTCTGAATCTAACATAGGAACTAATCCAAGATTAGGAATTTCTTCGTCATGTTTATCATATACACGAATTCCAGTAATGTCATGTTTATTACCAACAATTTTCAGCGTTCTTTCATAATCATCATCCATAAAATCAGACAACATAAAAACAATGGCTTTCTTTTTCATAACATTAGAAAGAAATTTAAAAGCCTTGGCAATGTCTGTCTTTTTACTCTCTGGTGAAAACTCTATTAATTCACGAATAATTCTAAGTACGTGACTTTTTCCTTTTTTAGGAGGAATAAATAATTCTATTTGATCTGAAAAAAGAATTAAACCAACCTTATCATTATTTTGAATTGCAGAAAAAGCTAAGGTGGCAGAGATTTCTGTAACAGTATCTTTTTTAAATTGATTTGTAGTTCCAAAATGTTCAGAACCAGAAACATCAACCATAAGCATCATGGTAAGTTCTCTTTCTTCCTCAAAGACTTTTATAAAAGGTTCGTTATAGCGTGCAGTAACATTCCAGTCTATAGCTCTTACATCATCTCCAAATTGATATGCTCTTACTTCAGAAAATGTCATTCCCCTGCCTTTAAAGGTAGAATGGTACTCGCCACCAAAAATATGATCAGACAAACGCCTTGTCTTGACTTCAATTTTCCGTACTTTTTTTAATATTTCTTTAGTATCCATGATGTAAGTGCTCTATGCTGGGTAAACTAAATAATTTGCGTAAATCTTTTCAATAATTTATAAATAGATTTTCTTTTGAACTAGACAGTGATATTTATAAGTAACTAGTATTAAGGAACTTCTATTTCGTTAATAATGGAGTTAATAATGTCTACTGAAGAAATGTTTTCAGCTTCAGCTTCGTATGTAATTCCAATTCTATGCCTTAAAACATCATAAACAATGGCTCTTACATCTTCAGGAATAACGTAACCTCTTCTTTTAATAAAGGCATAACATTTAGCAGCTTTTGCTAAATTGATACTTCCTCTTGGTGAAGCTCCAAAACTAATTAGTTGTTTAAGCTGAGAAAGATTGTAGCGTTCAGGATATCTGGTTGCAAAAATGATATCTAAGATGTATTTTTCTATTTTTTCATCCATATAAACTTCATTGGCAGCTTCTCTTGCTTTTAAAATTTGTTCTATAGAAACTACTGGATTTACAGTTGTAAAACCACCACTTAAATTTTGTCTCATGATGGTTTGCTCATCTGATAATTTCGGATAATCAATCACAGTTTTAAGCATAAAACGATCTACCTGAGCTTCAGGTAGTGGGTATGTTCCTTCTTGTTCAACAGGGTTTTGTGTTGCCATTACCAGAAAGGGCTGGTCTAATTTAAAGGTAGTGTCTCCTATGGTAATCTGACGCTCTTGCATTGCTTCTAGTAACGCTGATTGAACTTTTGCAGGTGCTCTGTTGATTTCGTCTGCTAAGACAAAGTTTGCAAAAATGGGACCTTTTTTGATGGAAAAATCATTATCCTTCATGTTATAGATCATGGTTCCTACTACATCAGCAGGCAATAGATCTGGAGTAAATTGAACTCTACTAAAAGAACCTTGTACAGCTTTTGCAAGCGTATTGATGGCTAAAGTTTTTGCCAAGCCAGGAACACCCTCAAGTAAAATATGACCATTCCCTAGCAATCCAATAAGCAAGCGCTCTATCATGTCTTTTTGGCCAATAATAACTTTGTTCATCTCTGAAGTAAGAATATCTACAAAGGCACTCTCTCGCTCTATTTTTTCATTAATTGCTCTAATATCTATCTCCATTTTATCATAATTTAAGAGTTAAAAAAATTGAAAAACAAATCTACACCATTCGGTTTTTTAACATTGTTAAAAATTGGTTAAAGCTAGTTGATATAGGTTTTTTTTGTTTTTTAAGTTTTTTTTTGAAAGTTTACTTCACACAGTATTATACATTAAGCTTGTATTTTTTTGTTTTTAACAAAAAAAAAAGCAACATTTGCAGTTATTATCAATCAATAACACTTATATGAAACAAAATAACTTTTTAAAATTTTTTACGGTTGTGTTTTTATTTGTTGGAGCAATTACACTAAATGCTCAAACGGTTAAAGGAAAAGTAACTGATACTAGCGGGGAGGCTTTATCATTTATGAATGTCGTAGAAAAAGGAACCACAAATGGAACTACAACAGATGAAAATGGGGAATTTTCATTGAATGTAGAAAAAATGCCTACAACAATTTCAGTTTCCTCATTAGGGTTTAAAACTGTCGAGAAAAGTATATCTGACACTAGTTATATTACTATTGTTTTAGAAGAAAATAATCTATCCTTAGATGAAGTAGTCTTGGTTGGATCTAGAAACAAAAACAGAACTGTAGCAAATACGCCAGTGCCTGTAGATGTAATTGATGTTGCTGAGCTTTTGAGCGCAGGACCTCAAGTTTCTGTTAATGATATTTTAAATTACGTAGCCCCTTCCTTTACGTCTACTTCACAAACTGTTTCTGATGGTACTGATCATATAGATCCTGCAGCCTTAAGAGGTTTAGGGCCAGACCAAGTATTAGTATTGGTAAACGGTAAAAGAAGACATAATACTTCTCTAGTAAATGTAAACAGTACAGTTGGTAGAGGAAGTGTTGGTACAGATATGAATACTATCCCAGCATTTTCTATTAAAAGAATAGAGATTTTAAAAGATGGTGCAGCAGCACAATACGGTAGTGATGCCATTGCTGGTGTAATAAACATTGTACTTAAGAATAGCGAAGGATTAGAGTTTCAAGTAAATCAAGGATCAAATTGGGGTGACCAAACAAACAACCAAAGTGGTGGTATGGATGGAGAAAGCTTTCAGTTTGATGTAAATTATGGAATTCCTTTAGATGATAATGGAGGTTTTATAAACTTTACAGGATCATTGTCCACAAGAGCTCCTTCATACAGAGCTGGTGCAGAAGGATTCACTGGTCAAATTTTTGATGCAAGTAATTCTGTAGAATGGATAGGATTAAATAGTGGAGCAGGGTCTGACATCACTCAATATTCTTTATCTCAAATACAAACATTTGCTCAAGGAGTTACTTACTTTCCTTTTTCGTTAAAAAATCAAATTAATGAAGCAAATTCAATTGATGAACTTAGAGGTTTGTTAAACTTTAATACATCAGAAGATGAATTGTCAACAAGAGGTCTTACAAGACAAGATTTTAGCATGAGAGTTGGGCAATCTAGATTAAGAAATGGAAAGTTTATGGCCAACATGGAGTTTAAAATTAGTGACGACTTTAGCTTTTATGCTTTTGGAGGAATTAGTCATAGAAAAGGAAATGCTGCTGGTTTTTATAGAAGACCCGCACAATCAAGAGCTTTTACAGGATTATATCCTGCAGGGATGTTGCCAGAAATTAATTCTATTGTAAATGATGAATCTATTGCTGTTGGAATTAAAGGAAAGCAAGGAGATTGGGATATTGACTTTAGTAATACCTATGGTAAAAACTCTTTTGACTTTAATATAGGAAATTCAAGTAATGCTAGTTTACAACAAGCATCACCATTAGAAGTATATGCTGGTGGTTTTTCTTTTACTCAAAACACAACCAATTTAGATTTAACAAAATTCTATGAAGATGTGATGTCTGGATTAAATGTTGCTGTTGGTTCAGAATATAGAATGGAAGCATATGATATTACTGCTGGTCAAGAAGAGTCTTGGGCAACATATGATGTTAATGGTGAAATTTGGAATGGAGATGCTGCAACTCAAGTAACCGATTTCTTCGGAAGGTCTAGACCTGGTGGAATTCAAGTTTTTCCTGGTTTCAGACCAGCAAACGAAAGAAATGCAACTAGGAATAGTTATGCTTTTTACGGTGATCTAGAATTAGATGTTAATAAGAATTTATTCCTTTCTGGAGCAGTTAGATATGAAAACTACAGCGATTTTGGTTCTACTTTCAATTGGAAATTAGCTGGTATTGTTAGATTAAGTGATAACGTTAATTTAAGAGCTGCTGCAAGTACAGGTTTTAGAGCACCATCTTTAGCTCAGTTAAACTTTAACACAATAAGTACAAACTTTATCTCAGGTGTTCCTTATGAAGTAGGGACTTTCTCAAACGATAGTCAAATTGCAGGAGCTTTAGGGATCCCACAATTAAAACAAGAAGAGTCTTTTAGTGCAAGTTTTGGTTTTACAGCTAAAATACCTGATGCTAACCTTAGTTTAACGGTAGATGGTTTCTTCACAGGAATAGATGATAGAGTTGTTTTAACAGGTAATTTTAATATTCCTGACGGAATTGTTACTGGTGCAGAATCTGCTCGTTTCTTTGCAAATGCAATAGATACAGAGACTAAAGGTTTTGATATTGTAGTTTCTCACAAAGGAGCGATATCTGACTTAAGTTTTTCTAGTGATTTAGCGCTTACTTTTGCATACACACAACGTGTAGATGATATAAATTCATCAAGTGTTTTAGCATCACAAGCCGGCACTTACTTTGGGGAAAGAGAATCTTATTTCTTAGAAACAGCAACTCCTAGATTTAAAGCAAATCTTGGTCATATGTTACAAGGAGACAAATGGAGGCTATTTGTAAGAAATTCATTTTTTGGAGCTGTTACTAATCCAGACGTAACACAAGAACCATCTTTAAATGGTTCGGGGGCAAATTATCATCCAATATTTGGAGACAAAGTATTAACTGATATGTCTTTCGGATACGATGTTTCAGAAAACATGACCTTAACCATAGGTTCTAGTAACATATTTAATGTATTCCCAGACGCTAGTCCATCTAATTTAACAAGTGGTAACAACTTTATTTATCCACGTGTTACTTCTCAGTTTGGAATTAATGGTAGAACAGTTTTTGCTAGATTAAAATTTAAATTATAACATATAAATCAATAGAATATGAAAAATATTAAATATTTAGCACTATTATTCTCCTTAACACTTTTAATTTCGTGTGGACAGGATGATGCAGATAGTGTAACAAATCCAGGAGTATATTCTCCTACAAGTGAAGTAAACGTTGGATTTACGGATACCAATATTGATCAAATGGTGTTAGAAAATGATCCTACAGCAGATCCACTAACATATACAATTGGTACTAACATAAATCCATTAGATGTTTCTATTACGTTAACGCTAGGAATTACTTCTTCTGACGGATCGCCTGATGGAGCTTCATATCCAGAAACTGTTATTATTCCTGCTGGAGAAAGTTCTGTAGATGTTCAACTTAGTTTTTCAGATGATGGTGATGCTGAAGGATTTGCTGAAGAAATATACACATTCAGAATTTTAGATGTAGACTTTGGTTCTTCTGATGTTTATTATCTAACACAAGGAGAATTAACCAGAAATATAACTGTAATTGATTCTGAGCCAGATTTCACGGCACCTCCGGGGGCAGTAGAAATTACTGTTACTTGGAGTAACGCTGCTAAAGATTTAGATATTTTTTTAATAGAAGGAGATCTAGATCTTGATGGTACTGTACTTGACGATAGTCAAGGAGTAACAACTACTGAACAAGTAGTTTTATCAGCAGATGAAGAAGGAGTTTTTAGCCTTTATATGTATGAATGGAGCTCTGATTACCCTGTTGAATACGATATTAGTTTTACTTTCCCTGGTGGACGAGTAGAAACTTTTACAGACGCTAAGATACAAGATGATTCATTTCAGTTTACTTTAATCAAAGCAAGTCTGGGAGCACAATTTGGATATAGAATAACTCAATTATAATAAATATGAAACATATATATAAATTTAGTATAGTATTATTAACTGTTTTTACATTCATAGGATGTAATGTAGATGATGATGATTCGGTAACAGTATTACCAATGAAGGAGCTTACCGCTTCTTTATCTCAACAAGAAGATGTTATAAGGATTGCAGATGACGCTACTAGTTATGATTTAGTTATTAATTTTTCTGAAGCATTACCAAGTTATTCAACTATAGAATATTCTTTAGACGGTGGTGCTACCACTATATCTTCTGCTAGTTCTGGAGATAATACTCTAGTTATTCCTATAGCTTTTGATGAAGATAAATTTTTTAGAGATGTAGTTCTTTCAGATTTTATAGTTGTAAATGCTGCTGCTAGAAGATTTTCAACTAGCATAACAGGGAACTCATCGCTAAGAATTGCAAGACAAGGAACTATTTTCGCAGCCCCTGGTTCAGTAGAAATTTCAGTTACTTGGAGCAACCCTGCCAAAGATTTAGATGTCTTTTTAGTTACAGGAGATCAAGACTTAGGAGGTGTTTTAATTGACGATAGTCAAGGAGTAACTACTACTGAACAAGTAGTTTTACCAGCAGACCAAGAAGGAGTTTTTAGCCTTTTCATGTATGAATGGAGCTCTGATTACCCTGTGGATTATGAAATTAACTATGTTTTCGAAGATGGTCAAGTACTATCTTTTGACTCAAATATAACTAGTGATTCATTTCAGTTTACTATCTCAAAACTTAACGACGGAGCTCAAATGATTTGTTACATCAATAAAATAGAATAATTTGATTCAATGAGTTTTTAATAAAAAAGAGGCTTTTTGGCCTCTTTTTTATGTTAATACCCTCATCTTTTAAAGAATGAAAATTAATCAAAATATCTCGGGACTAAAACCTTCTGCAACCCTTTTAATTAACGAAAAGGTTAAAGAGCTTAGAATAAAAGGAGAAGAGATAACTCATTTTGGATTTGGACAATCTCCTTTTCCCATTCATCAATCTATTGTTGAAGAGTTAAAAAACAATGCTACTAATAATCATTACTTACCTGTAAACGGTCTAGTAGAATTAAGACAACAGGTATCTGTATTCCTTAAAAATAATCAAGGCATACATAGAGCATCAGATTTAATTTTTATTGGCCCCGGAAGTAAAGAGTTGTTGTATCAATCTATTCTACTATTTGAAGGAGAGTTTTTAATTCCAAAAGGAAGCTGGGTAAGTTATATACCACAAATAAAATCAAAAGGAGGAAGCTATAGTATTCTAGAAACAACACTAGAAGACAACTTTAAACTTACCGCAAGCTGTTTAGAGGCCTATTTAACCCAACATCAAGAACAAGAGCACATACTTGTTTTAAACTCACCAAACAATCCTACAGGCGCTGTTTATTCAGACGTAGAATATAAATCTTTAGCAGCTGTTTGTAGAAAGCACAGAGTACTTGTTTTTTCTGATGAGATTTATTCTCAAATAAACTTCACAAATGAGTATTCACCAAGTATTTCTACCTATTATTCTGAAGGAACCATAGTTTTTGGAGGGCTAAGCAAGGTCTTTTCTGCTGGAGGATACCGTTTAGGTTTTATGTCTTTGCCAAAAGAGCTAGAGCATCTATCTATTGTTTATAGTTCGTTATTTAGTGAAACATTTAGTTGTGTTTCTTCACCAGTGCAATTTGCTGCTGTAAAAGCATATCAATATTCTAGAGAACTACAAGATTATGTTGCTACTTCTGCTGCTATTTTAGATGGAATCTCTTCCTACGTTTTCACAGAACTTTCTAAGAATAATATTCAGTGTACAACCCCTCAAGGATCATTTTATATGATAATAGGCTTTGAGAACTTTAAAGAGAAAATTAGGTCATTAGAACTACAGACTAGCACCAACCTTTCTCATTATTTTCTAGAAAATTATGGAGTTGCTCTATTGCCAGGATCTGATTTTGGATTTGAATCTAATGAGTTATTCTTTAGATTGGCTTTTGTAGATTTTGATGGAGAAAAAGTAATGAAAGCATATCTAAAAGAAAAACATATAGATGAGCTGTTTATAAAAGAAAATTGTCTGAGTATTTATAAAGGAATTCAACAACTGGTTAAATGTACGAAAGAAGACTTTTAAAACTCTTTTAGTTTAAAGGTTTTCATAAATTCACCATAGGTAAAGTACTGTATCCAATCTCCTAGATTGATATATGTACTAGAGCTGTTTAACTCAATTTCTAACGGAAGATGTCTATGCCCAAAGATAAAGAAGTCATAGTGTTTTTCTGTAAGTTTTTTTCTGCAGTAAAGGGCTAACCATTCGTTTTCTTCACCTAAAAACTGCGCATCTTCATCACCAGAAATTAATTTATTTTTTACAGAGAAATAGTGTCCTAATTTTACACCTATGTCTGGATGAAGCCACCTAAAAAGCCACTTAAAAAAGGGAAAAGTAAATACCTTTTTCATGCGTTTGTATCCATAATCTCCTGGTCCTAAACCATCTCCATGACCAATTAAAAACAACTTTCCGTTAATGTCAAATTCTTGAGGTTCATGAAATACTGGAATATTTAATTCTTTTTGAAAGTAATCACGCATCCATAAATCATGATTTCCTACAAAGAAATAAATATCGATACCTGCATCCTTTAGTTCAGCAAGTTTTCCTAAGACTCTTACAAATCCTTTAGGTACTACTGTCTTATATTCAAACCAAAAATCAAATAAATCTCCTAATAAAAAGACAGCTCCTGCATCTTCTTTGATAGCATCTAGCCAAGCAACAAATTTTTTTTCACGAGGTAAGCTAGCCTCAGGTGTTGGAGCCCCCAAATGTTGGTCGGAAGCAAAGTATATTTTTTTATTTTCTGAAGTAGTAATCGTAGTCATGATTTACAAAGTAACACTATTCTATGCTAGCATCCAATTCTAACACTTTTTGAAGCATGGCATCATCTTTTTGAATACTTCTATAAAAACCTTCGTCACCAAAAATCTCTCTAGCAATGGTAGCTTTTATATAAGAACGAATTTTCTCTTTTGTTTTAAAAGAAGCATTATTTATGGTATTTATTGTTGACACATAAGATTGAAATACAGTGTCATCTTTATCAAAACTTTCTAGAAACAGGTCTAAAGGCCAATTTTTAGAGAGTTCTTTTCTGTTTTCATCTACATAATCAAAAGAGAAATTAGAGATGCTTCTAAAGTAAAAATTACTTAAATACCCAGTTGTGTCTATGCCTACAAAAACATCGGGGATAATTCCACCACCACCATAAACCACTTTACCAGCGGGTGTTTCATAACGCAAAGAATCTGTAACTTGTATGCTATCTTTGTATAGCAACTCACCACTTAAAATTCTTTCTTGATAGTCTTTATAGTAATTTATATCACCATTTTTCGCATACGGCTTTTGAATAGATCTACCCGTTGGAGTATAATATCTAGCAGTTGTTAAACGAACAGCAGAACCATCTCCCAATCCCATTTCTACTTGTACTAATCCTTTCCCAAAAGAACGTCTTCCTATGATAGTTCCTTTGTCATTGTCTTGCAAAGCACCTGCTACAATTTCTGATGCAGAAGCAGAGTTTTCGTCTATTAAAACATATAGTTTTCCTTTTTCAAAAGCGCCATCTTTTGTTGCAAAATACTCTTCAATTTGTCCTTTATTATTTTTGGTAAATACAATAAGGGCATCGTCTTCTAAAAACTCATCTACAATGCTATTTGCGATATCTATAAATCCACCGCCATTTCCTCTTAAATCAAGCACTAGATCATCCATCCCTAGGTTGGTAAGCTTTGTTAAGGCTGTTGTAAATTCACGGTAGGTGTTTCTTGCAAATCTATCTAATTTTATATAGCCGATATGATCGTTAATCATATAAGAAAGGTCTACACTTTTAATATTTACATCGCCCCTAGTTACACGAAGGTTAAATAATGAATCGTTGGTTTTTCTATAGACTTGTAAAGTTACATCTGTACCTGAAGTTCCTTTAAGAAATATAGGAACATCGTTTGAACTTAGATTTTTTCCAGACAGTGTATCTTTGTCAGCTATAAGTATTCTGTCACCAGCTTTAATTCCAGCTTTTATACTTGGGCCACCTTTAATGGGCTCTATCACCGTGACAGAATCATTAATGAGTCTAAATTGAATTCCAACACCCACAAATTTTCCTTGCATTCTATCTTGTATGTCTTGTAGATCTTCTTTAGGAATATAAGCAGAATGAGGATCTAATTTGCCAATCATTTCAGAAATAGCGCTGTCTAATAAATTAGTTGTGTTTATGGTGTCTACATAGTTTTGATCTATATAATCCATTAAACGTCTAATTTTTGCTTCGTTTTTAGTGTTAGAATTTAAAGAAAAACCAGCGTTGTTTCCATTAATAAAGACACCAATTAAGATACCAAAAACAGTTGCTAATGAAAGGTAAATAGGGAAGTTGTTCTTAGTCATTTACGGGTAAATATTGAGTTTCTACTCCTGCCTTTTCTAAAAAGTTAATTCCTGAGGTATCTTTATAATCTTTAGAATATACCACGCGTTTAATTCCTGCTTGATGTATGAGCTTACTACATTGTTGGCAAGGTGATAAGGTAATGTATAAAGTTGCTCCAGCGGCAGATTGTGTAGACGACGCTACTTTTAAAATAGCATTGGCTTCTGCATGAAGCACTTCCCATTTTGTAATCCCGCTATCTTCTTCACAACAGTTGTCAAAACCAGAAGGAGTTCCGTTAAAACCATCTGAGATAATCATACGGTTTTTTACAATGAGCGCACCTACCTGTTTTCGTTTACAGTGAGATAGTTTTGCCCACTCTAGCGCCATTTTTAAATAGGCGATGTCGTATTTATGTTGTTTAGAATTCATGGAAGTTAAAAGTAATGACATTTAAAAAATGAGAGCGTTAATTATTTACCAAAATATTCTGTTTATCATCATAGGAATTGAAATTCCAATTACAATGGCAGAAGTTACTAGAACCCAATCTCTTTTAACAACTCTAAAGAAATTTTGCAAAAACATTCCAAGAAATAAAACACTAAAAACAATTATTATTTGTGCTGCTTCTATTCCTAAAGCAAACTCTAACAAAGGTAAAATTTTATCATCTTCTTTTCCTATGAGTATCCTAAAATAATTTGAAAAGCCTAGGCCATGAACTAGTCCAAAAAATAAAGCAAAGAAGAACGTAATTTTCTCTTTTCCAGCAACAGTGTTTGAGGCTCTTAGAATATTAAAAACTCCGGTAATACAGATGGTTACAGGGATTAGAAACTCTACAATATTTAATGGTACATTTATAAGGTCGTAAGCGGCTAATGCTAATGTAAGGCTATGACCTATGGTAAAAAATGTAATGAGCCATACTACTTTTTTCCATTGATTAAAGTTAAATACAACAGCCAATACAATTAGAAATAAAACATGGTCATAAGCTAAAATATCTAACACATGATGAAGACCTAATTTAAAATACAATACTAAATCATCCATTTTATTATTTTTTAATAATTCAAAGATATAAAACAGACTTCACATATAAATAATTTAAAAAAACGAAAGTTTTTGATCAGTAATAAATAAATCATGAGTGATATTTATACTAAATGCCTATATTAGATAGAGAGTTAAATTCACAAAACATAAACTATAAAAAATGAAAAATTTTATTACAAAGTGGTATCCTATTATTTTAGCATTCATGTGTTTACTATATTCGGTAGGATATGGGATCATGGGAATGACAGAAGAGGCTCAATACTCAGCGCATTGGCCAGGCACAATATTATTGTTTGCAATAGCAATTAGACAAAGAAGAACAACATGAATATAGGATTTTTTATAGTAGGGGCAATTATATTTGCAACATACATGGGGTTAACCATATGGAACATCATCTATTCAGCCCGGAAACAAAAAGAAGATAACTACCCAAGTAAAAATTCGAAAAAATAAAAAGGGAAGTATCCTAATAAACATAAGAGCTTTAGGAACCTTACCATTTAAATCTTTTTCAAAAAAAAAGTTGATTAAAATTTAATCAACTTTTTTAAAGGTTTTCTATTTGAAGTTACTTCAATTTTGAAGACATTTCTGGTTTTAATTCAGCAGTTTCAACAATAATACCCCATTGTTCTATTGATGCGTTAAATGCAGCTTGATCATTACGATGACTTCTCCAGCCAAACATTTTGTTGTACTCTTCTACATAATTAACATCAGGGTTTTTAAAATCTCCTTTTCCTGCTGCATGACTGTTATATCCTTCTACTTCCATCACTTGATATGCTTGCCCACCGCTTTCCAGCATAAACACTCCACTAGCTCCAGTATAACCAAGAGATTTTTGAAGCTTTACATTATTTCTCCAAAATCTAAAGAAATCAGATGATTTATCTCTCTTTAGGTTATAGGTGGTCATTTTAATAAACCTAGCTGGAGGCATATCGTTATTCCAATTTTGACCAGCACCTTTCATTCTCCACCATCTTACATTTCCATCATTTCCTTCTGTATAAGGCATCACATTTTTCATCCAATATGCTAATTCTGCAGAATCTTCAGTATCAAATGCAGCAGCACTTCTATTGCCCATCACTCTCATATATTTTCCTTGATCAGAACCAGTGATAATTTGATAGGTAGCAAATGAGGTTTCTTTAGTGTTGTTGTATTTCTGAGTTTTTTTAGCCACAGCTGCCTCAAACTCTGTATTCATTCCTTTTTTAGCAGACCATTTATTTGTTTGCCAGTACTCTCTGTTAGGATTGGTTTGAGAGATTGCAAATAATGGAACTAAAAATAATAGTAGTAATTTTTTCATTTTGAATAAGTTTTAAAATTAATTGTTATTGAAGTATTGATTTGTTTTATATGATTGAAAATAATTTACCATTTTCCAACCATCACTCTAGTGGAAGTTCTTATCATTTGAACATTCCCATCTATTTCTTTCATGTATTCATTCCATGCTTTTTTTGCAGCTGGGTTAGATTCTCTATACAAGCCAACATTCATTGCTGTTTTAAAATCATTCACTCCTACAAGAACATAATGTGTTTCTCCTAAAGGGCTTCTTCCCAAATTAAATTGACCAAGAGTTACTCTTCTCTCATCTGGATTGTGCTTAGAATTATACTTTTTAAAACCTTTTGCAAATGTTGCAGCATCGTTTACTTTTAGCCAAAATAAATTTTGAACAGGGTGTGTTCCTGGAACTCCAAATGAATGAACACTTCTACCTGCAGCAGCAGAGAACCCTTTGGTATATTGTCCTAATTTAGCCAAGTATAAATCCCAACTTGTGTTTTCTCCTTGAGAATATTGATTACCCATAGCATCATATGTTCCTGCAAACACTAATTCATGGCTAGAGCTTAAACTACTATCGTGAAAATGATTTTCAAATAAATAAACAGATACTCCATCAGCTTTAGAGTTTTCAGCACTAAAATAGTCGTTGGTTAATTTAGAGACTATCTCTACATCTTCTGCTTCTACATTGAAACTATAGGATGTCCAATAATACTCTTGAGCTTTTAAGCTTAAAGTTGTTAAAATAAAAAGCGTAAAAATTAAAATAAATTTTTTCATAATTAAATAGGTTTTTAAAATTAAGGAACTCAAAGCTACAAAAATATTAATTGCTAAACAAAACTAATATTATTAAGAATGAAATCTAATCTGATGATTAGTTTTAGCTTCTCTATTAATTCATTTTTTTGATTAAATGACATTTGAACAGATCCTTCAGTCCATAGATCGTGTATTTTAATATTTTTAATTTTTCTGTATTCTTTTCTGAAAAAATTTAAATATATTTGAAAAAAAGACTGGTTTACCAATCTGGTAAACCAAAAAACAAAACATTAATGTTTAGTAAATTTATTCGTTCTCTATTTTTTATTTTTATCAATATTAACTTATTATTGTCGCAAGAATTAAATGTTAAAGTAGATAATATACTAGAATTTAATAATGCCATTAAAAACGTAGTAGAAGGAACTACAATTGTCTTAAATAATGGAGAATGGAGTAATGTTAAACTGAATATAGATGGGTTTGGAACTAAAGAAAAGCCAATAGTTGTAAAAGCTGAAACACCTGGAAAAGTTTTAGTTACAGGTGATTCTAAAATGACCATTTCTGGAAATTATATAATAGTTTCTGGGTTATGGTTTAAAGATGGTAATCCAACTTCAAAATCTATAATCTCTTTTAGAGGTAAATCTAAACAAGTTGCAAATAACAGTAGATTAACCAATACTACAATTTCTTATTATAATCCTATTGATAAAAGCTTAAAATCTCATTGGGTAGATTTATGGGGAAAAAATAACAGAGTAGACCATAATAACTTTACTGGTAAAACAAATGACGGAACAACTCTGGTAGTTTGGCTCAAAGGAAAAGAATCTGAAGATAATAATCATAAAATAGATTATAATTTATTTGGTAAGAGACCAGAATTAGGAAAAAATGGAGGTGAAACTATTAGAATTGGTACAAGTGTAAATTCAATGAAGTCATCTAGAACAATTGTAGAGAAAAACACATTTAAAAACTGCGATGGTGAAATAGAAATTATATCTAATAAATCTGCCAATAATATTTATAGAGATAATTTATTTCTTGAAAGTAAAGGTTCTTTAGTCTTGAGGCATGGTAATAATACTTTGGTGGAAAGAAATGTTTTTTTAGGCAATAATGTTAAAAGTACAGGAGGTATTAGAATTATTAATGAGAATCATATTATTAGAAATAATTTAATGATTGGTATTCAAGGTTCTGATTTTAGAGCCCCAATAGTTTTAATGAATGGCGTTAAGAATTCACCTTTAAATAGATATCATCAAGTAAAGAATGTAAATATTCAAAACAACACACTTATTAATTGTAGTGAAATAGTTTTTGGCGCAGGAAAGGATGAAGAAAGAACATTGCCGCCTCTAAATTCTTTATTTGCAAATAATTTAATTACAAATACTAATGGTAATAATATAGCAAAATTTGATGATGATGTTTCAAGTATTAGTTTTAAAAATAACATTGTAGATACAAATTCAAAAATAGATGTTGCTCTTTTTACAAAAGAAAAAATAGATTGGATTTTACTACGATCATTACCAATGCCAAGTATTAAAAACAGTAATTTAATTTCTAACTATAAGGATGATAAAAGCCCCTCTTTAGACATTGTGAAATCTGAAAGAGAATCTAATATTGTTGGTGCGTTTAATTTAGGAAACAAAAAAATTCCAAAAGCATTAACGATGAGAACAGGCACAAGTTGGGTTCCTGATATAATTGAACCTGTTAAAGTTATTAAACCAAAAGTTATAGAAGTAGAACCCGGAGTTGGTACTATTGAAAAAGCACTGCAAAAAGTAAATGAATTAACTAGTTTACAATTAAAAGAAGGTATTTATTTTGTAAATAAAACCTTAAAAATTAAAGGAGATGTAACAATCGTTGGTAGTGAAAATACGATTATTAAAGCAGAAGATAAATTGCCTAAAGCTTTAAATTATTTTATTAGAGTTAGAGAAGAGTCTTCAGTAACTTTAAAGAACATAACTTTTGATGGTGACAATGATACTCAAGTAAAATATGCAGTTGTTTCTCCAGATAAAGAAACTGGTAAATTATATAATTTATTTATTGAGAACTGTAAATTTAAGAATTTCAGAAATAAACAAGGAGGTAGTATTTTTAAGGCATATAAAGGTTCATTAGCAGATACTATAAGTATAAAAAACTCTTATTTTGAAGATAGTTATAGAGGATTAAATCTTTCATATGAAAAAAACAACATTGGAAAATACAATGCAAATGTAATTTTAATTCATAATTCTGTTTTTGAAAATATCCAAGAACATGCTATTAACTATACAAAATCAGGATATCTAACAAATATTGGAAAAGGTAAGTTAATTATAACCAATTCTATTTTTAGCAAGGTTGCAAATTTTGAAAAAGGGAATGCAGTTAGAACTAAAAACATACCTAACGTTCTCATAAAAAACTCTGTTTTCCAAAACAGTTATAATATTTTAAAACCTATTAATATAGGAGGTTCAGATTCTAGAATAGAAAACTGTCTTCTAAGTACAAATGGTAGTGTTAAAAATAGTAAAGGAATTATCCAAAAGAATATTTTTTATAAGAGTCCGAAATGGAAAGACAAGAAAAACTATGTGCCAAGTAATAAATCTATACTTTTAAAGGAGAACAATCAAGTAAATACAATTGGGTTAATTCAACCATTAACAAACTAAATATGAAAAAAATATCACTATTAATTTTTATTGCTACTATCATCTTAAGTGCGTGTGTTAATAAAGGTAAAAAAGAGGATCAAAAAATCATTAATGTGAACAATGTAATTCCTTTTTTTCAACATTGGAATTTAATTTTAGGAGATGGTTCAAATATAGGTCAAGCAACTGATTTTGAGAACAAAGATTTCTTTTATGCAACTAATGAAAATAATGAAGATTGGGTAGTATTTAAAACACCTAATGCAGGAAATACTCATGGCACTAGTAACAATACTAGAACAGAGTTGGCACAATTAAAAAAGTGGGTGCCAATGACAGATGCTAAAATGAACGCGACTCTTAAAGTAACGAATGTTTCAACTACAGGAGATGCACGTGTTGCAGCAACTTATTCTGTAGTAGTTGGTCAGATTCATAGTGCAGATGGACATGAAAACGAACCATTAAAAATTTATTATAAAAAATTTCCAGGACATACCAAAGGCTCAGTTTTTTGGAATTATGAAATAAATACAGCGGGTGATGATAACTCTGGAAGATGGGATTTTTCTACTCCAATTTGGGGTTATGATTTTTCAGTTGTTGGAACAGGTGAAAATACTTATCCAGCCGAACCAAAAGATGGTATTGCTTTAGGTGAAGAGTTTAGTTATGAAGTAGAAGTAAAAGATGGAATGATGTCTCTTAAATTTACAAGTGACAGACACGAAACAAAAACATTTACTAAAAACCTTATTAATTCAGAATACACTAAGCGTTCAGATATGCCTAAACAAGTAGAAAATTTATTTGTACCAATTGGTCAAGATGGTTTAGAGCGAGAAAAAGCATACACAGGTCAAGGTCTTTTCTTTAAATTAGGTTGTTACAATCAAACAAACGGTAAAGATCCTAAAGTAAATAGAGTTTGGTGTTCTGGAGCAGAAACACATGGAGGAGATGTTAAAAAACAATATGCAGACGGTAACTATGCAGAAGTTTGGTTTAAATCGGCCAATATAGAGATTAGTCCAGACGCTTATTCTAATGCAGGTTATTTTGCAGCTAATGATGGTTTAAGTAAAAAAACAGTGTATCCAAGTGAAGTAATTCCATTTATGGATAAGTTTAAAATGTTAATGGGTGATGGTACTAATGTTGATAATCTAGTAGATTTTGAAAATAAAGATTTTTTTTATACAGAAATTGATGGAACAAGACGTTGGGTTGTTTATAAAACACCAAATTCTGGTGTTACTTCTAAAAATTCTAGCAATACAAGAACAGAATTACACGAAAAAAGAGAATGGACTCCAGAAGAAGGAGGTAAATTAACAGGTATTTGTAAAGTAATGCAAGTTTCGGTTTCTGGTGATGCAAGAGTTGCAGCTTCTTATTCAACTGTAGTTGGTCAAATTCATAGTGGAGAAGGTCATGAAAATGAGCCCATAAAAATATTTTACAAAAAGTTTCCAGGACAAACAAAAGGTTCTATTTTTTGGAATTATGAAATAAATACTGCGGGTGATGATAATTCTGGCAGATGGGATTATTCTACAGCTATTTGGGGGCATGATATGTCAGTAGTTGGAAAAACAAAAACCGATTTTCCTGATGAACCTGAGGATGGAATAGAATTAGGTGAAGAATTCAGTTATGAAATAAATGTTTATAAAGGTATTATGCATCTAACTTTTAAAAGTGAAGGACATAAAACTAGGACTTTCACCAAAAACTTAATCAAATCTGAATATGTTAATAAATCAGATATTCCAGAGCAAGTTAAAAATTTATTTGTGCCTATTGGTCAAGATGGAACTGAAAGAGCAATTGCATATAGCGGAGAATTAAATTATTTTAAACAAGGAGCTTATAATCAAACCAATGGTAAGGCTCCAGAAAAAAATATGGTTTGGTCTGCTGGTGCAGAAACGTACGGAGGTGATATTACAAAACAATATGCAAATGGTTGTTATACAGAAGTATGGTTTAGAAATTCAACTGTTGGATCTGGGACACCCCAAAAATAAAAAGCAAACCCAAATTAGTAGTCAGAATTTTAAATTTAAATAAGAGATATATTATATGAAAAGATTTAGCGAAAAATACGTTATAACAAAAGATCTGAAATGGGAAGAACTTGGTGGAGGTGTATCAAGAAAATTTTTAGGGTACGATAACCAAATAATGATGGTGCAAGTTAAATTTGATAAAGGAGCATTAGGTGCGCCACACCATCATTTTCATACACAAGCTACCTATTGTGTTTCAGGTAAGTTTGAATTTGAAATCGATGGAGATAAGAAAATTATTGAAGCTGGTGATGGAGTCTATATTGAGCCTAATTTGTTACACAGTGCAATATGTCTAGAAGAAGGAATGCTAATTGATACCTTTAGTCCGGTAAGAGAAGACTTCTTAAGCGGAGATGAGGTGTCATATTTTGGAAAAAAATAATCTAAAAATAAATAGAGTATTAGAGGCATATTAAACTTTATTTTAATAAAATTTCACGAAACCGTTGTAATTAACATAATTTTATATATATTTGGTTATCCAATCTGGTAAACCACTTTGGATAACCAAAAAAAATTATATAAAAGTAATTTGAATTAATTTTAAAAAAGAATAGATGTAAAATATAAATTTATGTCTATTCTCTTTAAAATGCTCTTATATGATTAATCAAAAACCTTTTAAACATAAAATAATATTATGAAATTAAAATTTAAGGTAACATTAATTATGTTAATGTTAATGAGTGTTAGTTTATATGCTCAAGAATCCTTCACCGTAAACGGTGTTGTAACTTCAAGTGAAGATAGTGAACCATTACCAGGAGTAACAGTCAGAGTTTTAAACACAACAAGGGGTGTAAATACTGATTTAGACGGAAAATATTCTTTACAAGTTGCAAATGGAGATGTTTTAGAGTATTCTTATTTAGGATATGCTTCTCAACAGATTACAATCACTAACCAAAGAACACTAAATGTAAGTCTAGTTCAAGACAATAGTATTCTAGATGAGATTGTTGTTGTAGGGTATGGTTCCCAAAGGAAATCCCATTTAACAGGAGCAATTTCTAAAGTTAAAAATGAAAAATTAGATCAAATTGCTGTTTCTAGAGTAGATGATGCTCTTGTAGGACAAGTTTCGGGAGTTCAAATATCTGCTACCGAAGGAGAAGCTGGTTCTGATCCTACAATTAGGGTTAGAGGTATTGGTTCTATAACAGGAGAATTAAGCCCACTAATTGTGGTTGATGGTTTAGCGGTAGATAATGACTACTTAGGTGCATTAGACATGAATAATATAGAATCTTTTGAAGTTTTAAAAGATGCTGCTTCTACAGCTATATATGGGTCTAGGGGTGCTAGAGGTGTTATTTTAATAACCACTAAACAAGGTAAAGAAGGAAAAACAAAATTCAGTTTTAATTCTTACACTGGTTTTAAAACTGCAAGACAGAGTGATGCTTATTATTCTACTGTAGCTGAAAGTGCGGAGAGAGAATTAGCTGCTACTGGTAGTATTTCTGATAAAACAGCATACAAGCAGTTATTAGGTGTTGATACAAACTGGCAAGAAATTATTTTTGATGGTGGAATAATAACTAACCGTTCATTTAGTGCAAGAGGAGGAAGCGATAAGAATAAGTTTAGCGCTTCTCTTAATTATACGCATGATGAAGGAGTTTTACTAACGGACGATTTTAAAAAATACAATATTAAATTAAAATTAGATACTAAAGTAAGTGATAAATTTACTTATGGAGCTAGTATTACGCCTACATTTACTGATAGAAGACGTTTTGATGGTTCTGCCCATGATATTTTAAGACAACCATCATGGTTGCCATTATATTTAGATGAAAACACCATTCAATTTGTAAATAGATTTAGAGATGGAGGTAAATATGCAAATGCTCAAATAGGTGATTATGCAATTCAACGTATGTTCGATGATTATGATTTGATAGCAGGAATGCCAGATAGCGATTCGCCTGATTCTTTGGGAGGAACAAGTATAACAGGTACAGACATTAGTAATACATCTAATACCAACCCTGCAGCTAAAGTATTAGAAAGAGATAGAACCGATGAGAAATTTAAAATATTTGGTTCTATGTATGGTAAATACAAAATAACCGATAATTTAACTTTTAGATCTTCTTTTGGTGGAGATTATCAAAGTTCTAAATTTAGAAGATGGCAAGGTGTTGAGGCAGATAGAAGAGGAGCTTCAAGAGCATCTTTAACGCTATCTAATGTAAATAGAACTCACTTAGTTACAGAAAACTACTTCACTTACGATAATACTTTTGGCAAGCATGAGTTAGCTGCAGTAGTGGGTATGGGAGCAGAAAGTTGGGAAACCAATGTTAATGGATCTTTTGGTGCTGGTTATTCATCAGATTTATTACAAACAATGTCAGCTGCAGACCCTTTAACGGTTACTGCTAATTCTCAAAATTACAAAGAAACTTTAATGTCGTTTTTTGGAAGGTTAAATTATGCATTTGATGATGCAAAATATTTAGCATCAGTAAGTTTAAGAACAGATGGGTCTTCAGTTTTTTGGACCAAATAATAAATATGGTTTTTTCCCTGCAGCTTCTGTTGGATGGAATATTCATAAAGAAAACTTTTTAGAAGATATAGATGCTATTAATACTTTAAAATTTAGAGTAAGTTATGGTATTACTGGAAATAAAGATTTAAGAACATTTCCTAGAAACAATCAAATAGAAAGTTATCCTTATTTAGCACTATTAGAGACAAGTACAGCTATTTTTAATGGATCAGCTATAACGGGTATTAATCCGATTAATATATCTAATCCAGATTTAAGGTGGGAGAAATCAATAGAGTTTAACCCAGGTGTAGATTTTGGATTATTTAATAATGTTCTAACTGGTTCTGTTGATTATTATATTAAAACAAGTAAAGATTTAATTATAGATAACCCAATTTCTACAACAACTGGTTTTGCCAGTTCATTAATTAATATTGGTGAATTAGAAAATAAAGGGATAGAATTAGAATTAAGATCAAGAAATATAAATCAAGAAAATTTTAAATGGTCATCTACTTTTATCTCATCTCATAATAAAAATACATTAATTGATTTTGCAGATTCAAACGGACAAATTCAAAATGTAGACTCTAAAAGAGCAGCAGAATGGATTAACCAAGTAGGCAATCCTATTTCTTCTTTCTATGGTTGGGTTGTAGATACCGAAATTCCACTTGAGTATTTGAGTAATCCCTACCATCCTATTGGAGCTCAAGCACAAGATGTGTATGTTAGAGATTTAAATGGAGATGGGTTAATTGATGATGATGATAAAACTATTCTAGGGAGTCCATATCCAGATTTAGTGTGGAGTTTTGCAAATGATTTTAAAATAGGTGATGTAGATTTTAGTTTTATGTTCCAAGGAAGTCATGGAGCAGAAGTTAGAAATATGGGAGATCAATATATTTTCAACCATTTTAATTCTGCTCAAGATTTTATTTCTTCTACTCCAAATCAAGAATTTATAAAACAAAAAATATTTACAAACAGTATCATTCAAGATGCATCATACATTGCATTAAGAAATGTAAATATTGGTTATAATTTCAAAGAAGACTTATTAGGCAGAGTTGGTTTAACTAAAGGGAGAATTTATTTGTCTGGGCAAAACCTTATGTATTTAACGGCAGACAATTATACAGGTTTTAACCCTGAGTCTATTAATACAACTAAACCTGGTACATACGGTTATCAAAGAGCAGGTTCTCCTGTTTTTAGTACGGTGTCATTAGGTGTAAACATAGAATTTTAATAAAAAATAGTAAGACAATGAAAACTAAATTAAACATACTATTATTAGGAATTATAATAACATTTTTTATCTCCTGTGATAATGAATTTTTAGAGCCAGTACCAGATTCAGTTCTATCTAGTGCTAATTATTATACAACGCCAGAAGAAGTAGAAACAGCAGTAGTAAATATATATGATGCTATACAAGGTGTAAATTCAACTAGTACAAATGATAATCATGGTATTATGTATGAATTTTACTTAACAGAAATGCGAAGTGATAATACAAGAACAAAAAGTCAAGAAGGAGAAGCAGCCCAATTTGAATTTTATACGATAGAAGCAACTAATGGAATTGTTGCAGATTACTATGCAAGTTTTTATAATATTATATATAGATCTAATGTTGTTTTAGAAAACTTATCAGCTGCAGGAAACGATGCATCAAAATTTGAAGCAGAAGCAAAATTTACAAGAGCATATGCATATTTTAACCTAGTTAGATTATATGGAGATATTCCTTTAATAGATAGAGTAATCACTCCAGAAGAGAAAGATATAGCATACACCAGAGAGGCTACTTCAATTATTTATCAGTTAATAGAAGACGATTTAAAAACTGCGGTTGCCGGATTAGACGATGGTAGTAAATTTAGAGCTTCCAAGGCAGCTGCCGAAACCTTATTAGCTAAAGTTTATTTAACATTAAACAGATATGGAGAAGCACAATCTTTATTAGAATCAGTAATGAATTCATCGAGAGGGTTTTCATTAGAGAGTAATTTTAAAGATGTTTTTTATAATGAGGGAAATAATGAGATAATTTTTGCTATAGGTTATTTAGGTGATTCAGAAGATAGTCAAAATTTCTCTGCGGAATGGTTAAACGCTGTAGGTAGAACTTCAGGTGTTAACTATGTAACTAATGACGGAAAAGCTGCGTTAGATGCTTTTGGAGGTGATAGAACTATGTACTCTTATAGACAAGATATCACGCAAGCAACACAGAATCAAGTTGTAAAATATTTGCCAGATGGAGATACTAATTTAGGTATTTCACCAACATCAAGTGATCCTACTAAGGCTGGTAATGATTGGATTGTATTGAGATATGCAGATGTTTTATTAATGCATGCTGAAGCAATTTTATCTGGAGGGCAATCTACTACAAGTACTAATGCATTAGCCTCATTTCAAGAAGTAAGAAATAGAGCAGGTTTAACAACATTAGTAACAGAAATTACTAAAGAAGATTTATTAAATGAAAGAAGAGTTGAGTTGGCTTTCGAAAATCACAGACTATTTGATCTAATACGTATGGGAGAGGCAGCTACAGTTTTAGGAGCTTTTTCTAGTGCAAATAGTTTAAGTTTTTCGTCAACTGATTTATTATTACCTATTCCACAAAGAGAAATAGGATTAAGTAATAGTCTGTTAACTCAAAATCCAGGATATTAATATTATTTAAAATGAATAAAATGAAAAATCTAAATTTATTATTTTCAAACAAGATTTTCTCTAATTTAAAAATCTTACTAATAATTGTATTAACTCTTAATTTGGCTTCTTGTGAAGAGAACGAATTGCCAGAAATAGGTTCGATAGCTGATGCAACTCCACCTAGTGCACTTTTTTCTGCAAAACAAGGAGAAGGAGCTGCAGACGAATGGAAAATGTATAGTTTTTCTAATCAATCTTCAAGTGCCACAAGTTATTCTTGGAGTTTTGGAAATGGAGAATCTTCAACAGATTTCGAACCATCCATCACTTACCCTGGCGAAGGAACATTTACTGTTACTCTTTCGGCTAGAGATAACTTGGGTGAAGAAAGTGTTTATTCAGAAACAGTTGAAGTCGTTGAGCCTCCAGCACCTATAACTCCAGACCCAACTTTAGTGAATGTAGTTTTTGATAAGCTTCCAAAATCATCAGGTTCAGATTGTACTTGTTCTGGTTGGATTAATAAAAGTTTGGGAGATCAAGGAGAATCTAGTTCAGGTAATGGTTCAGATGTTCTTAAGTTTGATAATAACGAACCAGACCATATCTACCAAGAGTTTGAAGTTGTTCCAAATGCAGATTATACAATAGAAATAATTACGCAATTTAAAAGTTTAGAAAACAACACACCTCCAATGGATAGTATGTTAGAAACAAGAGTTTTGGCTGGTTCAGGTTATACAAGCGGGTATTCACCAACTTATTATACTGAAACTACAGATTTCCCTCAAGATGGTTTTGGTTATGCATCTGTATCGCAAGTTGAAGATACTGCAAATAACCTTTTAGTTGAAGTAAGATCTAATCCTAATGATGATAGTTACCTCACCACAACCTATACATTTAACGCAGGTAATAATGATAGTGTAGCATTATTTATGAGAGGTATTGGAGGAAATACATCAGGAAATTTTAATTATAACAGTGGTGACGAAGAAATAAGATTAGATTCTGTTACTATAACTGCAAATTAATTTTTGCAAAAAAACTTTAAGTAGATCCTTAAAATATTTTAATTGAAAGCTTAAATATAGGGATTTGATTATATTTTATCAGAGGAATATTATAGTTTAGAAGTATCTCATTAATTTGATTAATTTAAACTTTGTTTTTATATATTTATAGAACAAAATTTGGTTAACCAATTAGATAAAAAATTACATTAATGAAATTAGAAGTACTTACAATAAACGAAAATCAAAAAGTTCAAAATTTAATAATAAGAGGTATAAGGGATTTTATCAATTATAAAAATTTAGAACCAGGTGACAAGTTACCTTCAGAAAGAATGCTATCTGAAAAGTTTGAAGTAAGTAGAAGTAATGTAAGAGAAGCAATACAAAAATTGGAGTTTTATGGGTTATTAAAGTCTAGACCTCAAAGTGGAACTTTTGTTGCTAATATAGGTGTTACTGCTCTTAATGGTATGATAGAAGATATTTTACGATTAGATGAACCAGATTTTAAATCGTTAGTAGAAACTAGAATTTTATTAGAATTAAAAACAACCAGTTTAGCTGCAACAAGAAGAACAGATGAAGATTTAGAGCAAATTAAAGATGCTTTAGAAGCTTATAAAAATAAAGTTTTAAATGGTGAAGATGCTGTTCAAGAAGATTTATTATTTCATTTGGCCATAGCAAAAGCAAGTCATAACAGTACAATGAATACTTTTATGTTAATAATAACTCCAGAAATTATTACAAATTTTGAAAAATATCATGTTTGCGATAAAGGGCTAGCTCAAGAAGGTATAAAAGAGCATCAAGAAATTTACGAAGCAATTTTAAATCAAGACCCTAAGTTGGCTAAACAAAAAATGAAAGATCATTTTAATGTATTATATCAATTTTGTTATAGCATATAACTCTTTAACTTAAAAATCTAACTTATAAAATATTACTTTTTTTAGTGAACAATATGTGGTTCGCGATGGAATCTTTTATTTAAAAATTAAATAATAATGAAATTAAAAGGACTTAGATGGTGGGTAATTACATTAATATTTATTGCCACAGTTATAAATTATATTGACAGAACAGCTTTTGCTTTATTATGGCCAGAAATGGGTGAAGATTTAGGAATGGATAATTCTGATTATGCGCTTATGCTAAATATCTTTATGCTAACATATGCTGCAAGTAAATTTTTATCAGGAAGATTATATGACAAAATTGGTACTAGAATAGGATTTGTATTATCAATTGTTGTTTGGTCTGCAGCTGCTGCGTTTCACGCTGTAGCAAGAGGAGTTGCTACATTGTCAATAGCTCGTGGTTTATTGGGTCTTGGAGAAGCAGGTCTGTGGCCTGGGGCAGTTAAAAGTAATGGAGAGTGGTTTCCGGTTAAACAAAGAGCATTAGCACAAGGTATTTTTAATTCAGGCGCTTCAATTGGAAATGTAATTGCTCCAGTAGTAATCGTGTATTTATATTCTCAATTTGGATGGAAATCTACCTATGTTATTTTAGGTGTAGTTGGATTGCTTTGGGTTATTCCTTGGTTAATCATAAACAAATCTAATCCAAAAGATCATCCCTGGATTACTAATGAAGAAAGAAATATGCTGCTTAATGATAGAATAGAGAATAATAATGTTGTAGATGAAAATGCTAAAAGTTTATCTGTAGCAAAAATATTGAGTTTTAAACAACCTTGGGGAGTTTTATTATGTAGATTTTTTATAGAACCAATTTGGTGGTTCTTTGCTGGTTGGATGCCAATTTATTTAAATTCAAAATTTGGATTAAGTATCGAGGAAATAGGTAAAACAATGTGGATTTCTTATTTGATGGCAGCAGCAGGAAGTATTCTAGGAGGTATATTTACAGAAGCAATAATTAAACGCAGATCTACAGATTATGGTAGAAAAGCTAGTATAATTTTAGGTAGTTTATTAATAATCATAGGTTTTGTTTCTATAATTTTATTTGTAAATGATACCAATTATATGACTTTTATCTACCTGGCAGGTCTAGCGCTTTTTGGATTCCAGTTTGCTATTGGTAATATTCAAACATTATCAAGTGATTTATTTAGAGGCCCTTCAGTAGGAACTTTAGCGGGTTTAGCTGGTACAGTTGCAGCTTTTTCAGTTATGATTATGAATTGGTTTATTGGAAGAATTACTGAAGGAGGTTCATATACCCCTGCATTAATAACTATTACAGCTTCTGTAGTACTTGCAGTATTATCTATTTTATTTTTAATTCGAAAAGTAGAACTGGTAATAAAAAAATTAGATTAAAAAAGAAAATAGTATAATTTATTAAAATATAATATATAACATGAGTAAATCAAACGGAAAAATTGCCATTATTACAGGAGCAACAGGAGGTATAGGATTTTCAGTTGCACAAAGATTAGGTAGAGATGGTTTTAGAGTAATACTTAACGGTATTCATGATGATGAGGGGGCAAAAAGAGTGGAAGAATTAAAAGCAGAAGGAATTACTGCAGAATATATTGGTTTTGACGTAACTAAAGAAGATGCAGTTACTTCTAACATCCAAGAAATAGGAAATAAATACGGTAAAATTGATGTATTGGTTAACAATGCAGGTGGTTTGGGAGGCAGATCTAGGTTTGAAGAAATGACCACAGAATTTTACAGATTTGTAATGGCATTAAATCTTGATTCAGTCTTTTTTGCTTCAAGAGCTGCAATTCCTTTTCTTAAAAAAGGAGATAATGCAACAATCATAAATTATACATCAAATGCAGGGTGGAATGCAGGAGGACCAGGTGCAGGTATTTATGGCACTTCTAAAGCTGGAGTTCATACAATTACAAGAGCATTAGCAAAAGATTTAGCAGAATATGGTATTAGAGTAAATGCAGTTTCACCAGGAACGATAGATACACCATTTCACGCACAAATTAAATCAACAAAACCAGAAGTTTTTGCTTCTTGGGCTAACAACATTATGTTGGGTAGATTAGGTAAACCAGAGGATGTAGCAGGTGTTGTCTCTTTTTTAGCTAGTAAAGATGCTGCATTTTTAACTGCAGAAACTATTCAAGTTGGTGGTGGTCAAGCTTTAGGTATATAAAACATTAAAAATGAAAAAAGTAGTAACTTTTGGGGAAATTATGTTAAGATTAGCTCCACAAGGATTTCTAAGATTTTCTCAAGCAAACAATTTTGATGTTGTCTATGGAGGAGGAGAATCTAACGTTGCAGTTTCATTAGCAAATTATGGAGTTCCTGTAGATTTTGTAACACGTTTACCAAAGAATGATATTGGTGAATGTGCTATGCTGGAAATGCGTAAACGTGGAGTTGGAGTTGACAAAATTATTTACGGTGGAGACCGATTAGGAATTTACTTTCTAGAAACAGGAGCTGTAAGTAGAGGTAGTAAAGTCGTTTATGATAGAGCACATTCTGCAATTTCAGAAATAAAACCAGGAATGGTAGATTGGAAAGCAGTATTTAGAGATGTGTCATGGTTTCATTGGACAGGCATTACGCCAGCAATCTCTCAAGGTGCAGCAGATGTTTGTTTAGAAGCTGTTAAAGTTGCTAGTGAAATGGGCGTAACTATTTCTACAGACTTAAATTATAGAGCAAAATTATGGACTTTTTGTGATGAAAAAAACAGAGAGAAAATAATGACAGAAATCACATCGTATTGTGATATTATTTTAGGAAACGAAGAAGATGCAGAAAAGCATTTCGGAATTCATCCAGAAGGTTTAGATGTACATAAACATGGACATGATTTAAAAGCTGAGGCTTTTTTATCAGTATGTAAACAAATGATGGAGAAATTTCCAAGAGCTAAAAAAGTAATTACAACTTTAAGAGGTTCTATTTCAGCATCTCATAATACATGGGCTGGAGTTTTATATGATGGTAAAAAAATGTATGAAACTAGACAATATCAAATCACTGATATTGTAGACAGAGTAGGCGGGGGAGATTCTTTCATGGGAGGATTAATCTATGGATTATTAAAATATCCAGAAAATGATCAAAATGCATTAGATTTTGCAGTTGCTGCCTCTTGTTTAAAACATACCATTAAAGGTGACGCTAACTTAGTAACAGTTGCAGAAGTTGAAAAACTAATGGATGGAGATGCATCTGGTAGAGTAGCAAGATAAAAGTAAGAATAATAAGTTGAGATTTGTTTTTTTTAACTATTTACTGAGTTGAATTTAGTATTTGGCTCAGTAAATTTATTTAATAAATAAAATTATGGCACAATTTACAAGAATAGAAGTAGCTAGCGTTATGGAGCAAACAGGTTTAATTCCGTTGTTTTTTAATAGCGATGTAGATATAGCTAAAAAAATATTAAAAGCTTGCTATGATGGAGGTGCAAGATTATTAGAATTTACAGCGAGAGGAGATTTTGCTGCAGAAATTTTTTCAGAACTCTCCAAATATGCAATAACTAAATTGCCAGGAATGATTATGGGCGTAGGATCTGTAACAGACGCAGCAGCAGCATCTTTATATATGCAATTAGGAGCAAATTTTATAGTAACTCCTGTTTTAAGAGAAGATATTGCTCTAGTTTGCAACAGACGTAAAGTTTTATGGTCACCTGGTTGTGGATCTTTAACTGAAATTGCTAGAGCCGAAGAATTAGGTTGTGAAATTGTAAAACTATTTCCTGGCGGAATTTATGGACCTAACTTTGTAAAAGGAATAAAAGGTCCTCAACCTTGGACTTCTATTATGCCAACAGGAGGTGTTGCACCAACTAAAGAAAATTTAGAAGCTTGGTTTAATGCAGGTGTAACTTGTGTTGGGATGGGTTCTAAACTCATTGCTAAAGAAGCTGATGAAACCTATAATTTCGTAAAAATTGAAAATAAAACGAAAGAAGCACTTCAAATTATAAAATTTTTAAGAAGATAAAATGAAAGCCATTGTAATAGTTTACATTTTATTATTTTCTTTAGAAAATTTAGCACAAGTTACTTTAGATGCAAATGGAGCAGGAAATACTTATGAAGAAATTACTGCAGTTTTAGCCCCGGGACACGATCCAGTAGAAGAACCAGATTGTAACCACACATCTTTTGGAAGACATATAGATGAGGTTTTTGATACTGATTTAAATACAAATGTATTTCGATTTTTTATGCATGTTACTCCAGACAATGACAGATGTATAAATACAGATAGACAGCGAAATGAGATAAAATCCTATGATAAATCTCCAGATAATTTATTAGGAGTAGAGGGTGAAGAGGTGGTTTATAAATGGAAATTTAAACTTGATGAGAACCTTCAGGTTTCATCAAGTTTTACACATGTTCATCAATTAAAATCTGTTGGCGGTAATTTAGAAAGTATGCCAATGTACACGCTTACTTTGAGAAAAAGCAATCCTGATAGATTAGAATTGCGTTATGCAGAAACTGATTCCCAAATAACACTTACACAAACAGATTTAGCGCCTTTAAAAGGAGTTTGGTTAGAAGTTGAAGAAACTATAATCTATGGTACTTCAGGAGCTTATTCAATTGAAATAAAAAAAGTTTCAGATGATTCCGTATTGTTTGATTACACCAATAATTCAATTATTAATTGGAGAACAGGTGCAGATTTTGTTAGACCAAAATGGGGTATTTATAGAAGTTTAAATTCTAGTCAAGATTTAAGAGATGAAGAAGTTTTATTTGCAAATTTTAGTGTTCAAGAACTAAATAACTTGTCTATAAATGAAGAAAATAAAGAAGTTTCTCCTATAAAAGTATATCCAAACCCTACTAATAGCATTCTAAAAATTAAAGAAAATACTTATAATACTTACGATGCTATTAAAATTATTAATCAACTTGGGCAAACTGTTTTTATAAATAAAGAAAGAAAAAGTAGTGTAGATATTTCAAAATTTACAAAAGGAATTTACACCATTATATTTTCAAAAAATAACACTAAAATAGCTGCTAAAAAGTTTATTGTATATTAAAATTAAAGAGATAAACTTTATTTTGTTATTTTTTAAATGAATAATAAATCAATTTATTATATGATTTTTAGCGTAATTGCTTTTGCAATTATGAATGCTGTTGTCAAATACTTATCTTCATTTAGTGTTTATCAAATTGTTTTTTTTAGATCTATTGGTACTTTAGCTTTTACAATTCCGTTAATTATAACATATAAAATTCCAGTTTTAGGAACACATAAAAAATTACTTTTATTAAGAGGTTTTTTAGGAGTAATTTCCCTAATATTTTTTTTTCAATCTTTAAAATATTTATCAATAGGCACAGCTGTTTCGTTAAGATACACTTCGCCAATTTTTGCAACTGTTTTTGCATTAATATTTTTAAAAGAAAATATAAAACCAATTCAATGGTTGTTTTTTTTAATTGCTTTTATAGGGGTTCTTATTATAAAAGGGTTCGGAAACGATATTAATTATTTAGGATTAATTTTTGTTATTTTTTCATCAATTTCTTTGGGATTAGTTCTTGTAATTATTAGAAAAATAGGAAAAAGAGAACATCCATTAGTCATTATCAACTATTTTATGGTCATGGCATTCTTTTTTGGAGGTTTTATGTCTATATATAATTGGAAAAACCCAAACGTAAATCAATGGTTACTATTATTAAGCCTGGGTCTATTTGGTTATATAGGTCAATTATATATGACAAAAGCATTTCAAGCTAACGAAACAAACCTTGTTGCTCCTTTAAAATATTTAGAAATTGTTTTTACAATCATTATTGGAGTATTTTGGTTTCAAGAAATTTATAATTTATATACTGTTTTAGGTATAATATTAATTTTAGTTGGTTTAATCTATAATTTGGTTTTGAAAAAAACAGAATAAAGTACAAATAATTAAAGACACTCAGGATTCCCAGGGTTATTCATCGTCTCACAAAGACCGCCCCTAGAAGGAAAGTCATATTTTTTAGACAAGGGGTTTGTGATTAATAAGTGTTAGGTCTGATTTTTTTGGGTTTTTCAGAGAGAGGTGCCAGAACGGTAATAGGTTAATTATATGTTGCTAGTAAAACGAGCTGAAATAAATTAAAACTAAATAGATGGTATTACGGCAATGGTTGGCAAATAGTTGGCAATATTGTTGATAAAAAAAACCTCACCGTATTAAAAATCAACATGATGAGGTTTTAATAAGTACTCGAGGCGGGAATCGAACCCGCACTTCCGAAAAAACTGGATTTTGAATCCAGCGCGTCTACCAGTTCCGCCACTCGAGCATTATTTAGGACTTCTGAGTCGTCTAAGCTTTTCTTTGCGAATTCCAGATTTCCAATATTTTTCTCGTTCTCTAGCATCAGTTCTAGTATTTACTTGTTCAGAAAATAATAAAACGAAAGGACGATATGGTTTGGTTGTTTTTTCATACCCTTTATTGTGCCTAGCAATACTACTTTCCAAATCAGAGGTTAAACCTACGTAAATATAATTACGATTCAAACTAGAAATCGCATATACCCAGAACATATTTTAATTTTTTAATAATTTCCATAATTAATTATGGTTTTTAATTCCGCCCTGTCTGCCGACAGGCAGGCACTCGAGCAACAGTAATAGTTTGCAAATCTAAAAAATATTTTATGATTGTGGGATTTAATATCAAAAACTCGTCAAATAATTTTACTTTTGTTTTATACATCAAAAACTAACCTAACAAACACACAACTAAATGTCTAAAAACGAATTATCTCCAAAGCTCTTTGCCTGTTCGCAAAGTATTGTACTAGCTGAAAAAATTGCAAAAGAATATGGAGTGCCTCTGGGAAAAGTAAAAACAACACATTTTAGTGATGGAGAATTTCAGCCTGCTTTTGAAGAATCTGTAAGAGGAAGAAGAGTTTTTATTATTGGGTCTACATTTCCAACTGCAGATAATTTAATGGAGATGTTATTGATGTTAGATGCAGCAAAAAGAGCTTCTGCAAGACATATTACCGCAGTAATGCCGTATTTTGGATGGGCTCGTCAAGACAGAAAAGACCAGCCAAGAGTTGCTATTGGAGCTAAATTAGTGGCAAACTTATTGCAAGCAGGAGGAGCTACTAGAATTATGACCATGGATTTACATGCAGATCAGATACAAGGATTCTTTGAAAAACCAGTAGATCATTTATATGCCTCCACTATTTTTATGTCGTATATCAATGATTTAAAATTAGATAATTTAACAATTGCATCACCAGATATGGGAGGTTCTAAAAGAGCGTATGCTTATTCCAAATATCTGATGTCTGATGTTGTTATCTGTTACAAGCAGCGAAAGAAAGCCAATGTTATTGGCCATATGGAATTAATAGGAGACGTAACAGGAAAGAATGTTATTCTAGTAGATGATATGATAGATACTGGAGGAACTCTTGCTAGAGCAGCCAATTTAATGATGGAAAGAGGTGCCCTAAGTGTAAGAGCAATTTGTACGCATCCAATCTTGTCAGGAGATGCGTATGATAAGATTCAAAACTCTAAATTAACAGAGCTAATTGTGTCTGATACCATTCCATTAAAGAGGAAGATTTCTAAAATAAAAGTTGTAACTTGCGCGCCCTTATTCGCTGATGTTATGACGAAAGTTCAAGACAATACTTCGATAAGTGACCAATTTTTAATGTAGCTTCGGTTACGCTCAGCCACCAAAAAGGTTGTTGACAAAAACAAGTAATAATAATTAATAAAAAGTAATGAAATCAATTACAATCAAAGGATCAAAAAGAGAAAGCGTAGGTAAAGTAGCAACAAAAGCCTTACGTAATGCTGGTATGGTTCCTTGCGTTATATACGGAGGAGATAAACCAGTTCATTTTTCTGCAGAAGAAAAATTATTTAAGAAATTGGTATATACACCAAATGTATATACTGCAATGATTGAACTAGACGGGCAGAAACTTTCGGCTATCTTACAAGATATCCAATTTCATCCAGTAACAGACAGAATTTTACACATAGATTTCTATCAGTTATTTGATGATAAAGAAGTAGCAATGAACATTCCTGTAAAATTAACAGGAACATCTCCAGGAGTTTTAAATGGAGGTTCTTTACGTTTTACAAATCGTAAATTAAAAATTAAAGCAATACCATCTAAATTACCAGATTATGTTACTGCTGATATTTCAGAATTAAAAATAGGAAGTAAACTATTTGTTACTCAAATTTTTAATGATGACTATACATTTTTGCATCCAGACAATACGGTAGTTGTTCAGGTTAGAACTTCTCGTAATGCAGTAGATGATGAAGTAGCAGAGGATGCTGAAGTTGCAGAAGAAGCAACAGAAGCTGCAGCTGAATAATCTAAACTTATTTCAAGTATAGATTGGTACAAGAGTATAAAATTTAGAAAAGCGTTACACGTGTGTAGCGCTTTTTTTATTTTCTTATTTTTACAAGATGAATATCTTAAAATTCTTTTTTAATAAACAATTAGAAACTAAACAAGAGGTGATGAAAAAATTTTTAATTGTTGGTCTTGGAAATATTGGTGATGCCTATGCAAACACACGACATAATATTGGGTTTCAAGTTTTAGATGCACTAGCTAAAGATCAAGATAGTAGGTTTGAAACAGAAAAACTAGGAGATATTAGTAGATTTAGACACAAAGGAAGAACCTTCATTTTAGTAAAACCCAGCACTTATATGAACTTAAGTGGAAAGGCAGTAAAATATTGGATGACTCAAGAGAAAATTCTGGCAGAAAATATTTGTATTGTAACTGATGATGTGCATATTGATTTTGGATCTATAAGAATAAAAACATCAGGAAGTGCCGGAGGTCATAATGGTTTAAAAGACATTCAAGAAAAACTAAACACACAGCAATACAATCGCTTTCGTTTTGGTGTTGGAGGAAATTATTCTAAAGGACGTCAGGCAGACTTTGTTCTGGGCCAATGGACTAAAGAAGAAGAAAGTAAACTTATTGAAAGAATTCCTATAGCAACAAACGCCATCTTGTCTTTTGGCACAGATGGTATTAACAATACTATGAATAAGTTTAATGGAAAATAATTAATAATTTTTATTTTCTTTCTAGACTCAAATTCATATTAATTGAAGATGTAATATCACCAATAGTTTCTTCAACTTGTTGGCTAAGCGTAACCGAGGTTTCATTAAAAACTGTAACGTTAAAAGTACCTGCTAATAATGTATCACCTAGAGCCATAAAGGTAATAGTATCGTCTACAGCATTAACGGAGTAAGACCCTGAGTCACTAAACACTATAATTTCAGTATCTGTTATAGGGGCTGTTCCTACAGGAGTAACGGTTGAAACAACTCTATACTGGCCACTTGCAGAATAAGTTCCGTTAGCATTGATAATAACATCTACCTGAAAAGTATCACCAACAATGGCAGTATTAGATATTGTAACGGCAACTCCGGCAACTTCAGCAGTAGTTTCTATATCTATATTTAAAACAGCAATGTCATAGTCTCCTGCCAAACTTTCATTAGACAAGATAAAGGCCGGCTCAGTAGAATTGTCTGAACAACTTAGTATTGTTGTTGCGATAAGTGTGAATAATATAAATTTAAGTGTTTTCATAAAGTTTTTTTTAAATATAATTGTTAAATAAGCATCTCACAAATAGACGCTGTTTTTTATTCATTTTCATTGGCAAACCATTCTGCAAAAGAGGTTTCTGTCTCTTGGAGTTTTATGGAAAATAATTGAATATTTTTGGTAAGTCTACTCTGTATTCTTTCTGCAAAATCAATCACCATCATTTCACTAGTAGGTTGGTAATCTACTAAAATAACATGATGACCTCTATCACTTAGTTCTTTTGCCAATTCGACATGTGGTGTGTTTTTATTAAAAACAGTAGCATGATCAAATTGATCTACAATTTCTTCTTTCACAATTTTCTTTAAATCAGTAAAGTCAATCACCATTCCAAATTTCACATGAGAACTGTCATCAATTGGTGTTCCTGATACTGTTACAGAGAGCTTATAACTATGACCGTGTACATTTCTACACTTTCCATCATAGCCATATAAGGCATGACCGGTTTCAAAATTAAATTGTTTGGTGATTCTAATTGTACTCATAGAAAATATTTTCTCCAAAATTACTCCTTTTCCACCAAGGGCAAAAACTTTCTTCTAAATTTCACTAGTAAAGGCATTCCTCTGGCAATCATCCATAGTGAAAAAGTAAACCAAACGCCTAGTAGTTTATAATTATAAGCATCAAAAATTAGTAATGAGGGTATAAACACTAAAAGTGTAGAGAGTAGTAATAGATTTCTTAAGAATGCTGTATACCCCATTCCTTTAAACATTCCATCAAAAATAAAGGTAATGGCGCAGATGGGCTGCATGACTAAGATGATCCAAAAAATATCATAAAAACTACGAAGAACAGCGGTGTCTTTTATAAAAATTTCTCCTATAAAATTATAAAACAGAAAACCAATTCCTGCAAGAAAAACCCCAGTAAAAAGACCGTAAATAATTAATTTTTCCCCCAATTTTAGTAATGTGTCATATTCTTTAGCGCCTAATAAACGCCCAGATAAAATATTTCCAGCACTAGAATACCCATCTATAAAGAAGGCTCCAAATAACCACAATTGAATTCCAATTCCGTAAGCTGCTAGGGCATCTGTTCCATAACTGGTGGCTTTATAAACTGCAAAAATTAACGCAGCATTTAATGCAATAGTTCTTAAAAATAAATCAAAAACCATTTTTATGAGTCTTGGAATTTCTTTGTTAAACGGTAGCACAAACCTTAAACTTATGGATGTTTTTTTAAGAACGAAATACCCTGCCAAAATGGCCATTACTATTTGAGAGATAACACTAGCATAGGCTGCTCCTTTAACATTCATAGCAGGAATCCATCCTTCTACTCCATAGACAAGAATCCAGTCAAAGAGAACATTTAAAACAGCTCCTGAGATGGCAATAAGCATTGGGTAAAGTGTGTTTTGAAGTCCTCTAAAAGTTCCGAAAATAGTAAAAACAAACAGCGTAAATGGCAATCCAATTATTCGTATTTTAAAGTACTCTACAGCATATACTAATATGCGTTGTTCTGCACCATATATTTTAAAAATATATTCAGCAAAAGGGTAGGTAAGTGAAATTACTAGAATACTTAGGCTAACTATAATTAAAATTGCTTGGGCGGGTAATGTTTTTACTTCTTCTAGTTTATTAGCTCCTAAATAGGTTGAAATAATAGATGAAACCGCACTTCTGGTTTGGGCAAAGACCCATATTAACATCGATAAAAAAGACCCTACAATGGCAATAGCACCAAGACTTTCTTTTGCATTAAAATCTATATTACCAATAATAGCGGTATCAGTTATAGAGATAAGGGGTTCTGCTATACCAGCAATTAAAGCAGGAATTGCAAGTTGATGAATTCGTTTAAAACTAATGTCTGTTTTCAAAAGAGAAAAATATTCAAAGACAAAGTTACAATTTGACATTGGAAGAAATTTAGATCATTCAAAAAAATGTACCTTTGTTTTAGAATTGTAAATTCTACAATGCTAACTTAATTTCTAAGAATTATGAATCATATTTTAGTCCCTATCGGTTCCAAAGAAAACGCGTCTAACACATTGCAATATGCGATAGATTTTGCTAAAGAGATAGGTGCTAAAGTCTTTGTTTTTAGAGCGTATAAAGTGCTTTCTAAAGCAGGAACATTTATTAATATTAATGATATTTTAGAAAGGGAAACCAACTTATACATACAGACAATGATTAGTTCTGTAGACACCAAAGGAGTAGATGTTAAAATGATTTCTGCAAAGGGAGGCACAGTAGAAAGTATTAATTCAGTTCATGAAGAATTAGGAATAGATTTAATTGTGGTTGGGCCAAGAAGTAACTCTATAAAAGAAGAGGTTTTTTTAGGAAGTACATCAGGAAGTATTGTAAAGCAAACAGAAATACCTGTTTTAATTGTTCCTGAACATTATAAGTTTAGTCCATTTAAAGTAGCCCTAACAGCTTTTAAATCAGGAATTTTAGAGCAACAAGATGTCTTAACTCCATTGCAAGAAATTAAAAGTCTTTTTAAAACTAAAATAAACTTGTTGTTGGTTAAAACGCCCGAATATAAAGAAGAAGATTTAGTAGTAGATGCATCATTAAAAGCACTTCAAAACACATTCTCTACCTCAGAAAATGTAACTACCTTTCAAGGAGTCTTAGAACATTTTCAATCTAATAATCCAGATTTATTATGTGTTTTTAGACGTAAAAAAGGGTTTTTTCAGAAACTCTGGGAAAAAAACACGGTACTTAAATCTGAATTTCACTGTTCTATTCCTTTGTTAATCTTAAGTGGAAGACAATAATTATATTGGGGCATTAGCTCAGTTGGCTAGAGCGCTACGCTGGCAGTGTAGAGGTCATCGGTTCGAATCCGATATGCTCCACTTTTAATACCTCAACTAATTAACAATAATTAATTAGGTGGGGTATTTTTTAGTCAACTATTAGAATGATTATATTTTGGTTAAGTTTGTGAAAATTCATCAGAATGAAAAAAATTCTCTTCTTAGCATGTATCTTAAAATGTGGTTTTCTCTTTTCACAATCATTATCAATAACTCCACCAGAGAATTATTCTCAAGAACCTTTTGGAGCAGTTGCTTCAGGAATTGATAAAAAAGAAATTCTAGCTGTTATTGACCAATTTATGTTGGCAGTAAATACAAAAGACAAAAGTATTTTTGATGCAATACTCTATAAAGGAATTAATAGAATTGTTACAAATATTGACAAAGACGGCTCCGGGTCATCTGTTGTCATAGACAATGATCAATCTATTTCATTGAGAATGAATCCAAAAACTTCAGAACAATTTAGAGAACGATACTGGGATGCAAAGGTACTAACAGATGGGTTTATCGCTTCTGTTTGGGCTCCTTATGACTTCTATTTAAATGGTTCTTTTTCACACTGCGGCGTAGATTTATTTTATTTAGTAAAAACAGATAAAGTATGGAAAATTGCTCATTTTGGGTACACCAGAAATAAAAACTGCAACTAGTCTTTATTATAAAATGAGACTATGAATAAGAGAGTGTTTTTGGTTCTTTAAAAGGAATTTCTGGGTTGTATATTTCTTGTAAAAGAAGTTTTATTTGTTCCATGAATTCCTGAAGTTTTTCATCTGTTATGCTATAATCAGGGTTTTTTACTTTTGAAGAGAAGTTAATCTTTAAAAGACCTCCTTTTAAATTTTTAAAAGAAATAATCCCAGCCTCTAAAGAGGGTTCTGTTTTCAAAGAATTATTCTGAGAATACAAGAAGGCATACAATAAAATTTGAATTGCTTTGCTATATTTAACAGTCTGTATTTCTTCAAAATTTAGCACTTTTAAATCGGCTGCATTTACCTTTCCGGTTTTGTAATCAATAATTCTTGTAACTCCATCAAACTCGTCAATTCTATCTACGATCCCTTTAATTTTAATTGGAAAATCTATTCCAGGAACAGTAAAAAACGTTTCTAAGGCTAGTTCTGTTCCTAAAATTTTTACTTGATGCCCTTCTTTTAAAACCTTTTTTTCTAGAGAGAGAAAACGTTTTACAAACTGCTTAGAAACTTCAAATGCCAATCTGTTTTTCCCTGTGGCAATATCTCCATTTTTAAAGTGTTTTATGAAATATTTTGCAACCAGTTTTTTGTACTCTTTCATCATGATATCTAGATGATCTGTACTTAAAAACAGATTGATATATGGTTTGTATAATTCTTCTAAAGTGTCATGAATTACTGTACCCATTGTATTTGCGGCAATAGTTTCTTCTACAAGGTCTAACTCGCTAATTCGTAAAATTTTCTGTTTGTAAAAGGCAATCGGATTGTACAGGTAATTGGTTATTGCAGATGGAGATATTCCTTTTACAGCCAATTCTCTTAATTTTTCTAAAACTTGTTTATTTTTGCCTATTTCTATTTGTTCTTTTGGTTCAGTTAGTACTTTTGGGGCAATACGTTTTGAGGTTAAACCAGTTCTCATTAATTCTAATTGAGAGATAAATCTGCTCTTTTCTCCACTTCCAAAAGAATCATTCTCTGTATTGTAGAGTAAAAAAATATTTTTTGCTCTTTGCAATAACCGGAAGAAGTGATACGAATAAATAGCATCTTTTTCTCTGTAGGTAGGCAATCCAAATTCTACCTTTATATCAAACGGAATAAATGAATTTTGAGTGCTACTAGAAGGAATTATATTTTCATTGACAGAGGTAATAATTACATTTTCAAAATCTAAGACTCTAGTTTCTAACATCCCCATTAATTGCAGACCATTTAATGGTTCTCCTTGAAACGATAGTTTTTCATTGGCAATAATTTGTCTGTAAAATTGATAGATGGTTTTTATATTTTGAAAATAATTTTTTGAATTGTTTAAATTTAGTAATTGAGTAAATGCATTGTAAAAACGGTATAAATACTCTTTTTCTAAAACAGAAACATGATCTTTTGCATTCTCAAGTAAGTTTAAAATTCTAGAAATGAAGTCATTTACAGAAATAATCGGTTTAAAAATAGCTAAAATTACAGCGCTACTTTCTTCTTCTAATGGTGCCAAATAGGAGCTAATAGTTGCCAAGTCTATGAAAGAAGTGTTTTCTTTAGAAATAATTTCCTGTATAGATACTAGTTCTTGTTGAGCTTCTTCGCTAACTAATTGAAAAATAACAGGATTTTTAAATAACCGAGTTACATCTTTATGATAAAATTCATTTGCTGCAGTTCTTTGCAGTGTATCTTGTGTGATAAATAATTGAAAAATAGCTGAAATTAATTGAGATGTTGGTACGTTTTGTAAGGGATACCCCATGGTTATATTAATAGCATCTACGTTTTCTGGAATAGAATTTAAAGCAACAGATAATAAAGATTCATCTCCCAACACTAAGGCTGTGTTTTGATGATTAGAGAAACCTTCCAATATTTCTCCTGCATATTTTAATTGAGAGATATTCTTTGTGGCTCCAATAATTTCTATATTTTTTTCTGCTAGAAAATTATTGCTAATTTGTTTTAATGTATTTTTTTCGTAGTATTTCCATTTCGTTTTATATTTTCTTATAAAACTTCCAGCACTATGGTTGCTCTTAAAAAAAGCACGATCTATATCCCAATAAACCTCTGATTGTTCATTTTCTAAAAATGCTTCAAATAAAAATTCTTCAGCTTTGTTTAAAGCATTAAACCCTATAAAGAAGAATTTTTTATGAGGATGCTTATTTATAAATGCAGCAGTTTTTGTTGTTGCTTCTCTGTACATTAATCCTTGGTACCCTATTTTTTTATCTAATAAAAATGAGTAGAATTTACTATAGTAAACCCCAAGGCGCTCCATGAAAATAAGATGATCTTTCATGAGCTTTGTTTCTTTAAACTCACCTTTTACAGACCATTTTTTTAATCGTTGAACATCTCTTAGGTAGGTAAAAATTGCCTGAGTATTAATAAGGTACTGATCTATTTCATTAAAATCTTGAAGCACTACAAAAGCCCAAGAAGAAAAAACATCAAAAGAATCTGGATGCTCCTCTACCTCACAATAAATAGTATAAAAATGAAATAATAACTGAATTGCATCTGCTTTAGATATTTCAGAAATTTGTCCAATAAAAGATTCAATCGTTAAAATTTCTGGCAAAAACCCTTCAACTATCTTATTTTTGAATGTATCTTTTACAAAAACACCGGCTCTTTGTGAGGGTAAGACAAAAACACAATCTTCAAATGAAGAGTGTTTTAAAAGAATATCGTCTATAGTTTCAGAAATAAAAGTTTGCATTAATAAAAAGTACTTTGTGAAAACAATGTACAAAATACTATTGCTAAATTTATAGTATTATTTAAAAATTAATTTCATGCAAAATGAATTAAACATCGTTGCAATTCAGACCAAGCTAACCTGGGAAAACCCTGCTGCAAACCTTTTGTTCTTTGAACAAAAGATTGCTCAGTTAAACTCAGATACAGATTTAATAGTGTTGCCTGAAATGTTTTCAACAGGCTTTACCATGCAGCCTGCTTCTATTGCCCAAACCATGAAGGGCTCTTCCGTTCTATGGATGATAGCTACCGCAAGAGCAAACAACTTGGCAATTGTAGGAAGTATTGTAGTTCAAGAAAATAATCAGTACTTTAATAGAGCTATTTTTGTTCATCCTAATGGGCTTATTGATACCTATGACAAAAGACACCTGTTTAGTTTGGCAGGAGAAGACATCTTATACACTTCAGGCAGTAAACGGTTGATTGTACACTTTAAAGGATGGAGAATTTGTCCTTTGATTTGTTATGATCTTCGTTTTCCAGTATGGTCTAGAAATACCAATAATTATGATGTATTATTATTTATGGCTAACTGGCCAATAGCTAGAATTGATGCTTGGGATACTTTATTGAAAGCCAGAGCAATTGAAAACATGAGCTATTGTATTGGTGTAAATAGAATAGGGGAAGATGCAAACGGTTACCAATACAATGGTCATACAACTGCTTATGATTTTTTAGGGAAAGAAATTGCAAGAACTACCGAAGGAAAAGAAGATCTATTACAATGTGTAATTTCTAAGACATTACAAGAAGAAACAAGAAAAAAACTATCATTTTTAAATGATAAAGATTCATTTAAAATTCAATAAAAACAGCTTTCAAAAAGAAAATTTGAAAGCTGTTTTTAGTTATATTGGATTCATCCATTTAAAATGAAATCTTGTGTCTGGAATTACAATTCGTTCCGAAATTTTGTACATTCTATCCGGTAACTTTAAAAGATAATCTCTTGCTTTTTCAGCTTCTGCGGTAAGGCCAGTTATTTTTTCTATCTCCCAAGCAGAATTTAATTTCCTTACTATATCTATATAATCAAACCCGGTATACACACCTATTCTTTGTGCTACTGTAGAAAAATCATTAAACAAGCTACCTTTAGTACCAAAAGATTCTCTTAAGTGAAGAGCAGGCATCACAATTTTATATTTCATCATATGCTGAAAAGCCAACATCATTTCACTTGGGTCTATAGCAAAAATTTGTTTTACAAACTCTGTGTAAGCTATATGATGTCGCATTTCGTCACCAGCAATAATTTTAGACATTTTAGCCAAGGCTTTATGTCCTTTTTTCTTTGCAATTCTAGCAACATTATTGTGAGAAATATAAGTTGCTAATTCTTGAAAGCTGGTATATATAAAGTTTTTATACGGATCTGTAGCTGTACCAAGATCGAAGCCATCAGAAATTAAATGCTGAGTAGTAATTTCAACTTCTCGCATATTAACTCTGCCAGATAAATACAAATATTTATTTAAGGTATCTCCATGTCTGTTTTCTTCTGCAGTCCAATTTCTAATCCATTTTGCCCAACCATTATCTGGATGTTGTGTAACCCCGTCTAGATCTAACAACCAAGATTCATAGGTTGGAAGAGCTTCTTCAGTAATGGTGTCTCCAACTAAAACAACCCAAAAGTCATCATCTAATTCTTTAGAGATTTCTTGTATTTCTTTTATTTCTTCAATGAAATTATCTTTTTGAGAGTTTGGTAAAAAATCTGTTGGTTGCCATATTTTTTCTGCCGGAATTAAAAAACTATCAATAAAAGAGTCGATATTTTTTTCAAGTGTTTTCATCACTTCTTTTCGAATATTTTGTAAGCTCATTGTTATTTTATGCGAGACACTATTGTTGCTTCTACTTTTTGTAGTAGTTCATCAACAGGTAGTGAATCTATTTTTAGTGGTTTATGTGTGTCAATTGTAATTCTATTAAACATTCCTAGTGGGAATTTCCCATACTTGAACACTTTCCAAGAATTATTAATTGTAATAGGAACTATATATGCCTCTGGATTGTATTTTACTAGCATTTTTAAACCATTAAAAGAAAACTTTTTGGGTTTCCCTGTAACGCTTCTGGTTCCTTCAGGAAATATTGCAGCAGACCATTTGTTGTCATGAACTCGTTGTCCAAATTTTTTCAACTCTGTTAATGCCTGTTTAGGATCTCTTCTATTAATTAATGCCGCCCCACCATGTCTAAGATTAATAGAAACACTTGGAATTCCTTTTCCTAATTCTATTTTAGAAACAAATTTAGTATGGTATTTTCGTAGATACCAAATCATTGGCGTAATGTCAAACAATCCTTGATGATTTGCCACAAAAATGATGCTTGTGTTTTTTGGAATAGGGTAGGTTTCTGTAAAACGAACAGTAGTTCCAATAATGAGTAATGATTTTGTTAGTACCCAATTGAGGATATCTACCATGTTTTTATGAGATTGATATCCAATTTTTAGGCCTATCCATTGTAATGGATGAAAAATTAAAAGGCTTATGAAAAAGACCAATGCAAAAATTGAAGAAAAAAAGTAACTAATTATTTTCATTTAGTGATGGGTGGTAGAGTTGAATTAAAATGAAAATCTAAACGATAGGCCATTGATTCCAAGGAATTTTTGATAAGATTAAAAGAAGTCCTATACCATAAAAAATTACAAATGTTTTAAACCTTGCCGCATGTTCTGTTTTCTTTTTGTGTCTAGACCAACCAATGGTTATAAAAACAACGGCTAAAATCATCATAATTGGGTGTTCTACTGCCATCAGTCTAGTAGCTGCATCTCCCATTACGTTGCTTGCGTCTGTTTTTAAAGCGTTATAGTAAGGGCTAGAAAAATACCATCCTACACCAATGAGGATTTGAATATGTGAAAAAATTAAGGTAAATAAGCCAAGGCGAAGATCTTTGTCTGAAAATTTTCTATTTTTAATCAGACCAATAAGAGCATTTACAACTGTTGCTATTAAAATAACAAGAACAAGATATGCCCAGTAAGAATGAATAGTTTTCATCATAACTTTAATTTTTTTAAAGCTTTAAAAGTACTAAATTTTACTCATAAAAAAACCATCTTTGATTTAGAATCAAAGATGGTTTTTCATAAATTTTATAAAACTTCTTAGAAGTTATATCTTACTGTAAAGTTCCAAGTAGTTCCAAAACCAAAGAAGGCTTTGTTATTTGTATTGATACCTTGGTAGCTATCATCTCCTGGCTCTACAAAATTGTTAGTCAGTGATTCAGAAATATATTCAGTATTTCCAACATTATTGATATTTAGTCTTAATTTTAAATCAGAATTATCTCTGAAATCAAATTTGTAAGACATTCCTACATCACCTAAAAAGTAACTAGGTAATTGAAGAGATCCATCATTATCTACACTATCAAAATCTGCAGTATTAATATCTGCATATAATTTTGCAGCATAACGATGACTATAGTCAATTTTAAAGTTGTCTGTAACTTCCCAATCAAAACCTAATCTTGCGGTAGTTTGAGCTGAGTTACCAACTTTAACACCGTCTAAATATAAATCTACAGTACCAACAGCTTGAAGATCTTGATCAAAAGCAGTTCCAGATACGTTTCCTGCATATTCCCAATCTCCTACAGATGCCATACCAAGAAATCTAAAGTTGTCAGTTATATCATAAGTAAAATCTAATTCAACTCCAGTATGTAATTGTTTTATCCCTTGAAGATCAGCGGTTCCTCTAATGTCACCATCTGTATACCCAACAGACTTAAATCTATCTTTCCATTCAGTTCTATATACATTTAAATTTGCTTTAAACTTTTCAGAAGTATATCCATAACCTAATTCAAAACCAGCTACTTTTTCGTTTCTTGGGTTTGAGTTAACAATATTTTGGTTGTTTAAGAAAACAGCATCTATAAAAGGTTGTTTAGAGTAATCTCCCATATTTACAAAAACGTTGTGGTTTTCATCAATATTCCAGTTTACACCACCTTTAAGATTTCCTCCCACAAAATTTTCCCATCCTGTTTCTCTTTCTGGATCAGAATCTAAATAGTTAAAATAATCTATTCTTTTAAATCCTTGTTGAGAAACACCAACCTGAACAAATGCAGAAATATCATCTGAAACATATTCTAATTGACTAAAAGCACCAGCCCAACGAACTTTACCGTCATTGTTGTAAGCAATTTTTTGCTCATCTTCTGTACTTCTAAAAACATTCCATTGTTGTGCTAAATCAGAACTATATTCTGTAGACTGTACATTTAAGGGGTTGTTGATATCATCATTATCTCTATATCCATCAGCTCCTAACAAGTTGTCTACTCTTCTGTAGTGAAGACCTGTGTACGAACGAAGATCAATTCCAACATCAAAGGTTAAATTATCATTTATCTCAGTACTATAGTTAGATAATACACCTACCCAGTTATGAGAATTTACAGAAGCCCTTCTAATCATTCCATTTCTTCTTTCTAAACCGTTTGGCATATCAGAATCTCTTAATTCGTCATCATTTACAATCTGTAAACCTGTAGAAGGATCAGCAGGGTTAGTGTAAGAATAACCACTACTAAAGTTTCCGCCTAAACCACTGTTAGCTTTCACGATTTCATCCCATTCTACTAATCCTGTATCTGGGTTTCTGAATCTACTAGAACTAGCAAAGTTTCCACCCATTCTACCAATGTCTCCAGTTCCACCACCACGTCCAAAAGAAACGTAAGCAGAAGTAGTTAAAGAAGAAGTTTCGTTAATGTCCCAAGACCAGTTAAAAGAAGTAATTGGTTTGTGGTAAAAATTCTGTCTCCAGTTAAATTCTTCACCATTTAAATACCCATGGTTGTAGTTGTATTTTTTACCATATTTCAAATAGTCACCTATATCAGCCATATTGAAAAAACTTGTTGTTCTTTGGTTGTGTGTTTGAGGTGCACCAGTTAACATAAATTGGAAGTTATGATCTCCTTTGTCCCATCCTAAACCAATGAAATAATTGAATCCTTCAAATTTTGTTCCGTCTACATATCCATTACCAGCAGTTCTACTCATTAAAAATGAAGCAGCAAAACCATTTTCATTTTTCCCTGTGTTGTAAGAAGCTAAGTTTTTGAAATACCCATCGTTTCCAACAGATGATACAATAGATCCACCTTCTTTTAAGTCTGTAGTTTTGGTAACAATGTTAATTGTTCCACCAACAGATGAAATTGCTAGCTTAGAAGAACCTAATCCTCTTTGAACTTGCATAGCAGTTGTTACATCTGCAAGACCAGCCCAGTTAGACCAATAAACTCTACCATTTTCCATATCGTTTACCGGTACTCCGTTTATTAATACAGCAATGTTTTCTTGTGCAAAACCACGAATAGTAATTCTAGCATCTCCAAAACCACCACCAGATTTAGTAGCATATACAGATGGAGTATTATTTAAAAGTTCTGGAAATTCTTGAGAACCTAACCTATCTTGAATCTCTGCAGCTTTAATAGTAGATTTAGCAACAGGCGTTTGTCTGTCTTTAGCGATATCTACAATACCTCTTAATACTACTTCTTCTAAGATGTTTCCATCTTCTTTTAATTTAATGTTTCCTAGGTCTCCTGCACTTGTAAATGCAAACTCCATAGTTTTAAAACCTAAATAAGAAACTACGATAGTTCCACTTTCAGTAGAAGCGGTTAGCATAAATTTCCCGTTAAAATCTGTTTCTGTTCCGTTTGTTGTACCTTTAATTACAACACTTGCTCCTGGTAATCCTTCGTTCGTTTCATCAACGATGGTACCAGAAATTTTTGTTTGGCCAATTACTGTAGCAGCCATTAAAAATAGAGCTGCAAATAATAAGTTCTTAAAGTTTTTCATTATAGAATATTAATGTTATTAATTCTCTGCAAAAGTCTTTCATTTTCAGAGTTTCAATGTTAATTTAATGTTAAATTTTAACAAATTATTAACTTCAATAAATATAGGTTTATATTAAACAAAATTCTGTTTTTCAGAGAATTAGATATCAACGACTTTATTAACAAATTTTTGCGATAAAATTCTCTATATATATGAGTAGATTTTAATGGTTGTTTAAGAGCTTTTTTGCCAACTCTTTCCCTAGTTCTACTCCAAATTGGTCGTAGCTAAAAATATTCCAAATGACCCCTTGTACAAATATTTTGTGTTCATACATTGCAATTAATTTCCCCAAAGACTCTGGAGTTAATTTTTTAAATAAAATAGCATTACTTGGTCTGTTGCCATCAAATACTTTGTAAGGTAGAAGTGAGTTAATTATAGAGGTGTCTCCAGTAAACTTAAGTTCTAGATGAACTTCCTCTTTAGACTTGCCAAAGGCTAAGGCATCCATTTGTGCATTATAATTAGCCATTAATTTTTGATGATGATCTGTTAACCCATACAAGGAGGTTTCATACCCAATAAAATCTGAAGGAATTAACTTTGTTCCTTGGTGCACTAGCTGCATGAATGCATGTTGCATGTTGGTTCCTGTGCTTCCCCAAACAATAGTTCCTGTTTGATAGTCTACTAAATTTCCATTTCTATCTACACTTTTACCATTGCTTTCCATAATTGCCTGTTGTAAATACGGCGCTAATTTTGTCAAATACTGAGTGTATGGAAGAATTGCTTCGGACTCAGCCTTGTAAAAATTATTATACCAAATACTTAAAAGAGCTAAAATTACCGGGATATTTTGATTAAAGTCACTATTTTTAAAATGGAGATCCATTTTTTCAGCACCATTTAAAAGAGATTTATAATGGTCAAAACCAACCGATAAACTTATAGAAATACCTACTGATGACCACAAAGAAAAACGACCGCCAACCCAGTTCCACATTGGAAATACATTTTTAGGATCTATTCCAAAAGCATCAATAGCCTCTAAGTTTGTAGAAACTGCAACAAAATGTTTAGCGATGTCAAATTGAGATGCAACTTTTAAAAACCAATTTTTAATAGTGTTAGCATTGGTTATTGTTTCTTGGGTTGTAAATGTTTTTGAAACAATCACAAATAAGGTAGTTTCTGGATCTAATTTTTTTAAAATTTCAGAAACATGATCTCCATCTATGTTAGAAACAAAATGTGTTGTTAAATGATTTTTATAGAACTGTAATGCCTCTACAATCATATCTGGTCCAAGATCAGAACCACCAATTCCTATGTTTACAATGTCTGTTATTTTTTTGCCAGTATATCCTTTCCAGTCTCCAGAGATTACTTTGTTAGAAAAAGCTCTTATTTTCCTTAGTGCTTTTTTAATCTCAGGTTTTATGTCTTTATTATTTATTAGAATCTCTTCTTCAGAGTTGCTTCTTAAAGCTGTGTGTAATACAGCTCTATCTTCTGTAACATTAATGACTTCTCCAGAAAAATATTTCTCAATTGCATCCTTTAGTTCTACTTCATTTGCTAGCTCAACTAATAAGTCTATTGTTTTTTGTTCGATTCTGTTTTTAGAAAAATCTAAGAATAAATCGTTAAAATTTAATGAAAATTTTTCCTTTCTATCTGAATCTATTTTAAATGCTTCTTTGATGGAAAAAGAATCCATCTCTGCAAAATGAGATGCTAATTTTTTCCATGCTTCAGTTGTTGTTGGGTTTATGTTTTGTAATGGCATTTTGCTTATTTTTGAACGACTAGTTGGTTATGTTGATTAGGAAATTCTATGTTATCAAGCTGAGTTTTAAATGGCTCAATAAATTTTTTATAACTTGGCTTAAGACTCTTTTTTAAAGGTTTTGCTGAAGGAAGCTTTTGTTTAAAGGGGTCTACTTGCTTTCCATTTTTCCAGAATCGATAACAAACATGAGGTCCTCCAGTATTACCCGTCATTCCAACCCAGCCAATAACATCACCTTGTTTAACATACTTACCTCGTTTAACTTTTCTCCTACTCATATGAAGATATTGAGTAGCATAAGTATTGTTATGTCTTATTTTCACATAATTTCCATTACCTCCCTTTTTTCTAGATTCAGTAACGGTTCCGCTGGCGGTAGCCATAATGGGGGTTCCTACTTTTGCAGCAAAATCAGTTCCTTTATGGGGTCTTACTCTATTGCCGTAATAGGCAATTTTTCTTTTTAAATTATATCTTGATGAAACTCTGTTTTGAAATTTAATGGGAGATCGCAAGAATTGACTTCGCAACATATTTCCTTCTTCATCATAGTATTCTGGAATTCCTTTAATAGAGTCTGGAACAAATCTGTAGGCATAAAAACCTCTATTGTTATGATCAAAAAGGGCTGCTTTTACTTTTCCATAACCAACAAAAACACTATCATCTATAAATTTTTCTTCGTAAATTAATTTAAATTGATCTCCTTTTTGAAGCTTATAAAAGTCTAAAGTCCAAGCATAAATATCTGCAACATCATTGGTTAAATTAGGATTTAAATGAAGGCTATCCATAGCCTCAGATAAGGTAGAGTAAATGTTCCCTGAAACTTCTTTTTCTACAATTTTTATAGGTTTTCTGTAGGTATAGGCAACTATGGTAGAGTCTTTAAAATTTACAATAGTGGCTTTTGCTTTGCTGTTTTTGTAGATAAAGACTTCTGCTTTCTCTAGAGAATCTTTACTGGCAAGTATCATATAGGGTTTTCCAGCTCTTATTCTTCTAACATCAAAGGTATCTTTAATGCCTTTTGCAATGGCATTTATTTTAGGGTAATACACGTGATGCCTGTCTAGAATAATCCCAAAACTTTCTCCTTTTTTTATCGTGTCTTTAATTACTTTGTAATCGTTTAATGTATAGCCAAATTCATGAATAATTTTAGGAACTGAGGCTGTAATTTCATCAGAAGCGTCTGGGGTATCTTTAATGTTGTCTTTACCACAAGACAAAACTATGAATAGAACAAAAAGAAGAATACTTAATTTTTTCAATGTTGTTAGATTTTATTCTTCAATAAGAATGTGGTAAAAATACAATTTAATCAATGATAATTTCGAATGAATTTGCTAATCCTTTAAAAGCTTTTAATTCTGCTCTTAAAGAACCAACTGCTAATGATGCTTTTAATTTAATTGGTATTTTGTTGTCATCTGCGGTAACCCAAATAGTCACACTTTCACTCTCTTTAAAAATTCTTCCAGATTGAACGATAGGTCTTAATTTGATTGTTTTTATTTTACCAAAAGTTGTTTTTATGATTTCAGTTCCTAAAAAACGTAGCTTAAAGGCAAATGTTTTTGTGTCAAAAAACATATTTAAATCAATCTCATCTCCAGTTTTTATAGAGTCAATATCTATAGTCCTTAAAAAGTAAAAAGCAGAAATCATGTCTTGCACATTGTCAAAAGGAACCTCTTTTACAGTATTGTATTTATAATCTTCAACAGTAGCGATTTTTGTTTCTTGATTAAACTCTGTATCTCTTTTTATAGTGTAGCCTCCTTCATTAACATTTCGTTTAAATAAATAAGGGATCACTTTATTGGTATCAAAATAAGACTCATAAATATCTCTTACTTTAAAAAACCAACCAATTACTGTGCTTGTTTCTCCCAGACCTGTTGCATGAAAAACTTTTTTGTCGTTTAAATCTACTTCTTCGAGCTGAAGTTTTGCAGTACCCGCTTTTAGAAAACCACTATAGCTCATTTTATATTCTAGCCACTCACCAGCTTTAAAAGGGGTGGTTTTTTCTTGCCCAAGAAAAAGTGATGATAAAGAGAGTAAATAGCAAACTAAAATAATTTTTTTCATAAACATCAAACATATAAAAATTGAATGACAATCATCTTCATAACAAAAACAAAAACCCATGTATTTTTACAACAGAAGACTTTTTTAACGAAAAATTATCATTTTGTTTAAAATGTTCCCCAGTTTTTTAACTCTTCTTCAGACCATAAATACGGATAAAAAATTCTGCGCTGGTATTTTGGATGTAAGTATTTCCTCCAACTACTTCCTCCAGTAGCTTCTACTTCTTTTTCTTTACCCCCTAAGTACTTTCCTGCAGCATCATAGTGCGCAAGCACCCATGTAACGTTTACAGTATAATCATAGTGGCGCATTGCTTTTATTAATGCGGGGTCTTTTTGTACATCTTCAGGCAATTGTTTAAATTTCTTTGACAGATTACATTCATTATAATCTTCCATGAAATCAATAAAATCTCCCATATACTTTTTGTCAAAAAGCGAAATTAAAATTGATTTTTCTCCAGTAGTATGGTTCTTGCCTGCTGCCTGCCAATACAAATGATCATAAGCATTTTTAAATGGAGAATTGCGGTCTATAGTATCTCTAAAACGAGCATCAATTAAATTAATGAGTTCTGTAGATGCAAATTCTATTTTGCGATATTGGGCACTTTGAAAACCACTTGCAGGAGTTAATGTATTTCTAAACTTGAGATATTGCTCGCGTTCCATTCCATCAGCCATCACACTAAATGAATTGCTCAACATATCAAAATATCTACTGATTCTCATTAAATGCATTGAAAATTTCTCTGCACTAATTTCACTAGTTTTTGCCACTTGATCAATTTCCCACAAAATCATTTTAAATAACAATTCGTTTACCTGATGATACATGATAAACACCATTTCGTCTGGTTGATCTGTTCTTGGAATTTGTAAGCCTAATAAGGCATCGGTTTGAATATAATCCCAATAGGTAATTGGTGTACTCCAGAGCAAGCCTTCTAACATAGAGTCTAAAGGAACACCCAGCTTTTTGTACTTGTCTTCAATGGCTTTTAATAGTTCTTCTTTACTCATAATTATTGGAAGTTGTGCTAAAGTAGCAAGATGCTGTATTCAAACCTTGCTATAATTTCTCAATTTATAATGTGCCTCTTTTTGCTTGTTCTCTTTCTATAGATTCAAACAATGCTTTAAAGTTTCCTGCACCAAAGCCTTTGGCTCCCATTCGCTGAATAATTTCAAAAAATAGAGTAGGTCTATCTTCTATAGGTTTAGTGAATATTTGTAATAAATATCCTTCCTCATCTGCATCAATCATAATACCCAGACTTTTTAGTTTTTCGATATCTTCTCTTAATTCGTGGCTAAATTCTTCTAATCTTCCAGGAACAGATCTGTAATATTCTTCGGGTGGTGTAGATAAAAACTCCACTCCATTTTCTTTTAATTGAGATACTGTTTTTATAATATCATCTGTTGCAACGGCAATATGCTGTACACCAGAACCTTCATAAAAATCTAAATACTCTTCAATTTGAGAACGTTTAGCTGCTTTTGCAGGTTCATTTATTGGAAACTTAATTCTACCATTTCCGTTAGACATTACTTTACTCATTAAAGCAGAATATTCTGTGTGAATTTGCTTGTCATCAAAAGACAAAAAGTTTTCAAACCCCATTACGTCCTCATACCATTTTACCCAAACATCCATTTGATTCCAGCCAACATTACCAACCATATGATCAATATATTTTAAACCTGCAGCTGGTGGATTATAATCTGATTCCATTTTTTCAAATCCTGGTAAAAAAGCTCCGTTGTAATTCTTGCGCTCTACAAACATGTGAACGGTTTCTCCGTAGGTATAGATTCCTGCTCTGACAACTTCTCCATGTTCGTCAGATTCTACGGTAGGCTCCATATAAGATTTTGCACCTCTTGAAGTTGTTTCTTGATATGCTTTTCTAGCATCTTCTACCCAAAGTGCAATAATTTTCACACCATCTCCATGTTTTACAATATGATCGTTGATGGGTGATTTACTATTTAAAGGTGTTGTGAGCATTAACTTTATTTTATCTTGTGTTAATACATAGCTTACAGAATCTGTTGAACCAGTTTCCAACCCACGATAGGCATGAGATTGAAAACCAAAAGCTGTTTTATAAAAGTGTGCAGCCTGTTTTGCGTTACCAACATAAAATTCTACATAATCGGTCCCAAGTAACGGAAGGAAATCTTGTGCTCCTTCAAATATTTTTTCTAGACCGTAGTCTACTGATTTTATTTCTTTTGACATTATATTTTGTTTAATAGTTATCGTAATAATTGATTTATTTTTAAATATTCAATTACCACATAGCTCTTAAATGGGCTGTAATATCTACTCTTTTTTCTAGCATATTATTCTAACCAAGATTTATGATAGTCTTCATCTGCAATTTTCATGGCTTCTTCAGTTACTTTTAAAGGCTTAAATGTGTCTACCATTACTGCCAATTCTGCTGTTTTTGTATGACCAATACTTCTCTCTGTAGCTCCTGGGTGCGGACCATGAGGAATACCTGCTGGATGCAACGAAATATGACCAGCATCTACATCATTTCTACTCATAAAATCGCCATCAACATAATAGAGCACTTCATCAGAATCTATATTGCTATGATTGTATGGTGCTGGAATTGAATCTGGATGATAATCATACAAACGAGGCACAAAACTACAAATAGCAAAGGCATCGGTTTCAAAGGTTTGATGTACTGGTGGTGGTTGATGAATTCTTCCTGTAATTGGTTCAAAATCGTGAATAGAAAATGCATATGGGTAGTTATAGCCATCATATCCTACCACATCAAAAGGATGTGAGGCATAGACCATTTCTATAATATCATCTTGCTTTTTTACTTTCATTAGAAAATCTCCTTTTTCATTATGAGTTTCTAATTCTTGAGGTTGCCGAAGATCTCGTTCACAATAAGGAGAATGTTCAGCCAGCTGTCCAAACCAATTTCTATAACGTTTTGGAGTATAAATTGGACGGTAAGATTCTACAATAAACAAACGGTTGTTGCTAGTATCAAAATCTATTTGATAAATAATACCACGAGGAATTAACAAATAATCACCGTATTTGAAATCAAGATTACCTAGATGTGTTCTAAGTTTTCCTGACCCTCTGTGAATAAAAATTAATTCATCTGCATCTGTATTTTTATAAAAATAATCTTTGAGAGAATTTTTGGGTGCAGCCAAAATAATATTACAATCAGAATTTGTTAATACTACTTTTCTGCTTTTTAAATAATCGTCTTCTGGCGGAACTTGAAATCCTTTAAAACGATATGACTTTATATTATTTTCTTTGGCAATTTTTGGTGCTATGGAGTATTGTTTTCTAATTTCTTTGACCATGGTTGGTCTGTACTCATGATATGAGTTAGAAGACATTCCATCAAAACCGATGGTTCCAAAGAGTTGTTCGTAATACAAACTACCGTCAGCTTTTCTAAATTGCGTATGTCTTTTGGGGGGTATTTTCCCTAGTTTATGGTAAAAAGGCATAATTTCTAATGTAAATGAATTAATATTTAAATGTAACAATAATCTAACAGAAAAAATTGTTACAACTATAAATTGCTTAATTGTTACACTAGACCCTTATTCAGGGTTCCTTTTAATGAGGTGTTTTAATAAAATTAGTAACTCTAACCAATACATATTGAGTTTGCTTTTAATAGAAAGCTTTACAAATATAATTAAAAGAATGAACGAAGCTTAACTCTCAGGAGCTAATTCTAGTTCTAACCCATCTAGAGCTGATGTGATGTGAATTTGACAACCCAATCTACTGTTATCTTGAACATAAAAAGCTTCAGCCAACATTAAATCTTCATCTGGGCTCATTTCAGGAAGTTCATGATCCGAGGTTATATAGCATTGGCATGAGGCACACATTGCCATTCCTCCACAAACACCAATAGTTCCTTCTTCTGCAAGTTCATAAGACCTCACCACTTCCATAATATTCATGGCCATGTCTGTAGGCGCTAAAATTTCGTGCAAAGCACCACTTCTGTCTGTTATTTTAATAGAAATATCTGACATTACTCAATTTTTTTCACAACTGCTTTTGGAGCTTCTTTTTTAGAACCGTCAAATCCTTCAACTCCACCAACTGTAGTATACTTCATCACATACTTTTTGTTTGGATGAATTCGTTTATAAGCACTCTGGCACATTAAGGTGGCTTCATGAAAGCCACATAAAATTAATTTTAATTTTCCAGGATAGGTATTTACATCACCTATGGCATAAATTCCCGGAATATTGGTTTGATAATCTAATGCATTATTTACTTTGATTGCATTTTTTTCTATGTCTAACCCCCAGTTGGCAATAGGGCCAAGTTTTGGAGACAATCCAAATAATGGAATAAAGTGATCTACCTCTAGTTTAATTTTTTCTTCACCATTTTTTACAATAGAAACACCTGTTACTTTTTCATCTCCTAGAATTCCTGTAACCTCAGCAGGTGTTATCATGGTAATTTTCCCTGCATCTTTTAATTCTTGAACTTTGTCAACAGAATCTAAGGCTCCTCTAAATTCATTTCTTCTATGAACTAAACTTACTTCAGAGGCAATATCTGTTAAAAAAATAGCCCAATCTAAGGCAGAATCTCCACCACCAGCAATGACTACTTTTTTGTCTCTGTAAACTTCTGGATCTCTAATAATATATTCTACACCAGCATCCTCAAAATGAGCGATGTTTGGAATGGGTGGTTTTCTAGGTTCAAAACTTCCTAATCCTCCTGCAATAGCTACAATTGGAGCATGGTGCTTTGTCCCTTTATTTGTAGTTACTATAAAAGTGTCGTCTTCTAATTTTTCAATAGTTTCTGCACGCTCACCTAAGGTAAAACCTGGTTGAAAAGAGCTAATTTGCTCTAGTAATTTATTAGTTAAATCACCAGCTAAAATTTCAGGATAGGCAGGAATGTCATAAATGGGTTTTTTGGGATATATTTCTGAACATTGCCCTCCAGGTTGAGGTAATGCGTCTATTAAATGGCATTTTAATTTTAGTAAACCTGCTTCAAAAACGGTAAAAAGTCCAGTAGGCCCTGCACCAATAATTAAGATATCTGTTTTGATCATTTCTAACTAAAAATCAGGTAAAACAAGAGTTGAATAGTTGTGTTTTTATCAGTTAATCAATATTAATGACTTGCTGAATATTAGGAGCATATTTTTTAATGGTTGCTTCTACACCATTTTTAAGTGTCATCTGATTTACAGAACAACCAATACATGCACCTTCTAATTGAACTTTAACAACTGCATCTTCTATAGACAGTAGTTTAATGTTTCCACCGTCACTTTCTAAGAAAGGACGAATTTCGCTCAATGCTTTTTCAACGTTTTCTAATGTTTCTTGTGTTGTCATAAACTTACTTTTTTACTGCGCTACAACCACTCATTGTTGTAATTCTTACAACCTCTGTTGGTGGTAAATTAGCATTTCTTTTTAGCAATTCTGAAACCATTTCTTTAGTGATGTCAGTAAAAGCCTTTTCTAATGGTGTATTTTCTTGTAATGCCACCGGATGACCAACATCTCCAGCTTCACGAATGCTTTGTACTAAAGGAACTTCTCCTAAAAATTTAGTGGCAATATCTTCGGCTAAATGCTTTGCACCATCTTTTCCAAAGATATAATATTTATTGTCAGGGAGTTCTTCTGGTGTGAAGTAAGCCATATTTTCTACGATTCCTAATACTGGAACCTGAATGCTTTCTTGTTGAAACATGGCAACTCCTTTTTTAGCATCAGCCAAGGCAATATTTTGAGGTGTACTTACAATAACAGCCCCATTTATAGGCAGTGCTTGAACAATAGACAAATGAACATCTCCTGTTCCTGGAGGTAAATCAATCAATAAGAAATCTAATTCTCCCCAATCTGCATCAAAAATTAACTGATTAAGTGCTTTTGAAGCCATAGGGCCTCGCCAAATAACAGCTTGGTCTGGGTTTGTAAAGAAACCTAATGACAATAATTTTACACCGTAATTTTCTACTGGTTTCATTTTAGAACGACCCTCTACGGTAACAGAGATGGGTCTTTCTTTTTCTACATCAAACATTAAATGCATAGATGGGCCATAAATATCTGCATCTAAAACACCAACCTTAAAGCCCATTTTTGCTAAACTAACTGCAGTATTGGCTGTGATGGTAGATTTCCCTACACCTCCTTTACCCGAGGCAATGGCAATAATATTTTGAATATTTGGAATTTCTTTTCCTTTAATAAGGTTTGAATTTTCTTCTTTTTTTGGAGTTGCAATAGATGTTACATTCAATTTTACAACGATCTTTTCATCTACATGTGAATGAATTGCTTTTTTTATTTCTAGTTCAATTTTCTTTTTGGCTTGTAATGTTGGATTGCTGATAGATACATCAACAATTACTTCATTTCCAAACACAACCAAATTGGTAATATTTTTATTTTCAACCAAACTTTTTCCTTCACCCGGTTCGGTAATAGTTTCTAGTGCGTTGTATATATCTTGTTTCGTAAAAGACATGCTATTTTTGTTGATTTATTCTAAAGTGCAAAGATAGCGCTAAAGCTTTAGATAGAAAAGCATGTAAATTCCAAATATCTATAAAGAAATAAGCGAAGTTTATGGGAGTTCTTTCATTGGATCCCAAAATACTTTTTCTAATTCTTGAATTTGATTTTCTATGATTATAATTCCTTCACTTTCTAATAATTGCTGCATTAAATTGGTTCCGTCAAAATGATGTTTTCCAGTGAGCAATCCTTTTCTATTAACAACTCTATGAGCAGGAACTTCTTGTGTTTGGTTATGAGAATTATTCATTGCCCAGCCAACCATTCTCGCAGATTTAGCAGCGCCTAAGTATTTAGCAATACTTCCATAATTGGTTACTTTACCGTATGGAATTAAACGCGCAATTTTGTAGACTCTTTCAAAAAAGTTGTCAGATTCTTTCATAAGGGAAAGATAGTAATAATGATTTTTTCTTTGACCAAGAAAAGTAAAAAGTACTGGAGTAACTTAGAAATTCAATCTAAACTTAATGTAGGTAATTGCTTTTCCTTTTTCTAAGTATTTCTTTTCATAAAAAGTTTGCGTTCCTGTTACTTCATCAGGCGAGTAATAATCTTTGTAAACATCGTGGTTGGAGTGCAATATTTCATGGCCTTCTCCGTGCAGTAATCCTAAAGTATAGCCGTGCATAAATTCGCTATCTGTTTTTAGGTTTACAACGCCATTTTCTTTTAAAATATGATCATATTTTAAAAGAAAAGCATGATTTGTCATTCTGTGCTTAGTACGCTTATATTTAATTTGAGGATCTGGAAACGTAATCCAAATTTCATCAACTTCTGCTTTATCAAAAATATAGTCTACCAATTCTATTTGGGTTCTTACAAAGGCTACGTTTGTTAAATTATCTTCTAGAGCGGTTTTAGCGCCTCTCCAGAAACGAGCACCTTTAATATCTATGCCAATAAAATTTTTATCTGGATTTTTTTCAGCTAAAGCAATGGTGTATTCACCTTTGCCACAACCTAATTCAATAATGATTGGATTCTTGTTATTAAAAAAAGAATGCCACTTTCCTTTGTGAGAGAAGTTATGAAGAACGTCGTCTCTTGTTGGTTGAATGACATTAGGAAACGTTTCGTTTTCATTAAAACGTTTCAATTTATTTTTACTTCCCAAAATAATAGTTGATTAAGCGCGATCCTCAGTTCCTTCTTTAACGAATTTTCGAGATTCCTTCATCCAATAAGCTAAAAGAACCAGAAGAACTCCTAAAAAAAACCAATTAACAGCATTTGCTATCCACCAGCCAAAATCTTCTTGCGCTAAAGAGCGAATACTATTGAAAGGTAAAAACAATACCTCTGTGAATAATTCACCAATCCATTTGAAAATATTGAATGCTATCATATCTTAAAGTATATTTACGGTGCAAAAATATAAAAACTAAATATGCTAGCCAATTTTTTTGGGAAATCAAATCCAGCTAATTTTATTGTCATATTTTCTATTTTTTTAGGATTGTTTTTAGCGAAAAGTATTTCATCAATTTCTATAATTACTGTTAATCTTGTTGTAGAGCAAGTTTCAATACTAGCACTTTTTTTATTGATGTTTCTTTTTTACAATTTCATTCTGTCAAAAAATAAATTGACGTTATACAATTCATACGGGTTGTTACTTTTTGTGCTGTTTTTTGGATTTTATCCTGAAACAATGTCAAATAGAAATGAGGTTTTTTTAAATGTATTACTATTAGTTTTTTTACGAAGAGTATACAGCATCAGGAGTGGTAAAGATGTTTACAAGAAAATTTTTGACAGTGGGTTTTGGTTAGGCATTCTTTTCCTGCTGGCTCCAACAACTGTTATTTTTGGAATACTAATGTTTTTATCTATTGGGTTGTTTCAAAAAATAAATATAAGAACACTTTTAATTCCTTGTCTTGGATTTTTAGCACCTATTTTTTGTTATGCCACCTATTGTTTTTGGTTTGACCATACGGAAGAATTTACAACATTGTTTCTATGGTATGCTGATTATGATTTTGAGCTATACACAACCAAACCTATTTTATTTTCATCGCTATTATTAGGAGCCTTTACAATTATTTCAATTGTGCTTAAAACACCAAAAGTGCTTTCAATTAGTGGGAGCTATAGAAAATACTGGATTCTTATTATTTTTAATCTTATCATCGCTATTACTGTTCTTATAATTCAAAAAACTCATGATGGATCTCAGATTATCTTACTTTTCTTTCCGGTCTCTATTATTATAACCAATTGGTTAGAGAGTATAAAAAAACCTTTTTTAAAGAATATTTTTATAGCATTATTACTTATAACTCCAGTAATTATTTTTATAGTTTAGGACCGTAAGAGAGATCTCCTGCATCTCCAAGACCAGGAACAATATATCCTTTGTCATTTAATATTGTATCTATATCTGCAATCCATAAATCTGTATTTTCTGGGAAATGGTTTTTGATAAAACTGACACCTAACTCTGAGCCAATTACTGAAACAATATGAATTTTTTTAGGACTACCAAATTTTTTAATTGCTTCATATACAGTAACCATAGACTTTCCAGTTGCCAGCATTGGATCTGCTATAATTAAAGTTTTGCCCTCTAAAGAAGGAGCTGCAAAATATTCTACCTTAATCTCAAACTCGGTATCATTCTTTGAGTGATGTCTGTAAGCAGATATAAAAGCATTTTCAGCAGTATCAAAATAATTCAGAATTCCTTGATGAAGAGGAAGCCCAGCCCTTAGAATTGAACAAATAACTAAGTCATTATTTAGCGCTTCTGAGTTTTTCTCACCTAAAACAGTTCTGGTTTTTTCTTTAGAATAATTAAGTTCTTTACTTAATTCATAGGATAAGATTTCTCCAATACGTTCTATGTTTCTCCTAAAACGCATGGCATCTTTTTGTATACTCTGGTCTCTTATTTCTTTGATGAACGTATTTAAAACAGAATTGTTTTTTAATAAATGATGCGTAACCATATTTTAATTTTTAATATTAAAAAGAGTTTTTTATTTAAATTTTGTATATTTAATGTATTCAAAAATATATTAATTAGCTAATTTACAAACCAATAGCTCATTATAGCCCACCAAGAATTAAATAGCCAAAACTAAGAAAAGGGTCTTTAATGGCTCTTTTTTTATGCGCTTAAAACACTCATAACTTTCTCTACAACACTAGTTGGTGTTATTGTTTCCATCACATTTTCATATCCATTCAATACTTTATTTCCATAAATTGAGCAGGGTATTTTAGGGTATCTTTTAAGGTCTGAGACAATACAATAGTCAGCGGGTTGATAAAAAGGAGCAAAGCCAGCATAAGGATGCGTAACACCCCAAAGCGTTATAGTTTTTACTTGTTGCATCGCTGCTAAATGAGCATTTCCAGAATCCATAGAAACCATTAGGTCTAATGCACCAATAACCTCTAATTCTTCTTTAAAAGAAATCTTGCCAGCAACACTTAATACATTCTTATGGTTACTTTCTAAGGTATTTAAAATTTTCTCTTCATGTTTTCCTCCACCAAAAAGAATTATTTTCAATCCTTTTGAAGCTATTTTTTTAATGACTTCCTCCATAAGATGAGCTGGGTATACTTTGCCTTCAAAAGCTGCAAAAGGGGCAATACCAATCCAGGGACCTTCTTTTAATCCGGTGAGAAGAGTCACTTTTTCTGATAATAATTTTTTCTTAATTAAGGGTGTATTTGTAAGATCTAGGCTAAAACCTAATGTGCTTAAAACATCTGCATATCGCTGATGAGATGTTTTTAACTGCCTAAAAACTTTGTTGGTAGTTCTTGTTAATGCTTTTTTTTCTGCTCTTCCTTTATTAATAGATACAGAAGGTTTTCCGCTCAAAATAAATAGGGCTCTTAGTAATTTTGATCGTAGCACATTGTGAAAATCAGCAATATGTGTAATTTTTTCTTTTTTGAGCTCACGGTATAGTTTATAAAGCCCTATAATTCCTTTGTGTTTTGTGTTTACTTGAGCATCAAAAAAAGAAACTTGAGGCATTTCATCAAAAAGAGGTCTCAAAAAAGGCTTAGATAGCACTGTTATTTTACACGCAGGGTATTGCTTTGTAAGTGCTCTAATAACTGGAACTGTCATGGCAACATCTCCCATTGCTGAAAGTCTAATTATTAAAATATGTTGATGGCTAGACACAAATTACTATTTAAATGTAAATGTAATCTTTTCATCAGAATTAAATTTACATCTAAAATTATTATGCAACTTTGTACACTAAGAAAAAAACTCATTTATGAAACCAAGATCATTGGCTATAATAGCACTTTTTGTAGCGGCAATTATTTATGGAGTTACTTTCACCATAGCCAAAGAGGTAATGAATATTCATATAAAACCTTTTGGATTTATTTTTCTAAGAGTTGGAGGTGCAATGCTCGTATTTTGGATTCTTGGTTTGTTTGTAACAGGAGAAAAACCAATAGAGAAAAGCGATTATAAAAGAATAGTATTGGCTGCATTTTTTGGAGTAGGACTTAATATGCTTGCTTTTTTTAAAGGCCTCAGCTATACAACTCCAATTAGTGCCTCTGTAATTATGGTAACCACACCAATTTTAGTGCTCATTTTTTCAAGCATTATCATTAGAGAAAAAATACCAAATTTTAGAATTATAGGAGTAATTATTGGTTTAGTTGGAGCCATATTACTCATAATGTATGGTCATGCTTCAGAAGATGACGCAAGTAATAGAACTCTTGGAAACATACTGGTTTTTATTAATGCAGCATCCTATGCAATGTATCTTGTGTTAGTTAAAAAGCTAATTGTTAAATACCATCCAATTATTTTTGTTAAATGGCTCTATTTAGCCGGGTTTCTATTTGTGTTTCCTTTTGGAATCTCAGAATTTTTAGAAGTTTCTTGGCAAGAAATGCCAACAGATATTTATGTAAAAGCAGGTTTTGTAGTGCTATTTACAACTTGTGTCACCTACTTATTCAACCTTTTTGCCTTGTCTAAATTAAAACCTACTACTGTAAGTGTCTTTATTTATTTACAACCAGTTATTGCGTCTATTTACGCTCTTATAGTTGGTAGTGATCAGCTTAATTTTACCAAAATAGGTGCATCACTTCTTATTTTTTTAGGAGTGTTTTTAGTTACCAGACAACCAAAAATAGCAGGAAATTAAAAATGTATCTTTGTAGCATAATAAAATAATAATACATGATTCAATCAATGACTGGCTACGGTAAATCCGTATTACATTTATCAGATAAAAAAGTTACGATAGAAGTAAAATCCCTGAACAGTAAAAACTTGGATTTAAACGTTCGAATGCCATCTTATTACAGAGAAAAAGAACTTGCTGTTAGAAAAGAATTGGCCTCTAAATTGGTAAGAGGAAAAGTAGATTTTTCTATTTATATAGAAATGACGGCAGATGAAACTTCTACAACAGTTAATAAAGGAGTTGTTTCTGAATATATGCAGCAGTTAAGAAATGTGGTTCAAACAGGCTCTTCTAATGATGTAGAACTATTAAAAATGGCAGTTAAAATGCCAGACGCCTTAAAAACTGAACGAGAAGAATTAAATGAAGATGAATGGGCTCAAATAAACACCAATATTCAAGAAGCCATTAAAGATATTATTCAATATAGAATAGATGAAGCTGCCTCTTTAGAAGATGATTTTAAATTGCGAATTAAAAATATTCAACACTATTTAGAAGAAGTGAAATCTTTTGATGATGCAAGAATAGAGTTTGTAAAAGAGCGCTTAAAAAAAGCAATAGACGAACTAAAAGTAACAACAGATGAAAATCGTTTTGAACAAGAATTAATTTATTATCTAGAAAAACTAGATATTAACGAAGAAAAAGTTCGATTAGCCAATCACTTAAGCTATTTTTTGCAAGAATTAGATACAGAAGATTCTAATGGGAAAAAATTAGGGTTTATTGTTCAAGAAATAGGAAGAGAGGTAAATACCATTGGGTCTAAAGCTAATTTTGCTCCAATGCAAAAGGCTGTTATTCAAATGAAGAATGAATTAGAAAAAATTAAAGAACAAATATTAAACGTGTTATAAATGTTAGACTTTAAAGGAAAATTAATTGTCTTTTCAGCCCCTTCTGGATCAGGGAAAACAACCATAGTACGTCATTTATTACATCAAGAAAAATTTGGATTAGAGTTTTCTATTTCTGCAACATCTAGAGAAGCTAGAGGGAAAGAAATTCATGGAGAAGATTATTATTTTATTTCTGCTGAAGAATTTAAACAGAAAATAAAAGCAGACGAATTTTTAGAATGGGAAGAGGTATATATTAATAATTTTTATGGAACCTTAAAAACAGAAGTAGCTAGAATCTGGGCAACAGGAAAACATGTAATATTTGATATAGATGTGGCTGGTGGATTAAGAATTAAGAAAAAATTTCCAGACAAAACACTGGCTGTTTTTGTGAAACCGCCAGACATGAATGAATTAATTATTAGATTGAAACAACGAGGAGAAGAATCTTCAGAAAAAATTGCCATGCGGGTAGCAAAAGCACCTACAGAAATGGCAACGGCGCCACAGTTTGACACCATTATTTTAAATGATGATTTGGCAACAGCACTTAAAGATGCTGAAAATTTAGTAGAAGATTTTTTAAATAAGTAAGAAATGAAAGTTGGTTTGTATTTTGGAACTTTTAATCCAATTCACGTAGGTCATATAATCATTGCCAATCATTTGGTAGAATATTCAGACTTAGATGAAATCTGGATGGTAGTTACACCGCACAACCCACACAAAAAGAAAAGTTCTCTTTTAGCAAACCATCACAGATTTGAATTGGTATATCAAGCACTTCAAAAATACACTAAAATTAAACCATCAGACATAGAGTTTAAATTGCCTCAACCCAATTATACGGTTAATACTTTAGCTCATATAAATGAAAAATATCCTCAACATGAGTTTAGTTTAATTATGGGTGAAGACAATTTAAAAAGTTTTCATAAATGGAAAAATTATGATACTATTTTAGAAAATCATACCATATACTGTTATCCAAGAATTTCTAATGGAGAGATTAAAAGTCAGTTTGAGAACCACCCTAAAATTCACAAAATAGATGCTCCAATTATAGAAATTTCGGCCACATTAATTCGCCAAGGAATTAAGAACAATAAAAATGTAGCACCAATGCTTTCTGTAGAAACTTGGAAATATATTGATGAGATGAATTTTTATAGAAAATAAATATATAATTTTATTTATATTAATACCCAACTTTATTAATATGTCAAAATTCTTGGGAGAGGGTTTCGTTGTATATTTGTGTAATCACAGAAATTTAAATGGCTAAAAACAATAAAAAGAAAGTTAAACTAAAGCAAAAACTAACCAATAAATATCGGTTGGTTGTTTTAAACGAGCATACATTTGAGGAGAGATTTGCGTTAAAACTATCACGTTTAAATGTCTTTGTTTTTAGTGGTATTTTTTCTATTTTCTTAATTCTAGCAACAATAATACTCATAGCTTTTACACCCATAAAAGAATATATTCCTGGCTATTCTTCTATAAAATTAAAAACAGATGCTAAAAAACTCACCCTAGAGTCAGATTCGCTTAAAAGCAGATTGGCAGTGATAGAGAATTACACAAAATCTATTAAATCTGTATTAACAGGAGAAATTACTTCTGATGATATTATAGATTCTATTCAAGAGTTAGGGAAAAGAGTACAAATTAATGAGAACATGTTAAATGCCTCTAAACAAGATTCTATTTTTAGAGAAAAAATAGAAAGTAGAGACCGCTTTCCATTATCAGATGAACTACAAAATAGAGTCAAAATTGTGTTTTTTGCACCAATTAGCGGAACCACTTCTCAATCTTTTAATTCAGAAAATAAACATTTTGCAATAGATGTAGTTGCTAAAACAGGAACACCTGTAAAAGCTGCAGCAGACGGTACTGTTATTTTCTCAGAATGGACTACAGAAACAGGCTATGTGATTATTTTGAAGCATGCAAATAACTTTATTTCTGTGTATAAACATAACGGAATCTTGTTAAAGCAACAAGGCGATCTAGTGCAATCTGGTGAAGCAATAGCTAGCGTTGGCTCTTCGGGCGAATTAACAACTGGCCCTCATTTACATTTTGAACTTTGGAGTGATGGTTATGCCGTAAATCCTGCTAACTATATAGATTTTGAATAAATGAGCCTTAAGTCTACCTTAGCGATTCCTTTTGCAAAAAAAGCTCGAAAAAAAGTCTATAAATGGGCTTATAACCCACATAAAACACAGCAGAAAATTTTTAAGGAACTCATAAAAAAAGCGAAGCATACTGCTTTTGGGAAAGATCATAATTTTGATAAAATCAAAAGTTATTCAGAATTTAAAAAACAAGTAAAAGTAACAGATTACGAAGGCCTAAGAAGCTACGTAGATAGAATTATAGCAGGAGAAAAAAATGTGCTTTGGAAAGGCAAACCATTGTATTTTGCAAAAACATCTGGTACAACCTCAGGAGCAAAGTACATTCCTATTACTAAAGAATCTATGCCTACTCATATAAAAGCAGCAAAGGAAGCTTTGTTGTTCTATATCGCAGAAAAAAACGATGCAAGTTTTGTAGATGGTAAAATGATTTTTTTACAAGGAAGTCCTGTTTTAGAAGCATTAAACGGGATAAAATTAGGTAGGTTGAGCGGAATTGTAGCACATTATGTACCGCAATATCTATTAAAAAACAGACTGCCAAGTTGGGAAACCAATTGCATAGAAGATTGGGATACAAAAGTAACTGCCATTGTAGAAGAAACAGTTAATGAAGACATGTCTGTTATTAGCGGAATCCCTTCTTGGGTGCAAATGTATTTTGAAAAATTGATAGATAAAACAGGAAAGAAGATATCTGAAATCTTTCCAAACTTTAATTTTTTCATCTACGGAGGTGTAAATTTTGAGCCCTACAAGAACAAGTTTGAAGCACTTATTGGAAAAAAAATAGACTATATAGAATTATATCCAGCATCGGAAGGTTTTATTGCCTATCAAGATTCTCAAAAAGAGCAAGGGATGTTACTGCAATTAAACAGCGGAATTTTTTATGAATTTATTCCTGCTAATGAATTCTTCAATGAAAACCCAACTAGAATTTCTGTAGAAGATGTTCAATTAGGGGTTAATTATGTAATCATTTTAAATACCAATGCAGGTTTATGGGGGTATAATATTGGAGATACAGTAGAATTCACCTCATTATTACCCTACAGAATAAAAGTAACTGGTAGAATTAAACACTTTATTTCTGCCTTTGGAGAGCATGTGATAGGCAAGGAAGTAGAAAAGGCTTTAAACGATGCAATTAAAGGAACCAACACCAACGTTAGCGAGTTTACAGTAGCGCCGCAGGTAAACCCACCTGAAGGATTGCCCTATCATGAATGGTTTATAGAGTTTGAAAATGAAGAGGAGAATAGCAATGAATTGGCTTCAAAAATAGATGCTTCTATGCAAATTCAGAATATATATTATTCTGACTTAATAAAAGGTAAAATATTACAGCCATTAATTATTAGAAAAGTTAAAAAAGGAGGCTTTCATCAATACATGAAATCTATAGGTAAGTTTGGAGGGCAAAACAAAATCCCACAATTATCAGACAATAGAAAGATTGCCGATGTATTACAAGGTTTTTTGAAAGACTAGTGTATTTGGCATCAATACATTTATAAAATATAAACAATATGAAAATTATTGCAACCAACATAGGAGAACGAAAAGACATTAATTGGAAAGGAAAAATAATCACAACTGGAATTTTTAAATTTCCAGTTGATATTCCTGTTTTTCTTGATAAAGAAGATGTAAAAGGAGATGTAATATGCAATAGAGCTCATCATGGAGGCATAGAACAAGCAGTTTATGGATATTCAGAAGCACATTATGCCTATTGGAAAGAACAATACCCAGCATTAGAATGGCAATACGGTATGTTTGGCGAAAATTTAACCATAGATAATTTAGAAGAAACAGCAATACATGTAGGAGATACCTTTAAAGTTGGAGAATGTATTGTAGAAGCAACAAAACAGAGAAACCCTTGTGTAAAGTTAGGAGTGCGTTTTAATGATATGAAAATTGTAAAACAGTTTTGGAATACCACCATGTGTGGGGTGTATTTTAAAATACTTCAAACAGGAAATGTACAAGTTGGAGACACATTTGAACCCATAAAAAAATGCTCAGAAAGCCCAACAATTGCAGATTTATATATTGCTAAAAGAGTGAGTAAGGGTATGTAAAGAATTAAACTGAGGTTTCTTTTTTATGAAGAAAACGAGTTAATTTCATAGAAAGATCTAACAAAATAATTTTAGGATTTCCGTTTCTTTCTATATGATATAGGGCATCATTTAATTCTTTTTCAATAGCCAAGATGTTTTCGCTATGAACAAAAGGAGCAAAATTTTGCAAATTAAATTTTGGTGTTTGTGTTTCCAAAAAAACTAGCTCTGGAGACTTATAATTTAATAACAAAGCCTGCCTAAAAAACTGTAAACAATAGTCTAAAAACTGTTTTTGAGTTTCTCGCCCAGTTTTGGCAATAGTCTCAGACCACACCACTAATTCTTGAATAACAGCAGCATTTCCTTTGGCTTTAAAAGCAGTTCTAATCCAGGCAATAAACCATTGTTCAAAAATAAGATCATTAGCGTCTTGATGTAATAAATGAACGGCTTTATTATAATTTCCTTCCGCTTGAGTTGCTATTTTTAAAGCATCACTTTCAGAACATTTTTCTTTTAGTAGTAACTCATTGGCAATATCTTGTTCACTTAAAACAGGAAAGTGTAATGCCTGGCAACGAGATTTAATAGTAGTAATTATTTGATCTTCATTTTCTGTAATTAATAAGAAAATTGTTTTTGCTGGTGGCTCTTCAATTAACTTTAATAATTTATTAGACGCTGCAATATTCATTTTTTCAGCCATCCAAATAATCATTACTTTAAAACCACCTTCATAAGATTTTAGTTGGAGTTTTTTTACAACTTCTAGCGCTTCGTCTACCCCAATCATTCCTTGCTTATTTTCTACACCAATAGATTGCAACCAATTAAAAAGCCCTCCGTATGGATGGTTGCTCACAAAATTTCTCCATTCATTTAAAAACAAATTACTAACGGGGTGTTTTTTTACAGAATCATTAGTGGTAACAGGAAACGCAAAGTGTAAATCTGGATGCTGCAGTTTGGCAACTTTTAATTCACTAGCTGTTGGATTGTCTGAAAAATGACTCAATAAAAATTGTGCATAAGCAATAGCTACAGGAAGGGTTCCTGAACCTTCTTTGCCTACAAATAATTGTGCATGAGGAATTCTTCCATTTTTAGCAGAAGTCTGCAAATGGTTTTTAATATGTTCCTGACCAATAATTTGATTAAAAAGCATGTCACAAATATAAGCGATAATTTTACGCAAACGATATATTAACTTTTCAGTTTTCAATTTCTATGAACCCCTTTAATTAGCTATTTTTGTGAAAAATATTTTAGTATGAAAACCATAAACGACTTCAGTTTTAAAAATAAAAAAGCATTAATACGAGTAGATTTTAATGTGCCTTTAAATACAGATTTTGAAGTAACTGATGCAACCAGAATAGAAGCAGCGAAACCTACAATTATTAAGATTTTAGAAGATGGAGGTTCTGTAGTTTTAATGTCTCATTTAGGAAGACCAAAAGGAGTAGATGCTTCCTATTCTTTAAAACATATTGTAGAAAAAGTAGCCGATGTTATTGGGGTTCAAGTAAAATTTGTAGATGATTGTGTTGGAGAAAAAGTAACCTCAGCCGTTAATAGCCTACAAAATGGAGAAATTTTATTACTAGAAAATCTTCGTTTCTATGCAGAAGAAACTGCCGGAGATGAAGGGTTTTCAGAACAACTTTCCAACAATGGAGATGTGTATGTAAATGATGCTTTTGGTACTGCTCACAGAGCGCACGCTTCCACAACAATTGTGGCAAAGTATTTTTCAGAAAATAAATGTTTTGGGAGTTTACTAGCCAAAGAAATTAAAAGTATAGATAAAGTATTAAATACTAGCGAGAAACCCGTTTTAGCAATTTTAGGAGGAGCAAAAGTATCTTCTAAAATTACAGTTATAGAAAACATTTTAGACAAAGTAGATCATTTAATCATTGGAGGTGGAATGACTTTTACCTTCGTAAAAGCTCAAGGGGGCAGTATTGGAGATTCTATTTGTGAAGACGATAAAATGGAATTAGCTCTTGAAATATTAGAAAAAGCAGCAGCAAGAAATGTTCAAATTCATCTTCCTGTAGATGTTGTAGCAGCAGATGCTTTTTCTAATGATGCAACTACTCAGATTGTAGATGTTACTAAAATACCTGATGGATGGCAAGGATTAGATGCTGGGCCAACATCTCAAGTTATTTTTGACAAGGTTGTTAATTCATGTAAAACCATCTTATGGAATGGCCCTTTAGGAGTTTTTGAATTAGAAACCTTTTCTAAAGGAACCATTGCACTTGGTAATTCTATAGACAGAGCTACCCAAAACGGTGCTTTTTCCTTAGTTGGAGGAGGAGATTCTGTTGCGGCCGTAAAACAATTTGGTTTTGCAGATAAAGTAAGTTATGTCTCTACAGGTGGTGGTGCTATGTTAGAAACATTAGAGGGTAAAACATTACCTGGTATAAAAGCAATTCTTTCTTAGAGAATATTCTTATATTTAACCCAGTAATAAAAACCATACTATCTAATATGATTCGCTCTAAAGCGAATCATATTAGTTTTTAAAATAAAACATGAAATACACCACACTACCTAAAACAAGCATTAAAGTTTCAAAAATATGTTTAGGAACCATGACTTGGGGAAACCAAAACACCCAAGAAGAGGCTTTTGAACAAATGAATTACGCGCTAGAAAAAGGAGTTAATTTCTTTGACACAGCAGAACTATATCCAGTACCAGCAACCCCGGCAACCTATGCAGACACAGAAAGAATTATTGGAAATTGGTTTCAAAAAACAGGAAACAGAGAAAACGTTGTTTTAGCTAGTAAAATTGCTGGTGGTGGAGATTACACAAAGCATATTAGAACTGGTGGTTTTACAAAAAAAAATATTACAGAAGCTATAGAGGCTAGTTTACAAAGATTGCAAACAGACTATTTAGATTTATACCAATTGCATTGGCCGTCTAGAGGTGTAAATTGTTTTGGCGTTAGAGATTACCCATATCAAACAGCTACAAAAGAAGCAGAAAATCATTTAGAAATTCTAGAAACATTGAACACTTTTGTAAAAGCAGGAACCATTAGAGCTATTGGTCTTTCTAATGAAACACCCTGGGGTACTATGAAATATTTACAAACTGCTAATGCTCATAACCTAGTTAGACCTATTACCATACAAAATTCGTATTCTATGATTCATAGAGCCTATGAAGCTGGAATGTCTGAAGTTTCTATGAGAGAAGATATTGGGTTGTTAGCATACTCTCCTTTAGCGCAAGGAGTATTGTCTGGAAAATATTTAGATGGAAAAAGCCCAGAAGGATCTCGAGGAAATTTATTTCCAAGATTTATAGCACGTTATATGGGAGATGGTTCTTTGGAAGCTGTAAAAAGATATGAAGCCATTGCAAAGAAAAACGGAATTACATTAACAGAATTATCTTTGGCTTTTGTAAATCAATTACCATTTGTTACAAGTAATATTATTGGTGCTACTAAAATGAGCCAACTTAAAGAAAACATAGAAAGTATTTACATAGAACTATCTGAAGAAACCTTACAAGAAATTGCAGAGGTACATGCTATGATACCTAACCCCGCTCCATAAAAAGATAGAAATTCATACAATAGAAATCAAAACCCCAAAAGAATATATCTTTTGTGGTTTATTGTTATACCCTAAAAGTTGTAATAACAAACAAACCAAACTATTTACATATGTTTATTTTTTAAAAAAATTAGCCCCTATCTAAATCCAATAATTTTTTTATCAAAAATTGAGTATTTATACTCATGCATATTAAGCTTAGATAACTTATTTTTGAAAAATTTTTATAACTAACCCCTTAAAAATAAACTTATGGATCCATTTATTGGACAAATTATCATGTTTGCAGGAAATTTTGCCCCAAGAGACTGGGCTTTTTGCGATGGCCAATTATTACCAATCAGCCAAAATCAATCACTATATTCTATTTTAGGAATAACCTACGGAGGAGATGGAAGAACAACTTTTGGGCTACCAGATTCTCGAGGTAGAGTGCCAATCGGTCAGGGTCAAGGAAATGGATTAACAAGTAGAAGAATGGGGGAACAAATTGGTATTGAAGAGGTTACTTTATCTACAGCACAAATGCCAATCCATAGTCATGCTGCCAAGACAACTATATCTGGTTCCTCTGTAACAGCAAAGCTAAATGCATCTAGCGCTGAGGGAACAACAAATGTACCCTTAAATAATTATCTCGCTATGCCAACGAATATTGCTAGAAGTTCGGTTAACATGTATGGCTCCAGTGCCGATGTTGAAATGGCAAATGATGCTATTAAAATAGATGTTTCTGGTTTATCTGCAGAAACAACTGTGAACCAAACTGGCGGGAATTCCGCACATAATAATATTCAGCCATCACTAGTGATGAATTATATTATTTGTGTAAATGGTGTATATCCACCTAGAAATTAATGAAGTTAATTTAAAATATGTAAAAATTAATTTATATGGTATAAATTAATTTTTACATATTTACATTCAAATAAATAGTCATCATTAAATTAAAATTGCCTTTAGTCATTGGTAAATCTTTATCGAAGCTAATGACTCTCTAAAAACCTAATTTTTATTTTATCATTTAATCCCTAATATTATGAAAAAAATTACCTCTCTAATAGGTCTTCTATTTGGCCTATTTCTATCTTTATCCATCAACGCACAAACAACCATAAACTTTAATTCAGGAACAACATTGGCTAACAATTCTGATTTTGGTTCTAATGTAATAACTGATGGTAACTTCAAATTTACTTACAACGATGCTACTTGGTTTGGCTCTACTAATGGTAATGGAAGTACAATGGCTATAATGGCTATAACTACATCTATTGCACCAGGACAGTCACAATCAATTACTGTTGAAACTAATAATGGAAGTGAATTTGATTTTCAAAGTTTTTGGTTAGATATACTTAGCTTCACCGGAAATGAAAACTGGACCCTAGAAGGGTTCAAAGACGGCGTGAGTATTGGTACTCAAGTTATTTCAGTAACAGGCAACTCTAGTTCTGGATATATACAAATTGTAAGTCCTAATTCAACTTTTGATAATGTTGATAAAGTTACCATAACTGCTGGTGATACTGGATTCTTTGAGTATGATATTTTTGATGATTTTGTGTTTGGCAGTGCTCTAACTAACACAGCCCCAATTGCTGTTGCAAACACAGGTTCCTCATTAAGCGAGGGAGGTACAGATATTGTTTCTAGCTCAGAACTTGAGTTTGACGATGCAGAAGAGCCTGATACGGATATTACCTATACACTAGATGATTTACCAGATAACGGTACGCTTAGAAAAAATACCGTAGCCTTAACCTTGGGTGGTACTTTTACACAAGATGATATTAATAACAACCGTATTGACTATGTGCATGACGGAAGAGAAACTACCTCAGATAGTTTTAGGGTCGATGTAAGTGACGGGCAGGGAGGCACAGTTGACGACCAAACGTTTAATTTCACCATTGCTCCTGTAGATGAAGCCCCAATAGCTGGGTCAGGAACAGCTCTTGATTTTGATGGAGCTAATGAATTTGTGGAATTAAATTCTACCACCTTTGGTAACTTTGGAACTAATCCTTTCACTATTGAGGGATGGGTAAAGATACCCAATGCTTCAATTAGAAGGAGAATAATGGGAAAGCGAGCTACCTCAGCTGCAACAGCTCCATTATACAATGTCTTTGTTCAGGCTTCATCTGGGCTTCTAGCCTTCGAGATCAAGGAGTCTGGTTCAACGAATAATGGTGACATAACAGGGACAACAAATATTGCCGACAACGAATGGCACCACTTTGCTGTCACCCGCTCAGGTACCACTACCAGTCTGTATGTTGATGGAGTTCTAGAAGCTCAGAAAATTGGTACGACTAACGGAGGAGGAATTACCAATGTATCCAACTCAGCAAGTTTCAAGCTTGGTAAAGGATTTCTATCTAGTGACTCTTTTTTAGGCCAGTTAGACGAGGTACGTATTTGGAATGAAGCACGTTCTCTGACAGAAATTCAAAACAATCGCTATAAGATCCTTCTCGGTAATGAGACAAATCTGGAAGCTCTTTTCCGTTTAGACGAAGACGGTGGTACTAGGGTTTATGATGCAACAAGTAATAATATCTATGGTACTTTAACTAATATGGATGCTGGCTCAGATTGGGTGGAGTCTGAAGCATGGAATAAGCGAAGTATTAGCAGTAGTCAGACCTTAGTGATAGACCCCGAAGGGTACGATGTGGATAGTGCCTTAGAAGCTTCCACACAATCTGTTGGGCCAAGTAATGGAACATTAACCTTCGGTTCAGTGATTTACACACCCAACAATTTTGGAGGGACAGATAATTTTACATACCAAGTAAACAGTGGTGGTAAAAGTGATACTTATAACATTACTGTTACGGTAACAGACGATACTGCACCATCCTTTGAGACTAGCACACCTTCCTATTCCTCTGTCACCCAAACAGGTTTTAATCTAACCACAGACATTGACGAAGCGGGAGATATTTTCTATGTTGTTCTTGCCGACGGAGCTGCAGCACCAACATCATCAGACGTAGTGAACGGAACAGGAAATGGAGGGGCAGCTGCTGTGACTTCAGACAATGCCAGTGTAACCTCAGGAGGCTTTACGAATGCTTTTAGTGTTACAGGTCTAACAGCAGGCACAGACTATGACGTGTATGTAGTTGCTAGAGATGATGAAGGGTCACCCAACCTACAGGGAAGTCCAACAAAACTGGATGTGACTACAGAAGGATTGATTTCTTTAACGATTACAGGCTTAACAGGAGACAACAAAGTATATGATGACACCACAGCGGCCACTGCTACTGGAACGGCAGCCCTTTCAGGAATCATTGGAGCTGATGATGTAAGCTTAGGAGCAAGCCCAGTATATACCTTTGCAAGTGCCAATGTAGGCACAGGAATTACGATCAATACAACAGGATATACCATCTCAGGAACGGATTCAGGAAAATATACACTGACCCAACCAACACTTTCAGGAGACATTACAGCCAAGGAACTCACCATTACAGGAATTTCAGGACTAAACAAAGTATATAATGGCACGATAGCTGCCAATGCTTTAGAAACAGCCACACTTGTTGGCGTTGAAGCCGGAGACGATGTGTTCCTAGGAGGAAGCCCAGTCTTTACCTTTGCATCAGCCAATGTAGGAACAGGGATTACCATTACAACCACAGGCTACACCATTAGTGGAACCGATTCAGGGAACTATACACTTACGCAGCCAACCTTATCAGGAGACATCACAGCCGCAGCGTTAACCGTAACGGCAAGTGATCCAACCAAAGTATATGGAG
>KB911112.1 GCA_000383355.1 Flavobacterium sp. SCGC AAA160-P02 | reverse complement strand
TATTTGAGATTTCTGTTGCTATTAACCTGGCAATTGCAGGAACTGCAACCGGGTCATTTTTAGCCCATACAATGTTAGTTTGTAGATCAGTTTCTTTAAGAGCACCAATCCAACGATTCCAGTAGGTATAGCGTTCATTTATATACTGACTTAGCTTATGAATAACCTTACGTCCCTCATTGTACTCAAGTTGCATCCACATATCTTTCAGTTCATTATTACTTACTTTAGTTTTATCAAAATAAACATTGCGTAGGTTTTTACTAAAAATAGCGTAGGTGGTTAATTTTGCAACATATTTACCCAACCATTTATTTTTTAATAATTTTTGAATGGTTCTTAATTTAGACAGTTCTATATGCATACTACCATTGCAAAGGGTTAGTTTTTCAATCTCTATAGTTAGTTCATGGTTATTATTTCTCGCTATAATCTCTGTAGCTACAGAAGTTCCATAATCATGTGCCAGTAAGTGTACTTTTTTTACCCCCAATAGTTGCCATAACTGTAAGGCTAGATCTGCTTGATCTAGTAAAGAATAGGAGTAGTCTAAGGGCTTGTCTGAAAATCCAAACCCTAAGTGATCATGAATAATCACTCTATAATGTTTGCTTAGTTCTGGTAAAACTTTGTAATAATCATAGGATGAAGTAGGATAGCCATGCAGCACAACCATAGTCTCTGTAGGAACCTTATCTTCAGTTGAAAAGAAAGATGAAGTATCTATAACAAATAACTTTCTGTCATTTACAGTTATAAACTCTCCTTTAGATTTCCACTCATTTGCAGTCATAAATCGATCTGAATTTGTGAATACAATGTACTAAAAATTCAGTAGTTTTGAGGTAGCTTTTTTGATCTCTATATAGGCAAGTCAATTTAAGTAATAAATCAATTTCTCCTTGATTACACAACACTTAAGGAGAAAAACTAAAAAAACCAAGTGTCAGTATATTTTATAGACGTTATTATACCAATACCAATTCAGAAAACATTTACGTATTCTGTTACAGCTATGGAATATGAATTCCTTAAAAAAGGAATGCGTGTAGCAGTATCTTTTGGAAAGACAAAAATGTATACAGGGTTGGTGTTTAAATTACATAAAACACCCCCAGAGGCCTATGAAGCCAAAGAAATTCTTCAAATTTTAGATGACAAACCCATAGTAACAGAACATCAATTAAAACATTGGGAGTGGATATCTACTTATTATATGTGTGGCTTGGGTGATGTCTACAGAGCAGCATTACCATCTGCTTTTTTATTAGAAAGTGAAACAATTATTTTTAAAAATGAAACATTTGAAAATGATGATATTTTAAGTGATGAAGAATTTCTTATTTATGAAGCATTACAACATCAATCTCAATTAACAATTCATCAAGTAGTTGATATTCTTGGGAAAAAGAAAGTATTGCCCATTATTAACGAGCTACTTCATAAATCTGCAATTTATATTAAAGAAGAAATTTATGAACAGTACAAGCCAAAATTAATAAAGTATGTTCGTTTGCATGGGAACTACAGCTCAGAGAATTCTTTAGAAAGTTTGTTGACTGAATTATCTAGAGCCAAGAAACAACGTGATGTAGTTTTGTCTTATTTTCAACTGGCAACTTTCAAAAAACCAATTAAAGTAAAAGAGTTAGAAACAGTTTCAGGAGCATCATCAGCTACCATAAAAGCTCTCGTAGATAAAGATGTTCTTGAGTATTATCTGATACAAACAGATAGAATTTCTTTCAACGGAAACACAAATGATCTAAAAGAACTCAATGAGTTTCAAGAACAAGCACTGCAAGAAATTAAAACTTCTTTTAAAACCAAAGAAGTAACCTTATTACACGGAATTACAAGTTCTGGTAAAACAGAAGTGTATACAAAACTCATTCAAGAGACTTTAGACTCTGGTAAACAAGCTCTTTTTTTATTGCCAGAAATAGCTTTAACAACTCAGATTATTGTAAGATTACAACACTATTTTGGTAATCAGATTTCTGTATTTCATTCAAAATACTCTATGAATGAACGAGTTGAAGTATGGAATAATGTTTTAGAAAATAAATCTAAAGCACAAATTATTTTAGGAGCACGTTCCTCTATCTTTTTACCATTTAAAGACTTAGGATTAATAGTTGTAGATGAAGAACATGAAACTTCTTACAAACAGTTTGAGCCTTCACCTAGATACAATGCACGAGATGCAGCTATTGTATTATCTCATATCCATCAAGGAAAAATTGTATTGGGCTCTGCAACACCTTCTTTAGAAACCTATTTTAATGCTTCAGAAAATAAGTACGGATTTGTAACACTAAACAGACGTTTTGGCAATGTTCAATTGCCTCAAATTCATTTAGTTGATATGAAAGAAAAGCAGCGTAAAAGAGAAATGACAGGTCATTTTTCTGATACCTTACTCAAACATATTCAAGAGGCCCTAGATTTAAAAGAACAAGTAATCTTATTTCAAAATAGGCGTGGTTTTTCACCAATTATAGAGTGTAAAACTTGCGGTGTATCTCCTCAATGCCCCAATTGTGATGTTAGTTTAACTTTTCATAAGTATAAACAGGAGTTAAAATGTCATTATTGTAATTATCAACGAGCCATGCCTAATAGTTGTGGCGCTTGTGGAAGTAACACTCTCAGTACAAAAGGTTTTGGAACAGAACAAATAGAATTAGAACTCAAAGAATTATTCCCCAATCATATTATTGGTAGAATGGATTTAGACACCACTCGTGGTAAATACGGGTATCAGAAAATTATTGGTGCCTTCGAAGCTAGAGAAATAGACATCTTGGTAGGAACACAAATGTTATCTAAAGGATTAGATTTTGATAATGTTTCTTTGGTAGGCATCTTAAATGCTGATATGATGCTAAATTTTCCAGATTTTAGAGCTCATGAACGTGCTTTTCAATTAATGGTTCAGGTTTCTGGTAGGGCAGGACGTTCAAAAAAACAAGGAAAAGTATTGATACAAACCTATAATCCATACCATCAAATCTTACAGCAAGTTTCCTCAACAGACTATGCAGCCATGTATAAAGAACAATTAGAAGACAGATGGCAGTATCATTACCCTCCGTATTATCGTTTGGTTAAAATAACCTTAAAACATAAAGATTATCAAAAAGTAGATGCTGGTATTATTTGGTTATCAAAAGCATTGCAAAATGTTTTTAGAGAACATGTCTTAGGACCTTCTGAACCTGCTGTTTCTAGAATTAGAAATCAGTATATTAAAAACGTAATGATTAAGATTCCACCCAAGCAGTCTCTAGGAAAAACAAAACAAGAGATTGATAAAATCAAAAATACCTTTCAAGCAATAGCAGACTTTAGACCCATTCGTTTTATTATAGATGTAGATGCTTATTAGAAATCATACGTTTTTCACTTCAACATTAAAAAAATTAACTATAACTAAAACTTTTTTGTTTTTAAAATAAGTAATTTTGAGAAAAAATAATTTAAAAATATACCCTAATGATTATCGGAATTCCAAAAGAAATTAAAAACAACGAAAGTAGAGTAGGAATGACTCCTGCTGGAGTATTTGAACTAACAAAAAGAAAACATACAGTATATATTCAGACTGAAGCAGGCATAGGAAGTGGCTTTTTTGATGAAGATTATATAGATGTTGGTGCTACTATTCTACCAACAATAGAAGAAGTATATCTTATTGCAGAAATGATTGTGAAAGTTAAGGAACCGATTGAATTAGAATATAGTTTAATTACACCAAACCAAATTGTATTCACTTACTTTCATTTTGCTTCTAGTGAAACTTTAACCAAAGCAATGATGAAAAGCAATGCCATATGTATTGCCTATGAAACTGTAGAAGATGATGAAGGAACTTTACCATTATTAACACCAATGTCTGAAGTTGCAGGCAGAATGGCTGTACAACAAGGAGCCAAATATTTAGAAAAACCAATTAAAGGAAGGGGTATTTTACTAGGAGGTGTTCCGGGAGTTTCTCCAGGAAAAGTTTTGATTTTAGGAGCTGGGGTTGTTGGAGTTCAAGCAGCAAAAATGGCATCAGGCCTAGGAGCACATGTTACAGTGATGGATGTAAATATGAAAAGACTTCGATATGTAAACGATGTATTGCCCAGTCATGTTGTGACAGCTTTTTCAAATGAATATAGTATCAGGCAAAAAATAAAAGACCATGATTTAATTATTGGTGGAGTCTTACTGAAAGGAGCTAAAGCGCCGAAATTAATTACTAGAGAAATGTTGAAGGAAATGAGACCAGGTACTGTTTTAGTTGATGTGGCTGTAGATCAAGGCGGCTGTATGGAAACTACAAGACCTACAACTCATGAAGACCCAACATATATTATAGATGATATTGTTCATTATTGTGTTGCAAATATGCCAGGAGCTGTACCCTATACATCAACAATTGCATTAACCAATGTTACCTTGTCATACATATTAAAAATTGCAGATAATGGCTGGGAGTTAGCTTGTGACAACGATGCCTCTTTAGCAAAAGGGCTTAATATTGTTAAAGGGAAAGTCGTATACAAGGAAATTAGTGATGCCTTTAACTTAGAGAATCTTAAGTTATAATCTATTTTTTTTTGTAACAAAAATAGTTTTAAGACTACTAATGCTTCTGTATAAAAAACCAATAATTATGAAAAAAATTACTTTTTTGCTCGCCGCGTTATTGATTACTTCAAGTTCTCTTTTTGCGCAAAAATTAGAAAACTCAACGCTTTGGAAAATTACAGGAAATGAATTAGAAGAAGCTTCTTATTTATTTGGAACCATTCATATTACTTGTGATGCTACCCTAAGTGAACAAGTAAAAAACGCTTTAAACAAGACTTCGCAACTCGTACTAGAAATTGATATTGATGACCCTGAAATGCAATCTAAAATGATGAGTAAAATCTTTATGAAAGAAGGAAAAACCTTGAAAGATTTTGTTAATGATCAAGAATATACCATGATTGATTCATTATTGATTAAAAATGTAGGAATGTCTGTAAAAATGATGGAAAGGATGAAACCATTCTTTATAGGGGCGTCCTTCCTAGGAAAGCTGATAGATTGCCCTATGCAATCTTTTGAACTAGAATTAATGAAAGTAGCAAAATCTCAAAATGAAGAAATTAAAGGTTTAGAAACTATCGAAGATCAATTAGAAGTATTTGACAATATTCCATACGAAGATCAAATAAAAGATTTATTGAAAAGTGCAAAAGATAACCTCGCATCAGATAAAGAAAAAATTAAATCGCTAATAGAAGTTTACAATAGCCAAGATATCTCAAGGTTATTTCAAATCATGACACAAGATGACGGAGCAACTTCTAAGTATATGGATATATTGTTAGACAATAGAAATAAAAAATGGATTTCTAACATTGAAGACTTTGCAAAAAACCAACCGACTTTCTTTGGAGTAGGAGCTGGGCATTTACCGGGAGAAAATGGAGTAATTAAGCTGTTAAGAAAAGCAGGTTTTACAGTAACTGCCGTAAAACAATAGTCAAAAATAATAAGACTAGAGGTCAAAGAGTTGTACTTTTTTAATTCCTTTTGTTTTCTGATGTAATTATGCATTGTCAGAATTAAAAAAGTCACTATATTTGCACCCTTAAAAATAAACATTAATAAACAACTATTATGAATCATTACGAAACTGTTTTCATTTTGAATCCCGTTTTATCTGATACACAGATAAAGGAGACAGTACAAAAGTTTGAGGACTATTTGGTTTCTAGAGGTGCCGAAATGATTTCCAAAGAGGATTGGGGCTTAAAAAAATTAGCGTATCCAATCCAAAAGAAAAAAAGTGGGTTTTACCATTTACTTGATTACAAAGTGGTAGGTGAAGCAATTACATCGTTTGAATTAGAATTCAGAAGAGATGACAGCGTTATGCGTTACTTAACAGTAAGGTTAGACAAGCATGCTGAAGCTTGGGCTGAAAAAAGAAGAGAACGTGTTAAATCTACAAAAAAATAAGACATGGCATCGACTATAGAGCAACAAGCAAAAGGAAACAAGCAAGGTGAGGTAAGATACCTAACTCCGCTAGACATTGAAACTAAAAAAGAAGCAAAGTATTGTCGTTTTAAGAAAAACGGCATGAAATACATCGATTACAAAGATGCAAACTTCTTAATGTATTTAGTAAACGAACAGGGTAAAATTTTACCAAGACGTTTAACAGGAACATCACTAAAATATCAACGTAAAGTTGCACAAGCTATTAAAAGAGCTCGTCATTTGGCATTAATGCCATACGTTGGAGATATGTTGAAATAATTAAAGACGTAGAATTATGGAACTGATTTTAAAACAAGACGTAGAAAATTTAGGATTTAAAGATGATGTTGTAACTGTTAAGAATGGTTATGGTAGAAATTTCTTAATTCCACACGGACATGCAATGCTAGCTACTTCTACTGCAACTCAGTATGCTAGAAATTCCATTTTTTCTGGCTTAATGCCATCTGAAATGGAAAAAAATCATCCAGAATTTTGGAGAAATGATACCGATGAAGGTGGTAAAAACATGTTTGAAAATGAATTTTTAAGTGCTCAAATTAAAAGGTTAAAACTTTCAATAAAGCATGAGTATTATAAAATCACTTCTTTAAAAGATGGAAAAGAGTTAGCAACAAATTATAACGGAACAAAACAAAATGATTTGACTGTTTTAGTCTATAATTTTGTAGATATGTTATCTCATTCTAAAACAGAGATGGAGGTTATTAAAGAATTAGCTGGAGACGATAAAGCATACAGATCTTTAACTGTTAGTTGGTTTAAAAATTCACCTTTATTTGAAATTATTCAAAAAGCGCAGCAACTTGGTCAAAAACTAATTATTACTACAGATCATGGAACTATTAATTGTAAAAACCCAACCAAAATAATTGGTGATAAAAATATAAGTTCTAACTTGAGATATAAAACTGGAAAAAGTCTCTCTTACTCAGAAAAAGATGTATTTGAAGTAAAAAATCCAAAAGATATTTTCTTACCAAGTATTAGTTTTAATAGTCCTTTTGTTTTTGCAAAAGAAGATTTATTTTTTGCCTATCCAAACAATTACAATCATTTTGTAAATTACTTCAGAAACACTTATCAACATGGAGGTGTCTCATTAGAGGAAATGATAATTCCCTGTGCTGTTTATAGCCCAAAATAATTTTAAAATACTCATGAATAAAAACTACTCATTATCAGATGTAAATAGAATTGCAAAAGACATCATTAAGAGTTCTATTCAAAAAATACTGCTATTTCATGGAGAAATGGGAGTTGGAAAAACAACGTTAATCAAAGAAATCTGTAAAGAACTAGGGACGGATGATATTACAAGTTCACCTACGTTTTCTATTGTAAATGAATACAAAACCAACACGAACGATACTATATATCATTTTGACTTTTACAGAATTAATAATGAAGAAGAAGCTTATAATATTGGTGTAGAAGATTATTTTGATTCTGATGCATGGTGTCTTATTGAATGGCCATCAGTTATTCAAAATTTACTACCTTTAGATTATGTAAACATTCATTTAAGTGAATTAGATGATGGACAACGAAATATTCAACTTAAATAACTTTTATGAGCACATTCTCTCCATTTAGTAAAGAGGAATTACTTCCTCAAACAGAAATGTTAGAAATTAAAAAGCAAAAAGGAGAATTATTTATTGGACTTCCTAAGGAAACCCTCTTTGAAGAAAAAAGAATCTGTTTAACTCCAGATGCGGTTTCAGCCTTAACTAGTCATGGTCACAGAATTGTAATTGAAGCAGGAGCAGGTGAAGGTTCTAATTATTCTGATAATGAATATTCTGAAGCAGGCGCAAAAATATCATATGATACCAAAGAGGTTTTCTCTTGTAATATTGTTTTAAAAGTAGCTCCACCAACTATTGATGAGATAGACATGATAATTCCTCAAAGTGTTTTAATTTCTGCACTTCAATTAAAAACTCAAACAAAAGAATATTTTAAAACCTTAGCTAAAAAAAGAATTACAGCGGTTGCTTTTGATTACATAAAAGACGAACATGGTGTATATCCGGTTGTAAAATCATTAAGTGAAATTGCAGGAACTGCTGCAATTTTAATTGCTGCTGAATTAATGAGTAACCTAAATAAAGGAAATGGACTCCTTTTAGGTAATATTGGAGGGGTACCTCCCACAGATGTTGTAATTTTAGGTGCGGGTACTGTTGGAGAATTTGCAGCAAGATCTGCTTTAGGTTTAGGGGCCAGAGTGAAAGTTTTTGATAATTCTATAACTAAACTTAGAAAACTTCAACATAGTTTAAATACACCTATTTATACTTCTACTATTCAACCAAAAACCTTAGCTAAATCTTTAAGAAGGTGTGATGTTGCTATTGGCTCCATTAGAGGTAAAGATCGTTCACCAATAGTAGTCTCAGAAACAATAGTTGAAACGATGAAAGAAGGTGCTATTATTGTAGATGTTAGTATTGATAGAGGTGGTTGTTTTGAAACTTCAAATATAACCTCTCACTCTAAACCAACATTTGAAAAACATGGTGTAATACATTATTGTGTGCCAAATATCCCATCTAGATATTCAAGAACTGCCTCATTTGCTATTAGTAATCTATTTACACCTTATTTACTAGATATCGCAGAATCAGGAGGTTTCGAAAATGCTGCTAGATTTGATAAAAGCCTTCGTAGTGGCATGTATTTCTATCATGGTATTTTAACAAATAAAACGGTAGCTGCATGGTTTGATCTTCCTTTTAGGGATATTAATTTATTACTCTTATAAAAAAAACATCAAACACATTACTAGTTAATTGTAGGAAACATCCTCATATTTAATCTTAAATATTCATAAAATACTCCTAATTTTGCAGTATGAATTTATTCAATCGTTTTATTTATTATTTAATAGGGCTATCTTTAGGAAGCTTAATTGTTTATTTTATTTGGACAGGAAAAGATGTTTCTTTTGATTATGGAATGGATGCTAGAACATTAAAAACAATAAGAACTAAAACGCTTCATTACTCTGAGAGTGCTAAATTATCTATGAAAAGAATGAAATTAGATAGTACCACAATTCATTCTATTCTTTCAGATGGTGATGTAGATTTTGGAAAAAGTAACCAACATAAAAAACCTTGCCCAGAATATGCCATTACAGGAGAGTATCTTGAAAAAGAATTACAACTTTGGATAATTCGATGCGATTCTATTGCTACAATTGATACAATTATGTTAGAAAAATGATGTTGTAATTTTTTTAATAATACATTTTTAACTATTGTTTTCAATAAATCGTTCCTTTATTTCATCAACATTTTTTATCGTTTTCTCAATCCAACTGGTATAAAGAATCTTTTGCTCTTCATTTGTTAATTTCCAATCAACAGAACTTTTCCTTAATTTAAACGTGAGATTTTCTAAAATAATAGCTGCAGCTACAGAAATATTTAAACTTTCAGTAAAACCTACCATTGGAATTTTTAAAATACCATCAGCATTGTTGATGACTAAATCTGATACACCTGTTTTTTCAACTCCAAATACAAAGGCAGATTTTTTTGAGATATCAAAATCATGTAAAATACTTGAATTGTTATGTGGTGATGTCGCAATTATTTGATATCCTTTGCTTTTTAAGGTATTTAAACACTCTAATGTATTGTTTGTGTCTTCTTTGTAATTGTGAAATGATAGCCATTTTTGGGAACCCTTTGCAATGTGTCTTGACACTTTACTCTTGTACTTGTTTTCTATCACATGAACATCTTGTATCCCGAAAATGTCACAACTTCTAATAACTGCACTTGCATTGTGTTGTTGATAGATGTCTTCTAATACAACTGTAAAGTGTCTTGTTCTATCTTGTAAGATATTTCTAAAAAGGTTTTTTCTCTTATCTGTTACAAAACCTTCTAAATAAGTAAGTAACTTTGTATTGATGTCTAACATGGTTCAACAAACATACTAAAATTTAATAGTCATATCTATGAAAAAAATGGTGGTATTAACTGGTGCTGGAATGAGTGCCGAAAGTGGTTTACAAACATTTAGAGATGCAAATGGTTTGTGGGAAGGGCATAATGTAATGGATGTTGCCACTCCGGAAGCTTTTGAGAGAGACCCTAAGCTTGTTTTAGAGTTCTACAATCAACGTAGAAGACAATTACTTGATGTACTTCCAAATAATGCACATCATAACTTAAAAGAGCTAGAGAAGTATTTTAATATTCATATTATTACTCAAAATGTAGATGATTTACATGAAAGAGCTGGAAGTTCTCAAATAGTACATCTACATGGTGAATTAAGAAAAGTGAGAAGCACTACTAATGAAAAAATTGTTTTAGAATGGTCAAAAGATTTATATCTAGGAGATGTTGATAAAAACGGAGATCAATTACGCCCGCATATTGTTTGGTTTGGAGAAGCAGTACCCCAATTAGAAAATGCTATAGAAATCACAAAACAAGCAGATGTTTTGGTTATTATTGGCACTTCCATGCAAGTGTATCCGGCGGCAAGTTTAATTCATTATGTTTCTTCTAATACGCCAATATATTTTATAGATCCGGCACCTTCAATCTCAAAAAATACAAATACAACTATTATAAAAAGTGGTGCTCAACAAGGAACTAAACAATTAATTAAGATGTTAGTCGGTTAAAGTATTCGTATAATTCTCCCCTAGCAATCTGACTTCCTTTTTCAATAAGTTCAAAAATTTCTAAATTCTTTTCATTAGAATATATTTTACTTCCTTTTAGGTAATCTACAGCTGCATGTTTTGGGTTTTCTAACAACCATTTATATCCTTGTTCAGACAACAGATCTATTTCTTTATTAATTGTGACAACAATTCTATACACAGCCTCTTTTTCACATTTAAAAAGGTTTACAGATGTTTTAGAAAAGTGTTCTAAATACTCAACCTTATTTAAAACATCATCCCAAACCAAATCACTAAAAAGATTCAATTCATCTTCTACTAATGCAGTATTTTGAGACTTCATTTTATTCCACTCGCCTATATCTATCTTTTGAGTTGCTAAAAACTGAGCAAACTCTTTATGTAACGACTCAAATTGTTCTTTTGTAAGCTGTCTATATTTCATTTTATACAAATAAAAAACCGCCCATATTGGGCGGTTCAAATATCATGATTTTATTTTTATTTTGACATATATTCGAGAAGTCTATTTACCAATTTCTCAAATTAAAATCATCTGACTATTTTATTAGAAACTGTATCTAATTCCAAATTGTGCTTGCCATCTAGACAACAAATTAGAATTTACAGAGAATGTTTCTGTTAAATTAGAATCAAATGTATAGGTTGGTAAAAAAGTGTCTTGGTCTACAGAGACTCCAACTGGTTGAAGGTTTCTTGGTTGATTTACTAACCCCCAGTCAGAACTAATTAAGTTTCCTATATTTAAGATGTCTAAACTTAATTGTAGTGTGTTATTCTTTACGATTTTAATGTCTTGTAAAAATTTAACATCCCAACGACCTCTCCATGGTGCTAATGCTCCGTAACGATCTACATAGCTACCTCTTATTCCACTTAAATAATCATCTTGTTCTATATAATCATTAAATGCAGCTGCTTGTCCTGCTCCAGAAAATTGCATGATACCAATTTCTGTTTGGGTAGGAATATATAATAAATCATTTAAGTTAGATCCGTCACCATTAATATCTCCACCATAAGTATAGTTAAACCTACCTCCTCTTGCATATTCAAAGAACGTAGTAATAGTAGTTGGTGCATTTTCTCCAAAAATATTAAATTTCTTAGAAGCCAAACCAATAACTCTATGAGTATCTCCATATCTAGAGTACGATAAAATGTCATTATTTGCATTTCCAACTACCGGGTTAAATGCAAAAGCATCTCCAGTAATTTCAGCTTCAATAGAATTTACATCTTTAGAGTTTAAGTAACTATAAGCAATGTTTGTGTATAATCCATTGTCAAATGTTTTTTCAATTTTTGTAGCAATATTAAAGGTTCTTCCTTTATCTGAATTTGTAAAAACATAGGCATTATTAATTAAATCATCTGCTAAATAATATTCTCTATTATCTACACCAGCTAAATTTCCTGAAGGAGTTGTTAAACCCCAGTTCTGAACGTGTGCTCCATTAATGTCTTTAGTAAATGACACATCTGTAGAGATGATATAATCAGATTCTAATTTATAATCTACACCAATGTTTGTTCTCCAAACTTGTGGAAATTTAAAATCTGGATCAACCATTTGGTAGAAAAACACATTTGGGTTACCAATTTGGTTACCTAGCCATACAAAAGGAAGTCTCCCTGTAAAAACTCCAGTTCCTCCCCTTACTTGTAATGTATTGTCTCCGTTTGCATCCCAATTAAAACCAACTCTTGGAGAAACCAACCATTTGTTTGTTGGCATCTTTCTATTGTCTAATAGAACAGTTTCACCTGTATTAGGGTTTACGTATTCAATATCTGGTGCAAAACAACAAGCTACATCTATAACATCTTGTGCTCTATCTGATGAGTCAAAGAATAGTGGTTTATCAAAACGAACTCCATAAGTTAACTTGAAATTGTCATTTACCTCCCATTCATCTTGAACATAAAAAGCCAATTGACCAACATTAGTTTCTGCTAAGGCAAAACCACCCAAACTTCCTGTTTCGTTAGATGAGAGAGCGTTATCCGAAGCAATGGCAGCATCAAACTGTGCTTGATAAATAGCAACTAAATCAGCTTCTAAGGCTGGGTTACCTGCAGTATCTCTAAAAGAAGAAATATCACCTGATGGGAAAAAGACCCCTTGTGCACCATATGCTCCTAAATTAAAGGAATTATCAAACATAAATTTCTCAAAAGAAACTCCTACTGTAATTGTATGATCTCCTTTATAGAAGTTCATATTATTAGTTAATTGAAATACTTTTTGATCTAATTTATTGTTAATTGAAAATGGCTCATGCCCAGCGATGATATAATTTGCTCCATTATTTTGAATAGTAATAGATGGTGCTGGTGTAGATAACGAATTTCTAAAATCATCAAAATGAGTATATCCAATTTGTAACTTATTAGTTGTTGTCTCGTTAAATGTTGAATTCAATTCCATTAAGAATGAATTGATATTATTATTTATTTGATATCCTGCATTTTCAAATTGTAATATAGATGCATTTGGCCCTCTAAATCCAAGTGCTGTAGGATGAGCAGGCTTTTCTTTAGATGCATTTAAGAAATTATAAACAACAGACATTCTATGCTTATCACTAATATTCCAATCTAATTTAAAAAGACCTTTGGTAGATTCTGCACCATATGTAAATCCATCATATGATCCAGGATTATAGGTTTCACTTCCACCAATATTTACTTGAGATAATATATTACTTACCAAGGCTAAATCTGATGCTAAAACACTTGATTCGTTTATTGCTCCACTACCTGTGTTTGGAATAAACCCTGCACCTAATTCTGTAGTTTCATCTTTTTCAAAATTTGCAAAGAAGAATAACTTATCTTTTACTAGTGCTCCACCAATACTTACTCCGTATTGGTTTTGACTTAACTTTCCTCTAAAAACATCTTCTCCACTAATCTTACCTCCAGTTAGATCTTCATTTCTAAAGAAACCGTATACAGTACCTGTTAATGTATTTGTTCCACTCTTAGTTACGGCATTTACAGAAGCTCCTGTAAATCCAGATAACGTAACATCATATGGCGCAACAGATACTGAAACTTGCTCTATTGCATCTAAAGAAACTGGCTGTGCATTGGTTTGTCCTCCAGGAGTGGCTGCATCCAACCCAAACGGATTGTTAAAAATTGACCCATCTAAAGAAAAATTATTGAATTGATCATTTCTTCCACCAAAAGACCCATTACTTGCTGTAGGTTCTAATCTAGTAAAATCTGATTGAGAACGTGAAATAGTAGGCAATGTCTTTAATTGCTGAGACGTAATACTTGTTTGAGCACCAGTTCTGTCATTATTAAATATTTTACCTTTTGAAGATGAAATTACTATTTCATCTAATGTGGTTCCTTCTTCTGCTAAGGTGGCATTTACATTGGTAGTTTTTCCTAATATTAAAGAAATATTACTTACTTCTCTGGTAGTATAACCAACAAAGCTAAATGTTACTTTATAAGGGCCTCCAACTCGTAGATTAGGTACAGTATATTTACCGTTTTCTTGAGCAATTGTTCCTGAAGTTGTTCCTGTTGGTATATGAAGTACAGCTACGGTAGCACCAAATAATACCTCTCCTTTACTGTCTGTAACTGTTCCCTTAATTTTTGAAGTTGTTACCTGTGAGAAAGTGGTAACACTAATCAATAAAAAAAGCGCAAAAATTGATACTGTTTTTTTCATCATTTATATATTTTTATAATAATGATCAAATTTAATTATAAAAAAAACTCAAGCAATGCTTGAGTTTATTTTTTATGAACAAAAAGTTAACAGTTGTTTATTTTTCTGCTACTACTTCAAAAGTAATATCTGCAACTACTTCTCTGTGTAATCTAACAGCAGCCTCATATTTACCTAATCTTTTAACAGAACCTCCAACAACCTTGATAAACTTTTTATCGATACTGGTTCCAGATTTGGCAATGGCTTCTGCTAAATTAATATTGTTTACAGAGCCAAATAATTTGTCTCCAGATCCAACTTTAGAAGCAATCTTAATTTCTAGTCCTTTAATTGTTTCAGCAATTACATTTGCATCTTCAATTAATTTAGCTTCTTTATAAGCTCTTTGCTTTACATTTTCAGCTAATACCTTCTTTGCAGAAGAAGTAGCTAGCATTGCATGTCCGTGTGGAATTAAGAAATTTCTACCATAACCATTCTTAACAGTTACAACATCATCTTTAAATCCTAAATTTT
>KB911111.1 GCA_000383355.1 Flavobacterium sp. SCGC AAA160-P02 | reverse complement strand
ATTTATAGATTTGCAAGTGCCCGGTGGTTGGGCATACACAAGTGGTGGCTTACAGGGTTTAATTATTTACAATATCAATGGTGTTCAATTTAAAGCCTTTGACAGGTTATGCCCTGGGCAAAACCCTTCCTCTTGTTCTCAAATGACCGTAGATACTAATCTGAGAATTTTATGTCAGTGTGATGATAGTGAGTTTAATATTCTAAATGGTGCACCTTTAACCGAAGGAGTTACTTGTTTTGCAAATGAATATTTGGTAGAAAACTTAAACGGTTCTCTTTTAAGAATCACCAATTTTTAATATATAACTAGACAATAGAATGCGTACTTTTGTTTCTCATATCAATACCAAGTTGTTTTGAAAAATTATTTTTCATCAGATTTTAAATTAGGTGTTCTTGGCGGAGGTCAATTGGGCAGAATGTTACTTGCCGAAACTCAAAAATTTGATATTTACACATGTATTTTAGATGCATCACCTGAAGCTCCCTGTGCTCAAATATGTAACGAATTTCATATAGGGAATCTTCTCGATTTTGACACCGTTTATAATTTTGGGAAAAAAGTAGATGTATTGACTATTGAAATAGAAAATGTAAATATTGATGCCTTAGATCGTTTAGAAAAAGAGGGACTCTCAATTTTCCCAAAACCAAAAAACATTCGGATCATTCAAAACAAAGCAAGCCAAAAGAATTTTTACAAAGATCATAATATCCCAACAGCAGCCTATTCTCACTACGCCTATTTAGAAGAACTTAAACACTCTTTTCAAAATAGCATTATTGAGTTTCCTTTTGTTTGGAAAGCCGCTCGTTTTGGATATGATGGAACTGGTGTTAAAATAGTTAGAACTTTTGAAGATTTAGAAAATCTACCAACAGGAGAATGTATTGTAGAAAAACTAATTCCGTTTAAAAATGAATTGGCTGTCATTGTTGCTAGAAACAACAATGGAGAGGTGACTTCCTACCCTGTGGTTGAAATGGAATTTCACCCAGAAGCAAATCAAGTAGAATATGTTATTTGCCCTGCAAGAATAGATAACAGTATCTCAAAAAAAGCAAGAGAAATTGCCTTAAAAGTTGCCGATGCTTTTAATTTTGTAGGATTGTTGGCTGTAGAAATGTTTCAAACACAAGAAGATGATATTTTAGTAAATGAAGTAGCCCCTAGAACTCATAATTCTGGTCATTATAGTATTGAAGCTAGTTATACAAATCAGTTTGAACAACACCTGAGAAGCATTTTAAACCTACCTTTAGGAAACACTGCCAGTAAAGTAGCTGGGATTATGGTTAATTTAGTGGGTGCCGAAGGACATACAGGAGCAGTTGTATATGAAAATATTGATGAAATTTTAAAAATTGACGGAGTTACTCCACATATTTACGGAAAAAAAATAACCAAACCATTTCGAAAAATGGGACATGTAACTATTGTGAATAAAGATATAGATAAAGCAAGAAAAGTTGCACAACAGGTAAAAGAAACAATTAAAGTAATCAGTAAATAACAAGGCATAATGGTAGGAATTATAATGGGAAGCGATTCAGATCTTCCAATCATGCAAGAAGCAATTGATATTTTAGAAACTTTTGATATTCAAATTGAAGTAGACATTGTTTCTGCCCATAGAACTCCAGAGAAATTATTTGAGTACTCAAAAAATGCTCACTCAAGAGGTATTAAAGTAATTATTGCTGGTGCTGGAGGCGCAGCTCATTTACCAGGAATGGTAGCCTCTTTAAGCCCTTTGCCTATTATTGGGGTTCCAGTAAAAAGCAGAAACTCTATAGATGGATGGGACTCTGTGTTATCTATTTTACAAATGCCAGGAGGTGTTCCTGTTGCTACCGTTGCATTAGACGGTGCAAAAAATGCTGGTATCTTGGCTGCTCAGATTATTGGCGCATCAGACAAATGTGTGCAAGATAAAATCATAGCCTACAAAGAAGGCTTAAAAATAAAAGTAGCTCAAGCTTCAGAACGCGTAAAAAAATAATACTATTCACTCTTATTGTACCCACCAATGAATCCTTTACTAGAAGATTTTAACACTGCTCCTTTCTCAAAAATTTCAAGTACAGATTACAAACCTGCTGTTAAAAAAGCCATTGAAATTTGTAAACAAGAAATTGAAGCTATTGTCTCAAACCCTAGCATTCCTAGTTTTGAAAACACAACAGAAGCATTGGATTTTACAGGTCAAAAATTAGGAAGAATTACCAGTATTTTCTTTAATATAAATGCTGCAGAAACTTCTAAAGATATTCAAGAAATTGCCAAAGAAATTTCTCCTTGGTTAAGTGAGCTTAAAAATGACATCACCCTAAATGCGTATTTATTTGAGAGAGTAAACGCAGTTTATGCTGGTAAAGATTCATTACATTTAACTACAGAAGAACAAATGTTATTGGAGAAACAATACAAAGGTTTTTCTAGAAATGGGGCAAATTTAGACGATTCAGATAAGAATAAATTACGCACAATAGATGCTCAATTATCACAACTTTCTTTAGAATTTGGAGAACATGTTTTAGCAGACGGCAATGCTTTTGAAATGCATATCACCAATAAAGAAGAGCTATCTGGACTTCCAGAAAGTGTAAGAGACGCAGCTCGTTTATTAGCAAAACAACAAGAAAAAGAAGGATGGGTTTTTACCTTAGATTACCCAAGTTATATTCCTTTTATGACCTATGCAAATGCGAGGGAGCTTCGAAAAAAAATGGCGATTGCCTTTGGCAAAAAAGGTTTTCAAGAAAATAAAAACAACAATGAACAGGTTGTCTTAGCAATAGTTTCTCTCAGACACCAACGTGCTCAGTTATTAGGCTATAAAACGCATGCTCATTTTGTTTTAGAAGAGAGAATGGCTGAAACTCCAGAAAAAGTGGTTTCATTTTCTAATGAATTGCTCAAAAAAGCAACACCCGCAGCCAAAAGAGAATTTAATGCTCTTCAACAATATGCTAAAAAATTAGACGGTATAGATCAGTTGCAAAAATGGGATGCTGCTTATTATGCAGAAAAATTAAAAAAAGAAATTTTTAATTTAGATCAAGAAATCTTAAAGCCTTATTTTCAATTAGAATATGTTATTAATGGAGCTTTTAGTATTGCAACAAAACTATACGATCTTACTTTTGAGGAAGTCTTTACAATTGAAAAATATCATGAAGATGTAAAAACATACCAGGTTTGTAATAATAAGAAAGAGGCTGTTGCCATTTTATATGCTGATTTTCATCCTAGAGAAGGAAAACGAAATGGTGCATGGATGACTTCTTACAAATCTCAACAAATTAAAAACAATATCAATGAAAGACCTCATATTTCTATAGTATGTAATTTCACCAAACCAACCGAAACACAACCTTCTTTATTAACCTTTAATGAAGTAACAACCTTATTTCATGAATTTGGCCATGCGTTGCACGGCATGCTGGCAAACACTACCTACAATAGCCTCTCTGGCACCTCTGTATCTTGGGATTTTGTAGAGTTGCCAAGCCAGGTTTTAGAGAACTGGTGTTATGAAAAAGAAGCCTTAGAGTTGTTTGCCAAGCACTACCAAACAGGAGAAGTTATTCCAATGGAGTATGTAGAAAAAATTAAAGAATCAGCTAGTTTTCATCAAGGCATGCAAACACTTCGTCAGTTGAGCTTTGGCTTGTTAGATATGGCATGGCATTCAAGTGCTAGTCCAGAAAAAATTACCTCTGTAAAAGAATTTGAAAAATCTGTATTATCAGCAACTCAATTATACCCTGGTGTTGAAGAAAACTGTATGAGTCCCTCATTTTCTCATATTTTTCAAGGAGGCTATTCTGCTGGCTATTATTCTTATAAATGGGCAGAAGTATTAGATGCAGATGCTTTTGCATATTTTAAAGAAAAAGGAATTTTTAATAAAGAAGTTGCCACCAAATTTAAAGAACATGTTTTGAGCAAAGGAGGTACTGAAAAACCCATGGTGTTATACAAACGCTTTAGAGGCCAAGAACCAAAACCAGAGGCGCTATTAAAAAGAGCTGGTTTATTGTAAGCTGTTATTTTTTATTTTTTTCTTCAATCCACTTACTCATGTATTTTGTACTCTGTAAAGAATGATGCAACAACATTTTTCCTGTAAAATTGTTATTTCTATGTTGTTCTAAATTTGAGGAAATCTCTTGAAGTATTCTAAAAAATTTATTTTCCAATACTTCTTTATCATATATCGTATTAATAATTTCTATTCCGTGTTGCTGTGCCTGATTCCAAACCTCTTCATTGGTATACAATTCAACTGCTTTTACTGCAAACTTTTCTAAATCATCTTCTATAAAACCATTCCAAGGTAGCTCACCACACATTCCTTCTGATCCAATACTGGTGGTTACAGAGGGTATTCCGCATTTCATAGCGCTGGTAAGCTTCCCTTTAATTCCTGCACCAAAACGCAAAGGAGCTAGCAAAACTCTACTATTTTCAAGAACCTCAGCAGCATCTTCTATAAAACCATGAACATAAAACCCTTCATGTTTGTTATTAAATTGCAAAACTTGTTGTGTTGGATACGCACCATAAATATGAATTTCTGATGATGGAATTTTTTCTCGAATTAATTTCCAACTGTATTTTTTTAACTGTATGGTTGCATCTACATTTGGTGCATGTAGAAAATTGCCAATAGACACAAAATGATGTCTTTCATGAAACGGTTTCCAAGAATTATTTTTCTTTATTTTATTGAGAAAAAAAGGCAAATGATAGACCAAACTCTCATCTATTTTAAAGACTTCTTGTAAGAGCTTCATTTCAAATGTTGAGATAATTAAAGAAATATCACAACGATAAATTGCAGCTATTTCTCGTTTGGCTATTTCAGAATTTAAGAGCATATCATTGGTAAATTCAATCTCATTTTTAATAGCTTCCTGTCTGGTTTTACGTAAACAATGTAAATCTTCAGTATCTAATACACGAAGTGCATTTGGGCAGGTTTCTGCAACTCGCCAACCAAATTGTTCTTCGGTAATGAATCTATCAAAAACAACAATTGTTGGATTTAAATTTAGCATATACTCATCAAAACTAGAGTTATTTAATGCTAAAGAGACCTCTGTTACTCCATAGTTTGTTAAATCTATAGAGTTTGGGTTCTTTTGTGAAACCGTTCCAAAAGTAACTTGCCAATCTTGTGATAAAAAAGATTGAATTAACTGAAGCATCCTACTGCCAGCCGCTGATGAATTTGGTTCTACCCAAACGGAACCTATGATAAAAACATGTTGCTTCAAATAGTTGATTTTATTCTGTATAATTCACAAAAATAATCTTATTTATTTTACAATTTTTACCTCAAGTTATATTTACAGTTTTAAGATGTTAATTCTATTAAAATTTTAAGAATAATGAGTACTTTTGTATCATTATAAATTCAATTAAAATGAAGTACGACGTCATCGTTATTGGTTCAGGTCCTGGAGGGTATATTGCTGCAGTTAGAGCCTCTCAATTAGGTTTAAAGGCTGCTATTATAGAAAAGTATGCAACCATGGGTGGAACCTGTTTAAATGTTGGGTGTATTCCATCTAAAGCATTGTTAGATTCTTCACATCATTACTACGATGCTGTAAAGCATTTTGAAGAACATGGAATCTTGATCAATCCTCCAAAAATTGATTTTGGAAAAATGATAGAGCGCAAGGCAGGTATTGTAGAACAAACTACAGGAGGAATTACCTACCTAATGGACAAAAACAATATTGATGTTTTTGAAGGAATGGGGTCTTTTGTAGATGCAACACATGTAAAAATTACAAAAAAAGACGGTTCTGATGAAACTATTGAAGGAACCAATATTATCATAGCAACTGGTTCAAAACCTGCTAACTTACCTTTTATTTCTTTAGACAAAGAACGCATTATTACTTCTACAGAAGCTTTAAAACTTCCAGAAATACCAAAACACTTAGTAGTTATTGGTGGTGGTGTTATTGGTTTAGAATTGGGTTCTGTTTACAAACGTTTAGGTGCAGAAGTAAGTGTTATTGAATATATGGACAAGATTGTTCCTGCTATGGATACTGATGTTTCTAAAGAACTTCAAAAAGTACTAAAAAAGCAAGGGGTTAAATTTTTTACCAGCCATGGTGTAAAAGCTGTGGAAAGAAATGGGAATGAAGTTACTGTAAAAGCAACCAATAAAAAAGGTGATGAAGTAGTCTTTACAGGAGATTATTGTTTAGTTTCTGTGGGTAGAAGTGCTTATACAGCTGGGCTAGAATTAGAAAATGTTGGTATCAAAGTAAATGAAAGAGGACAGATAGCTATTAATGATCACCTGCAAACAAATGTCTCTAACATCTATGCTATTGGAGATGTTGTGAAAGGAATGATGCTTGCTCACAAAGCAGAAGAAGAAGGAGTAGTTGTGGCAGAAATGATTGCAGGACAAAAACCACATATAGATTACAATTTAATTCCTGGTATTGTATATACATGGCCAGAAGTTGGTGCTGTTGGAAAAACAGAACAAGAATTAAAAGAAGCTGGTGTAGATTACAAAGTAGGAAAATTTTCTATGAGAGCCCTAGGAAGATCTAGAGCAAGTGGAGATTTAGACGGGTTTGTAAAAGTATTGGCAGCTAAAGAAACAGACGAAGTTTTAGGAGTTCATATTGTAGGCGCAAGAGCGGCAGATTTAATTATGGAGGCTGCTGTTGCTATGGAATATAGAGCTTCTGCAGAAGACTTGGCAAGAATTTGCCACGGTCACCCAACCTATTCTGAAGCCATTAAAGAAGCGGCAAAAGGTGCTTGGGATGGAAAACCATTAAATGCATAAAACTTATGTAACATACATAATGATCGGAATTAATTTCCGATCATTATTTTTTAATAATACAGCAAAAATTAGTTTCTATTTTTGCCTCCGAAATGCAAAGAACAACTCGTACGTATTCAATTAAGTCTATTTCTAAACTCAATGAGAAATTATTGCAATGGGCGCAGCAGTATGAAACTGCTGTTTGGTTAGATTCTAACAACCACCACCAAGGGTACACTTCTTTTCATAGCATTCTAGCTGTTGATGAGTTTACAAGTATTCAAACAGATGTTGTGAATGCGTTTGAAAAATTAAAAGAATACCAATCTATCACACAAGATTATTTATTTGGCTACCTTAGTTATGATGTAAAAAATGCCACTGAAAATTTGACATCAACAAATAGTGATGGTTTAGGGTTTGCAGAACTATTTTTCTTTCAGCCACAAAAAATTCTATTCGTTAAAAATGATAGTATTGAGTTTCAATACCTAACAATGGTAGATGACGAAATTGACACAGACTTTGAAGCTATTTGTACTCAAAAAATAAAACAAAAAAATACTGCTAGCACTCGTTTAGAAAATGGTGGAAACATTGTTATTAAACCAAGAATTCAGAAACAAGACTACCTTTTTAAAGTAGGTAAAATTTTAGAGCATATTCACAAAGGCGATATTTATGAAGCCAATTTCTGTCAAGAATTTTATGCAGAAAACACCCGCATTAATCCTTTAGATATTTATGAAGATTTAAATACTATTTCTGAAGCTCCTTTTGCCACCTTTTTAAAGATAGATAGCCAGTATTTATTGTGTGCATCTCCAGAAAGATACCTAAAGAAAGAAGGTGCTAAAATTATTTCACAACCCATTAAAGGAACTGCTAAACGTTTGGTTGATCTTCAAGAAGATCAAAAAACTGCTACAGCCTTATCAAAAGATATCAAAGAACGATCAGAAAATATTATGATTGTAGATTTGGTTAGAAATGATTTGTCTAAATCGGCTAAAAAAGGAAGTGTAAGAGTAGAAGAATTATGCAAGGTCTCTTCATTTAAACAAGTACATCAAATGATTTCTACAGTGGTCTCAGAATTAAAGGATGATGTTCATCTTGTAGATGTAATTAAAGATACATTCCCTATGGGAAGTATGACGGGGGCTCCAAAAATATCTGCCATGAAAATTATTGAAACCCTAGAAGAAACCAAACGCGGGTTGTATTCTGGAACAGTAGGGTATTTTACACCCATGGGCAATTTTGATTTTAACGTGGTTATTAGAAGTATTTTGTATGATTCAGAAAAAAAGTATCTTTCATTTTCTGTAGGAAGTGCCATTACGGCAAAATCTACACCAGAAAAAGAATATGAAGAATGTTTATTAAAAGCAAAAGCGATGCAATTTGTCTTAACAAATTCTAACGAACTATGATTCCAGATCTAGAAGAAAAAATTGAGGCTGTGTATAAAAGCCTTACTGAAAAACCAACCGAACAACTCTTATTTAATACATTTTTAAAAATGTATCCTGAAGCATGGAAACAGCTAAAAATTACCTTTTCTAAATTTAAGAGAAGTAAGCAATTTGGCAAAACCATTCCTTTGCCAAGGCCCGAAGAATCGCTTCGAAAAAGTATTAGAGTTTGGCTAAAAAAAACTAATGATGACTCATAAAGAATTTAATTTTCATATTTACAAAACTACTTTTTATGGTCAATGCTGGAAAGCAAAAAACACAAAAGCTGTGGTGGTTTTGGCGCATGGAATGGGCGAACACTCAGAACGCTACAAACATGTTGCCAAAAGATTAAATGACAATGATTTCTCTGTTGTTGCTTTTGATCATTTTGGACATGGAAAAACAATTGGAAAACGCGGTCACAACCCAAGCTTTGAGGCTGTTTTAGAAAGCATTTCTATGACCATAGAGAAAGCAAAGGAACTTTTTCCTAACATACCAGTTTTCTTGTATGGACATTCTATGGGTGGAAATGCTGTGATTAATTATGCTCTTAAAAAAACAACTCCTTTACAAGGAATTATTGCCACAAGCCCTTTTTTAAAATTGGCTTTTGAGCCACCAAAGATTAAATTAGTTATTGGAAAGTTATTGCAAAAACTAGCACCGTCTATAACAATGGGAAATGAGATAAACCCAACTGATATCTCTAGAGAGAGAATAGAAGTTGAAAGGTATATAAATGACCCTTTAATACATGCTAAAATTAGCCCTAACTTCTCTTTAACTTTTATTGATTCTGGAAAATGGGCTATTGAAAACGCACCTAAACTAAAAAGCCCCATACTATTACTACACGGAACAGGTGATAAAATTATTGATTATAGAGCAACAAAAGAATTTGCCAACAATTCTGATAAAGCAACTCTAAAACTGTATGAAAATGGGTATCACGAATTACAAAACGATTTGTGCAAAGAGGAAATGCTAGAAGATGTTGTAAACTGGATAAGTTCTCAACTTTAATTTCCATATTTTTGTACCGTAAATGCTCAAAAAATTTAAACAACATCTTCATCAAAACTTTCCTTTACTAGAGGATGGCAAACTTCTTATTGCCGTTTCTGGAGGAATAGACAGTGTTGTTTTGGCCCATTTATGTAGTCAATTAGACCTTAGCTTTTCTTTATGTCATTGTAATTTTAACCTACGCGGACAAGAAAGTAATGATGATGAGGCTTATGTAAAAGAATTAGCGAAAAATTTACAAGTACCTGTATATACTAGCTCTTTTGAAACAGAAAAATATGCAACAAAAAATAAGGTTTCTATTCAGGTAGCTGCAAGAGATCTTCGTTATGCATGGTTTTATGAGTTACTAGAAAACAAACTGTATGACTATGTTTTAACAGCACACAATACTAATGATAATTTAGAAACTTTTATTATTAATCTAACAAGAGGAACTGGTTTGGAAGGTTTTACGGGTATTCCCCCCATCAATAATAAAGCTGTGAGACCTTTGTTGGCTTTTTCTAGAGATGACATTACTCTATTTGCTATTAAAAATGAAATTGTTTGGAGAGAAGATAAGTCTAATGCAAGTATAAAATATATAAGAAACAAAGTGCGTCATAAAGTGATTCCAATTTTGCAGGAAATAAATCCTCATGTTTTGGAAAGCTTTCAAAACACCTTAGAATATTTAAATGAAAGCCAGTCTCTAATTAACGATGCTACAAAAAATATTTCTGAACAAGTTGTGAGTTACAAACACAATTTATTGACGTTAAATTGTAAAAAACTAAACGAACTCCCAAACAAAAAAGCCTATTTATATCAACTCTTACACACCTACGGTTTTACTGCTTGGAATGATGTAGTTGATTTAGTTTCTGGGCAACCAGGGAAGCAGGTGTTTTCAAAAACACATCGCTTACTTAAAGATAGAAACTTTCTAATTTTAACAACAAATAATCAAAATCTAACAGAAAAAGGGCCATTTGTTATCAAAGAAACTAGCACAGAAATTTCGCATCCTATTAAGCTAACTATCATAAATACAACAGATAGCACGCCAGAAAATAACCATCAAATTATTATTAATAAAGACTTGATAACTTATCCCTTATCTTTGAAAAAATGGCATCATGGTGATGCTATGCATCCTACCGGAATGACAGGTAGCAAAAAAATAAGTCAGCTTTTTAAAGACAAGAAATTATCGTTACTAGACAAAGAAAAAATCTGGTTGCTTGCAGATGCCAAAGATCGTATTATTTGGGTCATTGGTCTTAGACAAGATCGTAGGTTTACTGCAGATAAAACAGCCACCAATCGATCAAAAATATCGTTTATATCATGAAAAAATTAGGCACGCTCCTTTTGTTGTTTTTTGCATTAAACAGCCTTGCTCAAATAGAAAACAATCCTGCTATTATTAGTACTTCTGTAGAAAAAATATCAGACACAGACTACAATTTAATCTTTACCGTTAACATCTTAGATGAGTGGCATTTATATTCTCAATACAATCCAGAAGATGCTTCATTACCCATGGAAATTTTGGCAGCAAAAGGTGCTACAGATTTTCAATTAATTGGAAAAGCAACAGAAAGCAAGACCTATAAAGAATATAGTGATACTTGGGAAAAAGAAGAGATTTTCTTTAAAGAAAAAGCAATTATTACGCAAAGAATACAGCTTACCAATACAACTATTACTAGTGTAAAATTAAACTTTTTTGCGCAGGTTTGTAAAGAGGTGTGCATTCAAATTGAAGAAGACTTTAGCTTTTCTTTAGATGGAAACGCTATAATAGATGAGCTGGTTGAACTAGATGAAAAAAGTATTAGACTCTCTAAGCTATTAATACTTGATTTAAAAAACAAAGCGCTTTTAAAAACTGATGTAGACGGAAATACTCAAGAAAACGAAAGTCTGTTTACTATTTTTTTATTGGGTTTTATTGGCGGCTTACTAGCCTTGCTAACACCATGTGTGTTTCCAATGATTCCTTTAACTGTTTCGTTTTTTACCAAACAATCTCAAAGTAAAGCCAAAGGAATTAGCAATGCCATTTTGTATGGTTTTTTTATTGTGCTTATCTATATTCTATTAAGTCTTCCCTTCCACTTTTTAGACAGCTTAGACCCAGAAATTTTAAACACCATTTCTACCAATATTTGGTTAAATATATTCTTCTTTGCCATCTTGGTATTCTTTGCTTTTTCTTTCTTTGGATACTACGAGGTAACATTGCCAAGTTCTTGGGGAGATAAAATGGATACGGCTTCTAACGTAGGTGGTTTTATTGGTATTTTCTTTATGGCCCTTACCTTAGCTATTGTCTCTTTCTCCTGTACTGGCCCTATTTTAGGCTCTTTACTGGCAGGCTCTTTAACTGCAGATGGCGGAGCCATGCAACTAAGTGCCGGGATGACAGGTTTTGGATTGGCTTTAGCACTGCCTTTTGCCTTATTTGCCTTGTTTCCTAATTGGTTAAAATCTTTGCCAAGCTCTGGTGGATGGCTAAATACCACCAAGGTTATTCTTGGCTTTTTAGAACTAGCTTTTGCTTTTAAATTTTTATCTAATGCAGATTTAGTAGCCCATTGGGATCTCTTAAAACGTGAGGTTTTTATTGGTATTTGGGTGGTAATTTTTATAGGATTGGCACTGTATATTTTCAAAAAAATTAAATTTTCACATGACGGTGCAGATAAAAAAATCTCATTCTCTAGAGGCTCTTTTGGAGTTCTAATAATTGCATTTGTTGTGTATCTAATTCCTGGTACTTTTAAAACTCCTAGCTGGAATTTAAGCTTGTTAAGTGGTTTTCCACCTCCACAATTCTATAGTATCTACGAGCAAGAAAACGATTGTCCGCTTGGCTTAAATTGCTACAAAGGTTTTGAGGAAGGCCTGGCTGCTGCAAAAGCAGCAAACAAACCTGTCTTATTAGATTTTACAGGATGGGCCTGTGTAAACTGTAGAAAAGTTGAAGAAAATATATGGAGTGACCCAGCTATTTACACACTATTAAAAGAAAAGTATATCTTAATTTCTCTGTATGTAGATGACCGTGAAAAATTGCCAACAGCAGCGCAATTTAAATTTAAACGAGCCAACGGAAAACTAAAAGATATAGAAACTGTTGGAGATAAATGGGCTACTTTTCAAACGGTAAATTTTGAAACGGCTTCACAACCCTATTATGTGCAAATGACAGCAGATTTACAGATCTTAAACCGTGCAGAGCAATACACAGATAAAGACACTTACCTTAGTTGGCTACAAGAAGGAATCTTACAATTTAACAATGACCAATAAGCATAAAGAAATACTTAGAATTGGTTTGCCCTGGGGCATTGGTATGTTTGTTTTGTTAACTTTTTTACTTCCATTTATAAATGGGCAAGACATTACCCTTAAAAAAACACTCATTGCTTTTCCTTGTTGGATGTTTGGCGGACTGCTGTTTGGATATGCCATGAATAGATGGCTTCCAAAAGAAAAATAAGAAATTACTTTTACAACGTTTTCGTAGAAATTTCAATAGAAACAGTATCTTAGAATGGGTTTTTATGTAATTTCACTGATCAATTTTTTACCTATGTCTAGTGCACTAAAACTCTCTAAATTTAACGATAATGTAGTCTCAAAATATCAGATATACAACAGTATATTTATGACTTTACCTTTTGATTCTATTAGCAATACAGGTGTTTTACTCCCACTTTTTCATGAAGTGTGTAAAAAAGGATTCTCACTAGGAGAAAACCCAACACAAATTGTAGATTATTTCTTTAAAAAATACCAAGAAAACCCTTCAGAAGAAGAAAAAGTACAACTCTTATTTCGTTTTATACAGTATATAGAGCGTCAGATTGTATTATTTGATGCCATAGAAGATGCAGAATTTCCGATGGTAAATAATATGGATGGTATAGGAACCTTAACCAGCTCTAAAGAAGCTGCCTTCTCTCAAAACAAAAAAGAAGAATTACAGCAATACCTTAAAGAGTTTAAGGTGCGTATTGTACTTACAGCGCATCCAACGCAATTCTATCCTGGCAATGTTCTAGGAATTATTACAGACTTAGATAAGGCTATTCAGCAAAACAATTTACTACTCATAAAAAATTTACTAGCTCAGTTAGGAAAAACACCATTTTTTAAAAAACAAAAGCCAACGCCTTATGATGAAGCGGTTAGTTTAATTTGGTATCTAGAACATGTTTTATACCACTCTGTAAGTACTATCTATAATTTTGTACAGCAACATATTTACGATGGTGAAGTGCTAAACAATGAAATTATAGATCTTGGGTTTTGGCCCGGTGGCGACAGAGATGGAAACCCATTTGTTACTACAGAAATTACCTTAAAAGTAGCCGAAAGATTGCGCCAGACTATTCTTAAGAACTACCATAAAGACATAAGAAAACTTAGAAGAAGACTTACCTTTAAAGGGATTGAAGAAATTTTAATACGCATAGAAAAAAGGCTAAACAAGCACTTTACAAAAAGCTATAAGGTTGTCAATTTTTCATCAAAAATTCTTCTAGAAGAGTTAATGAAAGCACGCGTAATTTTAATTGATGAACACAAATCGTTGTTTTTGGAAGAGTTAGATGATTTAATACACAAGGTTTCTATTTTTGGATTTCATTTTGCCACCTTAGACATTAGACAAGACAGCAGAGTTCATCATAATGCCTTTACCAAGATGGTAGAAGAGTTATTGGATACAAAAGACACTACCTTTCCAGAAAACTATTTAGAATTGTCTGAAGCTGAACAAGTAACAGTACTCTCTGAGATTAAGGGAGACATAGACCCGAATCTATTTTCGGATGATATGTTGGTAAAAACACTAAAATCTATTCAGGCCATTAAAGAAATACAGTATAGAAATGGAAAACGTGGTGCCAATAGATATATTATTAGCAACAACCAAACTGCCTTAAATGTGATGCAAACGTTTGCGATGCTAAACCTCTCTGGTTTTGGCGAAACACTTCCGGTAGATGTAATTCCTTTATTTGAAACGGTAGATGATTTGCAAAATGCAGAATCGGTAATGAGAACATTGTATGCCAACCCTTCGTATAGAAAGCATGTAAGCCAACGAAAAGACAAGCAAACCGTAATGCTAGGATTTTCTGATGGTACTAAAGATGGCGGTTATTTAATGGCTAATTGGTCTATTTTTAAAGCCAAAGAAGCACTTACATCAATTTCTAGAGAATTTGGTATTGAGGTTATTTTCTTTGATGGCCGTGGCGGACCACCAGCGCGTGGAGGAGGAAAAACACATCAGTTTTATGCCTCTTTAGGCCCTACCATAGAAGACAAAGAAATACAACTTACCATACAAGGACAAACCATTAGTTCTAATTTTGGAACTTTAAACTCTTCTCAATTTAATCTAGAACAGTTATTAAGTTCAGGAATTAAAAACGAAGTGTTTCAAAAAGATCAACTAAGTGATGCCCATCGTGTGATTATGAATGACATGGCAGCTACTAGTTATGAAACCTATGTGGCCTTTAAAAACCACGAGAAGTTTTTACCGTATTTAGAAAAAATGAGTACGCTGCAATACTATGCAAAAACCAATATTGGAAGTAGACCAAGCAAGCGATCACAATCTGATACCCTAGATTTCTCAGATTTAAGAGCCATACCCTTTGTAGGGAGCTGGAGCCAGTTAAAACAAAATGTACCAGGTTTTTTTGGTGTTGGAACTGCCTTAAAAAAATACGAAGATAGGGGAGAATTTGACCAGCTTATAGACTTTTACAACAACTCAGACTTTCTAAAAACACTCTTAGAAAATAGCGTGATGAGTTTAACAAAATCGTTTTTTGAACTCACCGCTTATATGGCAGACGACGAAGAATTTGGAGAATTTTGGAAACTTATTTACGAAGAATACAAGACTACCAAACGCTTGTTGCTAAAAATAGCAGACCATACAGAACTCATGGAAAACTACCCAGATGGGAAAGCTTCTATAGAAGTACGAGAAGATATTGTACTGCCTTTGCTTACCATACAGCAGTATGCTTTAAAAAAGATACAAGAAATTTTAGCTAGTAAAAGACCGTCTGCGAAAGAATTAGACACCTACCAAAAAATGGTCACACGCTCGTTATTTGGTAATATTAATGCGAGTAGGAATTCTGCTTAACGTGTTTGGCTAAGCTGTGTTTTAATCAGTTATAGTATTGTTGTAAAAGCTTATGTTTAAAAAGCTTGATAAACTCATTAGTTGCTAAGGTTTAAAATAAAAAGTCGTGTGTATGCTTTTTATTTATTATTGTGACTTCGTTTGCTTAAAATAGGTCTCAATAAAAATTTCTGTAAATAACGAAGCTCCTTGATGGTTTAGGTGGGTTGCATCTGAAAATAAGTTCCTCTCTGATATCGAGTTAGAAAAGTCCTTAAAGTTTGGCAAATACTTATTAAGCGTGCCAAAATCAGATCTGTTGTTATAAATTGGAGAGGTAAAGAAGTGTAATTCGATATCATTTTTTAAACAAATTTCTATTATCTCATTGAATATTTTATTTTCCTTATCGTTTATGGCTTTATTAAACACAGTCCCCTTTTTCATGGTGCGATTGATAGGGATATAGCCTTTGCTTGAAATAAAATCCCCTTGTTTTCCAAGATAAATTAAACTAACATTTCTTACACCAATTTTTGGGTCAAACAATTGATAACGATAAAAAGGAATAAACTTAAATAGTCTGTATTTATTATCATATTTTATTAATTCTGAATAGACTTTCTTCTCCTTTATAAAAGGTAACCAGCCCACAATTGCTAACACATCTGGCTGAGTTTGATTAAATATGTAGTCTACCTGTATGAACACTTTTTTTACGTTGGAATTTCTTATTACTTCATACAACATTAATTTTATTTCGACAGGTCCACTAGAGGCATACCCAAGGTTTAGTCCTTTTTTATTAGTTGTTTTTGTTATCAATTCTGGTTGAAGATGGTTAATACATCTTGATGAGCCTAGTAATACATAATCAAGGGAATCTGGAAATGATTGAGATTGCACCCAGCTTATTTTCGTTCTTGGAACGCCATCATAATAGGATTTTGTGAATATGTAATCCAAACCATATAGTGAGAGAATGCTAATTAATAAAAGGCTTGCAATATATCGACCTAACTTTTTCATAGTTGCTATTAGAATTGGAAATAAATGAAACTCTGCATTTCTGAATAACTGCCAAATACAATTATTAAAATAATTAGAAATGTCATACCTAAAAACGATTTTTTATTAGAATCAAATGGAAAATCTTTTTTTCGAAAAATCCATTCAATAATTATTAGAATTAAAATTAATGGTATGATTTCAAATGAGAATCTTTCTAAATTAATTCTTTCTATTTTAAAATTTGAAGTAAATATCCCCTTTATGAACTTTAAAGCTTGGGAAATACTATTTGCTCTAAAGAAAATCCATGCAAATAGGGTTAATGTGAAAGTTAAAGAAACACTAAGAAGCTCTTTTAAATTCGGAAATAATGTATCAGCGGCAATAATACTTGATGTATGAGTTCTATTTTTATTAGTTAATAATAGCGGTAGGAAGTATATTGCATTTAACGCTCCCCAGACAATAAATGTCCAATTTGCACCGTGCCAAAAACCGCTTACAACGAAGATTATAATCGTATTTCTGATTTTCATCGAGGTTGCCCCATGACTTCCACCAAGTGGGATATATAAATAGTCCCTGAACCATGTTGATAATGAAATGTGCCATCGCCTCCAAAATTCGGATATATCTCTGGAAAAGTATGGAAAAGCGAAGTTTTTCATAAGATTAAATCCGAATAGCTTAGAAGTACCTATTGCTATGTCTGAGTATCCAGAAAAATCACAGTAAATTTGAAAAGAAAAATAAATCGCACCAAGAATCAATGTGAGACTATTATACTCCAAATAATTATTAAAAATATCGTTGGCGTATTGAGCACAACTATCAGCGACTACTATTTTTTTAAATAAGCCCCAAATAATTTGTTTTACACCACGAATTGCATTTTCTGCATTAAATGATCTTCTTCTGTAAAACTGAGGTAAAAGATTTGTTGCCCGTTCTATTGGCCCTGCAACTAATTGCGGAAAGAAACTAACGAAAGCTGAAAAAGCAATTATGTCTTTGGTTGGTTCAAGTTTCTTCTTGTAAACATCAATTGTATAGCTAAGTGTCTGAAAAGTATAGAAGCTGATACCAACAGGAAGAATGATGTTTAAAGAATTAGCATTGATTTCCATTCCAAAAAAGGAAAATGCTGAAATGAAATTTTCAAGGAAAAAATTGTAATACTTGAAAAAGCCTAAAAAGCCCAGATTTACACCAATGCTCGTCCAAAGAAGTAT
>KB911110.1 GCA_000383355.1 Flavobacterium sp. SCGC AAA160-P02 | reverse complement strand
TCCAACAAACAATGCTATTGCAAAAAATATATTCGGTAAATAATCCATATGTGTACTAAATTTTATGATTTATCTTTACTAATTTCCTCATAATAGCTTCACTGTACTGTGTTAGTTAGAGGTGTTTTTTTTACTAGTATCTTCAACAAAAGGCTTTGTTTTTTTACCAAATAAAGAAAAATGCACAAACCTTTTAGGGTGTAACTTCATCTCTTTAAGTAGGTCTTCTAATTCTTTAGAAGCATTGGTTAAATTGTTATACATAGAGTCATCAGTTGCTAATTTACCTAATGATCCTTTTCCGTTTTCTATGCCTGAAAGTAGCCCATTAACATTTGCTAATGTAGTTTGAAGCGTTCTTACTGTTTGTCCAAAGTTTATAGTTGCTAGTGTATCCGAAACCTTTACAAAATTTGCTGTAATTTTCTTCGTATTCTCAAGTGCAATATCAATATCTCCTTTAGTTGAATCTATCATTTTATTGAAAGAACTCAAGGTGTTAGTCATTGAGCTAACTGTAGTTTCTAAACCTAGGATAGTTCTCTTAAAGCTATCTCTAGATTTTAAGTCTAATACATCGTTTAATGCAATTAGCAATGAATCTGCTCCAATAATTACTCGTTCTACCTTGGTTTTAAGAGGGTTTAATGTTTCACCTACAGAAGTAAAAATATCTGATTCTACTTCACCCGTTAAATAATCTCCAGAAACAGCAGGCTTTCCAACATAACTTGGAATAATTGCTAATGACTCTCCTCCAATAATACTGGTAGAATAAATTTTAGCAATACTATTTTCTGAAAATTCAAAATCATTATCTAATGATATTTTTACAACTAATTTTCCTCTTTTAAGAGAGTCTGTATTAAAAGTAATCTCTGAAACCTTACCAACCTTTAATCCGTTTATACTAACTGTACTTGCTTTGTTAAGTCCTTGAATATTATCATACTCTATAAAGAAAACTCTTGAAGCAGGCTCTAATAAGTTTTGACCTTTTAGAAAGTGAAACCCCCAATAGCCTAAACATAAAATTAGAACTACAGCAATACCTGTTTTTAACTCTTTAGACATTTTTTTAATTTTTATTACAATAATACTACTATTTTCTCTTAGATAATAGGAAAAACAGCTATTTCAAAACCTTTGTAAGAGACACTTTTTCCCCATTCTTGAAGGCGGCTATATAGGCATCTGAATAGCCTTTCTTCTTTACTTTTAACAATGAATTTTTCACTTCTTTAAAACTAGTAGTAATTCCATAATAATATTTATAATAAGATCCAACCTTAACTCTTTGAACGTTTTTTAATCCTTTAAAATTATAAGATTTAACTAGAATTTTATTTTTACTAGAAGCTATTTGAATTTTAAAAATTACTTCTTCTTTTGATTTAGTTTCTGCTGAAAAACCAATATCTTTTTTTAGTTGGGGTGTGCTTTTTTCAATAGTTAAAGCTACTGTATTTGCTTTTAATTGATGGTAATATTTTTTAATTGACCTTGCTATTTCTTTGGCCATTTTTTGTTGACCAATTTTAGAATTTAAAAATTTTCCTTCATTTTTATTCGTTAAAAAACCTAATTCAATTAAAACACTTGGCATGTATGTTTGATGTAAAACTACGAAACCGGCTTGTTTTACACCTCTATTTTTTCTTTTTAAGGACTGAGAAAAATTTTGTTGAATATCCGCAGCTAATGAAAAACTCTTATCAAGGTTTTCCTCTTGCAGTAAAGTAAGACCAAGAACAGATTCTTCAGAATTAGGATCAAATCCTTCATATCTTTCTTTAAAGTTTTCTTCAAGAGAAATTACAGCGTTCTCACGTTTAGCAACCTCAAAATTTCTTTTATTTGCATGCAATCCTAAAACAAAAGTTCCGGCACCATAGGCATTAGATGTATGTGAGTCACAATGAATAGATACAAATAAATTTGCTTTTGCCTTGTTCGCAATTTCGCCTCTTTTCCATAAATTTATCAGAATATCTTTGTCTCTTGTAAGAATAACTTTTATGCCCTCTATTTTTTGTAACTCAGCTTGTATTTCTTGTACAACTTTTAGGGCTATATTTTTCTCTCTATAACCATTTCCAATATTTCCAGGGTCGTTTCCTCCATGACCAGCATCTAAAACAACTATAAATTTATCATTTTGAGAATTTGACACGAACGGATTCAAAAAAAGAAAAGACAAAACAAAAAAGAACACCAAGCATGTCTTGGTATCAAATTTGCTATTGTATGTAGGTTCTATGAACAAAATTTAACTAATTTTGGCTTTTCAAATTTGGTGCTTCAATTATGGAAGCATATTTTTACTCACATACAAAAATAGCATATTAAATATTGCAATCAAATCTGTCTTACATACTTTTATTTTTACTTTTATTTTGTTCATTAACAAATACAAGATCACAGGACATAAAGCCAAAGGTAAAACCGATTCCTATGGTTGTTAAAAACAGCCTTTCTAAAGCAATAATAACCCCTGAGAAAATTATAAAAAATGACACGCTACCTTTAAAAAAACAAGATAGCATTCAACTAGATACTATTAAACCAAAAGAGGCCATTACAGATTTAATTACCCACGTTGCGAAAGATTATACCACACAAAATGCAACAAAAAAAACAGTAACTCTTTACAATGAAGCTCATGTAGTATATACTGATATAGATTTAAAAGCAGGTATAATTATTATTGATTACATTAAAAACACCTTATTTGCAAAAGGAATTAAAGATAGTACAGGATACAATCAAAAACCAGTATTTAAACAAGGTGGTCAAGAATCTGAACAAGATTCTATGATTTACAACTTCAAAACAAAAAAAGCCATTATTTATGGCATAAGAACTCGCCAAGAACCTGGTATGTTTATTTTAGGAGAAAAATCAAAACGTGTGAATGATTCTACAATTTACATGCGTAATATTAAATTTACTACCTCAGACAAAGAAAAACCCGATTATTATATTGGTGTAAAAAAAGCAAAAGTAGTTCCTAATAAAAAAATTGTTGCTGGTTTAAGTAATCTTGTTATTGCAGATGTACCAACTCCTGTTTTTCTTCCCTTTGCGTATTTTCCAATGGGTAAAAACCGAACTTCAGGGTTTATTTTTCCAGCAATTCAAACAGGTACCTCCAACAGAGGAATAGGAATACAGAATGGAGGCTATTATTTTGCAGTGAATGATTATGTAGATTTAGAATTATTAGGTGATATCTATTCTAATGGTAGTTGGGGTTTTAGAGCACGCTCTCAATATTATGTGCGATATAAATTTTCTGGAGGTTTTAATCTAAGTTTTGAAAAACTAATTAGAAGTACTAGAGGTTTTGATGACTATTCTGAGGCTACAAACTTTAATATTAGATGGAGTCATAGACAAGACCCAAAAGCCAGTCCAAATTCAAATTTTGGAGCTTCAGTTAATTTAGGGAGTAGCCAATATTTTAGACAATCTTTAAATGAGTTTAACAATTCAAACTTTTTAACAAACACTTTTAGCTCTTCTATTTCTTATCAAAAAACATTTGCCGGAACCCCATTTAATATGAGTGCAAATGCCACGCATTCTCAAAACACAAATACAGGAACTGTTACCATGGCGCTTCCTTCTCTTCAAGTGTCTATGAGTAGAATTTATCCATTTGCTGGAAAAGGAGGCATTAAAAAGAACCCACTTCAAAAAATAGGTTTAACCTATAATATGCAAGGTGAATATAGAATTAACACCTCAGAAGATGAATTTTTTACTGCTAAAATGTTTGAAACAGCCAATGCTGGTGTTCAGCATAGATCTGATATAAGTACCAATATTACCTTATTAAATTACTTTACTTTATCTCCAAATATTAATTATAAAGAAGTCTGGAACTTTAAAAAAATTAATAAAACCTATGATCCTACTTTACAAAATACTGATGGATCTTTTGGTACCGTTGTATCAGACACCATAGGTGGTTTTAGTAATTTTAGAGAGTATGGCACTAGTGTAAGTTTATCTACCAATATTTATGGAACCTTTAATTTTAAGAAAGGAAGATTAAAAGCTATCAGACATACCATTAGACCCTCTGTTTCATTTTCTTACAGGCCAGACTTTGCCGATAGATACAATGAAACAGTTCAAAGCAATTTAGAAGGTACAGAATTTGAGACCTACTCTCCTTTTGATGGTGGTACAAGTCTCTACGGAAGACCAGGAGCTGGCTTAAGCAATACTATAGGAATTTCTTTAAACAATGTCATAGAAGGTAAATTAGCTCCAGAAGATCCAGACAGTGATGAAGAAGATAGAAAAATTACAATTTTAAACAACCTAAATTTTAGCTCTGCCTATAATATAGCTGCAGATAGTTTACGTTGGTCTCCAGTAAATGCCTCTCTTGGAACTAGACTTTTAAAAGACAAATTAGCCCTTAATTTAAATGCTTCTTTAGACCCTTATCAAATAAATGAAACCGGGCAACGAATAGATAAGTTTGTAAAAGGACTACCTAGATTAACTAGAGCCAATTTAACTGCCAATTACACGCTTTCTAGTAGAGATTTTAATGGAGAAAATAAAGATAATTCTGGAAATGGAAATGGAAACCAAGTGACTCCAGATGTGCTTGGTAAAAACCTAAATCCTACCAACAGTTTTGCGTCAGACCCTTCTAGTAGTCAGAACAACAATGAGGAAGAAGAGATTACAGAATTGTACAAATCTACCATACCATGGAGTTTAAATCTTGCATATTCTGCATCCTACGCTAATAATGGTGTAAATAATATAGGTATTCAATCGCATTCTGTAATGTTTGGTGGAGATTTTGATCTAACACCTAAATGGAAAGTTGGCTTTTCTTCAGGATATGACATTGCAAGTGGTGGTTTTACATTTACACGAATGAATTTCTCTAGAGATTTAGATAGCTGGAGAATGTCATTTAATTGGGTGCCATTTGGAAACAACCAATCTTATGTGTTTTTTATTGGTGTTAAATCTGGCATACTAAGTGATCTAAAATACGAACAAAACAAACCACCCGATAGAGTATTATTTTAAAACAATTTTATCTTATGAAAAAAATAATTCAAACCTCAAAAGCACCAGCCCCTATTGGCCCCTATAACCAGGCGATCTTATCTGGAAATACGTTGTACACGTCTGGTCAAATTGCAATTAACCCAGCAACTGGTGAGATTCAGCTTGGTACTATTGAAGAAGAAACAACCTTGGTTATGGAGAATATGAAAGCTGTTTTAGAAGCTGCTAATATGACTTTTGAGAATGTGGTAAAAGCCTCTATTTTTATTTCAGACATGGCTAATTTTTCTAAAATTAATGCCGTGTATGGGCGCTATTTTAATGAAGAAACTGCCCCTGCTAGAGAAACCGTTGAGGTTGCCAATTTACCCAAATATGTACATGTAGAAATTAGTATGATTGCTATTAAATAAAAAAAGGCTGTCTTTATAAAGACAGCCTTTTTTTATGAGCGTAAGCTTATTTTGTGTTTTTTACAAAGTAGCTGNATATTCTATTAAATCTACAATCTTAGTTGAATACCCTATTTCATTGTCATACCAAGAAACCACTTTTACAAAGTTATCGTTTAAAGCGATTCCTGCATTAGCATCAAAAATAGATGTACGAGTATCTCCTACAAAATCTTGAGAAACAATTAAATCTTCTGTATATCCAAGAACACCTTTCATTGGCCCACTTTCTGAAGCTGCTTTCATAGCTGCACAAATCTCTTTATAAGAAGCTGGTTTTTCTAATTTTACTGTTAAATCTACTACGGAAACATCCATAGTTGGCACTCTAAAAGCCATCCCTGTTAATTTTCCATTCATTGCAGGTATTACTTTTCCTACTGCTTTTGCAGCTCCAGTAGATGATGGAATAATATTATGAATTGCAGAACGACCACCTCTCCAATCTTTCATAGAAGGACCATCAACTGTTTTTTGAGTTGCAGTTGCTGCATGTACTGTTGTCATTAAACCTTCAACAATACCAAAGTTATCATTCAATACTTTTGTGATTGGTGCTAAACAGTTGGTTGTACAAGATGCGTTAGAAAAAATATTTTGATCTGCTTTTAATTCAGTATTATTTACACCCATTACAAACATTGGTGTATGATCTTTAGATGGTGCAGATAAAACTACTTTTTTAGCTCCAGCTTCTAAGTGTTTACCAGCTGTTTCTTCTGTTAAGAAAAAACCTGTAGACTCAATTACATATTCTGCATCAACTTCATCCCATTTTAAATTTGCAGGATCTCTTTCTGCTGTAATTCTAATGGCATTTCCATTTACTACTAATTTTCCATCTTTAACTTCTACTTCTCCATCAAACTGTCCGTGAACAGAATCATATTTTAGCATGTATGCAAGATATTCTACATCTAGTAAATCATTAATTCCAACAATTTTTATATTGGGTCTGTTTACTGCAGATCTAAATGCCAATCTTCCTATTCTACCAAAACCGTTAATTCCTACTTTAATCATTTTTTTTATTTAATTGTTTGTAATTATGTAGACATGATGTCCGAAACTCTTAAAAGTTCTTTATTTATTTCATGCCCACCTGTAATTGCTTCTTCTAAATCTGTGGTTATTACTATGTTATTTTTAAGACCAACCATGAGATTGGTTTTATTGTCTATTAAAATCTCTACTGCTTTTACACCAAGCCTACTTGCTAAAACTCTGTCAAAGCAAGATGGAGAACCTCCCCGTTGCATATGTCCTAAAACAGAAACTCTTACATCATACTCGGGCATATTATCTTCTACATATTTAGCCAGCTCAAATACATTTTTCCCAGACTTATCTCCTTCAGCTACCACAACAATACTTGATGATTTTCCTGATCTTCTACTTTTTAATAAAGATTCAAGCAATCTTTCTAAACCTAGGTTCTCTTCAGGAATTAAAATCTCTTCTGCTCCTGCACCAACACCTGCATTTAATGCTATAAAACCAGCATCTCTACCCATCACTTCTACAAAAAACAGTCTGTTATGAGAAGAAGCTGTATCTCTAATTTTATCAATAGCTTCAACAGCTGTATTTAAAGCTGTATCGTACCCTATGGTATGAGAAGTACCAAAAATATCATTGTCTATGGTTCCAGGAATTCCAATAACAGGAAAGTTATGTTCTTTGTTAAAAATAACACCCCCTGTAAAAGATCCATCACCTCCAATTACAACAAGCCCATCAATATTATGTTCTTTTAGTTGCTCATATGCTTTTTTTCTACCAGCTGGGGTTCTAAACTCATCTGATCTTGCAGATTTAAGTATGGTACCACCTTTGTTGATGATATTATTTACATTCCGAGCTGTTAATGTTGTGAAATCTCCTTCTATCATTCCTTGATAGCCTCTATAAACTCCAATACATTCTGTTTTGTAATAAGCACAAGTCCTTACCACTGAACGAATTGCAGCATTCATACCGGGAGAATCTCCTCCGGATGTCATTACAGCTATTTTCTTAATTTTTCCCATAATACGAATGTAAAAATACTTATTAAAAATTAGTTTAAATAAAAAAAAAACGAAATCGATTTCGGTTACTTTACCAGTAAAAATGGCGTAAAAAATGTATTTGTATAACCATTTTAAAGAACCTATTTCTATTAAAGTAATCCATTAAAAAACTCAATCAATTATTTTTCTTAAAGTTTAAAAGGCCTTGATGAACTGAACCTAAAGAATCTTTCTTTTGAATCACTTTTTTCTTACTCTTTTGCTTCTTTTTTAAACCAATCTTTTTTAATAAATCTGATAATGAATTAAAGTTTACCTGATATGATAAACCTATACCTTGTGTATACCCTTCTTCTTGTGCAGAATACTGAATTTCATTTTGTCTGTTAAAAATAACACTTCTAAAGTTTCCTGCTTCATTTAACAATACCTCAACTTTTACTTCTCCAACTACACTAGATTGTGTTTGAGCACCTACTGGANTTTAACCAATGCTTCTAAAGAATTAGAAGACCTACTTAAAGAGATGAAGTTACACCCTAAAAGGTTTGTGCATTTTTCTTTATTTGGTAAAAAAACAAAGCCTTTTGTTGAAGATACTAGTAAAAAAAACACCTCTAACTAACACAGTACAGTGAAGCTATTATGAGGAAATTAGTAAAGATAAATCATAAAATTTAGTACACATATGGATTATTTACCGAATATATTTTTTGCAATAGCATTGTTTGTTGGAATCGGTTTTTTTGTTATGAATATTCTTAAACTGATTAGAAACATTAAACTTGGTAAAGACATAGATAGATCTGATCGTAAAATTGAACGATGGAAAAACATGGCAAGAATTGCTTTAGGGCAATCAAAAATGGTTAGCAGACCATTTGCAGGGTTTCTACATGTTATTGTATATATAGGTTTTGTAGTCATTAATATTGAAGTTTTAGAAATTGTTATTGATGGATTATTTGGCACTCACAGGGTTTTTCAACCACTTTTAGGAAACACTATTTACGGTTTTTTAATTGGAACTTTTGAAATTTTAGCATTTCTTGTTTTAGTAGCTGTTATTTTATTTTGGTTGCGAAGAAATATCGTTCAGCTCAAAAGATTCATGAGTAAAGAAATGAAGGGTTGGCCCAAGAGTGATGGTAATTTAATTCTTTACTTTGAAATTGTATTAATGTCATTATTTATTGTAATGAATGCCACCGATCATACATTTCAAGAAGCAAATATTGGTAATCCTATCAGCCAATTTGTAGCCCCTTGGTTTTCAGGGTACTCATTAGATACCTTAGCAACCATAGAACATACTACTTGGTGGGTTCATATTATAGGAATTTTAATTTTTCTAAATTATCTATATTACTCTAAACACCTTCACATATTACTGGCATTTCCAAACACCTTTTTTGCAAACCTAGATCCAAATGGGCAGTTTAATAATTTAGCTTCTGTAACGAGTGAAGTTAGAATGATGATGGATCCAGACGCAGACCCATATGCAATGCCAGAAGAAGGAGCAGAAGATGAGGTTCCAGAAAAATTTGGAGCTAGTGATGTAACCGATTTAAATTGGGTGCAATTGCTTAATGCATACACTTGTACAGAATGTGGAAGATGCACCTCTTCTTGTCCTGCAAACATGACTGGGAAAGAACTATCTCCAAGAGCTATTATGATGAAAACTCGTGATCGCTTAGAAGAAGTTGGTCAGAATATTGATGAAAACGGAGGCGTTTTTAAAGATGATGGAAAACAATTATTAAACGATTATATTACTCCAGAAGAGTTATGGGCATGTACAAGTTGCAACGCTTGTGTAGAAGAATGTCCAATAGATATAGATCCGTTATCTATTATTATGGACATGCGTAGATATTTGGTGATGGAGCAATCTGCTGCACCACAAGAACTGAATATGATGATGACAAATATTGAAAACAATGGAGCTCCATGGCAATATAATCAGCAAGATAGATTAAACTGGAAAGACGAATAAAAGCAATACATATGAAGGTACCAACAATGGCAGAAATGATGGCTCAAGGAAAACAACCAGAAATATTGTTTTGGGTAGGAGCTGCAGGAAGTTATGATGATAGAGCCAAGAAGATTTCAAGAGCATTTGTAAAAATACTTCACAAAGCCAATGTAGATTTTGCAGTTTTAGGAACAGAAGAAAGTTCTACAGGAGATGCCGCTAAAAGATCTGGAAATGAATTCTTGTTTCAAATGCAAGCCATTTCAAATATTGAAATCTTAAATTCATATGAGGTAAAAACCATTGTATGTACAGATCCTCATTCTTTTAACACCTTAAAAAATGAATACCCAGAATTGGGTGGTAATTACACTGTATACCATCATACTCAATACATTAAGAAATTAGTAGAAGAGGGAAGATTAGTGATTAAAAAATCTTTAACAGGAAAACAAGTTACGTATCATGACCCTTGTTATTTAGGAAGAGGAAATGGTGTATATGAATCTCCTAGAGATATTATAAGAAAGTTAGGTGTAAACCTAATTGAGATGAAGCAACACAAAAACAGAGCCCTATGTTGTGGAGCTGGAGGTGCTCAAATGTTTAAAGATGCAGAAAAAGGGGATAAAGAAATTAATATTCTAAGAACAGAACAAGCCCTAGAAACCAACGCTAAAATTATTGCAACGGGCTGCCCGTATTGCAACACTATGATGACAGATGGTGTGAAGTTTCACGAAAAAGAATCTCAAATTATAGTGAAAGATATTGCAGAATTAATTGCAGAAGCTGACAACTTATAATTCTACTTAGCTTATATGAGTGAATTTAAAAACAATAGCGTTAGTGAGCTTCCAGATATTACAAAGGTTGAGTTTACCAAAGTTGATCAAAACTATTTAAAGGTATTATTAATCAATTTTTTTTTAGTGTTTATCCTTTTATTTGTGGTGTTAAGTTTTTTAATCAATAAAGAATTAGTTGAGGAAACCTCAGACTATACAGATTTAATTTACAGTATCTTTTTTATCATTGGTTTGGCCATTATTACTTTTTATATCATTGGTTTTTCAAAAAGAAAATATGCACTTAGAGATAATGATATCTCCTATAAAAGTGGTGTATTTGTAAAAACGATGACCACAGTTCCCTTTTCTAGAATTCAGCATGTAGAAATAGATCAAGGGCCTATTTCTAGGTTTTTAGGACTATCTTCTTTAACTGTTTTTACAGCAGGAGATAGCAGTAGTGATTTAGAGATTAGTGGAATTAAAAACGAACAAGCATTAAAAATAAAAGAATTCATTAGTGCCAAGGTTCATGAATCATAACTATTCTTTTTCGGAGTTTTCTAGGCAATCTTCAAAAGGAGTGTTGGTAATCTATGGAGATATTTTACTCAAGATAGTAAAGCAAACTTGGGTGCTTTTTTTTCTTTTTGTAAGTAGAATTTCAGAAATTTCGGAGGTACAATCAACTTACATTTATATAGGGGTATTTGTAGTTTTTATGTTTTCTCTAGGGAGGGCATACTTTTCCTATAGAAATTTTAAGTTTAAAATAGTGGATCATCATTTTGTGTTAAAAAAAGGAATTATAAAAAAGACCAATACCTCTATAGCCTTTGACAGAATTCAGAATATAAATTTTAAGCAAAATTTAATTCAACAATTTATCAATGTTTACGGAGTAAGTATTGAAACAGCCGGATCTAATAAAACAGAAATTGTTATCAAAGCACTTTCGCATAGCAAAGCTCTGGCATTAAAAGAGCTTATTTCCTCTGTAGCTGTATCTTCTGAAACTTCGCAAGAGCAGCAAAAACCTCTCTTAAAAATTAAAATAGGAGAACTACTAAAAGTGAGTCTTACAGAAAATCATTTTAGAAGTTTGTTAGTATTAATAGCTTTACTTATTGGTTTTTTTCAACAAATAGAGCATGTATTAGAAGGGTTAGGAAGAAAAGAATTTTTAGATGACTATCTAAACCAAAGTACAGAAGCTGTCTTAGGAAGTATACTTCTCATAGTAGTTTTATTTTTAGGTGTTGTGATTGTGTCTATTTTTAGTTCTTTTATTCGTGTATTTCTGCGTCATTTTAATCTCGTTTTATTTGTTAAAAAAGAAGCATTTGAAATAAATCAAGGATTGTTAACGAAGAAATCGGTTGTTCTTAAAAAACAAAAAGTACAAAGTATTACAGTATCATCAAATCCTTTTAAAAGATGGGTTGGTATTTCATATGTTGTTTTCAAACAGGCCATGAGTGGTAAAATGAAAAACAAAAAAGATAAAGTCATTAAAATTGTCGGATGTGAGCATGATCAAATCAATTTAATAAAAAATCATTTATTTGATAGTGGTCAATTAGATGCCAGCCAGAAACACTATACAGATTCTTATTATAAAACACGAATACTCTTTCTTACCAGCATTATTTTGCTAGTGATTAACAGTTCAATTTTCTTAATTTTTGACATTTTATATGTTCTATATATTACTCTGCTACTGTTACCTCTTTGTTATTTTTTAATCCATAAAAAAATCAAGAAAACATTTTATAAAATTTCTACCAACTTGCTATTAGTAGGTAAGGGCTTGGTAGATACCCATCATACATATTTTCAATTATTTAAAGTTCAAAATGTCACCATGAAGCAAACTATCTTTCAGCAAAGAAGAAATGTTGTAGATCTTATTTTACAAACTGCTTCAGGAAAAATAAGAATACCTTGCATGCCAAGTAAAAATGCAACTGAAATTTACAATCATATTTTATTTAACGTAGAAATTAGCAAGCAGTCATGGATGTAAGAAGTTATATAAAAGCAGCAAGATTAAGAACCTTGCCCTTGTCTATTTCTGGAATTATTGTTGGAAGTTTTTTAGCAGTATCTGCTGGCTTATTTAATTGGCTTATTTTTCTACTTGCCATCATTACAACAATTGGTTTTCAAGTAATTTCTAATTTTGCAAATGACTATGGAGACGGTATTAAGGGTACAGATGCCATTAGAACTGGTGAAGAAAGAATGGTGAGTTCTGGTAAGATTTCTCCCAAACAAATGAAATTAGCAATTATTATTACAGCAATTTTAACAATTATTACGGCACTTTTTTTAATCTACAGTGCCTTTGGTGCTAGTAACTTTTGGTATTCACTATTATTTTTCTTGTTAGGAATTACTTCAGTTATTGCGGCTATTAAATACACCGTCGGAAATTCTGCCTACGGGTATAGTGGTTTTGGGGATCTATTTGTTTTTGTCTTTTTTGGTTTACTAAGTGTACTAGGAAGTTATTTTTTATTCACAAAAGAGATTCATTTTCCTGTTTTTTTACCAGCATTTTCTATTGGGTTATTAAGTACAGCAGTTTTAAACCTTAATAATATGAGAGATCGTAAAAACGATAAAAAATATAACAAGAATACCATTGTTGTAAAAATAGGAGGTGAGGCTGCTAAAAGGTATCATTATAGCTTGTTAGGATTGTCATTTATTTTTGCCCTCAGTTACGTCATACTCACATACACAAAGCCAGTTCAATTTATTTTTTTACTAGCCTATATTCCTTTATCTATTCACAGTATATTTGTTTATAATACTAGGGAAGAATACAAATTAGATGGAGAATTAAAAAAGGTAGCTCTAAGTACTTTTCTATTTGCTATTCTCTTAGGCTTAGGACAAGTTTTGTAAGTTTACCATCTGCTAAAACCAATACATGAAAACAGTAAAAATTATCATCACATTCTTAATTATTCTTACCGTATTATTTTTTGGAACTGGTTTAGTGATTAAAGACAGTAGTTATACCTCTCAAATCACCATTCATAAGCCATTAGAAGAAACTTTCACAATGTTTACAGATGTTGCTGCAATGACTCAATGGAACCCAGCTTATAGTGCTATTGAGATAATAGATCAAAAACCAGGCATTACGGGTAGTAGTTATGAGATTAAAGTGTTACACAACAATCAAACAGTTATTATCAAAGAAAAAGTACTGGCATATGTTAAAAATGAAAAAATAACTTTGTTTATAGATAGAGACGGTGTCATAGAGAGAGATGATTATACTTTTACAAGAGATGGGTCTCATACCCTTATAAATTTAAACTCCAGTTATCAGGCAAAAAGTTATATTTTAGGCTGTGTATTGCCTTATTTTAAATCTAAATTTAAAAAAATTGATGAGGTATCATTAACTAATTTTAAAACTTTTGCTGAAAAAACAATCACGTGATTACAGCTACCTATCAAAAATATAACCTAAACTTTAAAGCTCCAAGCGGAACCTCAAGAGGCGTTTTACAAACTAAAGAAACATGGTTTTTATATATAAATAAAGAAGGTAGAACAGGGGTAGGAGAATGTGGTCTTTTCAGAGGCTTAAGTATAGATGATAGACCAGATTACGAACAGAAACTTTTGTGGGTTTGTGAAAACATATCGCTAGGTTTAGAATTATTGCTAATCGAAACTCGTCAATTCCCAAGTATTCAAATTGGGCTAGAGCAAGCATTTTTATCATCACAAGCTTCATCTACTTTTGAGTTATTTCCTTCAGAGTTTACAAAACACAGGCAAGCTATTGCTATTAACGGGCTTATTTGGATGGGAAATAAGCAGTTTATGAAAGACCAAATTAAAGAGAAGTTAACACAAGGTTTTCGATGTATAAAAATGAAAATTGGGGCTATCAATTTTGAAACAGAAATAGCACTTTTAGCATCTATTAGAAAAGAATTCTCAGAAAGTGATATAGAATTGCGTGTAGATGCAAACGGAGCTTTTACCCCAGGCGAAGCTTTAGAGAAACTAAAGATATTATCTCATTATAACTTACACTCTATAGAACAACCCATACAACAAGGGTACCATCAAGAAATGGCATCTTTATGTGAACAAACACCTTTGCCAATTGCTTTAGATGAAGAATTAATTGGTGTTTTTGATACATCTAAGAAGATAAAATTGTTAAAAACTATCAATCCTCAATACATTATTTTAAAACCAAGTTTGGTTGGTGGATTTAAAGGAAGTAAGCAGTGGATAGACTTAGCTGAACAGAATACAATTGGCTGGTGGGTTACAAGTGCTTTAGAAAGTAATGTTGGTTTAAATGCCATTGCACAATGGACAGCTACTTTAAATAACACTTTACCCCAAGGCTTGGGAACAGGAGGGTTATTTACCAATAATTTTGAGAGTCCGTTAGAAGTAAAAAACGGATATTTACACTATGCTAACAATAAAAGTTGGAATTTTAATTTGAAATAATAACATGAATTTTTTACAAACAGGTTATAAGGGAAAGAATGATTCATGGATGTATGTTATTATGTTCTTTATTGTTTTTATAGGGAGTATGATAGGTCAAATTCCTATTACTGTTAAAGCTTTTTTTGCTGCAGATGGCGATTTGCAAAAATTTGCTAAAAGTGGTGAAAACTCATTTGCAGACTTAGGGATTGATGCTAATTTATATCTCTTTTTAATACTATTATCGTTTATAGTTCCACTCGCTTTATTTCTTTTAACAGTAAGAGGAATGCACAAGAAAAAAATTACATGGATTGTTACTTCCAGAAAAAAAATAGATTGGAGTCGTTTCTTTTTTGGGGTTTTAATCTGGGGGATGCTCACCATCTTATTTTTAGGATCAGATATCATACTATCTCCAGAAAAATATGTTTGGAATTTTAAACCAATACCATTTTTTACGCTCTGTTTTGTTGCTATTTTTTTTATTCCCTTGCAGACAAGTTTAGAAGAATTACTGTTTAGAGGCTATTATATGCAAGGCTTAGCATTATGGATCAAAAATAAATGGGCACCATTAATTATTATGTCTGTTGTGTTTGGTTTGTTGCACGGAATGAATCCTGAAATTGAAAAACTAGGATATATTGCATTGGTTTTTTATATAGGAACAGGTTTCTTTTTTGGAATTGTAACCTTAATGGATGAAGGAACAGAACTAGCCATGGGGATGCATGCCATCAATAATATATTGGCAGCTTTATTTGTAACAACAGATTGGACTGTTTTTCAAACAGATGCTCTATTTGTAGATACTTCAGAACCGTCGGTTGGTTTAGAAATGTTTTTACCACTGTGTGTATTGTACCCACTAGTATTTTTTGTTTTCTCTAAAAAATACGGCTGGTCAAACTGGAAAGAAAAATTTTTCGGCAAACTTGTAACACCAACACGTATTGAAAACAAATAGTTTCCATACAAGCTTTCAATTAAACGGAAAGGTTTTTTCTAGTTCTGAAGAACTAATTTTGTATGCTGAATCTTTTTCAAAAGAACTTGCTTTTTTTTTAAAAGAATGGTTTGCTAAAGATTCCTTTATCACAGTTAAAACTTCTGGATCTACTGGTAAGCCAAAAGATATTCAGCTCCAAAAAGAGTTTATTATAAATTCTGCGTTCACTACAGGTCATTTTTTTAATGTACTAGAAAATACAACAGCTTTATGTTGCTTGCCGATAGTGTTTATCGCTGGTAAAATGATGCTTATAAGAGCTCTAACACTAGGGTGGCATTTAGACATTGTATTGCCTAGTTCTGAGCCTTTAAAAACAATTGAAAAGCACTATGATTTTTCGGCAATGGTTCCTTTACAAGTAGTAAATTCTATTGATAAACTGTATTTAATTAAACAATTAATTATTGGAGGGGGTGTTATTTCTTATTCACTACAACAAAGACTACAAGAAGTTTCAACACATGCATTTGCTACCTATGGAATGACCGAAACCATCACTCATATTGCCATTAAAAAATTAAATAATTTTCAGCCAGCTAAACCTGTATTAGAATCTCACTATAAAACAGTTTCTAATGTTCAGATTTCTCAAGACTTAAGAAAATGCTTAGTTATAGATGCACCAAAAGTATCTTCAGAAACTATTATCACTAATGATGTTGTTGAAGTTATTTCAGAAACTGAATTTATTTGGAAAGGTCGTTTAGATAATGTAATTAATTCAGGAGGAGTTAAATTACACCCTGAAGAAATAGAACAGAAGTTATTTCCTGCCATAGCTTCACGTTTTTTTGTGGCAGGTTTGGTAGACCAAATTTTAGGTGAAAGATTAATTTTAGTAATTGAAGCAGAGGCCTATCAATTAGATGATGAGTTGTTTTCAGAACTTCTAAAATTTGAAATTCCAAAAGAGGTTTATTTTCTTCCAAAATTTATAGAAACAGAAACAGGAAAAATTCAACGCTTACAAACACTTACTTTAGTATCATAAGAACTATTTCCTACATTTCTAAGGAATGATAGACATTTTGCACGTCATCATCTTCTTCTAAACGTTCTAATAATTTTTCAACATCTGCCTGTTGCTCTTCATTTAATTTGGTTGTGGTTGTTGGAATTCTTTCAAAACCTGAAGAAATAATTTCTACCTTTTCTTTTTCAAAGAAAGATTGAATGGCTCCAAATTGTTCAAAAGGGGCATAAATAACAATACCTTCTTCATCATCAAAAACTTCTTCTACATCAAAATCTATGAGTTCTAATTCTAACTCTTCCATATCAATAGAAATATCTTCTTTTTTCACTGTAAAATTACAGGTATGATCAAACATAAAAACAACCGAACCTGAGGTCCCAAAATTTCCATCGCACTTATTAAAAACAGCACGAACGTTTGCAACAGTTCTGTTATTATTATCAGTAGCAGTTTCAACTAATACAGCAATTCCGTGAGGAGCATAGCCTTCAAATAAAACCTCTTTAAAGTTGGCAGTGTCTTTATCGGTTGCTTTTTTAATGGCACGTTCTACATTGTCTTTAGGCATATTAGCTGCCTTTGCATTTTGCATGACTGCTCTAAGTCTAGAGTTAGACTCAGGATTAGCACCTCCTTCTTTTACAGCCATCACAATATCTTTACCTATTCTGGTAAATGTTTTAGCCATAGCAGACCAACGTTTCATTTTTCTTGCTTTTCGAAATTCGAATGCTCTTCCCATATTTAATTTGTTATTTTAAATTATTGGTATATTATTTAATTGTTTTGCTTAGTAACTAAACCTGAATCACACCCAAATTAAACTTCTTTTCAATTGGCGCATGGTTGGCTGCTTCAATACCCATAGAAACCCAAGTTCTAGTGTCTAAAGGATCAATTACTGCATCTGTCCAAATTCTAGCGGCTGCATAATAAGGAGAGATTTGATCATCATAACGAGATTTAATTTTATTAAATAATTCAGTTTCTTTTTCTGGGGTAATTTTTTCACCTTTCTTTTTTAAAGAAGCTGTTTCTATTTGTAATAAAACCTTCGCAGCAGAATTACCACTCATTACAGCCAGTTCTGCACTAGGCCACGCTGCAATTAATCTAGGATCGTATGCTTTGCCACACATGGCATAATTTCCAGCACCGTAAGAATTTCCTATAATAATTGTAAATTTTGGCACCACAGAATTGCTAACGGCATTTACCATTTTAGCCCCGTCTTTAATAATACCACCATGCTCAGATTTAGAACCCACCATAAAACCAGTGACATCTTGTAAGAATAACAGTGGAATTTTTTTCTGATTACAGTTGGCAATAAACCGAGTGGCTTTATCTGCAGAATCAGAATAAATGACACCACCAAACTGCATTTCTCCCTTCTTGGTTTTTACTACTTTTCGCTGATTTGCAACAATCCCAACGGCCCAGCCGTCTATGCGTGCATAGGCTGTAATAATTGTTTTTCCAAAACCTTCTTTATATTCATCAAATTCAGAATTATCAACAATTCGTTTGATAATTTCTTTCATATCATAGGGTTCATTTCGTGCTTTTGGTAAGATTCCAAAAATTTCTTCTTCCTTCTCTTTTGGTTTTAAAGGAGCTGCTCTGTTAAAACCAGCGGTATCAAAATCCCCAATTTTATCAATAATATTTTTAATAGTAGTAAGAGCATCTTTGTCATCTTTTGCCTTATAGTCAGTAACACCAGAAACTTCACAATGCGTTGTTGCTCCACCCAATGTTTCATTATCAATACTTTCCCCGATAGCTGCTTTTACTAAATAACTTCCTGCCAAAAAGATGCTTCCAGTTTTATCTACAATCAACGCTTCATCACTCATAATTGGTAAATAAGCACCTCCAGCAACACAGCTTCCCATGACGGCAGAAATTTGAGTAATTCCTAGACTGCTCATTATTGCATTGTTTCTGAATATACGACCAAAGTGTTCTTTATCTGGAAATATTTCATCTTGTAGTGGCAAATAAACTCCTGCGCTATCTACTAAGTATATGATAGGTAATTTGTTTTCTATGGCAATTTCTTGAGCTCGAAGATTTTTCTTTCCAGTAATTGGAAACCAGGCTCCAGCTTTTACAGTAGCATCATTAGCAACAACTATACATTGTTTTTTTTGAATGTATCCAATTTTAACAATCACACCACCCGATGGGCAGCCTCCATGGTCTTGATACATGTTTTCTCCAGCAAAAGCGCCAATTTCAATACTCTTAGCATTAGCATCTAATAAATAATCTATTCGTTCTCTTGCGGTCATTTTACCCTTTTCATGATGTTTGTCAATTTTTTGTTGACCACCACCAAGTTTTACTGTTACCAATCTTTTTTTTAAATCACTAATTAAAAGCTTGTTGTAATCTTCATTTTTATTGAAGTTGATATCCATTCGAAGAGTATTTAATGCGAATTTACAAAAGTTTGCCTTTTTTATACAATGATGTAGCGTAAACTTTAATTACTTACCATGGTTTTATATTCCTTGGAATATATAATATTTTTTCTTAATTTTGATAACTAATTAAATAACTAGAAAAATTATGAAAAAAATTCTTGCCTTTGGAGGAAGTACCAGTTCCACATCTATTAACAAACAATTAGCATTATACACTGCAAACTTAGTAACCAAG
>KB911109.1 GCA_000383355.1 Flavobacterium sp. SCGC AAA160-P02 | reverse complement strand
AGAGGCAGCCAAAATTCCAATAGCTAAGGTTAAATCATAGGCGGCGCCTTCTTTGCGTAGATCTGCAGGAGCCATGTTAATGGTAATTTTCTTGCCAGGTAATTTGTAGCCGTTGTTATTAAGTGCCGCAGAAATACGATAGCTACTCTCACGCACAGCATTGTCTGGCAGGCCAACCAAATGGTAGCCAATTCCTTTATCTATATTTACTTCTACGGTAATAGTGGTGGCTTCAATGCCAAAGACGGCAGATCCATAAATTTTTTCTAGCATTTTTTTCTTTAAATATACTTAATAATTTTACGAAAAAAAAGAGTAGAGAAGGTGTTTTTCTAATATAGGACAGGGTCTCCCCATAAATGGGGAGGCTTAAATTTACCTATTTATAGGGATTGTTTTGTGTTTTTAATTTTCTCATATTTACTAGAATTAAAAGCTATGGAAAAAGAAAAAAATCACCTTTTTCTTCTTCTTAAAAAAAAGTCACAAAAGTTTCTATTATTTGGAAATTAAATTTTCAATAATTCCTTGTTTAAGGATAATTAGTTTAATAAAATTTATGAGTATCTTAAATCGAAAAATACCATTTAAACCAGAAGGAAAAATCTATTACTTGATTGACACAAATTTTCTAGTTAACAAGCACTTAAATCATAAAAATATTTCAGATAAAAGTGAAATTAATCGAATTAAGTCCGCTAAGACTTATTGGAAAATTATCGATCAGCAATTAGAGGCTAACCAAGCACAAGTTTATATCCTTGATGTTTGTATTGCTGAAACTTTCAAAGTATTTGCTAAGAAGTTTTATAATAATGAACCGATTTTTAAAAATCATAGCTCATATTCTTATGTTTGTAAAAAGGTCAGAAAAAGCATATCTCTAAGTCCAAAAGAGGCTAAAAAGTCAAATAGAAACATTAGATATCATGATATTCAAACTAATCGTGATATTATAATTGGTGTCGATCGTTTCTTTGAGGTATTAAATAAAAAGAAGTTAAATTCAGTTGGTATCATTGATATTATGATACTATCTGTTTCTAGGTATTTGACCGATTATTATGGAATTGAAAAGCAAAAAATCGCAATCATTACTCAAGACAATAAACTCTATCGTCTAGCAAATTCAATAAACGACATACCATCTGCTTTTAATCCAAACTTTGAAAAGGATTCAATCAACAAAATATTTACATAAAATTTAACTTAGTAAAGCTATTTCAGATACAAACAAATAACTTTTAATAAAAATAGATAAAAAAGAATTGACTATCAATACACAAATAATTGACCCGAATTCACTCGCTGAATTAAATGCGGAATTGGAAAAACTAAATATAGAATGGACTTAAAAAATAAGCAAACAAAAGCAATTCTGATAGGTACTTTAATTGGTGGTCTTGTTTATGCTGTACTCATGACGTTATTTAACTATTCTTACAGACAAGATTTCAGTATTGGAAAATTTTCAGCTAACTTTATCTTTTTTGGGATATTTATGGGTTGGTTAACCTATTATAATATAAAGAAGCAATCAAGTAAATAATGACACTATTAAAGAAGTATTTTAAAAATGTATGGACACTAGAATGGAAAAATGAAGTACCTATATTAAAAAGACTACTAATCATGCTCATGCTACTTAGTCCTTTTTTAGTTTTTATTCTTTATCATATTTTCATATGATAAATTTCCTGTATTACAAATACCCTAAGCAGAATTCCTACTCGCATTAATATTACCAAATAACGAGCGCGTGACCATTTTTTGGTAGGTATCTAATTCTTTCGCAGACGGTCTTTTAGTGGCTAAAATTTCTTGTATCTTTTTTAAAGCATACTGCTGTATGGTAAGCAAAGGCAGTACAATATCTTCTCGTACTTCTATAGAAGCTTTCCCGTCTGGGTAGTTTTCCATGAGTTCTGTATGGTCTGCTATTTTTAGTAACAAGCGTTTGGTAGTCTTGTATTCTTCGTAAATAAGTTTCCAAAATTCTCCAAATTCTTCGTCGTCTGCCATATAAGCGGAGAGTTCAAAAAAACCATTAACTTTGTAAACAAGATTAATCCCTATAAAATTGTTTTTTAACTCTCTTGATTTTGCCATTTTTCTACCGATAGTATTTATTGTCTATTGGTTTATAACAAACAAAAACTTAAATCTTCAGAATTTTATAATTGTCTTAGCTAGCTATGTGTTTTATGGTTGGTGGGATTGGCGATTTTTGTCATTGATTATTTTCAGTACCATTATTGATTACTCTATAGGCATTAGATTATCAAAAGAAGAAAATCAACTTAAAAGAAAAATACTTCTTTGGACGAGCATTGGTGTAAATCTGGGCTTTTTAGGCTTTTTCAAGTATTACAATTTTTTCCTTGAAAATTTCATTTCAGCATTTTCCTTTTTTGGAATGGAAATCAATGCTAATTCTTTAAACATCATTCTTCCTGTTGGTATCAGCTTCTATACTTTTCAGACACTTAGCTATACAATTGATGTTTACAAGAAGAAACTTGAACCAACCAAAGACAGTACTAAATATCCAAAAGAAATTATTACAATTGGAGATGAGTTTAAACAAGCAAGATTAGATAGAGAATTAACTCAAATACAAACTGCAAAACAATTACAAGTAAATAAAAATTTTGTGTATGAATTAGAAAACAACAAAAGAAAAATTACCATTTTTGCATTACATAAATCGTATTTGTTTTTAGAATATATTCCAAAGGTTTTAGAAATTAACGAAACTACTTTACATGGAAAATTATTTATCCATAGAATTAAAAACAATTTCAGTTATTCTAATCTTGAAAAAGAAATTAAACTAGACAAAAGCACCTTATCTAATTTTGAAAAAAGAAAAAATTGTAAGACTGAAACTTTAGAAATAATTAAAACTTATCTCTTAAAATAAAACTTTAAAATTTTAGTTTTAAAATAAGTGTCATATTTTGCCTTAATGTATTCCGAAGTATTCCTGACAAGTTTTGACTTACTTTCTAAAAATTCATAATTACCTATGTTTCCTTTCGAATATTGGGTTTGAATTATTTCAAAGGCTTGTTTTTGAGTTTTAAAAGCTATTTTAGAAGCATCTAAAGACACTTTGGAAGCTATAACATCATTAGTTGCTATAGTAATTTTATTTCTTAACTTTTGCTTATTATCTGATAATTCCGCTTCAGAGATTTTTAATTCTTCTTTTGACTTTTTGTAATTCTCTTTCGTTAAAAAACGATTGAAAATTGGAATTGTAGCAGAAATTCCAATGTAATGAGTCCTATTATTATCTAATTGTGTAAAAAATCCATTTGGAACATTTTGATTGGTTTGTTGATTAAAAACAACATCATCTTGTCCTAAAATATGAAAGTAATTACTACTATAAGAATAGTTTAAATTCACTCTTGGATAAAAATTAACTTTCGATAATTGAATGTCTTTATTTTTAAGTTCTAAATCTATTTTAGAAGCAATTATTTGAGGATTATTCTCAATAATATTCTCTGAAATTTGATTTGACCTTAAGTTTAAATTTTCAATAGGAATTTCTTCAATATCAAAATTCTCAATTTGCTTAACATCTAATAATTCTTGTAAAGTAATTAAACTATTCGCTAAATTATTCTCTGCAACTGCTTTCTCTTTCTTATCAGAAGCCAAAGTAGATTCAATCTCTAATAATTCTCTCTTCCCTGTTAAAGCATTCTTATAAAGCCTTTCTAAACGATTAAAATTTTTCTGACTAATGGCAACTTGTTCTTTAGCGATTTTCAAAATTTCTTTATTAAACAAAACTTGTAAATATTTATTAGTAATATTTAAAGTTAAATCGAATTGTATTTGATTAATATCTGCTTCTAACTTTTCTTTTGATAAATATGATTTTTGTAATTTGTATTTATTAGAAAAACCATTGAAAACGTTTAATGAAGAAGATAAACTAAAACTATTTGAGCTACTTTCTAGTTGACCTACACCTGTAGAAACATTAAAAGAATTTCCTAACGAAAAGTTTTGGGAACCGTTAAAACTAGCATCAGGTAAATAACTTCCTTTAGCAATTTTTATATCGCTATTTATAATATTTGTTCTTATTTTTTGCTTTATAACATCTACATTATGTTCTTTAGCATACTCTATACACTTTTCTAAAGTCCATTTTTTTTGTGAAAATGTATTAATTGAAATCAAACAAAAACAACTAATAATAATATATTTGAATAACTTTTTCATCAATCTTCTTTTTTACTTAACAAAGCATACATTAAAGGTATAAAATACAAACTTATAAAAGTTCCTATTATCATTCCACCAATAACAGTCAAAGCTAATGGTTTTTGTAATTTAGCTCCTAAGCCATCGATAAATAGGAATGGAAGCAATGCTAAAATTGTTGTTAAAGAGGTCATTAAAATAGGTTTTAGGCGTAATTTACCGCCTAATTTAATCGCATCTTGAGTCGTTTTTCCTTCTTTTCTTAATAAGTTAATTGTATGCAATTTTAAAATACTATCGTTAATAATAACACCACTCATTACAACGATTCCAATTGCAGCCATTACATTTATAGTTCCTCCAAATAACCACAACAATAATAATGCTCCTCCAATATCAATTGGAATTTCCAATAAAATAATTAAAGGTTGCCAAAGCGACTCAAATTGTGCCGCCATAATAAAATACAATAAAAACAGGGCTACAATAACCACTACAATTAATTCATTTCCTAGTTCCTTAATATCAAAATAACCACCATCAAAACGCACATTGAAATCTTGTTGATTTTGAAAAGTGTTTTGAATTGAATTTATTTCATTTTCAACAGTATTATTTGATTTAATATCAAATGCTAAATATTCCCCACTCCTATTGGCTGTAATTGTTTTGTATTGTTCCGTAGGATAGGTTTTTATTAAATTTCTAACCGCAATTAATTCTTTGTTTTTATTTTTCACAAACAATTCAGAAATCATGGTTTCAAAATTCTCTGTTTGATACTTTAATTTTATTGGAATAAACTTTTGAGCAGTTTTAAGATTGTCTATAAAGTTTTGATTAAATGTAGATTTCAACTCATTTAACAAATCATTGTAAGAAACATCATACAACATTACTTTTTCGTGTAATATTTCTATAAAAGCTGTTTGTTTTAAAGGTATTTCTGTTGATGTTTTTTCTAGTAGTAAATTTTGAATTTTTGATAGGTTTTCTTCCGTTGGGACTTCTAACGAACTTCTTGAAAAAACTTGAGCGGTTAATTCACTTTTTTTACTTCCAAACAAATACTGAAAGATATTCTTTGGTTCTTCTAAAGAAAAAGTTGCATTTGGATAATCTTCTTTTAATTGCTTTTGAATCTTATCTTTTACATTTTCAATTTCGTTTATGGTGTTCGTTGCAAGATACACTGATGCTTCAGAAAAGCTCTTGCTATTTTCTTGTTGTAATAAAAATTGTTGTTCTCCAACTTGAGAAAAAATAGTTTTTGCTAATTTTTCTTTTTCAAGTAAAGATTGAATCCTTTTTTGGTTTTCTGTAACATTAATATTCTCATTCCAATCAATCGTTAAAATTGCTTCGTTTTGATTAATCTTTGGCAATTGAGAATATGGCATCGTCATAAACAAAATTATTGCTATTAATGTAAAAAGAATTGAAATACCATATACAATTCCTTTTCTTTTAAAAAAGAAATTGTAGCCTTTTTCATACCAATTCTCAATACGTTGTGTTTTTACATCAAATTTCAACCATTTTTCAATCTTAAAATTCTTGTTTTTTAATTGCTTATAAATAACTGGAATTAATAATATTGACACTAACAAAGAAGAAAATAATCCAATAGCAACTGCTAATGCTTGGTCATAGAACAATGCACCTGTAATTCCGCTTAAAAAAAGTAGCGGTAAAAATACCGAACACGTAGTTAATACAGAACTTATTAGTGGTGTAATAATTTCATTTGTTCCTTTTATACAAGCGTCTATCAAATTATTTCCTGCCTCTAATTTTTGAGTAATATTATCAATAACAATAATGGCATTGTCTATCATCATTCCTACTCCCAAAATAAGTCCAGAAAGTGAAATTATATTAATAGACAGTCCAAATAAATACATAAAGAAAACACTAATAATTAGTGAAAGAGGAATGCTTATCCCAATAATTAATGGAGATTTTACGTCTTGTAAAAAGAAGAACATAATTAGAATAGCCAACAAACTACCAATCCACAAACTGGATTTTAAATTATCAATAGATAGCTTTAATAACTTTGTTTGATCTTGGTTGGTAGAAAATTCTAAATTTGGATAGTCTTCTACAAAAGAAGCTGTAACTTTTTCTAACGATTCTTTGAGTTCATATACTCTTGCATCTGCTTGTTTTATAATTGCCAATACCAAAGCTCTTTTACCGTTTACATATACCAAACCTCTATCTTGTTCTGGTCGCAGTTGCACTTCTGCTAAATCTTGTAATTGAAATAATTTATCGTGAATATTCAGATAAATAGCTTCAATATCTATTTTGGTTTTTAAAGGATTTGCAAACTTAAAGTTATATTGATAAATTCCGTTTTGGACTAATAAATTACCTAACTCAAAATTATTTTGTTTAATCGCATTGATTAACACATTACTATTGATTCCTAAACTTTGTAGTTTTTGAATATTTGGTGTTACTAAAATCTCTGGTTTTGTAAGTCCGCTAATATCTGCAAGTGCAATATCAGGTAATTGTTCTATCCGTTTTTTTAAAACAGTTTCGGTAAAATCACTGAGTTCTAAAAACTTTTCTGAAGAGAAATCTTCTTTTAAAGAAACTGTAAGATTTACAATGGGTATATCTGTAGCAGAAGCTTTAATAACTTTTGGACGATCTAAATCTCTAGGTAAATAATTTAAAGATGCATCTACTTTTTCATTAGCTTCTACAAAAGCTAAATTGGTATTGGTACCATATTCAAAAGACAGTTTTAACGTTGCAAAACCATCTCGTGTTTCTGAAGTAATATCTTTTAAATTGCCAACTTGTAATAATTGGTTTCGTAAGGGGCGAATAACATTGGTTTCTAATTCTCTTGCTGTATTGTTTGGGTAACTTACCTGCACCGTAATTTCTGGTATTGGTATATTAGGCATTAAAGAAGTTGGGATACGAGTAGAAGCAACAACACCTAATAATAAAAATGCGAGGGTTGCCATAAAAACAGCAATGGGTCTGTTAATTAAAAACTTTACCATAATGAGTTACTTATTTTTGGGTAGTATCATCATTTACAAAAGTAGCATTTACTTTTGCATCATGAGATAAGTTTAAATTACCTGAAACAATTAAGGTATCAGAAATTTTTAGACCTTTTTTTATGGCATAACTTGTGCTGTTTTCTCCTGCTAACTCTACATAATTCCATTTAGCTAAGCCATTTTCATATGTAAAAACAACTACTCTATTAGTGCGCAAGACTAAAGCTTCTTTTGGTATAACGATAACCCCTTCAAGAGGTTTGTTAATGAATACTTTTACGTTTATGCCATCTAGCAGACCAGTTTTTTTAGAAGTAACTTTTGCTTTTATTTTTATAAGCCCATTTTTATCTACAATAGGGTTTATTTCGGTAATAACTCCTTTGAATTGTTTGTCTTTATCTGTAAAAGATTGTATTTCAATTTTTTGACCTTTACTAACAAAACCAAACTCATTTTCTAATACTGAAAAAGAAACTTCTAAAGTATTTGGGTTAATGATAGTACAAAACACATCTGAAGAAGTAATAAAATCTCCTTGTCTCTTTTCTAAATTAGCAATAACTCCAGAAAAAGGTGCTTTTAATATAGTTTGATTGTATTGAATTTCTGCATTTTCAAGTGCATTTTGTGCTTCTAACAATCCGCTTTTAATTTGCAAACTTTTTAAAACTGTAGGACTCACTTTTTGATTAGCTCTTATCCCGTAGTTTATTTTTTCTTGTCGAAGTTGATTCTTGGCTTTCTCTACATCAATTTTAGCTTTTTCTAATTGATTTTTTAGCAAGCTATTTTCTAAAGAAACTAATAGTTCTCCTTTGGCTACTTTCTGACCATTCACTACATTGATTTCCTTGATAGCTTCACTAGTCTGAAAACGTAATTCACTCTTTTCTAAAGCAGAAATTTTACCATTGGCTACTAATTGTTTTTGAAAAATAGTTTGTAAAAGGGTTTCAGTTTTCACATTGATCCCATTACTCGTTGTCTTATTTTCAGTTGAGGTATCAAGTGGCTTTGAATCTTCCTGTTTACACGAGAAAAATAACAAACATATTAATATGTAAAATATGGGCTTCAAAATAGGAGATTTATGTTAATTGATTAAAAAATGTATAAATTTCATAGCTGTTTTTATTTTTTCTTTTCAGAATGTTAAATTAAAAATTTTTAATCAATTAATTCATTTCAAGGAATCTTTTTCTTCAAGTCTATTAATTACGTAAGGTCTGTTTTTTTTTACAACTATCTCTTAAGAAAGTCAGAATCTCTTTATTTCAAACTTTTACAACCTTTTGTAAATTTCCTTTGAAATCAGATAAAATAATTTCATAAATAAATACTAATCTTTATTCACAATTACACCAGTGTTTTTCAGTACTACTGTAATATTCTGGAGTTAAACTATAGTCACAAAAGTTAGAAGTTGTATTATTTAACACCTTAACCCAATGAACATATACTTTTTTTTGACCTTTAGCGAACTTACACTCATTAGTTTTGGGATATTTATATCCAAAATCATATTCCACACCAAAGATAAAAAAAAGGCTAGAGGTAATAATTACCAAAACTAAACTAATTCTTTTTATTGATTTCATATTTCATTAAGGGTTGAGATTCACTATTTTCGTCAATACAATAAACTATATTATTTTCAAAATCTATGGAGCAACTATTAACGAGTCGATCCAATTTATATCTTTTCATTTCATCCGTTTTAATGTTAAAAACATGAATTTCTGACTTTAAATTGGGTATTAAGCTTTCTGTAAAATTATCAAATGTATTAAAACCTGCATAAATGCCATAAATATAATCCCCTTGAGATTTTACATTATAGTAATAAAAATATTTTCTATCAAAGTTTTTATTATTTATATTTTTGTTAGTACCAAAGCTATAAGATTTAATAAAAACGCCATTTTTATCATGAAGGTCAATAGAATTTAAGGCACCATTCCATGTATATATTAGTTTATGTTTTTTATTGAATCCTATGTCTACAGGAGTAACAGATTCTAGATACCTTTTAGAATTTACTATATCAAAGTTTTTGTTATGTGGAATTTTCTTTGTCTTTTTCACGACATCATTATATATTGAAAATTTAATTAGAGGATCTAAATTGGCCATTGCAAAGATTCCCTCTTCAATCAGAACTATACTCTGTACAGACGTTTTGTAATCATAATTACCCAATGTAAAATAGGACTCTTTTTTTTGATCAATTAAGTTTAATTTAAACAAACCTTTGTTGAAGTCAAATATTTGTATATCGGTAGAGAAATTACTAAAACCAGTAATTTTCAGAAATTGAGGTGAAACAAATTCATTTGGACCCTCTCCTTTATTAAAGCTTTTTTTTAATTCTCCTTTCAAATTATAATGAACAAAAATTGAATCTGATTTTACATCAAGCATTAACAGTTTATCATTCATAAAATGAATATCTGCTATTAATCCATATTTATTAATTGGGCCTATATTAATTCCGTGCAATTCTTCATAAAGAATATCTTGCTCTTGTTTATAATTAGCATTATCTCTTATATTGTAATTAGGGGTTTCCTTTTTACAAGCAATCATAAAAACAACAATAATTATTATTGATATAAATCTCATAGTTTTATTTTTTAAAAAAACCGCAGAATTAAATTACTCTGCGGTTTTAAAGTATGATATATAAGTTTATTACATCTACTACTCTATTTCCTCTAGTCCAACACAACTTCCACCAGCCTTAAAACCTTTCGCTACTTGACAACCACACATGGTGAAGTAAGTATTATTAGATGGGCCCCACCAACTTTTAGCAACTGAAGAATATCCAGTTGGGCAAGGAGAAAAAGCTTCAGCTTCCTCTGTAGAAGTAAAACTTAATACCCCTGTAATCATTAACGCACCGCCAAATAAAGCGCCTGAAATAATTTTTTTCATTACAAATTATTTATTAATCATTATATACAAAACCTCTTATAATTAATTTATAAGGTTTGTTTTTTTTGCTGTTATAATGAACGTAAACTGACTTTGAGAATTTACCAACTTTTTTCGAATCATACTGGATTAAAATACTGTCTCTTTTACCAGAATCCATCTCCTCCTCAGTCCAAATAGGTATTGTACAACCACACGAAGATTGGATGTTTGAAATTAAGATTGGGGCCTCTCCAATGTTCTTATACACAAAATATTTTTTTACTGCTTGATTTTTTTTAATATTCCCAAAGTCAAAGTTATTTTCTTCAAATTCAATTTTAGAATATTTATTTTTAGAATATTTATTTTTTAGCATAAATAAAGAAAAAAAAAGTACTAAAATGGTAATCAAAAAAGAAACTTTTTTAATTTTTGAATTCATAAATTTAAAAATTATTTTTTTAATTTGTATTTCATTATAATTTGATTCCCATCTTCTTCCATTTTATTAATAAGTTTATTCATTTTTTTTAAAAAAATAGAATTTGTTCCATTATAATTTAAATATTGATTTTTTAAGAACTTTAAGTTGTAAGGTTTTATTAAAGAAACTAAATAATCATTTTCAATAAAAAAAGGAGATAATATTAATTCATTTTCTGTTTTATCTTGATTAAAAGTATATATTTTTTTACTATTGTTTTCTTTATTTAATGAAGCAAAAATAGATGAAGCTCCTTTTTTATAGCTATAGAGTATATTTTTATCAGAAATAGCTTTAAGGTTAGCGAAATAATAAGTTTTTTCAAAACTACTGCCCATTTTCATTAAATCACTAATTAAAATATTTTGAGGCTGACTAATTTGCTTTTTAGATAAAGTTTTGGTTTTGTAAAAAAATGTATATTTAAGTTGTTTTGTTAAATCTGTATTTATTTTAAATATACTATCTGTCATTAGATCATTGAAATATATATCATTGTAATCTTTGAAGAAAGGAGATGATTTATGCAGTCTAACAGTTGAATATAAATCAGGATTAAAAGGAAAAAACTTCTTTAAAACCTTTCCTTCTTCATCAATAAATAAAAGGTCAAAATTTAATACCTCCTCATTAACTTTATTTGAATGTTTAGCAGTAAAAATAAGATAACCATAATTTGTTTTAATAAAATCTCTAAAATAGTATGCAATTTTATGAGATTTGAGGAATTTCCCCTTATGATTATATATTTTTATGTTTTGTTTCTGAAAATCATATATATAAATACTATCAGATTTTGTGTCGAAAGTTGTTAACTCTGTGTATTCATCTGGTCCAAATCCTTTTTTATTGAAACTACTGAGAATATTTCCAATATTATCACTAATGAAAAAGCTTCCATTATTAATGTCGCTTGAATAAAAGTATTTATTATTTTTTGAAATAAGCTTTCTGATATTTGGTAATACGTATTCTTCATTTGCTTTTTTTATCTCATATAGATTAACATCTTCAATAAAATCAAATATATTATTTATCTCTTTTAATTTATTATCTTCTATAATTAAAGAGTTTTTCTTATCTACATTTGAGTTTTTACAAGATAAAAAAATGGTAATAGATAGTAGTAAATAACTTAATTTACGAATCATATTATTAGTTTGTTATTTTTAATTTTTTGATTAATGTTTTTTGCTCAACTAAGACAAAATAGGTGTACTTATTGAGATTATGCTTAAATTCTTTCCAAGAATTATAGTGATATAAAGTAACACTATACATTTTACTTCTATCTTTATTTATTAGTATTTTAAAGCCATACCAATCATGAATTTTATCTTTAATAACTTTTAAGGAAACACATTTAGCTTCCCATGTTCTATTAATTGTTCTTGTGAAATTTCTATAATTTTTACCTTCACAACTGGAACCGCTATTCAATTGGTTAATTTTCAACCTATAAGTTGTTGTAGGCTCTTCAGTAAAGTTTATACTTTTAACAATATTTTGTTTCAAAAAAGAAATGAATACTTTTTTTAATTTTTGCTTGGTTATGTTTTCTTTAGCAACTATTTTAACATTTACTTTAGGATTAAACGCCTCATCAGAAGAAATAAAAATATTACTTTTCTCTATATCCAAAATATTTGAAAGAACCTCTAAAAAACTAAAATTATTATACTCTAATTGTTTATTTCCTAAGGATTCAGATTTATCTCTCTTTATATTATTTAATTCTTCATATGTTATTGAATAGTTTAAAATGTTTTTATTAATTTTTTGAGAAAAAACATTTAAAGATAATAACAAAAAGAAACATGTTGTTATAAACTTGTTCATTTAATATATTTATAATAGGAAGTACCCCTAGATTGATAAGGGTACTTCTCAAGATGAAAATTATTTTATTTCTGCTGATTTAGTTTTTGAACATGATGCAGAACCAGGGTTACAACAAGCATAATAACCTGCACCACAAGAAACAGAAGATGTTAATTCTACTCCGCTACCGAGTATATTAAGTGTTGTAGTGTAGGAACAACTAGTAGCTCCAGCTCCTCCAGCTTCACATCCAAAAGCAGAAGCTTCTAAAGGTGTGAAGCTAAAAATTGTTGCTACTAATAAAGTAAGTCCTAAAAAGGATTGTAAAATTATTTTTTTCATTTTAATAAATTTAATAGTTAGACAATATTAAACCTCATAGAAATTATGAAGTATAATTTTACAATAAATAATAAAAATGAATTGCAATTTTTTATAAACACTCTTTTCTTTTGCTAGCAATATTAAAAAGAGTAGCTAATCCTTTTTAACGATTTAAACTTAAACAAAAAAATCTTAACTACTAACAAAAAAAGTAAAAAAAAGATGAAATATCCTTATTTATGGGGGTTTTATACCTATAAATAGGTAGAGTATTTTTGTCCCTATAAATGGGTGGATTTTAAGAAATTTCATAGAAACTATCAAATTAATAGCTTAGAATTACTATGTTCGTATTCTAATTATTTTGCTAAGAAAATTTGAAAAAAACCTATTCTATATCGTCCTTTAAAGTTTTGATGACTTTCCTTATCCTAAGTATATTAGGTGTATTTGTCAATTAACATAACATGATAATAAACTTCATTAGAAATATTATTTTTTCGAAGAAGAAATTTTCCCTATCAACAAATATTGAGCCTGACAAATTATTTTTTTATGAATGTCTATAAATTCTTCGTGTACTTCTTCATTTATTATAAAATAAGTATTTAATTTTTCTTGTTTTTTTCTCAATATCATTATATATAAGAAATTTAATTGAAGGATTTAAAGTAAAGTAAGAACTATTTAACTGTAAGTGTTATAAATTTTAATTCTTCAGATTCAATGTCATTATAAGACATTAAATTCAAACCTTTTTCATTAACAAAATAAAAGTTCTCCGAAATTTTTGTTTCATTTGTAGAAAATTTATTTTTTGCTATTATTTTTAATTCTTTATCAAATGCTATAATACCTATTGTTCTTTTTTTAATAACAGACAATAAATCTTGCATCGTTTTAATTTCTTGATTTGTATCATAATACACTGCTATGCGATAAAAAATGTCTCTCCATTTATCATAAATTATTTTAAAATAAAATCCATTATTTTCTTTATTTAGTAAATTACGTGTTTTGTTTTGAACTCTTTCTTTAGCCTCTTTTATTTTGTCAAAATTAACCTTAGAGTTTTTTAATAGGTTGCCTTTTAAATCATAAATATATATCTTTGATGATTTTGTAAAATTTAAATATACTTTATTGTTTAATACGATTGAATTTCTTTCGATATCGTTGGCTGACCATACTTTATTTTGAAATTCATCAGGGTATTTAATAATCTTGTTTAGTTTTTGTTTTTTATAGTCATATATACCTAACAAGTCAGTGTTCTTATAAGTATTTTTGTTAGATAACGAGTTGTATTCTATTAAATCAAAAATAAAACTACTATCGTTTGAGTATATATTTGGACTCCTATTTTGAGAGAAATAATTTAAATGATACCCATCTGAATAATTATAACTATTTACAACTTCTCCATTTTCATTGATAATAAGGGCTCTAGGAATAATATTTGGGAAATAAATAATTTTTGAATTAGATAAATGTGAAAATGCTCCTTCGCTATAAACTTGATTTTTTCCTTTAATACTTAGAGGTTTTTTTTTCCATAATCTTGTTTTTAAATTATAAGTACTAATAAAAATTGTGTCATTTACAGTATTTGATAAAAACGATAATAAGTCTTCGTTATAATTCCAATAAGGTTGTATATTTGAATTTGGATTTATAATATCCTCTCTTAAAAGTATTTTTATACTATCAGTGACAACTATGTTCTTAACATATTTCACTTCTTTATTACAAGATTGAAATAAAAGTAAAACTAAAGATAAATAAATGTATTTCATTTTTTTAGAAAAAAGTAATATGGCAGTAAATATTTACTACCATATTATAATGTTAATTTATGATATTTTAAAGTATGCCAATAACATCAATACATACTCTTGATTTTGCTCCTGGAGTAGTACAATCACTTCCATTTGTATTTGTGCACTTTGTTACAACACAGACTTTTAATCCATTTAATGTGAATGATTGAACAGATTCATAATTGAAACCTTGAGCTTCTGACTCTTCAACTGAGTTAAAATTAATTAATCCTAAACCTAAAACCAATAAATAAAATTCTTTTTTTCATTTTTAAAAAATTTAAAATCTACCCTAAGGCAAATTAAGATTAAACAATATTACACCTCATAGAAATTATGAAGTATAATTTTACAATAAATAATAAAAAAGAATGAATTGCAATTTTTTATAAACACTCTTTTCTTTTGCTAGCAATATTAAAAAGAGTAGCTAATCCTTTTTAACGAAACTAACTTACACAAAAAAATCTTAGCTATTAACAAAAAAAGTAAAAAAAAGATGAAATATCCTTATTTATGGGTTGCTTATGCCTATAAATAGGTAGAGTGTTTTTATCCCTATATATGGGGGGTTTTAAGAAATTTTATAGAAATTATCAAATTAACAGCTTAGAATTACTATGTTCGTATTCTAATTATTTTGCTAAGAAAATTTGAAAAAAACCTATTCTATATCGTCCTTTAAAGTTTTGATGACTTTTCTTATCTTAAGTATATTAGGTGTATTTGTCATGAATAAATTATCTGTTCGGCTAAACCCTAGCGAATCATTGCCTTCTGTAAATGTAAACTACAGTTGGCCCAATTCTTCTCCTTATTCCTTAGAAAGAGAGGTTACTTCTATCTTGGAAAGTGGATTTAGTATTATTAAAGGACTTTCAAAACTCAGTTCAAAATCCTCAAAGTCTTCAGGGTATATTACCTTGGAGTTTGATAAGTATACAGACATTGACAATGTACGCTTTGAAGTAGCGACTATTATTCGTCAACTGTATAAAAAACTTCCAGAGAAGGTTAGTTACCCAACTATAAGTGTAAACAAACCAAATGATGACATCAGTAATCGTGCTTTCTTATCCTATAACATTAATGCTCCAGAGAATGCATTTCAAATACAGAAAACTGTTAAAAACCAACTAGAACCCATTATTGGTTCAATAAAAAATGTTGACAAAACTGAAGTGTATGGAGCAAGTCCTAAAGAGTATGTTATTAATTACAATTTTAATACACTTAAACAATTACAAATAAGTAAACAAGATATTATTACAGCCTTACAGCAACAATTTGCAAAAGAAAGTTTAGGCGATATTTCTTACAGAAAAGAATATATTACGTTAGCTATTAACTCTAATGAAGAATTGAATTGGCATATGCCTATAAAAAAAATAGAAGATAGAATTCTTTATTTAGATGATATTGCTACTATTAAAGAGGCAGAACAAGAAGTTCAAAGTTATTATAGATTGAATGGTAAAAATGCCATTACATTATCTATTTATGCTGATAAAAATGCAAATACCATTCTTTTAGCAAAAGAGGTAGACACTAAAATAAAAGAAATCACAAAATTATTACCCAAAAGATATTCAGTTATTCAGACGTACAATGCTACTGAGTATTTAGAAAAAGAGTTAACAAAAATCTACGAAAGATCTGCGTATACAGTAATTATTCTATTATTGTTTATTTTGATTGTGAGTCGAAGTATTCGGTATTTATGGATTACAATTCTAAGTATTGCTGCAAACCTTGGAATTTCGTTTCTATTGTATTATCTCTTTAATATTGAAATACAACTCTATTCACTTGCAGGTATTACAATCTCTTTAGGCTTAATTATAGACAATAGTATTGTCATGATAGATCACATAAAAAAATTAGGAAATAAGAACGTATTTATTCCAATTTTAGCCTCTACATTAACCACTATCGGAGCATTAGCAATCATTTATTTTTTAGATGATAAATACAAAGTAAATCTAATTGATTTCGCTTTTGTTATTATTATTAATTTAGCGGTATCACTGTTTATAGCATTGCTATTAATACCAGCTCTTTTAGAGAAAATTACACTAAAAGAAAAAATACCTAAAAAATGGGGACTTAGTATTCAAAAACGATTTTACAGAATCTACCATCAGCTGTTAACAATTTTACTTCGATTTAAAAAAATAGCAATCACTTTTATTATGATTGTTTTTGGAATTCCTTTTTTTATGCTTCCACAGCAACTAGAAAACAATGATACTTTTTTAGAAAAAACGTATAATAATACCTTAGGAAATCAATGGTATAGAGAGAATGTTCGTCCATCTGTAGATCGTTATTTAGGAGGAACTTTTAGATTGTTTAATTATTATGTTTTTGAAAATGCTTATTATAATAGAAACGAAGAAACAAAATTATACATAAATGCAGCTATGGAAAAAGGAGCTACTGTTCACCAAATGAATGAGGCTTTTTTAGAAATAGAAAATTATTTGCTACAATTCTCAGAAATTAAGCAATTTTCAAGCAACATCTATAGTGGTGATTTTGCTAATATAGAAATAACATTTAAAGATGATTTTAAAGACTCTTCTTTTCCTTTTGTTTTAAAATCTAGATTGGTAAGTAAAGCCCTAGATTTAGGCGGTATAGATTGGAATGTGTATGGTATTGGTAATGGATTTAACAATGGTGGAGGCACTAATGATCCTGTAAATTTTACAGTGGAAGCCAAAGGCTATAATTACGATGCGCTTAATTCTTGGGCAGATACTTTAAAAGTAGCCTTAAAAAAGCACCCTCGAATTCAAAAAGTAATTATTAAAGAAAATTCATATTGGTCTAGAAAACCCTCATTTGAATATCGTTTTGTCTTAAACAAGGAGTTACTTGCTTTAAAAAAAAGAAAACCTTCACAAGTGTTTAATGAATTAAAATCACTCACCCTCTCCAAACAATCGGATCTTTCTCTAAACATAGAAGGAAAATACACCCCAATTAGATTAGAATCTGAAAACTCTAAAAAATTTGATATTTGGAACATTACAAACTCCCCCATAGACAGCCTACAAAACCCTTTGATATTAAGTGCTATGGCGAAAATTTCTAAAGAACGTGAAGAAGAAAGCATCTTTAAAGAAAACCAAGAATATATTCGTTTGGTTCAGTTTCAGTATACTGGATCTGCAAAGTTTGGCTCCAAATTCTTAAATGGTGAATTAGATGTATTAGGTACAAAATTGCCCTTAGGATATCGGTTTGAACGTTCAGAAAACAGGTGGTTTTTAAATGATGACAAAAACAATAATTATACTTTTTTACTACTCTTGGTCTTAGGAATTATTTACTTTATTTGTGCCATTCTATTTGAAAGTTTACTACAGCCTTTCATTATTTTAAGCGTTATTCCGATTTCTTTTGTTGGAGTATTTTTAACTTTCTACTTGTTTGATTTTAATTTTGATCAAGGTGGTTTAGCAAGTTTTGTATTATTAAGCGGAATTACGGTAAATGCTTCTATTTTTATTATAAATGGGTTTAATAAATTAAAAAAAGAGTTTCCAAAACAAAATTATATCAATCTATATATTGAAGCCTTTAAGCAAAAAATATTTCCAATTACATTAACTATTATTTCTACTATTCTTGGCTTTATCCCTTTTGTAAAAGATGGTCAAAATGAAGTATTTTGGTTTGCGCTAGGAGCTGGAACTATTGGAGGTTTACTATTTTCTCTTTTAGGAATTTTAATTTACCTCCCATTATTTACTTTGAAACAAAAAAGATTAGTTGAGTAATCTTGGTTTTGAAAATACACTTACCATTTTACCTTGTATATAACTTTCAGGGACAAAACCAAAACTACGAGAATCTATTGAGTTATGCCTGTTATCGCCCATAACAAAATAGTAATCATTTTTAAAAGTATAATAAAAATGTTTTGTTAATTTTTTAAGATTTACGTTCTCAAATTTTAGTACAACACTTTTATAAGTATTTATATTTTCTTCGGTCAATTCAATTTTCATTCCTTTTTTTGGAACAATTAATTTACCATAATTATCTCTTGTCCATTTTTCTTGTTTTATAAATGGAAAAATGAAGTAGTTATAGTTAGGTTTCTCTTTAATATCTTTTTTGTATTTATTTTTTTGAACTTCTGAAAGCTCTAAAAATTCTTTATTAGAATAATTTTCAAATAATAAAACCCTTTCATTTTGTCCACGTACATAATTATAAGCATAGTTATCTTTTTCAATTAACTCTTTTGAGTTAATAAAAACTTTACTTTGTTTTATCTGTATTGTGTCATTTGGAGCACCTATGATTCGTTTAATCAAAAATTTATGAGAATTATCAACGGCTTTAAAAACGACAATATCTTCTCTTTGGAATTTTTTAAGAGGTTTTAATGAAGTGTACAAATTGTATTCCTTTTTTGGAGGGTTAAATAACCCACCAATAACTGGTATATTTCTTAAATGATTTGGAACTTTAACTCCATAGCTAATTTTATTTACCACAACATAGTCTCCAGGAAACAAAGTTCTTTCCATAGAACTGGATGGTACGTAATAAACATCAAAGAAAAAAGTTCTAAAAAAGATTGCAAAAATCACAGGAAGAATTATGACGTAAGCGTATTTTAAAAGCTGATAGATAGAATTAGAGATTAATTTTTTAATTTGAGTTGGAATAATTTTAATAGTAAAACTATCTAAAATTAAAATTAATAAAATTGAAATACTCAATAGATTTGACCATATATAAAAACCTATGAAAGGAATTATACAGATTGAAAAAATAATTTTTGTTAGGTTTTTTTTCATAGTTCTCAAAAGTAACTTTAAATTAAATAAATTTCAATATTTTTATAAAAAAGAAAAAAATGCTAGAAAAAATTTATGGATCTGCCGTCTTTGGCATTGAAGCCACCACTATTACCGTAGAAGTAAATATAGATAAAGGAATTGGCTACCATTTGGTTGGCCTGCCAGACAATGCTGTGCGTGAGAGTAGCTATCGTATTTCTGCGGCACTTAATAACAACGGCTACAAATTACCTGGCAAGAAAATTACCATTAACATGGCTCCTGCAGATCTACGCAAAGAAGGCGCCGCCTATGATTTAACCTTAGCTATTGGAATTTTGGCTGCCTCTNAGCAAAGTACCTTTAAAGATATAGCAAAGTATATGATNATGGGTGAACTTTCTTTAGATGGCAGCGTGCAGCCTATAAAAGGTGCCTTGCCTATTGCTATTAAAGCCAAAGAAGAAGGTTTTGCTTACTTTATACTTCCTAAAAAAAATGCAAAAGAAGCAGCCATTGTAGAAGGCCTAGAGGTATTGGGTGTAGAAAACATCATGGAGGTGATAGATCATTTTAATGGTAAAAAAAGCATAATACCCACAAAGGTAGATATTAAAGCGGAGTTTTATAAAAATATAGATTTTCCAGAATTTGATTTTTCTGATGTAAAAGGCCAAGAATCTATAAAGCGTTGTATGGAAATTGCTGCTGCTGGCGGTCATAATATTATTTTAATTGGCCCTCCTGGGTCTGGTAAGACCATGTTGGCAAAACG
>KB911108.1 GCA_000383355.1 Flavobacterium sp. SCGC AAA160-P02 | reverse complement strand
TAAGCCGTGTAAAAAAAATTGCTGGTAAAAGCCTCCTTACGAAAGTCCTCGCAGACTTTCTATTTGTGTTTTATTTACTAACTTTAGTGCTTAAAACACGCAACTAACCATACACAACAACGTTGGCAAACATTATGACCCTTAATAAAATATTTATACACTAAACAATAAGTATTTGTATAAATTAATAAGATTTGAAAAAAAAGATTTGAAAAAAAAACAGCAGCTATTACCTATTTTAATATTTAATGTAAATACTTCGTTTATAATTATTTTTGCAGCCTTACTAATATTACCTTTTTTATCAGTTGCACAAAATGAGAATGATTTTCTTGAGCAATTATCTTTTAAAGAAAAAGTAAATTTTAATTCTTACACCAAAATTTATGAAACCGACGTCAACTATACGGTAATACAAATAGATAGCCTTATTAAAAAAGGAGCACTACAATTAAGCCAACAACTTGTAAGTCAGGGTTTTTCACAAAAATTTTATTGGCTATATTTTAAGATTCCTAGTACAGAGCATCCTAAAAAACAGTTGCTAATAGAACTTAACAATCCGTTTATAGACCAAGTTAAACTTTATGAAAAAACAGATACTAGTTTTACTAAAATTGGCTTTGGTGGAGATCGTAATAGGGCTTTTGATGACCGTAATTACAAAAATAGACGTTTCATATTTCCTTTAAATAATAGCCCAAAAGCCAGAGCTTATTATTTAATGATAGACAAAAGAAATGCTTCTGTTAGTTTTCCATTATACCTCTGGCATAAAAATACATTTGAAAACTATGAAATAAAACAAAATCTATATTATGGAATCTTTTTTGGTGTTTTATGTTTTATCAGCTTTATGGCTATAATTGCTGGTATTATTTCGCGGAGGTCTTTATTTATTTATTATGGAGCGTACACGTTCTTCATCATTTTATATTTATGTACAGCACTGGGTTTTTCGTATCAGTATTTATACCCTCAATCGCACCACTTTAATAATTACTCGCGTGTTATTCTAATTGTATTAATTACTGTTTCTAGCACTCTCTTTTTAAATAAATTTTTAAATATTGCAACAAAAATACCTATCATCGTTAAAGCTTTTAAAATTATAAATATACTTTTAACATTTAGCATATTTTTTTGGATTTGCTTTACAGACTTGTATCAATCAGCTACAGTTTTGCTTCTAAATATAATGTATATATTGGTTTTTTGTGTTTTTATTTTGGCTTTTATAGCTGCATTTAAAACGTATAAAACAAAAAAAACAAATGCTATTATATTTTTTATTGCCTTTAGTTTTCCTATTGTAGGATCTGTAGCATATATAGGAATAGAATATGGTATGATAGAAGAATCTTTTTTCCCTTTGAATCCTATTTTTTTGGGCATAGGACTAGAAGTTGTCATTCTTTCTGTTTCTATAATTAAGCAATTAATTAAAATATATCACCAAAAAGTACAGTTTGAAAACGAAAATTCACTTTTATCCTCAAGAAATGAGACCCTAAAAGAGTTGTCTTATAATCTAGAAAGAAAATTAAACACAAAATCAAACCCTACAATTTTACTTAAAAGTAAGGCTGTTTTAAAAATAGAAGACATTCAATACATTGCATCTGATGGCCCCTATTTAGAATTTTTCATGACCACTAAAACGATGCCCGAAATAGATAGACAGACTTTAAAATGGGCTTTAAACAATTTGCCCTCAGATTCATTTATACAAATACACCGAAGCTACATTGTAAATTTAAAACAGGTAAAAGTATTAAAAGCATCAGAGCTTCTTTTATTTGATAATACAACTCTTAAAGTTTCTAGGTCTTTTAAAAAAAATATAGAACACTTTAGAAACTAATAATTTTTAATAAAATAGGTCTCTAAAATAAGACATGCAAGCAGCATCCATATTTATGCTATCTAAAATGTTGGGTTACCTATTGCATAATGAAACAACCTCTTGCCAATAGTAAACTCAAAGCTATTTAGTTACCAAAATGGACTCACAATTTTATTGTTATGGATTTTAATGAGGTAACTGGTGTTCATAAATCTGCAGTTCGTGACATTTATGGCTATCGTTTTATAAAAAAAACGAAATTTATATTCGTTACGTTATCAAAGTAAACTTTATTCTAGGGTGCAATTAAATTTTAATCCCTTAAAAGATATTATTTACGGACATTAAACAGTAATGATAAAATAATCTTTAGGTGAATATGAAAAATAATGTCTTAAAATTTTAAGATATAAATAACCATAAAACTGATTTATTTGAAAGAAAATTAGGTTGACGGTTACTGTTTTCTAAAACCATGAAAAAAACTCAAGAAAATATAAAACAATATGACAACTGATTTTAAAAGTATAATAATAGCGTTCCCTTTCTTTTTTATATGCTTTGCTGAAACAAATGCAGTTAAGCTCCCTGAAAAAGTAATAGTAACATCAATTGACCCTGAAGGTTGTACCGATTGGACATATTACAAAGGTGAATGTCTTGCATCAAGTGGCGTTAGTGGTCAGAATTCTTCTGCTGGCATTAGACAGAAAGCTTGCGTTTTAAGTCAAACTGCTACTTCAATTACAGTTGAGGTAACAATAGAACCTGTTAATGGTGGTATAGATGAAAACTTCAGTTATAAAGGAGTCGCTCTTGATTTTAGAGGATCTGACGAGTTCAGTATATCAGTAAGCGACTTTAATAAAGGAGGGGCTATTAAGCGAACAATAACGGCAAATAAGTCGGATATAGACCCAGCTTGGTGGCCTCAATGGAAAAAAAGAGGTTCTATTCCTTTTCTTTTAGCATCATGTATCTACAAATAGATTACAGTGCATCACGACAAAATACCTTCTAAATTTAGTGAAATTTTTTAGTTAATTTTTGAACTCTAAAATAAGTGCATTTCGTATAACACGTTGGCATTAATTATATAAAACGAAACTAGAAATTTAACAAACCAAAAAATGAACTTCAAAATTAAATTAACCCTTATTCTTTTTTTTAGCTATTACATTTAATATTAATGCACAAGATTGCGAGAGTATTCGTGCAAAAGCTATTCAATTAGAAACCTCTTTAGACAAAGCTAACCCAAAAACATATTATGACTATGCTATGTATATACGTCTTCAAGTTGTTGCTAATAACAATTGTATTAATAAAGACATAATCCATTCTGTTTACGACTTATTAGTACAAGGAGCAAACAATGGAAGTATAAGATGTGCTGCTAGATTAGTGATGGTTTCTCAATATGGACTATATAATTATCCTACTCATCGAGATAAAGCATTTGAAATTTCTATGATGTTCTTAAAACTTGCTGCTGAGACTTATGATTCAGACCCTTCTTTATATAATGAATTTGGGTATATTATTCCTACTATTTATTTGCGTCTCTACCTTCAAAACAAAAGTTGGCGATATGATTTTAATTCAAGTCCAAAATTAGCTGCGGCAGTTTTCGAATTATTTAAACTAGGTGAGGCTCCAGAAATAAAGGAATCTGATAAAAATTCTTTTAAACTAGTGAAAAAAGATTACCGTAAAGTTTGGGCATACCCATATCTTTTAGGTTCTTTTGGAACTACAATTAATTATACAAAAGGAATCGAAGAAGCCAATAAGGTTGACGAATCTTATCGAAACAGTTGGATTATTAAAATACTAAAAGACCACAGTAACGATGTCGATTTTTCAAACCCTGCAGCTCTTGCTTTTCTTGGTGCACGAGAAGGGAAAAGATGGTATGATATTGTACAAGTAGATCCATACTCTAACACAATATATCAAGCTAATATAAGTAAAGTTAATTCTGAATTGTTATTCGAGGAATCTTACAATAACATAAGTACTCCTCTAAAAGAAATTATTGATGCAGCTTACCCTGAATATAATGATATCGCTAAAAAATGGGAAGTGGTTAATGAATCAAGATTAAAAGAGCCTGAAAGCTATCCACAATGGAAATTTTTACCTAAAAATGAGCAAGAAAGTCTTTACTCAGAAGCCTTAAAAGGGGAAAAGTCTACACTTAAAGAAAAGAAGCAATTCCAAATTTATAAAGCAATGGTAGAATCTGGTCAAAATAAAGCCTTAATTCAATTGGCGAATGCATACAAATTGGGTGAAGGAGTTTTCCCAATTGGAAATCAAGCAATTAAAACTTATAAAAAAGCACTAGCTTTTCCAACCTTAAAAGAAGCCGCCGCTTATAACTTAGCAGAAATCTATGATGGTTACTTAGATGACGTAGCTATAAATTGGGTTGAAGCAGCCAAATATTACAAAATGGCTACAAACTATAATCCTAAATCTTATACTATGCTTGGTGAAATGGCTCTTTTTGGTGTTGGAGGCCTTACCAAAAGTAAAACAACTGCAATTGAGTACTTTAAAAAAGGATATGAAAATGGTGATAATGAAGCCTCTTTAAAATCTGAAATTATACAATTACTACCCTATACAAATAATGAAATAAAAAGTAAAAACTATACACTTTCGTTAAAAAATGAAGAACAAATTAAAATACGAAATATTTCAAATGAAAATAGTTTAACGATTACTGTTACTTATAGCGTACCTCAAGGAATGGAGAAAAATACATTTAAATTATTTCCATCACAGCAGTATAATTCAGCTATTAAATATAGTACCTGGTCGCCTTCAGCAATTCTAACGGGTGAAGGAGAAGAAGATATTATTATTTACAATAATAAATTCAGAAAAGGTTCTAGACAAATTGGAGTATTTTATATAGTAGGTGAAAATCAAAATGAATTTCAAAGTCTTGTTTATGAAATACCTATTGCCATTTGTTTTTTACCTCAAAAATAAGAACTATTCTTATGTCAAAATAGCTAATACCAAAACACATAGTATTGACTATATTCTTAAACACTTTAAGTGCCTTTGAAATAAATAAAATCAGAGGTTAAAAAATAAAGACTTAGTCAATAAATGGTGAAGTAAACTATTTTATATAAAATAAAAGTACACTAATGCCAACAATGTATGTGAAAAATAGGCGAAATAGTATTAAATTCATAGGCTTTTGCTCGTATCAAACTTTGTGCTTAACCGAAAGTTTAGTGCTTCTAAATCGCCTACTTTTCATATACCAACCGTTGGCAATAATTAACACTCATTAACTTTAGATAACATAAAAAGTATTTACATATAAGTAAGTTTGCAACTTAACTTTAATATAAAAAGATTATGAAAAAAATAATTTTATTTTTTTTAATTAGCGGACTAATATTCTCTTGCTCAACAACTAAAACAACACCAAAAGTTGACCAAAATAATAGTATCAAACCTACCAATTTGGAAATGTTCTTAACTAAGAATAATGACTATATTAAAATTCCCTTATCAAAAATGACTTCTGGTCATTTGCATTTAAATGCTATGATAAACGGAATTGAAGGGTCTTTTATTTTAGATACTGGAGCTGGTGCAACAGTAATTGACCCTAAACGGCTGAAAAAATTCAGTATGAAAACTCAAGAATCTAAAAGTTCAGGAGCTGGAGCTGGTGGTCAGACAAGTTTACAACAATCATTAGATAACTCTTTTAAAATTGGGAAATTGGAGATGCCAAAATTCTTACTCTATGTTATGAATCTTGACCACGTTAATAATGCTTTCAACTCAATGGGATTAAAAGAAGTCGATGGTGTAATTGGAGCTGATATATTATCATCAAATAAAGGTATAATTGACTATACAAATTTAACTCTTTATCTGAAAAAATAACTATTGGCAACACCGTGTATAATTCATTGCTAGTGCAAGCTTACTTACGAAAATCCTCGCGGATTTTCTATTCGGTTTGTATTTGCTAATTTAGTTGCTGAAGCACGCAACAAATCATACACAAACACGTTGTGCGGCATTTAACGAAAACAAAACTGACAATAAATAAAAATACCTAATATTAAAATAAATGGAAAATCAAGACTTTAAAATTGGAATTAAAACCGTGTGGTTTTTAGTTGCTGGAAATTTATTGCTAATGTTATTTGGAGCGTTAGCTAAAATTCAACATTGGGAATTTTCACAATTCTTTCTGACAGTCGGACTTATGCTTTTTTTCTCAACTTGGATAATTATTTTAAGTGATATGGTTAAAACCAAAATTTACAATAAGAAATTTTGGATTATGACTATGTTCATTATGCCATTCATTGCGATAATTTTTTACTTAATTCAGAGAAATAAACTCATAAGACTCGGACAGAAGTTTTAGGAATAGAATCTGGAAAGAAAAACGACATCACAACACTGTGTAAAAAAAATTGCTGGTAAAATCCTACTTACGAAAGTCCCTGCCTGCCGCAGGCAAGCTCGGACGCTTCCAATGTTGGTTGTTTTTTTACTATTTTAGTCTAGTAACGTCGTAACAAGATTATGCACAAACACGTTTGCATTCATTTAAACTCATAGCTGATTTAAATTTAAAATGGATAGAAATAAAATTGAATACTTAAAGGAAAAGCAAAGGTTACTTCAAAAGGAGGTTCGATTGAAACAATTGCGCAAAAGAATCGCTCCTAAATTGAACTATCTGGAAGAACATAGTTTCGCTTTCAAAGTATTTTATGATTTCAAATATATCAACTGGATAAATGACAATATAAAAGTCAGACCCAAAGATGGTTACAGAGGTAGTCACGGTGACTTTCAAATTGATGTTGATGATTTAAATGTTGTTAATACAAAAATAGCATCAAAAGATGACTTTCTAACCGTTGGGCCAATCGCAGAGTTCTTTAATAGAATTTCTAATGACACAACACTCATAATATGCGCTCTTGGGGGAGATCCAGAATTAGGAATATCAAAAGAAGCTTTCCTTTCAAATCCATCACTGTTTTTTTCAAGTCCAGAGACTTGGGTGTTAAGTGCGGACAAAACATCAATAATCGAAAATATTTTGGAGCAAGGTGTGTTAAGGTTTATAGACATTACTCAATCAGAACCAATATTAAGAGTCAAATCAATAATAAACTATTAAAAAAACGAAATGTCAACGCAACAAACCATATGCAAGCCGATGGCAGTAATCTGATCTAAACCCAATCGGAATCTTCTAAAGTAAAGATTTCGCTTATCTCAACTTCAAAAATTTGAGCTAACCTTAAAGACAAAACTGTTGATGGAACATATTTTCCCAATTCCATAGCATTAATTGTTTGTCTACTAACTTTTGCTAGTATAGCTAAATCTGCTTGCGTAATATTTTTTTTTGCTCTCTCAACTTTAATACTATTCTTCATAACGAGCAGATTTTTTAAGTTTAGAAATTTGCCAATTAAACCGAATCATAAAAAATAGTAAAATTGTAAACATATTAAATATCATAACCCATAAAAAAGACATATCGAATATGAATAGAAATGATATTAAAAGAATAGCATAGTTTAAATAAACAGCCCAAACCAAAGACTCCAACCTAATTTTGGAAATATATTCATCTTCTGACTCTTCTTTAGAAAAAGCAACTAATAATGAACTCAATATAATAAGAACACCTAAAATTTCATTTAAAACATTGTTGTTAACAATTCCGATAAAATGCTTATCACCAAAAAGCTTGTTAATAAAAATAGCAGGCATATTAAAATCTAAAGAATTAGGTTCGAACTCAAAAATAAGAGTTGCCAAACCAATGATTGCGGATGGAATGAATATTAACCAACCAATTTTTTTATACTTGTTAGGAAACAGATAATTCAATTTCATAGTTAAAAATATTAAAGTTTTATCAAATGTAAAACAAATAACTCTAAATGACAAATAAACTTTACTTTAAGTAAAACAAACACTACTACTAACGCCGTATGTAGTTTATTGCTAGTTTTAGCTTACTCACAAAAATCTTTGCAGATTTTCTATATTGGTTTTGTATTTGCTAAATTAGTTGCTTAAACACGCAACAAACCTTACACAAGCACGTTGCGCGCCATTAAAACCACTATTTGTATTCAGTAACGATATTCTTGTAGTTATCTTGAATTGTTTTAATGATAACTGATTTATCGGCTTTGAGACCATCAATGTGGTCTATTTGATTAAATTCTCTCATCCACTTATCTCCCCACAAAGTGAATTCTAAAATAATTGGAGCCAATTCCACACCTTTATCAGTTAACAAATAAATATTCTCTTTTTTATTTTCAACTGTTTTGGTCTTAAATATCAAATGAATAGATTCTAATAACTTTAATCGAGCCGACAGAATACTTGGAGCTATTCGTTCATCAGAATTCGAAATTTCTTTAAATGTCTTCTTATGTTTAATCAGCATATCTCTGATGATTAACAAAGACCATTTGTCACCAACAACATCAAGTGTTGATGAAATAGGGCAACCTGAACGAAATTTATTAGTCATATTTTTTTTCATTATTGCTATTAAATCAATAGTAATAATTATATTTGCTATCAATCCGATAGTAAAAATATAAAACATTCTCATGAAACAAGAAAAAAAATTATCTAAAATCAATCTATACGATAAATTGAATGCTGCTTTTGTAAGTGCTATTACACCAGAAATGTCTGAGTTAAAAAAAATAAGAAAACAAAATTCCTATTCCAAGACACCAACTTTAACCAAGCCCTTTGAAATGCCATTGGAATATATTTCATTAAATGGTGTTAGGATTAGAATGTCAAAATCAATCTTAGATACAAAAAATAAAGAAACCATTATACTGTTATCTGCCTTCCCACATACTATCATAGCTTACTCTCCTATTTGGGAAGAATTAAAAAAGAAGTATAATATTTATGCTTATGACTTACCTGGATTTGGAGCAAGTGAAACAAAAACAAAGTATATGTCTTTTAGCTTTCAAGGTGATTTCTTAAATTCATTTATAAAACATTTTGATATTGAAAATTCTCACATAGTCGCTCCTGACGTTGGCATGGCAAGTGCTTTGACTTATGTTATCAATCATAAAAATAAAATAAAATCACTAATGATAGGTGATGGACCCGCTACATTGCCCACTATTGAACCAAGTATTATGAAAAAAATGGTTCATTCAGGTTTTTGGAGAACTATGTTTGTTATAGCCGGAAGTGGAGCCTTGATTGAATCTTCTAAGAACTTAGGTAATGTAAGATATGTTCCAAATAAATATGAGTTATCCGACTATAAAAAGTCACACAAAGGAAAAGTAGTAAATAGTATGAAATGGTTCAAAACCTATCCTGAAGCCTTAAAACATCTTGACCAAAACATAGAAAATATTAAGATTCCTACAAAAATATTTTGGGGAGAGCATGAAGCTATTTTGGATAAAAAAAATGGAGAAAATCTAAATAAACGAATGCCAAATAGCGAACTGGAAATATTTGAAAACTGTGGACACTTTGTCTATCAGGATGATTATCCAAGATTTATCAAATTAATTCAAACATGGGTAAATAAACACCGCTAAAAAGGATGATTTCTTTTATACAAGAACTAAAGCTCCGTAACGAACACCTATTTTACTTTGGGGTATTTTGCATAATTCTTTCAATTGTTTGTGTCGTTCTAACTAAAACAACAACTACAGAAGTTCAAGGAGTAAACGCTTGGTTCAAGCCTTTAAAATTTGCAACATCAATAGGTTTATTCTCTTGGACTATGGCTTGGTACTGTCATTATCTACTCGATTTTAATGTTACGCCTTTTAATTGGACGGTAATTACACTGTTCGGTTTTGAACTTGTCTATATTATTTTTCAAGCATCAAAAGGACAATTGTCTCACTTCAATATTAGCACACCAACACATTCACTTCTATATTCGTTAATGGGTTTAATAGCAGTACTTGTTACGCTATATACTGCCTATATTGGGTTTCTATTTTTCACACAGTCTTTTCCAAATTTACCCGTTTATTATGTTTGGTCAATTCGTTTAGGAATCTTGATTTTTGTTATTTTTTCATTTGAAGGAGGTTTGATGGGCTCTAGAATGAATCATAGCGTTGGCGCTATCAATGATAATTCGAATTGGTGGATTATAGGTTGGAGCAAAACCGTAGGTGATTTAAGAGTTTCGCACTTTATAGGAATGCACGCTTTGCAACTACTTCCATTTCTTTCTTTTTATATCTTTAAAAACACAAAAGCGACTATTATTATTTCAATTCTTTACGCAGCTCTTGCTACCACAACATTAGCTCAAGCTTTAAATGGAAAACCTATTTTCACACAAAACGAACAAAAAGAATCGGAATAAAAACGGCATACAACAGTGTATAAAAGCAATAGAGATTTGGGGTGTATACTCGACCCGTTTTTGAATTAAATTAAGTATCTTGCTATCCAATATTAAAGTGCACTTAATCCGCTACTGCTCTTAAACTAAACGTTGTGCAACATATGACCAAAATTGATAATTTGAACTAATAATTTGAAAAAGTATATAAAATATCTGATTTCCTTCCTTCTGATTTTCGGTCTGACAGTTAACAATTGTTCTATATATTCACAAACAAATTCTTTAAAATATCATCAAGTTTCACGAATTAATTCCCGAAAAGAATTTAGACATATACATTCAAAATTGTATGTTTATGGTAGACAGCTTCTAACAGAAAGAATATTTGTTGCACTGATTTCATACCTCAAACTTCGAGATATTTATAGTGTTCAAATTACAAGAGTTTTCAATATACAGGTTGAACGATTTCAAAAAATAAGTTCAATAATAGCTCAATACGTTTTCCTTAATAGAAAAATCGTATCCAGCAACCATTATCCAAGTTTATACATAGCATAGAATAGATTTTACTCTATGTGAATATGCACTTTGTTGCATAAATGATAAAAAAAATGTCAAACCATCTATCATTATTAAAATGTATAAACAAAAGAATAAAACCAATTTGGAGAAATCCAATCATATAGGTCATTGGATAAAAAGAAAGTTTATTTTAATTATTACAGCATTTATGATTGGAATGTCTAATGCTATGTATGAAGAAGACAAATCTGCCAATGAAAATCAATATTATATTGAACAAATAGATAAAAAAGATTGAACAAATAATGAATAAATACGTTGCACAACAACATATAAAATTAATGGCTAGTCCTAGCCTACTTTCGAAAATCCCTGCCTGCCGCAGGCAAGCTCTCGGATTTTCTTGGTTGATAAGTATTTACTAAAAATAGTTGTTTACAAAACGCAAAAAATCATACACAACAACGCTGTGTGTAATTATAAAATTATGATTGATAAGATTATTAAATACCAAAATGATTCTGAAAAAAACTTTGAACAGAAGAAAAATATAAAAACAATTATAAATTATATTATCGCTTTCATTCTCTTCTTGTTATCAACAATTATTTCAGCATTTACATTTCCATTAAGGTTTATATATAAAAAAACAATTCGAAGAAATTCTGATTCAAAAATCATACAACTTAATGATAGGAATATAGATTTAGTTTTGAAAAAAGAAAAATTAGTTTTAATAGACTTTTGGGCCGAATGGTGCGGACCATGCTTAATGATGAATTCTACAATAGAAAAATTTGCGACTGAATCAAATGGTATAAGAATTACTAAGGTTAACGCTGATTTAAACAGGAAATTAATAAATAAATTCAACATAAGGGGCTTGCCTCAATTTATTCTAATGAAAAATGGAGTAGAAGTAAAAAGACATGCAGGAGCAATGACCATTTTTGAATTGACTAAATTTTGTGATGAAGGCAACTAAAAAACTACACAACACAATATATAAAACATAACTAATAAGAGCTAAATCTAAAGGTTTGTTCTTATTTTCGTAGACCTCCAAATTTTTAAATTTGGATTTAAAATTAATAAGTTCAAAAAAAAATCGGCTCTGTGTTAATCCTAAAAACTAGCGTTGTTTTAAACACAGCTAACTACATACAAACACTTTGCCAACCATTAGACAAAAACACCAATGAAACAATATTTCCAACTTCAATTTAAAATATTAAATCGAAAAATAACTGACTTCGGATTTCCTCTTTTGTTGGGATATATACTTATACTACTGGTATTTATTTTGCTTTCTAAGTATCTATTCAAAAATACAGAATTTGCTATTTATGCCTATGGGTTAATCGCATTAAGCTTTGTTTCAAAATTAAATGAACCTAAAAGAAATGATTTTTTAAAATCAGTATTCAAAAAAAACACTTACAAAAAATTAAGATTAATAGAAAATTTTATCTATTGTTTGCCTTTTACTATTTTTTTACTTTATGAGAAACAATTTATGTTTTCTGTCATATTAAATTTGTTTGCAATTATTTTTACTCTATTTAACTTCAGCACAAATGTAAATGCAACAATCCCAACACCTTTTAGTAAAAAACCATTTGAATTCACTATTGGATTTAGAAGGACATTCTATATTTTCCCAATAGCATATTTCCTTACTTATATCTCTGTAACAGTTGAAAATTTTAACCTTGGTGTTTTCTCTATACTATTAATTGGAATAACTTGTTTTTCTTATTATTCAAAAATACATTGAAGTTCGATGTATAAAAAATAAAATGTGATTTATTTTCTCGTATTGGTTACCGTGTTTGTGTAAGGAAAGTGCGTTTTAAATACTCTTATACTTTCCGATTAATAAATATAATAAATTAGAAAAGATGAAACATAGAAATAAGAACAGAATTAAGCAATTTTTTTTACACGGTGTTACCCAACTTATTTTATTTCATTTAAAATACCTAATACTTCTAATGGAATGGTTTATAACACTTTGTCTCTTTTTTTCGTGAACTTCACTAAAAAACTCATTAAATGTAATTGGGTTATTTGATAATTGCCATTTTGATTTAACAGGTAAATGTGTTATGATTAAATCATCAGGCTTTGCAAAAATATATTGTTTTCTAAATCTCTTATTAAAAACAAATTTCCCTTTTCTAATATTTATAAATCCAACAGCCCAAGTAATATCAACTAGTTTCCATTTATTGTTTATTAGAACGGCGTTCCAAATATGATTGGTATCTTTTAAAGGTTTTCCATTAAAGCCAAAACCTTTGGCATACCCTTTGATTATTTCAGATTCAATATCAGCCCAAAAGCATAATTCAGAGAATAATTCTGAAAAACCTTGACACATTGTTTTTTTAGTTTCAAGGGTGTCCCAAATGGTCGTATAAGTCTTATCATCATTCAAATACTTCTCAACATCATAAGATATATTCTGATCAATCCAATAACTGAAAAGAAGTACAAGTTCTTTGGAATTTTCAGTCTTTGTTTTAAAATAATCTGCTATATCAGAAGCAAAATAACCAATAGAATCGGGTGCGTTTCTGACAATCTTAATCAATTTACGATTAGATAGATTTTGTCCTTTTGATTGCAAAGAAAAAAGATATATCAAAAGAATTATAATAAGTTTGATTTTATTCATTTAATTTTATTGTAAAACTCTATGCAATCCATTAATGCATTTTCGACATGCACTATGTTGGGTAACGGATTTGTATATGGTTTGTTGCGACGTTATTAGACTAATAATAGTAAAAAAACAACCAACATTGGAAGTGTCCGAGCTTGCCTGCGGCAGGCAGGGATTTTCCGCAAGGAAAATCCACCAGCAATAAATTATGCACGGTGTTGTAACCAGTTTTTAATTCAGTTTGTATGTTAATCCTATTGTTGGTGCAATTCCAGAATATATATTATTTGATTGTTCAGATGTAATATTATTTGTAGTTATATACGGTAAAATAAATTCAATTCCGAATTTTTCATTGAAGTAGTAGTTTCCTCCAATTCCAATATTCATAACCGATATTCCACCACTTAATTCCTCGTGTTGCAAATTTTTGAAATTGTTATTATCTGCATTATATTTTATTGTTCCAAGTCCAAAACCAAATTCAGCAAAAACTCTCAATTTATTTTTATTCACAAAATTATTTCTCAAAGTAGGAATAAATGAATAAGAGTTATAATAAGAATTTATATTTCCAACTTTCAAGTCGTTCATAGTTGCATAAGAGAAATTCAATTCAATTGATGTTTTGTCAGAAATGTAATATCCAATAGTTGGCTTAATTACAAATCCATTGAAACCTGAACTAAAATCCTCTGAAGCTCCAAATAAAGGAAGTCCGGAAACGGTTAATTTTAAGTCATTTTTTTTAGATTGACTAAATCCATTTAAAATTCCTAATGTGGTAAATGTTAATAATAGTAAAATTCTTTTCATATGCTTTTTTTAGTTTAAACAATTCAAGAAAATTTAATCAAAGATTGTACCATTATCGTCGTGTATTATACTGAAATAGGTTGACTCTTTTTTGGTTATTATTTCGACGTTCAAAAGATTTTTTTTAGCCGTTAAGAAGGCAAAAAAATAGTTTGANAACGGTTTTGTATAAGATTAGTGTGGGAGGTAGGCAATCGAAGAATTGTCAACCTAGCCACAAGCTTATACTTATTTTATGTTTTTATTTTGTCGGTTTAAAAATACTCAAATAAGTATGAGTGACATTATAAACAGACACAAAACTTTGGGCTAAAACTAAAAACCCACATTAATTTTATACGGTGTTGGGGTACGTTTTTCAGGATATACTTAATCCTAAATAGTCGACAATAATCCATTTGTCGTTTATTCTCTTAATTATTATCAATCCTCCAATTCCATTTAATCGTCCTTTCGATATACCAACTTCTAAAAGTCCGTTTTTTCTATCTTTGTCAAATATTATTCTAGAAAAATTCAGAATAGCTTTTAAGTCAGATCCTGTTTCATATTTCCATTTCCATATATTTCCTTTATTCGGGAAACTGGAATAATACTCGAAGTTATATCTTTCAACACTCTTATAATTCGTGAGATCTAATTTATATTCAATTCGGTCGGATTTTTTTAATTCTCTAAAATTGATGTTTGTTTTCTTTTCAGCGTATTCAATATTTTTTGCAGAAATTTTATGAATTGTATCAACGATTCCTATTAACAATTCCTTTGTTAATTTTGAATCATTAAAACGTCTTAAACTTTCATTTTTAGATTTCTCGTATTTATTAATTCCTGTTTTGACTTTTTCACTAGAGTTATTATAAAAACTATCTTTTCTCTTTTTAGAATTTAGGCGATAATATTCCCAAGGGATATCTTTGTTTGGTGGTGGTGGAGTAGGAAGCTTAGGTTCATATAGATGTTCAACTAAATCAAGAAATATTTTCCCCATCACTTCTTTCTCAAAGTTTAGCTCAGTCTCTTTTTGATTGCAATTAGATAAAAAAAATATTATTAATATGTAAAATATATTTTTCATTAACGGATTTTAGTAATGTACCCCAACGGTTTAGGCTATGATTTCGTTGTGGAATCATCCGCAGGATTATTCCGCTTATGAAATCAGCCGATTGGTGTGTTAAATTTATTCTTTTTTGTTCTTATACCACAATGAATTATAGCCATTGTTGGCATTAGTTTTTATTCGGTCATTTCGTGAATGAAATCCATATCTAATTCACGATTTTCAGTAAATGATTTGCAAATGTATTCTAATACTTGTCCTATTTCAATCAGTTTCTCTTCCTCTACATTTGAGATTTTATAAGCATCATTATCATTGTAATTGTATCCGAAACTAGATTGAATTTTATAACCTAATTCCCATAATTGAGAACTCTTTTGAAATCTTTCAGTTTCTGTTAATTTTTTAGAATTAAGCCCGTCTATATATAGTATGATTTCTGCAAATAGGTATTTGTCAAAGAGTCCTTCTTCACTTAGTTTTTCATAAAATGAGCCTTCTGTTCCTAAAAGGTTTGTTTTGATTAAATCCAATGTTAGCCTTATTTTTTAGATTAATTCTCGGGATTTGATTTAAAATCCCACCAGTCCATAATTTCGGATGAAATCTTTTCCGCATCATTCAAGTCGGTTGATAATCCATAAGTCACAGTTAACTCGCTGTCTAAAACACGAGATATTCTCTCAAAATCCGCCCCTTTGTATAAATGACTTAAAATTTGATGATTTAAAGAGTCAAATTCATTGGAAGGCGAACCAGGAATCAATTCCCACGTATTCAAGATTTTTCTTAATTCTCGAAAGTTCTCTTGAAACTCTTTTTTGATTTGATTTCTGTTCATTTTAAATTAATGCCAACGTGTTTGTATAAGATTAGTTGCGTGTTTTAAGCACTAAAGTTAGCAAATAAATCACAGATAGAAAGTCCGCGAGGACTTTCGTAAATAGGCTAGAACTAGCAATTAATTTTATACGGTGTTAGCAAACGTTTTATATTAAAGCATTCCTTCCAAGTTCAGATTTTTCTATATCTAGTTCTATTGAGAATGTATCAATTATTATTTTTTCAATTTCGTTTTTATTTATTGAATTTTTATTCCTTCTAACTTTTGAATAATTCTCTCTTTTCATTTTTTCTGCTAATTCTCCAAATGTATTTATGCTCAATTCTTTTCCAAATTTATGTAAAGTCCAAATTCCTATTATTGATGCTATAAATACCATAAAAGCTATTTTGTAGTTAAAAATAAACAACAAAAGAGATGTAATAAATAAGTATCCAAATATTTTCAAGAGAATACTTTTAGGTTGAGTAATTTTTAGTTTAAAATCTAATTTTTTCTCTATTTGCTTAATTCTCAATAAGCGTTCTCTTTTTGGGAAGATTTCAGACAATTCCGATTTTGGATTCAAGTTTTCAATTCCAAATTCTTTCTCAATTATTTTTTTAAGTTTATAAAATGCTTGTTGAGAAGTACAACTTTCTTCGTTTTTAAATTCAATTTGTTCTTTAATAATATCAGTTAGTTCTCCAAAATTATTAATTTTTAAAAGGTCAATTCCAGTTAATTGAATTCCGAAAGAATCTTCTAGTTTTATAACAACATCTTCTAAGTCTCCTAAATCTATATTTTCAAGTCTGTATTTCACTCCTTAATGTTTGCTAACGTGTTTGTACAAGATTAGTTGCTGTGTTTAAGAAATAAACTTAGTAAATAATAATTGACAAAGAAAATCCGCGAGGATTTTCGTAAGTGAGCTAAAAGCAAGCAATTAATTTTGTACGGTGTTGGGTACAGTTAATATTTCTCCATTTTTTGTTATTTCAAATTTAAGTTCTTTCAGTTTTTCGTTTTCTCTAACAAATATCCTTAAAAGCTTTCCTTTTTTATGAATTAGTTTTTGAGTGATTTTTCCACTAGAGTTATAAAATTTTGATTCTCCGTGATAATTCCATTTTTTTATATTGACCTCGTATTTTGTTTTTCCATTTTCATAAGTATCAGATATAAATCCATTTTTCGGGCCATCTAGCCAAAATTTTTCAATTATTAAGTAAACATTACCTAAATCAATTGTACTCTGATTACACTCAACTTTTATTTTTGTAATATAATGACCATTATATTTAAAAATAATTTCATTTAGTCCTTTTTTAAAAGTTTCTAATTCAATTTTCCCATCATAATTCATCCATTTCGTGGGTTTATCATTTAGATAAATTTCCGCCCATCCGCTTTCTCCATATTCATTAATTAGAATTCCTTTTATCTTATTTTGTCCATTTGATAAATTCGTAAAAATTAGTAAAATTATTATCAGAAGTTTCGTTTTCATAATTGTACCCAACGGTCTTGTATAACCGTCAGTTACGGGTTTAAAGTTACTGTTTTTCGGTTAAGCACTGACTTTTGCAATTCCGAGTGGATTCGGACGTAGTCGAATCCGCCGTAATTGCGGTTATACATTGTTGGCAAATCGTTTTTATTTTCATAATATTTTAATTCCGAGAAATAGAGTAGCCACAATTATAATCAAAAGTCCAAATGAGAATAATTTGTCAGAATCCTTAACGTGAGGATTTTTTGCTCCAAATCCGTCATTTATTTCGTCCGAATAACTCAAAAAGAGAATAAAGTCTCTTTTATGGATGTTTTCACTAATCTTTTTAAAAAGTCGGTCAAAAATCCAGTAAACTATTGGAACACAAAATCCAAAGTACATAACCTTATCATCTCTAAATTCAGATTTTGAGTATAAAAATCCAAATATTCCGAATACCAAAAGTCCGATGCAAATCAGCCACACTATTTTTTCAGTCATCCATTTCTTTTTCCTTGTGTAAAGAATAAAGAAACTAACTCCGAGTGCAATTCCAATTCCGATTATACTATTATCCAATTCAGTTTATTTTCTTTTTCGTTAAGTTGCTCTTAAATGTTTGCCAACGGCTCCGTATATGAAACGTAGCGTGTTAAAAGACGTTATCGTTTCGGATTATATACGAGCCGAATTTTTAAATTTTTCTTTTTATCTTACATCTACTCAAAAAGCCAAATTTAAAAATTTGGCGGTCTTCGTAAATATACACAAACCTTTCGGAAAGCCTACATTAGCTATGTTTTATATACATTGTTGTGCTTAGTGCTTTTGCTCAAAGTCCATCAACGTAGCAGTCAAAAAATTGCCTTTCTCGATAAATATTCTTTTCATCATAATCATTAGGTCGGTCGAAAAATGGAACTTTATGCTCTTTTAATTGACCGCTTTTTGATAAATAACTGTGATTAATTATTTCACTTATATCAGTTGCAGTATATCCATTCGGCATTTGAAAGAAATCAAATAAAAATGAGCTTCCATATCCGAATATTTTTCCGTCATTCATTTTTACACAAAATCCTGTCCAACCCATTGTTGTTTCTCCGCGAATTTGGTCAAGAATTTCTTTCGGAAATGCAAAAGGGCTTTTTTCAATTCTATCAATATCATATTCGTTAATCCGATTTCCTTTCGCAACAAAAGATTCCACAATATCATTATATCTCATTCCAGAATCTCGACTAAAAATTCCTTTTCCTTTCCTTTCGTCATTGAATCTTTTAACAGCAAGTTCAGTAATTGGCTTAGAGTTTCTAAATCGGACACAAGGAATAAAAGTTCCGTCAGTCAGATACGCAGAAGCTCTAAATCCGTTTCCATAAATTTGGTCAGAAAGAGGTTCGATATTGTCTTTTAAAAACTTTATTTTTTCTTCGGTCGTCATTTTTTTCGCATTAAGCACAACGTGCTTGTGTATGATTAGTTGCGTGTTTCAAGCAACTAATTTAGTTAATAATTAAGACCAAGAAAGTCTGCGAGGACTTTCGTAAGTAAGCAAGAAGCCAGCAATTAATTATAAACGGTGTTAGCTGCAGCTATTTTATTTTCTCTATCATTCTCTCTAAAGTTTGCACTAGTGCATCAATAGAATTTCTTTTATGAATACATAGAGCATTTTCTGGGTTATGTTTTATTGATTCAGCTACTGTATGTTTGACTTCGGCTTCAATAGTTTCATTCCAATTTTTTCCTTGTGAATAGAATACTTTTTTAATTCTATCTGACCACTTAGAATTTCCTCTAAATTCAGTTACATTAATATCAACTCCATATTCGTTTAATATGCTTTCTGAATATATTTCCTTATTTAAACAATCTTCAAATTCTGAATTTGACATACCATTACAAATTACAAAAGTTGCATCTTTCTGTCTCAACATTCCTTCATTTTCAGCTTTATCAAATGCTTCTTTACCTGCAGAATCATTATCTAGTAAAACGTGATTGGTACATAGCGCGTTTTTTAAAAGAGATAATTTATAACCTAAATTACTAGCTCCTCCTAACTTATCAATTACCAAGTAATGATTTTTTAATGCTCTAGATAGTTTCTCACTTAAAAAGGGTAATAGCGCTTTTAAAGCAATTACATCTTCTTCTCCTTCAACTACAAGAACGTAGCTTGCATTTAATAAATTATCTGAAGCTTTTACACCAATTAATTCTCTAATTTCTTTAATGTTTTTAGAGGCTCTTGCTTTACCTGAGTCAATAATAATATTACCCTTAATGTTATTTCTATTAACGAATAAAGGGTTGTGAGTTGAAACAATAACTTGGTTTGAGTCCGCTAAATCATAAATTGTGTCTTTCAAGATATGGATTGCTCCTGGGTGTAAATGTGATTCGGGTTCTTCAATTGCAACTATAGAAGCTGTTCCTTTTTCTAAAGTTATATTCTTTAAAAGACCTAAAGCAGATAAACTTTTTACACCATCTCCTTTATATTCAAGGTTTGTTTTATTACCATCATCAATCATTACGTCAAACTGTTGGCGTAAAGCAAAACGTCTTTGTCTTTCTTGAATTTCAATATTTACTTCTTTTATATTAGGTATAAACTCAATTAAAGATTCCTTAATATTATTTGACAGTTTTGCAAGAATTGGTGATTGTAAATTTTTGATAACCTTTAAGGCATCTTTATACTCTTCTTCTCTTTCTAAAATAGATAATTCTTTTGAAAGCATATCATCAACAACATCCATCGCTTCTTTGTCTGTTCTGACAGCAGGAATATAATTAAATACAATCCTACGTGCAATATATTCAGCAATTTTGCTAGATTTAGAATTCAGAGTTTTAGAACCTCTTCCAGTTTTTATAACTTTAATTTTAGGTTCTAAGTCTTTACCTATTCTAATTTCTATAGGTAATGTTCCGTTCAAATTGCTTTTTATTTCTTTTTTAAATTCATTAACTTCTTCTTCCGTTAACTCAAATTCAAGTCTAAAAATTGATTGAGTATTATTTTTACGATTCTGTATTGAAATAGGAAAGTCTCTTGACCAATCATATGACATTCCACTTCGTCTTCTTTTTAAGTTATTTAAATATGCGCTTCTTCTGTCTGAGCCGTGAATTCTCAAAATTTCCATTGATACTTTCAAGGCTTTAAGCATATTTGACTTTCCTTCATTATTCTTTCCAATTAGAACCGTAATTTCAGAAATAGGAATTTTATATGCCTGTGTAATACTTCGATAATTTGTTACAGAAAAATTTACAATGTTCATAGTTTTTTTTAGTTGCAGCTAACGTGGTTGTACAAGATTAGTTGCTGTGTTTAAGCACTAAATTTAGCAAATAATTACAGTCAAATAAAATCCGCGAGGACTTTTGTAAGTAAGCTAAAAGCAAGCAATTAATTTTGTACGGTGTTAGGCAACGTTATTTTTCAATTTCTATTATCTTTTTTAGTCTTTCAATATGTCTGTAAAAATCTTTTTTATTTAAAACATCATCTCCAAGATTTGAATAGCCTTTTTTGTATAGTTTCAAGGCTTTCTTATAGCTTTTATTTTGTTCAGCAACTGCTGAAAGCATAAAATAACCATCGGAGTATTCTGGATAAAGATCAATACTAAATTCGCCTATTTTTTTTAGGGATTCCCAATCTTCTCTTTCTTCTGCGATCCAATATATGGACTCTAAATCATCTTTTCTTACAGGCATTTTTATACCATAATGCTCATTTATTTTAATGTATTTTTTTTTCAGATAGGATAGTAGATTCTTTTCTAATTCAATTTCTTTGTCTGTTATTATCGAATAATCTTTAAAAATTGCTTTTAATGCGAAGGGGAAACTCCTATTTATTAGTGAATAATGTGTTTCTCCTTTAAAATTATTAAAAGTATATTCAGTTTTTAGATTAAAAACTATTTTATTCAGTGTGCTATCAATTTTTTTAACTGTTTTTAAATGCCCAGGCAAATCGTATTGGCTAGTGCTTATATAATAGGAAAGGAATTTATTATTATTAGATAGTTTATCAATTATTTTTTTAGAAATACGCTCATTAAGATATGGGCTGAGTAAAATATAAGAATTGAAAACGGAGTTGTCAAAAAGAAAAAAATTAGGATAAGTAGCCGTGAAAGAATGCCCTGCTAATACTTTATAGTTTCCAGCTTTATACTTGTCAGTCAGATAAGGTACTAACTCCTTTTCTATAAACTCTTTAAATTTTATACCTTTTCCTTTTAATTCTGCATTTTTTGAATTGTAAGAACAATCATTATTTCTAGCCCATATTTTTGTTGAATCGAAATAATTTTGATCAATTCCCACTATAACAGATTCTGGTATTTTTTCTGTTGCAAGTAACAATTCAGAATTACCGATGAGATTGTAAAACATATATTCTCCATCAAGAGTCAAAATCAAAGGAAAATTTTCTGTCTTTTCGAAAGATTTTGGAATATGAATTCTAATAGTTCTCTTTTCGTTTAATATTTTAGATTCAAACGTTTCGACCAATGTTTTTTGACAAAACAAAGTTTTAGATACAGTTAGAATTAATATAATAAGTATTTTTTTCATAATGTTGCCTAACGTTGTTGTATAAGATTAGTTGCGTGTTTTAAGCATTGAATTTAGTAAATAAAACACGAACAAAGGAAGTCCGTTTGGACTTTCGTAAGTAGGCAAAAAGCCAGCAATTAATTTTATACGGTGTTGTAGTGCGTTATTTTTTCGTTCAGCTTTTCAATCCACTTTTCTCGTTCATTAACAACAAAATCAAATTCATTTCCTCTATTGGTTTTTATTCGAATTCCGTTGTCAATTATTTTAGCTGTCTTTCTTTTTATTATTTCCGTAATATTCTCGTAAAGAATATCAGTTTGTCCTTTTTGGATATTTATTTTATGAGATTTAAAAACTACTTTTTTATTAGTTAAAAACAATTTTCCACCAACACCTTCCATTCCACGGAATAAGTTTGCGGGACCTTCAATTTCAATATTTTCGTCTTGTGCCAATTCAGGTTTAATGTTTTTTCCGATTTTAGAAGTGAATTTTGTTCCGAATTTTTGCGTTACATACGGAAATCCAATTCCCATAAAAATTCCGAAAAATATTCCTTGAAACAAGTAACTATTCAGACTTTGAAATTCTCCATCTAAGAAATAATCCATAAGACACATAATTCCAATAAATAAAAGTCC
>KB911107.1 GCA_000383355.1 Flavobacterium sp. SCGC AAA160-P02 | reverse complement strand
GAAAGTAAGCTTTATACACTCATAGGATTAGCTTCGCTGATCCTACAAAGCTCCGCTTTGAAAATAGCACAAACAAAAAAACACTCAAGCAGGCTTGGTGTTTTTTTGTTTGTGCTATTTATTCGTGACCCCGGTAGGATTCAAACCTACAACCGCTGGAGCCGAAATCCAGTGCGCTATTCAGTTGCGCCACGAGGCCTTTATTGATCTGGTTAGAAAATAATATAGTGTTATGCTGTTAAGTGCTTCTTCACCAACATAGAAATTGTTTTACCGTCTGCTTGCCCAGCTAGTTGTTTAGAAACCATTCCCATTACCTTCCCCATATCTTTCATTCCTTCTGCTCCAACCTTGGTTATGGTATCAACAACAACTTTTGCAACGGCTTCTTCAGACAATGCTTCAGGTAAAAACTTTTCAAGCACTGTAATTTCTGCCAACTCTGGATCTGCTAGATCTTGTCTTTCTTGCTCAATAAAAATAGCAGCACTATCCTTGCGTTGTTTCACTTGCTTTTGAATGATCTTAATTTCTTGTTCTTCTGTTAGGTCATCTCCAGCACCAGTTTCTGTTTTCGCTAATAAAAAAGCAGATTTTACAGCTCGTAAAGCCTGTAAAGCAATGGTGTCTTTCAACTTCATTGCTGCCTTCATATCTTCCATTATTTGTTTTTGCAAGCTCATATTTTATTGTTTTAGCAGGTCAAAGATACAATTCTATTGCTGTTTTTTAGAGGTTCTCAAATATAAAATATGTTTGTTATAATCTATAATTGCTTTCCCTTTTTCTAAAATATCTGCGCCAATAATACCGTGAACTTCTGCTGCTTTATGTTGTGTTAATGCAGTATTTACATGTGTAAGATCAAATAATACCAAGTGGAAGTTTTTTGTTTTCCATTTCCCTATTTTTAAGGTATTATGCTCAGATTGTTGTGTTTCCATATCAATGGCTCCAGCTCCTGCTGCTTTGGTATCACTTTCTTTGGCATCTAAGTTAAAAAACTCAATCATATCTATTCCAACACAAGAATTTGAGGCGCCAGTGTCTAAAATAAAGGTTCCTTGTACGCCATTAATTGTAGCATCTAGCTCTAAATGATTTGTGACCAATTTTCTTAAAGGAATTATTATATAGTTCTTTTTTTCTAATAGTTTTTTTAGACCACTCATTTAACTGTATTTTTGATCTTCAAAAATACGGCATTCATAAAGAAATAATAGCATCTTTTTATAGTACCTTATTTGTGCTAGCTTTGGCTAGATTTTAGTGATAATTTTATGATTACAGACACACATACGCATTTATATTCTGAACAATTTGACCAAGACAGAGCTCTAATGATACAAAGGGCAAAAGATGCTGGAGTTCATCGGTTTTTTATCCCTGCTATAGATAGCAGTTATACAGAAAGAATGCTTTCATTAGAAACGCAATACCCTAACGATGTGTTTTTAATGATGGGATTGCATCCTACTTCTGTAAAAGAAAATTATAAAGAAGAGTTACTTCATGTAAAAAAATGGATAGATAAAAGACCTTTTTATGCAATAGGTGAAATTGGTATTGACCTGTATTGGGACACTACTTTTTTAGCGGAACAACAAGAAGCTTTTCAGACACAAATACAATGGGCTAAAGAGAAAAAACTCCCAATCGTTATTCATTGCAGAGATGCTTTTGATGAAATTTTTGATGTATTAGAGTTAGAAAAAGGAGCTGATTTATATGGAATTTTTCATTGTTTCACAGGATCTTTAGAACAGGCTAAAAAAGCCATTTCGTACAATATGAAACTAGGAATTGGAGGGGTTGCTACTTTTAAAAATGGAAAAATAAACACCTTCCTCAATCAGATACCATTAAAGCATATTGTATTAGAAACAGATGCTCCGTATCTATCTCCTGTACCTTTCAGAGGCAAGAGAAATGAAAGTAGTTATATTACCTATGTGGCTGATAAATTGGCTACTATTTATGATGTTTCTTTTGAAGAAATTGTAACTATTACTACTAAAAATTCAAAGGAAGTATTTGGAATCTAATAGTACATCTTATAAAACTCCTATTGGGTTTGCTGAAATTATTGGAGAAAAAATGATTGTTAAATCATGAGAGCCCTGTAAAACAACAATCACTTTTTTAGACTAATTCTAGGATTGCTACGTTTATAATAATATGACAAAAAAAGGCTGGTTTTTAATCCTATTCTTTATTGGCTTTTATGCCAATAGCCAAAATACGTCATCAGACTTTAGAACTAAGAAATTTATAGTTTCTAAAGACACCATAAAATTTGATTCTGTTCCCATAAATCCGCAAAATTTTAAAGTGCTTGCAGGTCAAAAAATACTATATCCAACAGAATATGAAATTTTTTATAATGAAGCACTATTAATAATTAGTGCAGAAAAATATCAGGAAATTACTATAGAATACTTTCGGTTTCCAGCATTTATTACCAAAACCTATAGCCCATTTGATAAAAAGTTTATTGTTCCTAACAATAGCAATACAGGGCAATTATACAGTCTTACAACCAACAAGAAAACTAATGAATTAAAATTATTTGATGGTTTAAAAACAAGTGGATACATTAACAGAGGAATTACCTCAGGAAACAATCAAAGCACGGTAGCAAACTCTTCTATGGATATAAATATAGAAGGAAAACTCTCAGACAAAGTAGCTATTAGAGCCAATATATTTGACACAAATATTCCGCTGCAAGAAAACGGATATTCACAAAGTATTACAGATTTTGATCGAATATTTATTGAACTCTATAGCAAAGATTGGCGCGTAAAAGCAGGAGATATAAGTTTAAAAAATGAGAGTAGCTATTTTTTAGCTTTTGAAAAACAGGTGTCTGGTCTTGAAGTAGCTGCAAATATAAATACCAATACAAAGATTGCTGCTTCTGGAGCTATTGTTAGAGGACAGTTTAGTTCTTATGATTTTGTTGGAATTGAGGCAAACCAAGGCCCTTATAAAATTTTTGGCCCCAACAACGAGCCCAATTTTGTAATTATTGCTGGCAGCGAAAAAGTATTTGTAAACGGCTCTAAGATTACCAAAGGAATAAATGAAGACTATCTGATAGATTACAATATTGGTGAAGTACGATTTAACACCACATTTCCAATAACCAATGATATGCGTATTCGAGTAGAATTTCAATTTTCTAATAGAAATTACACGCGTTTTATAAGCTATGAAAATGCAGAATATAAAACTAATAATATTGAAATTTCTGGATATTTTTACAATGAAAATGATGTTAAAAATCAGTCCATACAGGTAAATCTAACAGCTGCACAAAAACAAATCTTAGCCAATGCTGGCAACAATACCAATCTAATGGTTGGAGAAAGTGCTTATCCAGATGTATTTGATGCCAATAGAATTCTTTACAAGAAAGTACAGAGTGGAACCAACGAATATTTTGAATATTCTACCAATGAAAATGACAATCTATTTACAGTAACCTTTAGCAATGTTAATAATAATGAAGGAGATTATGTATTAAGTGAAACCTTTGCCAATGGAAATGTATTTGTATATGTGGGAGCCAATTTGGGAAACTACCAACCTATTACTCAATTAATAGCCCCAACTAAATTGCAAGTTGCTGTGCTAAATTCTTCCTATAAACCCTCTAAAAAAACAACAATTTTAACAGAGGTGGCTTTTAGCAATAATGATCAGAATTTATTTTCAACCATAGACAACAACCAAAATAAAGGAATTGCAACAAAACTAGCATGGAAACAAACATTGCTAGATAAAAAATGGAAACTCTTAAGTGATGTAAATTATCTTTTTATTCATAGAAATTTTAATACTATTCAACGTTTTCAATCTGTTGAATTTAATAGAGATTGGAATCTAAACAACCCAACTGGAAATCAACAACAAATTGGGATTGATCTTAGCTTACAAAAAAGTGAAGACACTTTCTTAAACTACTCTTTTCAACAACTTCAATTTTCGGATAATTTTAAGGGAGAAAAGCATTTGATTACATCTAATTTGCAATTAAAAAACACTTCTTTTTATACAAATAGTAGTTTTTTATCTAATAATTCTGAGATACAAGACAATACTTTTTTAAGAGTTAAAGCAGGTATAGAACAGCGTTTATTAAAGTCTTGGTTTGGTGGTTTTTTAAATATTGAATCTAACAACGGGGTTATAAAACAAACCCAGGAAGCCATTCTTACCAATCATCAATTCAAAGAATATGAGGGCTATATTGGCTTAGGAGACAGTTCAAAAGTTTTTGCAAAAGTTGGATTTAATTATAGAGATAATGACAGTATTAGAACCAATACTTTTACTGAAATTAATAATAGAAAAACCTATTATTTAGATGCTAAGATTATTCAAACAGAACGCACCAATCTTTCATTATTTGCAAATTACAGGGAAACAGAGAATGCTTTTTCAGAAAATCAAAAAGCATTAAATTCTAAAATTATTTATAACCAACGTTTTTTAAAAAACTTTATCACTCTTGGAACCAGTTATGAAACCTCCTCAGGAAATGTAGCTCAACAAGATTTTGTCTATGTAGAAGTAGAAGCTGGGCAAGGTTTTTACACATGGATAGATTATAACGACAATGGAATTCAAGAATTTGATGAATTTGAGGTTGCAGAATTTCAAGATCAAGCAAATTTCTTACGCGTTCCATTACCTAACCTGCAATTTATAGCAACTCAAAGTGCTAAAATAAACCAGTCTATAACGTTAAATGCAAACCAGTGGAGCAACAAAACTGGTCTTAAAAAAGTGCTTTCACATTTCTATAATCAATTCTTTTTAAGCAGTCGTAATGAACTAGAACGCGCTCGTAATTCATTTAATTTGAACCCGTTTAACATGAGTAAAGATCAACAAATAAGTGTCAATTTTACCATTAAAAACAGTTTGTACTTCAACCGAGGATTACAAAATTTTAGCGCAACATATACCTATGCAAAAGCAGAAAACAAACAGCAATATAGTATTGGTAGCCAAGATACAGACAACAATTACCAGCAAATAGATTTTCAGCATAAAGTTGGTAAATTTTGGCTAATTGATTTACAAGGAAAACTTTCAGAAAACAAGTTAGAGACAGAAAATTTCAACAATCGTAATTATGAAATAGATGTTATTGCATTTCAACCAAAAATAAGTTATGTCTTAAATAATGACAATAGGTTTGCAGCATTCTATCACATGAAAAATAAAGAAAATACACTCGCAGAATTTGAGAAGTTAAAACAACAAAAAATTGGGATTGAGTACTTTTATACTGGAAAATCAACTTCACAATTTAATGCTAATTTTACAACTTTTTTTAATGATTTTAGCGGAAACCCAAACTCCCCTGTTGGTTATCAAATGTTAGAAGGCTTGCAAGAAGGTACCAATTACACCTGGACTTTTTTATGGAATAAAAAACTAAACTCATTTTTAAATGTAAACCTCAATTATAAAGGAAGAAAAAGTTTAAATTCTAAAACAATTCATACAGGTACTATAAATTTAAAAGCTGTTTTTTAATTCGATATAATTACTGAAATTTATAAAAAAACATGAAATGATTTAAATAAAAAAGTTTAAATCACTTCCATTAAAAATTATGATAAAAAAAAGAGACCTCTCATTTATTTGAATTTAATTATCTTTAATTTTTTTTAAAATAAATTCATGCTGCTTTTATAGTGTGAGTTGTACAAATTTCTCGCCAATCATCTAAAAAATTACTCCAAATGAATCGATTTAGTATTTTTTACGCTCTTATTTTTTGTTTTTTCATTAGTTCTTGTACAGAACAACATAAAGATACTTCAACTGAAAAATTTCAATTTGCTACTCCTGCAGAAGTAGGCATGGTTTCAGATAGCCTTGTTAAAATTGAAAAAATGGTAATGGATTTTGTAGATGCTAAAAAATATCCTGGAGCTGTTACCTTAATTGCAAAAAATGGTAAAATTATTTACGAATCTGAAGTAGGATGGTCAGATTCATTAAGAACGGAACCCTACAGAAAAGATCATTTATTTAGACTAGCTTCTATGACCAAACCTATAGTTTCTGTTGCTGCCATGCAATTGGTAGAAGCTGGAAAAATTAAATTAGATGACCCTGTTGGAAACTACATCTCGTCATTTAAGAAGACAGAAATTTTAAAAAGCTTTAATCCTTTAGATTCTAGCTGGACTAGCTTACCTTCAGTTAAAACACCTACCGTAAGACAGTTACTAACTCACACCTCTGGTATTGCTTATGGCTTTATGAGCCCAAAGGTTTACGGTGCAATGTTTGCTAAAAATGGGATCCCAGATTTAAACACCTTTTTACCAATGACCGCCAAAGAAACAATGAGTAAAGTTGGAGATATCCCTTTAGCTTTTGAGCCAGGTGCAAAATGGATGTATGGTCTTAATACAGATGTATTAGGTAGAGTAGTTGAAGTTGCTTCAGGAGAAGATTTAGATGATTATATACGAGAAAAAATAACCAAGCCTCTAGGAATTAAAATGCTTGATTTTTATTTTAATGATTCTCTTTCAAGTAAACTAACTAAAGCATTTATGCCTACCTATACAGGTGGAATTACTCAAATACCTAATGTTCAGCAACTTTTTTACATTCCTAACTACCCTACAGAAGGGGCAAAAACATATCATTCTGGTGGTGGTGGAATGACAGGAACGGCACGTGATTATTTTCTTTTTTGCCAAGCAATGTTAGATAACGGAAGTCTTCATGGTGCTACCCTATTACAACCAGAAACAGCAAAATTGATGCATCTAGATCAATTAGATTCACTGTCATTTCGCCCAGGTTTAGAGTTTGGTTTTGGTTTTGATATTGCAAAAGAACACCCCAGAAAACCAGATGGAGCCTATGGTTGGGGAGGAGCCTTCAGTACTATTTTTTGGATAGATCCAGTAAATGATTTAATTGTTATTCAATTAAGGCAAGTGCTATCGTCTCCATTTAATAATGACATCAATTCTAAACTAGAAAAAATTGTTTATAGTGCATTAGCTGACCCAAAATAGGAAGATAAAAATCTATATTAAAAAAAGCCTCATCATAATGATGAGGCTTTTTTAATATTCTAAATTGGTACAATTGTTTACATTTTCATCAACCAAGTTTTTGCATCAACTGCTTGTGCAATCATCTCTTTTAATTCAGAAATCTGAACACGCTCTTGTTTCATGGTATCTCTATGACGTATAGTAACCGTGTTGTTTTCTAGGGTTTCGTGGTCTACGGTGATACAGAAAGGAGTTCCTGCAGCATCTTGTCTTCTATAACGTTTCCCAACGGCATCTTTTTCATCGTAAAACACATTAAAATCCCATGATAAGTCTTTCATGATTTGACGAGCAACTTCTGGCAAACCATCTTTTTTTACCAAAGGTAAAATAGCTGCCTTGGTTGGTGCTAAGACTGCTGGAAGTTTTAATACTGTTCTGGTTGTATTGTTGTCTAATTCTTCTTCAACCAACGAATTAGAGAAAATTGCCAAAAACATTCTATCCAATCCAATAGAAGTTTCCACCACATAAGGTGTGTAACTCTTATTTTCTTCATGATCAAAATATTGCAATTTTTTACCAGAAAATTCTTCGTGAGCTTTTAAATCAAAATCTGTTCTTGAATGAATTCCTTCTAATTCTTTAAATCCAAAAGGGAACTTAAATTCAATATCTGCTGCTGCATCTGCATAATGAGCCAATTTATCATGATCGTGAAAACGATAATTATCTTGCCCCATTCCTAGAGATAGATGCCATTTTAAACGATTTTCTTTCCAATGATCATACCAATCTTTCTGAGTTCCTGGTTTTACAAAAAACTGCATTTCCATTTGTTCAAACTCACGCATTCTGAAAATAAATTGTCTAGCTACAATTTCATTTCTAAATGCCTTTCCAGTTTGTGCTATCCCAAAAGGGATTTTCATTCTCCCTGTTTTTTGAACATTTAAAAAGTTTACAAAAATTCCTTGAGCAGTTTCTGGACGTAAATATACTTTCATAGAACTCTCTGCAGAAGCACCTAGTTGAGTACCAAACATTAAGTTAAATTGCTTCACATCTGTCCAGTTTTTAGACCCTGTTAACGGATCTGCAATTTCTAATTCTTCTATTAAGGATTTAACATCGACTAGATCTTCATTTTCTAAAGATGCTCCCATTCTAGAAAGAATTGTTTTAATTTTTTCTTGATATCCAACAACTCTTCCGTTGGTAGATAAAAATTCTTCTTTATCAAATGCTTCCCCAAAACGTTTTGCAGCTTTGGCTACTTCTTTGTTTATTTTTCCTTCTATTTTAGCACAGTAATCTTCAATTAATACATCTGCTCTGTATCTTTTTTTTGAATCTTTGTTATCTATCAATGGATCGTTAAAAGCATCTACGTGCCCTGAAGCTTTCCAAGTGGTTGGGTGCATTAATATAGAAGCATCTAAGCCTACAATATTTTGATGCATCTGCACCATTGCTTTCCACCAATAATCTCTAATATTTTTCTTTAGCTCTACTCCGTTTTGAGCGTAATCGTATACCGCACTTAAGCCATCATAGATTTCACTAGATTGAAAAATATAACCGTATTCTTTTGCGTGAGATATTACTTTTTTAAACTGATCTTCTTGTTGTGCCATAATGTTGGTAAAGATACAGGAATAAAGAAATTTTTCAAGAAAAATTAGTGCTACTTTATGTATTTCATAAGTACTGCATTTCTTGTTTTTTAGTATCTTCACATAAAAAGCTAAGAAAATGAAAGGTTTACAAGATCTTTTTAATCTCTTTTATCCGTCTGTTTGTCTTTGTTGTGAGCAATACTTATTAGATCAAGAAAAAATAATTTGTATAGAATGTAGGTTAGATTTACCATTTATAGACAATGGTGATAGTACCTCCAATCTGTTAACACAAACTCTAGAAGGAAGAGTTCTTCTTGAAAAGGGAGCATCCTTTTTATATTATCATCCTGTTGGAAAAGTGAAGAAACTTATTCATCAATTAAAATATAAAAATAATGAATCAGTTGGTGTGTTTTTAGGAGAATGGTTTGGTCAAAAGTTACTAGAAACTGGTAAATTTAGTGAGATAGATTATATCATTCCAGTACCTCTTCACGAGAAAAAATTAAGGCAACGAGGTTATAATCAATTAACTAAGTTTGGAGAAAGTTTAAGTACTATTTTAAACATTGAATATCTTGAAGATGTTTTAATACGAAGTTCCGCAACAAAAACTCAGACTTTTAAAAACAGAGTAGAACGTTTTAAAAACCTTATGACTAATTTTAGTATTACAGATACAATACTCTTAAAAAATAAACATGTTCTTTTAATTGATGATGTAGTTACCACTGGCGCCACCCTTGAGGCTTGCTACAAACAATTATTAAAAGCAGAAAATATAAAAATTAGCATAGTCACCATTGCGCTAACTGAATAAAAATTAACAAAACTCTGACATTACATTACAAAAAATATATTGTTTATTTGTAGTAAAATACCTGAGTTGAAAAAAATACAATCTCTTTTTTTAATTGTTCTTGTTTTATCTTTTTCACAATGTGCAAAAAAAGGAAGACCAGATGGTGGTCCAAAAGATGAAGATGCACCATTGTTTGTAACAGCAAACCCACCTTATGAAACTATTAATTTTGATAAAAATGAAATTAATATTTACTTTAATGAATATATAAAATTAAAAGACCTCAGTAAGCAACTTATTATTTCACCGCCTTTAAACCCAGAAAACCCACCTCTAATTTCACCACAGGGAAGCCCAAGTAAGTACATTAATATACAAATTTTAGATACGCTACTAGAAAACTCTACCTATATTTTTGATTTCGGGAATAGTGTGCAAGATAATAATGAATCCAATACTTTAGAACGCTTTAAATATGTGTTTTCTACCGGAGCCTACATAGATTCTTTAACCCTGTCTGGTAGTGTTAAAAATTCTTTTAAATCTGAGAGTGTTGAAAATATAAAGCTTTTATTGTACAGATTAGACAGCGCTTATACAGATTCTGCTGTATACAACAGAAAGCCAGATTATGTTACAAGTACTTTAGACTCTTCTAATTATGAATTTTCAAACCTGAGAAAAGGCAACTACCTTTTAGTTGCTTTAAATGATGCTAGAAGCGATTATGTTTTTAATCCAAAAACTGATGAAATTGGTTTTTTTAAAGATACCATTTCGTTGCCTAGAGACACCATTATTAAAACTGAGCTCTCTATATTTAAAGAAGAATTACCTTATATATTTAGACGAGGAAAAGAAATAAGAAAAGGGCAGCTTATTTTTGGATACCAAGGAAAACCGTCTAATCTAAAAGTAGAAACGCTCTCTGTTGTTCCAGATAACTTTCAAACCATCATTCTTCCTGAAAAAGGAAAAGACACCTTAAACCTTTGGCACTCGCCTATAGAAAAAGATTCGCTGATTTTTAAAATAAGTAATAATAACATTATAGACACAATAACGGTAGCATTAAGAAAAAAACAACTCGATTCATTAACTGTTACCAAAATAACTGGAGGTGTATTAAATATAAAAGATACTTTATTTTTTAGCACAAATAATCCTATTATAAAAATAGATACTTCAAAAATTAATTTTGTACATACAGATAGTATTAATATTTCTTATGAGGCATTCATCTCAAAAAAAGAGAGTACCGTTGGCTTTCTTTTTGAGAAAAAATTTAAAACATCTTACAAACTGAATTTATATCCAGATGCTTTAGTGGACATTTTTGAGACTAGTAATGATACCGTTACTTCTCAATTTAGAACAAGAAGTATAGAAGATTATGGAGAAATCTCATTGTCAATTCAAAATCCTAAAAAGGTTCCTGTCATTATTCAATTAACAGATATTAACGATGTTACAGTAGCTCAAGAAACTTCATCTGAGAATAAAACAATATCATTTAACTATTTAATTCCTAAAAAATATAAAATTAGAATTATTTACGACACCAATAATAATGGGAAATGGGATACTGGAAATTACCTAGAAAAAAAACAACCAGAACCTGTACAATACTTCCCTGAGGTTCAGGAAATAAGGCCTAATTGGGTATTAAATGAAGTTATAAAAATAAAATAATTTTCCTGTTTTTTAATGAGTAACTAAAACTATCTCTAATTCTAGAGAAATGGTAAATCCTTCCTAATATTTATTTTTCTAGTAAACTACAATGTTAAAGTCTTATGATATAAAAAAGGCTTGACTAATAAAGCCATTAATTACATCATAGTAAGACAATTATCAAATGAAAAAAGTGAGTTTATTTTAAATTTTTATGTTTAAAATACTTGTTTTAATTAAAATTTATTTTAATTTTACGATACCCTAATTTTATCATTGCTATTATAAAATAATTTTTATAACAATGACTTATAATACCCCTAAACCCCAATTAAGAGCTTTTCTTAAAAAAAACTTATTATCTAAAAACAAATTTATTGTAACACTATCAGTAATTGTTTTTAACATTTCTTCATCAATATCACAAAATACTCCTCAAGGTTTAGGTGTACAGATAGGTAGCTCAATATTACATTCAGATTATGGAGAAGGACATAGCTCTGACGTGAACGCTTTATCTGTAAGTTTAACACATAGCTTATACTTTTTTGGCAAATCATCATGGAGAAAACAAAATACATTAGATAACATAGCATTAAGAAGTGAGCTTAACTTTGTTTCCAATATAAAGTTAAGCCATAAAGGAGAATATGTCAACGGAAACGGTAATTTAGCTACTCAGTTAAGAGCCATGACAGGATCATTTAAAATAACTAATATTGGCTTTCAAGGAGAAATTTATCTAAAAAGCTTAGAGGATTTTATTTATTATGATTTCCGATATGGATCGAGGTGGAATCCATATTTATTAGCTGGTATTAATTATTCTATATTTAAAAACTCTCTAAATTCTACTTTAGGTGACTGGACGCAAGATAGTTCGGTGTTACCTGAAAAATGGAGGGACCCTTCCGACACATCCGTAGGCAGAGGCACTTCATTCTCAAGTACCTTTGGTTTAGGTACTCGATATAAATTGAATAATGAAATTGATTTGAATGCTCAATTTAAATGGCAATTTTTCTTTTCGGACAACTTAGACGGTTTAAGATCTAATTCTCCTGGAAATGAGGATAACGAATGGTCAACAGTATTTCAAATAGGATTTATTTATAATCTATTTTAGTCAGTAACCGAGAACAAATCTGTTAATAATATTGTTTTAGAAAATAATCCTAACTAGTTAAACAAGCTTTTTTAATGACATGATAACTCCCAAGTGAAGAGATTCATGAAAATTATTAAAGATTACTGCTTTTTCCATTGAATCAATCACAAAACCTGTACTTGTTTTGTATGCTGAATATTCTGTAAATATACCTGCCTCATAATCTTCTTCTAAGGTATTAGGCAAGCCTTTAAACAAGTTTAAAACTTCATCAAATTCTTCTTGAGTAAATTGACGTGTAGGTTTTGTTCCTTTTTTGAAGGCAGCAATTAACTCATCTGACACCAGACAATCTTTTTCAGAAAGCCCATAATGTAATAATTGCTGAGTAACAACTATATGTGCAATATTCCAAGCAATATTATTAGTAAACCCTTCTGGAATAACATGCAGTTGATCTAAACTTAATCCTTTTATATAATGTAAAACTATAGCTCTTGTTTTTGTTAGTATATCAAATTGTATCTTCATTTTTTTAATGTAATTTTATCAAAGATAATTCTTATAAATGAAGAAAGTATATTTTTTACAAACTTGTGACACCTGCCGTAGAATTTTAAAAGAAGTAAATTTAGAGGGTTTTGAGAGGCAAGAAATTAAAGCCAATCCTGTAACGGTTTCTCAATTAGAAGAAATGTATTCTTTTTCAAATAGTTATGAAGCCCTATTTAATAAACGCGCCAAGAAATACAAGGCCATGAGCTTAAAAAATGAGCTTATTACTGAAAAAGAGTACAGACAATTTATTTTGGATGAATATACTTTTTTAAAACGCCCTGTTTTTATTGTAGGGAATGATATTTTTATTGGAAATAGTAAAAAGGAAATAGACCGTTTGAAAGAAAATATTGGTTAATTATTTCTTAAATATGTTTTCAATCTTAGTGCCGAATTTTCTCTAATATCTTGCCAAAATAAATTTATATCTCCTGCATGATAGTTCTTTATCAGAGACATAAAAAGTCGCATGGGAAACTTGGGGTTGCTAGACCAAACTAATCCCTCAGTAATTTCAACTGTAAGTGCTTTTTGGTAGATTTTTTTATTGGTGTATAAAAAACCTTTGTGTAGTTCTAAGCTTGTTGTTTTAGAAGTATCCCAAGTAATTGGATTGCTTGTTACGCCTCCGTCATACCAATTTTTATCATTTTTAGGATAGTGACCTTTTTTAAAGGTATTCCAAGACACAAAACCACCGGTTTCAGTTGGTTTTGTCATAGGTTTAATTGTCTTGAATTGATCTGGCTGAATTCTCATTCCAGGGATATACGCTGCTACTAATTTTTTTTGCAGCTCTTTTCCATCAAAAAAATCAGCAAGCAATCTCACTGTATGGGTAGTTCCTTGGCTATGACTTAGCATAATGATGGGTCTTCCTTTATTGTATTTTTCTAAATAAACTTCAAAAGAATTCTTCACATCTTCATAGGCTAATTCTAACGCTTCTTTCCCTCCTTTATTATACATTTTATATGAACGGATATGTGCCTGTCTGTAAAAAGGAGTGTAAACTTTGCCTGAAACAGCCAAGGCAGAGGCTTGCATTAAAACTGCTTTTTGTATAACTTTTTTATTTTGTATTGTATCATTAATAGGAACATTCCATCGTATGTCTTCTTTTTCTAAATTTAAAGTTGGATACACATAAAAGACATCTGCTTGCAATGTATCTATTTCTTTGGAAGCATACTCTTGAAATGCTGAGGAGTAATTAACTGGAAGTACTGCCCAAGAAGATGTGAGATTATAATCTGGTTTTTCTGGTGAATTTTTTGATTGAAAACGCTGAGTTTCAACTATAGATTTACAACCTGACAAAAAAATTAATAATAGCATAAATGAAAGTCTACACTTCATGTTATTTCTTTTTATATTCCTCATAAGATTTTTCTTCAACTAAATCTGACCCTGTGAAGATATTAATTTTCTTTTTTACATCAGAACGAGTATCATTTACATAATAAACTGCTCGAGCCAAATCTATAAATGTTTGACCAAAATTGTTTGCTCTTTCACATTCTCTAATATCATCTTCAATTTTCCACAACTTCTTATTCACTTCTAACAAATCATGATGAAGGTTTTTTAATTGAGCACTGTTTTTACAACCCTTATAAATACTGTCAACATCTGGTGTTAGTGTATTGTATTCGTGTTGAATATTGATGATTTTTTTAGGATCTTTAATTTTGGAAAGTTTAATTTCTAAAATTGTGTATTTATCAATGATTTCTCCGTTAGAAACTTCTATTTTCATATTATTATCCCATAAAGATGGGCTCTGTATTAATTAGAGTTTGACAGCAAGCCAACGTGCTTATTATCATGTTATCAAATTCTAAGTTTATAAAAATTTACGTTCTATAATAGCCATAAAACGTTCTTCAATATCTTCTTTATCTGTCCAGTCATAATCTGGTTTTACCATTTTATGAATGAACTTTTTTGCTTCTTTTTGAGTTTTAAATGAATTTAACTGAGAAACCACTCGGTTAAAATCTTCCTGACTTTCTCCAAACAAACTTTTCACAAATACAATTCGATCATTTAAACCTATTTGAATATCACCTTGCAAGGTATCATTTAATGATTTTTTAGGGGCATTTTCAAATAAATCTGCAACTACATCTGCAGCAATGGTATCTTTCAACTCTTCCTCTAATGAATGAGAAGCATCAGTTGTTTTAGTGTCATCTATGACTTCTGAATTTTCTTCTAAAATCTCCTCTAAAATCTCTTGTGAAGTCTCTTCTATAATCTCTTGTGATTGAGAAAATAAATCATCTTTTTCTTCAGCTTCATTAAAACCTATCAAAGATTCATCAATCAATAATTCAATTTCTTCACTAGGCAACTCTTCCTCTAGTATCTCAGATATATCATCTGTAGATTCTTCTAATTGATGCTCAACAAGGGCTTCTTTAGCTTCTTTGTCTTCTTGATCTTCTTGATCTTCTTGATCTTCTTGATCTTCTTGATCTTCTATTGTTACAACAACATCCTGTTCAATAATTTCTGTTGTAATACCCTGTTCTATATCATCTTCAATTTTTATCTCTTTTTCTAGCTTTTCACTAGCCTTATTAACCAACTCTAAAAGCTCATCCTTGGTATACTCAGAATTTGGTGTATTGTTAATGTATTCCTCTACATATGCCAAAACAGCTAATTTTTCATAAACTTCATGCGCTTTTGTTTTCAAAGCAAAAACATCCTCTTTGTTTTTCATTTGTAAAATACTGTGAGCTAAACTAGTGAGGTCTGCTGCGAGTTTTTTGTGCATAAGTTGTGTTGTTTAATTATTTTTTAATGTCATTTTTTAATAAATTTGCCTACATTCACATTAATTAATGTACAAATCCACTGAAGCCTTAAAATTACAAAATGTTTCTTGAAAATACAGTAAATCATACAGAACAATTTGGTTGGATAGAAGTAATTTGTGGCTCTATGTTTTCTGGGAAAACTGAAGAGCTCATCAGAAGACTCAAACGCGCGCAGTTTGCAAAACAACGAATAGAGATTTTTAAACCAGTTGTTGACACTAGATATGATAATGAAATGGTGGTTTCTCATGATGCCAATGAAATTCGTTCAACTCCTGTTCCTGTTGCTTCAAATATTAGATTATTAGCCAATGATGTTGATGTTGTTGGTATTGATGAAGCCCAATTTTTTGACGATGAGATTGTAGCTGTTTGTAATGATTTGGCCAACCGAGGAATTCGTGTAATTGTTGCTGGATTGGATATGGATTTTAAAGGAAACCCTTTTGGTCCTATGCCTGCCCTTATGGCAACAGCAGAATATGTTACTAAAGTTCATGCTGTTTGTACTAGAACAGGAAACTTAGCCAATTATAGTTTTAGAAAAGCAACCAATGAAGACATTGTTTTTTTAGGAGAAACTCAAGAATACGAACCTCTAAGTAGAGCTGCTTACTACAAAGCGCTTGTTTCTCAAAAAGAAGAAATTCTGAAAGAAAAAAATTCTGAAAATTAGTCCAGACTAATGCTATGAACAATCATGTAACCGTTTTAGAAATTGATGGTAATGCGCTAGAGCACAACCTACATTACTTTAAAAATAAACTACATCAAAAAACAAAAATATTAGCTGTTGTAAAAGCTTTTGGCTATGGAAGTGATGCTGCCAAAGTAGCTTCTTTTTTAAAAGATAAGGTAGATTATTTTGCTGTTGCCTATGCACATGAAGGTACTGCTTTACGAAAAGCTAAAATAGCAACTCCTATTTTAGTTTTACACCCTCAGATTCAAAATTTTAATCAAATTGTAAGAGATCAATTAGAGCCTAGCATCTATAACTTAAAAACACTAACTGAATTTCTAGCGTATGCTGAAGAGCAAGAACTCCTGTCCTATCCTATTCATTTAAAATTTAATACAGGATTGAATAGATTGGGCCTTTCAAAAGCTGATATTCCTTTAATTATGAATGCTATTGATGGCTCAGAACATGTAAAAATTAAATCTATTCTATCTCATTTAGCAGCTAGCGAAGATGCCAATGAACGAGTGTTTACATTAAAGCAACTCCATAATTTTAAAGAGATCATTAAAGAGGTTTATGAGTATTTAGACTACACTCCAATAGCTCATACCTTAAACACATCTGGTGTTATAAACTATCCAGAAGCTCAATTTGACATGGTGAGAATTGGTATTGGTTTATATGGTTTTGGAAATGATAAAAAAGAAACTTCACAATTAAAAAACTCACATATTTTGAGATCTATTATTTCTCAAACTCATTCCGTAAAAAAAGGAGAAACTGTTGGATACAATAGGGCGTTTATTGCAAATGTAGATGCTACAATAGCTACTATTCCTATTGGGCATGCCGATGGTTTGTCTAGAAAATTAGGAAATGGAAATGGATCTGTGACTATTCACAATCAAAGAGCTCCAATTATTGGCAATGTTTGCATGGATATGATGATGGTAGACATTACTAACATTAACTGCAAAGAAGGAGATAATGTGTTTATATTTAAAACCCAAGAAGACATCTTGAATATTTCTTCAGTATCAGAAACCATTTCTTATGAGGTATTAACTCTTATCTCTCAACGAATAAAAAGAATGCTCATTTACTGATATTTTCTTATTTTTAGGTTTATTAATCATTAAAAAACTAATATGCTAAAAGAATTTAAAGAATTTGCCCTAAAAGGTAATCTAGTAGACATTGCCATCGGTTTTGTTATGGGTGCTGCTTTTAAACAAGTAGTCACATCATTCACAGGAGGGATTGTTTCTCCACTAATAGGATTGGTTTTTAAAGCTGATTTTAAAGATCTAAAATGGATCGCAAGAGAAGCGGACACCTCTAATAACATTTCAGAAGTTGCTGTTTTATATGGTGATTTTATAACCAATGTTATAGATTTTGTAATTGTTGCATTTGTAATGTTTATTATTATCAAAGGAATAAATGCCACTAAGAAAAAAGAAGCACCTGCAGCACCTGCATTACCAGCAGGACCAACACAAGAAGAACTATTAGAGGAAATCAGAGATTTATTAGCTAAAAAGTAAGTTTGTTTACTTTTTCAAAAAACGCATCACAAGCTCATAAAAGGCCCCGGGCGTCTCTGCATGTAACCAATGACCAACATTAGCAATGGTTTTTATAGATGCTTTTGGGAAATGGGCTTTTATCATAGGAACTTCACTCTTTGTAATATATCCAGAATTTCCTCCTGCTAAAAATAGAGTTTCTCCATCAAAGGTTGTAAACGACGGCAATGCTTTCCCTACTTCATGATTATTTTCGGTGAGTGATTGTAAATTAAATCTGTAGGCTAAGAGTCCTTTTTCTTTCCAATACACATTTTTTAATAAAAAAGAACGGACTCCAATTTCCGGAATTAGTTCAGTGATTTTTTGATCAACCAATTTTCTGGTATTGTGAATTAAAAAATCAACCGAATTCAATGCTTTTAAAATATCGGTATGATGCGGATGATAATATCTTGGAGCAATGTCTACAATAATTAATTTAGCTACCAATGTTGGGTATTTCACAGCAAAAAGCATTGCTGCTTTTCCTCCCATTGAATGCCCTAATACTATCACTTTTCCCAGGTTATGATATTTAATATACTGAACTAAGTCTTCAACTAAAAGGTCATAATTAAAATTATCTGCATGAAAACTTCGTCCGTGGTTTCGTTGGTCTATTAAATGTATTTGAAAATCTTCTCCAAACTTATTTCCGAGAGATTTCCAATTATCACTCATGCCAAAATATCCATGAAGAATTAATAACGGAGCACCTTCTCCAATTATTTTTGAATGTACTATTTTCATTAATCAGTTATCAAAATTTCAAAATATAGTTCACTAAATAAAACTTCTAGAGCCCCGTATTACGTGTGTATTGAGCACTTAAAACACCTTCTAGCTAAGTCTATGCAAATACATATTCACCACATTTTGTAGACCTAAATATAAACTCTCGGAAATTAAGGCATGTCCAATAGACACTTCTGCTAGATTTGGAATGTTTTGCTTAAAGAATTCAATATTCTCAAGATTTAGATCGTGACCAGCATTAATCCCTAGTCCTAATTTGTGAGCAAAAAGAGCTGCTTCTGTGTATGGTTTTATAGCTTGCTTATCCCCTTTTTCATAAGCGCCTGCAAAATGTTCTGTGTACAATTCAATTCTATCTGCCCCTGTTTTGGCTGCAGCTTCAATTAATTTTAAATCTGTATCAATAAAAATAGAAGTTCTAATTCCAGCATTTTTAAACTCGTTAATTACTTCTTTTAAATATGATTGATGAGTAATAGTATCCCAACCTGCGTTGGAGGTAATTTGATTGATATTATCTGGAACCAATGTTACTTGAGTAGGCATTACTTCCAACACTAAATCCATAAATTTACGAATAGGATTTCCCTCAATATTATACTCTGTAATAACTATTGGTTTTAGATCATACGCATCTTGATAGCGAATATGTCTTTCATCTGGCCTGGGATGGATAGTGATACCTTGTGCACCAAAATCTTGAATATCTGAGGCAACTTGTAATAAATTAGGAACATCTCCGCCTCTTGAATTACGTAATGTTGCAATTTTATTAATATTTACGCTTAACTTTGTCATTAGTTTCAAATAAAACACAAAAGTACGGCATTAAATGATTTTAAACTATATTCGTAAAGCATGAATATGAAAGAATACATACTAAATGATATAGAGGTTTTAACGCCAGATAGTTTGGTGAAAAAAGCTCAAGATGTCTGTAAAATGCTTCCCATCACACATATCCCTGTTGTTGACAAAGGAGAATTACTCGGATGTATCTCTGAAAGCGATTTTCAAACCATAGAAAATTCTTCATTTATTTCAGAATACCCTCATTTAATTGACTTCTTTTTTACTGATGAAAATACACAAATATTAAAATTGATTAAATTATTTACAGACAACCAAACTAATGTAATGCCTGTTTTAAATGATAAAAAAAAGTATATAGGTTATTATGAATTAAATGACATCCTAGAGGTGTTTAGCGCTAGTCCCTTTTTATTCAATGAAGGAGTAAGCATTGTTGTAGAAAAAAATAAAAAAGATTTTTCTATAAGTGAGGTAAGTCAAATTGTAGAAAGCAATGATGGAAAGATACTTGGTCTTTATATCTCGTCTGAAATTTCTGACATAAGGCAAGTAACCATTAAAATTAATTCAGAAGATATTAATGAAATTATTCAAACATTTAGAAGGTATAACTACAATGTAATCTCTGAACATAAAGATGATTTTTATTTACAAGATCTAAAAGATAGATCTGATTATTTACAGAAATACTTAGACATGTAATGATAAAAAAAGTAGCCGTTTTTGGTCAAACATATTCCGTAAATGCTGAAAAGGAAATTTCAATTCTTTTAACAGCTTTAGAAAAACACAATGTGGTGGTTTTTTTTGAGGAGAACTTTTACAAGGTTATAAAAGGCCTTGGTCATCTAACAAAAAAGTACCCCACTTTTGCTAGCTTCCATGATTTAAATAGTTCTTTTAACTTATTTTTTAGTTTGGGTGGTGACGGAACAATTCTAAGAGCTATTACTTACATTAGAGATTTAAACATTCCTATTCTAGGAATTAATACGGGGCGTCTTGGTTTTTTAGCAAACATTCAAAAAAATGCGATTCAAGAATCTATTGATTTATTAATTGCTAAAAAATACACAATTCAAGAAAGAACACTATTAAGCATTAGAACAAGTCCAGCAGTTGATTCTTTTGGTGAATTTTCTTTTGCATTAAACGAAATAACAATTGCTAGAGAAAATACAACATCTATGATAGGTGTTAAAACATTTTTAGACAAAGAATACCTTACAAACTATTGGTCTGATGGTCTTATTATTGCAACACCAACCGGTTCTACAGGTTATTCATTGAGCTGCAATGGTCCTGTAATTTCGCCAAATTCAAAAAACTTTATCATTACCCCAATAGCACCTCATAATTTAAATGCAAGGCCCATGGTGATCCCAGACGATACTTTTATAGAATTAGAAGTAGACTCAAGAGAAAAGAGTTTTTTAATTTCATTAGACTCAAGAATTACCTCAGTACCAAAAGACACAAAGATTTATATAGAAAAATCTCCTTTTACAATTAAGAGCATCATACCAGCCAATCAATCTTTTCTAACCACCCTAAGAACAAAACTTTTATGGGGAGAAGATACCCGAAATGGCTCTAATATTTAGAGAACTACAAAGCAATAAAAAATCAAAATTATTGTTATTCAAAAAGACTTGACTATTAACTTTATAAAGCAAATAGATTTTTTTATATTTGCAAGCTATTTTTTAGGATGAAAAGGTGTTTAATTTTATTACTGTTTCTGTACAATTCTAGCAATTGTTTATCACAAATAAATGAAATAGGTATCTTTGCAGGAGGGGTAAATTATGTTGGCGATGTTGGGAAGACTAATTACATTCAACCCAACAACCCAGGTGGAGGTATAATATATAAATACAACCTAAACCCAAGAATAGCAATTAGAGGATCTTACAGTTATTTCTCTTTGATGGGAGATGATGCAGATTCTGAAAATAAAATTAGACAACAAAGAGGTTTTAGTTTTAAAAACCCGATAAACGAATTTGCAGTGGGTATTGAGTATAATTTTTATGAGTACGACTTATCATCAAAAAATAAAACTAGTACTCCTTATATTTTGTTA
>KB911106.1 GCA_000383355.1 Flavobacterium sp. SCGC AAA160-P02 | reverse complement strand
TATAATTAAAGAAAATGCTGAATAATTATGAAGAATTGCAAAAAATGTAAAAACCCTTTCTCATCTAAATTAGTATATAAATCTTTTTGGAAAGGGTACAAAGATTTTAAATGCTTCAATTGCCAAACTAATTATCAATTTAGTTCTAAAGATAGACTTATAGGAGGCATGACTGTTGGAACATCAACATTTTTATCTGGTTTACTAATGTTTACTCTTAATTTAGAATTGATTACTAAATTAGGATTGGGAATATTAACTTCGGCAGTTCTTTGCATTTGTTTAAGTTTATTTAGTATTAAATTTCTTGAATTTAAATCAATTAAAAAATAAACATGAAAATAACCACAAGAGATATTGCATTTTTTATGCTAGGAATTTTTACAATCTTTATAATTGAAACTCTGGTAGACTGGGAGGGGTCTAAAAAATCTTTTAAAGATGGCTACTATAAGGCAAGGGGTATTGAAGCTGTAAACTAAGCCCTATGCCACTATTTTAGTAGCGAGTTAAACAATGCTACTTACTTAGAATTAACCATGTAAGAAGAACACTAAATGTTACTATGCATGTAATACCGTTGCTTCTGTTAAGGCAGGAGTTTTAGCTACAAAATCTTCTAAAATTTTAAAGAAATTTAAGATGTGTTCTTTCTCGTTGTTTGCATTAATGGTAACAAACCTCACAAAAGTATCTTCTTTAAAAGAACCAAAACCAACTACAGTTTCTTGGTGTTCATACAGGGCTGTGCAAAGTGCTATTGGATCAACATTTTTATAATTAAAACAAACCCCAATAGAATTGTCAAAACTATACAAGGTATAATCAGGGTTACTTCTAATATAGGCCAACGCAACGTTTGCTAAATCAAATTGTTGATCTACAATTTGCTCTAAACCTTTTGTACCAACAGATTTCCAAAGTGTCCAAAACTTTAAAGCATCATTTCTTCTACCGCACTGAAAAGAGGTTTTTCCTAAGTTAAAATCGTCTCCGTCTGTTTGATACAAATAACTTGCATCGTTGCTAAAAGAATTGTGTAAATGCTTTTTGTCATTTACTAAAATGATAGAACAGGTTAAAGGAGTTCCTAGCATTTTATGAGCATTATAGCTAAAAGAATCAGATCTTTCTATTCCATTTAATAAGTGTTTGTATTTTTTACTAAACAGAACACTACCACAATATGCGCCATCTACATGCAGCCAAATATTATATTTCTGGGTAATGTCAGCAATTGTATCTATAGGATCAAAAGCGCCTAAAACAGTGGTTCCAGCAGTTGCATTTACATAAGTAGGGATTCCGCCGTTTTTAATATCTTCTTTAATTTGTTCTTCTAGTTTTTCAGGAATCATTTTTCCTTCTGCATCTGCTGCTATATAACGAATGTTATTTCTACCAATTCCTGCAAAACTTGCATTTTTAGCATTAGAATAATGAGACTCTTTAGAAGTATAAATAATTAATGGTTTTCTCATTCCGTTTACACCACATGCTGGGTCTTTAGCATCACGCCCCATAATTAAAGCCATATAATTACTCATAGAGCCTCCTGTTGGAAACGTTCCGTTGCTTTTTTCACCGTAACCAATTAATTGGCAAGATTTTCTAATAATTTCTTGCTCTATGCCCACCTGTGGGCCTGCAACCTTATAGGTATACATGCTATTGTTTAACAAAACAGCTAATAAATCTCCTAAAACAGCTTTAGATTGTCTTCCTCCAAAAAGTTGATTAAAAAATAAATTTGTTGCTGTTTTTGGAGTAGCAACCAAAATATCACTTAATACAGATGTAAAGTCATCATCTATCATAGCATCATTACTTAAAGATAAATCTAAAGTATCATACAATTGATTTGCTTCTATTCTTTCTGCCACTGGGTGTTGTTGTTCTTCATTTATAAGAACTTCTGCAAGTTTGTTAAATAAAGCTAAATCGTTTTTTAGTGTAGACATATATTAATTTAATTTTTTTATGCGTGTTGAAGCAGTTGTATGGTAGCTCATTTCTTTGTTTATAAACCCTTTAGAATCTTCATCAAAAACTGTGCATTTTCTAATAGGTTTGGCATATAAGTGAAGAGACATGCTTTTTTTGTTTGAGATATTTTCTAAACTATGAAATCCCATAAAGTCTTTCATATAACTCACTTGGTTTGTTTTTGAAATAGATGATTTTACAGCAATTAATTCATCTTTTTCATTCTTTTTATAGAGCACTTCTTTAAATTCACCGTCAATAACTTTTACCCAACATTCTTCGCCTCCATGATCGTGAATGGGTGTTTTATGACCTTCACACCAACAAATTAATATCAATTCAAAACTTTCTGTATCTATAATACAATTTCTTGTATAGCAGTCTGTTAACCAGAATGAGTAGGCGTCAAAGTCGGTAGGCTTAAATTTTGCAGAATGTATTATGTGATTGTAAGTCGTCCTCTCTCCTTCAGACAGAGCTGTAATTAAATCAGTTAAAGTTTGAAGGGTTTCTGTAGATTTTTCGGTAGAATTCAAAGTTTTCGCTTTTTTTTGTTCATTTGATGTACAAATCCAAGGTGAATCCCTAAATCTAAATTAAATGGGTGAGTTCTATAAATCACCAATAACACAAATATAGTCATTTTTATAGTTTTTATGGTGTTTTTACAGCGTTTTTATATAAAAATGATCATATTTTGGCATTTTTTTGACGATTTCTCAAAATCTAAAAATCTCAAAATATTGAATTTCTTCAATTTTTAAGCTCATAAATTATAGGTATCTTTCGCAACAAATTACAGTATATGAACATTACGCCTAAAAAGATTAATAGATTTATGTTATTTAAATTGCCACTTGCCTATTTAGGTGGGGTTCGAGTAGCTTCTATAGAAAAAGAGACTGCCATTGTAAATATTAGACATAAATGGCTAAATCAAAACCCTTTTAAATCTATGTTTTGGGCAGCACAAGGCATGGCGGCAGAAATGGCTACAGGGGTATTGGTAATGAGAGGCATAGAAAATATTGGAAAAAAAGTATCTATGTTGGTCATTAACCAGCGAGGTAATTTTACCAAAAAAGCTACAGGTAAGATTAGATTTGAGTGCCACCACGGTGGTTTGGTAGCCAATGCTTTAGAAGAATCTAACAAAACTGGAGAGGGTAGAGTAATTACCATGAAGGCAGAAGGCTTTAATACAGAAGGGGTGTCTGTATGTAATTTTCACTTTGAGTGGAGTTTAAAAGTGAAGCAATAAATAGCTTTTTGTTATTTTTCTGTTTCCTTAATAGTACTAACAAAATCTGCTAGTTTCTTACCATAGTAGGACTGCTGTACTTTTTCAGATAATGAATTATTAATACTATCTAAGTACTTTATATTGGCGTTTACCAACTCTGTAAGGGTTATATAAGCAGCAGCTTCTGTATCTGCATGGTTTAATGCAAAATTAATGGTGTAGATGTATTTTTTTAAGCGCTGTTTTTCTGCTTGTTTTCTTAAAGATTGAGAGGTCTCTAAATCATTGTCTTTTTGTGCTTGCAAGTTGGCCGCTAATAAGTCTAATTGTTTTCCTTGAAACTTTTTAGCCACTTCTTTATAGTCTTCTAATATTTTTTGGTTGCTAGACCCTTCAATTAGGGGAGCTACTCCAAATTTTTCTATTTGGTCGTTTATAGTAATGGTTCCTTCTTCACCAAAGAAAGAAAGGGTACTTTGGTTTTGGTCTAAATTTAAAAAATACATTTCTGAAGAAGTTATGTTGTCTGTAAGTGTAAAAGTGTCTTCTCCAAACAAACGAATAGAATCTAAAGAAACTACCACTGTATCTCTCATTTTTTGTAGGTATAACGTTCCTTTCTTTAACCCTTTAATTTTTCCTTGCACTACCATATTGCCAAGTTCTTTTTCTTGAGAACAAGCTACAATTAAGAGCAACAAACAAACCACCAATACTTTCTTCATAATGTCATAAAACTTTAGGCTGCAAATATGCAGATTTCTATTTAAACTGGTGCAGCTAATTCTAATAAAATAGTACAGCCAATGGCGGCTATGGTTCCAATAGCATAGCCAAAAACAGCCAACAATACACCCACAGTTGCCAACGATGGATGAAAAGCAGAAGCTACAATAGGAGCAGAGGCGGCACCACCCACATTGGCTTGGCTACCAACTGCTAAAAAGAAAAAGGGTGCTTTAATAAGTTTTGCCACCAGTATTAATAACCCTGCATGTATTGTCATCCAGACAATACCAATAACAATTAAGCCCCAGTTATCAAAAATCATGGTTAGATCCATTTTCATTCCAATAGTGGCAACAAGCATATATATAAAGATGCTTCCAATTTTACTAGCTCCGGCACCCTCATAATTTTTTGCTTTGGTATGCGATAATAAGATGGCAATAATAGTAGAAATACTTACCAGCCAGAAAAATTGAGATCCTAAGAAAGTAAAGATGTTTTTTGCTATTTCAGAATTAATACCAGCAACTACTTCATTAAAAAAAGCAGCTAGATAACCTGCAGCAAAGTGGCCAAAACCAACGGTTCCAAAGGCAATGGCTAGAATAATCATATAATCTGTGAGTGTTGGGTTCTTTTTTATTTTTTGAGTAAAAGAAATTACTTTTTCTTTTAATTCTTCTATGGCAGAGGTGTCTGCTTTAAGCCATTTGTTAATAGCATCTTTTTTTCCAATACTTATAAGTAAAATAGCCATCCAAACGTTGGCAACAACAATGTCTACAAAGATCATACCTCCGTATTTTGCCGGATTGTATTTGTAAATTTCTAACATAGCAGTTTGGTTGGCACCTCCACCAATCCAACTTCCGGCCAGGGTAGAAAGACCTCGCCAAACAGCATCAAAATCTGCACCTCCAACGGTTTCTGGAGATACTAGAGAAATTAATAAGATGGCAATAGGCCCACCTATAATAATACCCACAGTACCAGTAAAAAACATAATTAATGCTTTAGAACCCAAATTAAAAATGGCCTTTAAATCTATGCTTAATGTCATTAATACTAGGGCGGCAGGTAGTAAGAACCTACTGGCAACATAGTATAATTGAGAACTTCCTTTTACAACTTCTCCACTAGCATTGGTAGTTTCCCAAGCTGGCGCGATAGCACCAATAGTGGTAAATATAGCTGGTATAAAATAGGCCATAAATAAGCCAGGTACTACTTTATAAAACTGATGCCAAAAGCCACTTGTTTTAGATTCTGTATAAAATACAAACCCCAATGAAATCATTAGAATTCCAAATACTATTGCATCGTTGGTAAAGAGTGGTTGTCCCATAATTTTGATTTTAGCTAAAGTACTAAAATAGCAGCATAAAAAAAGCGAAGTTTTTCAACTTCGCTTTATGTATTAAAACTTTTGCACTTCTTTAAAAGGAGAAATACGAATAGTTTCTAATGTTGTTTTATACGCCTTCCAATCTGTCTCAAAAAACGCATTAGTTTGGCTTATGGCTGTCTCTAATGCCTTTTTGTATTGACTAATTAATTGTTTTTCAGTAGTTGTTAAATGACCAAACCTACTCCCTACATATCTTCTTGCAGAAGAGTAACGTCTGCTTACGGTTACTTCTGGGTTTCTAGTAATTCCTTGGCGTTTGTCCACACTTCCTATATATACAGCAATAAGCTTGTCTATTTTTGTGATGATGTCTTTAGACGCTTTTATTTGATCTTTGTAGTTCTTTTTGTCTTCTTTAGTAAGATCTTTCTTAAATGCAGTAGCCGTATTTTTACTTTCTACCAATTGTTTTACAACATCTGCCATTAATTGCTGATCTTTTTCCATGTCTTTGCTGGCATTGTAGATTTCTGTAATGGCTTCTGTAGACATCTCTAATCTTGGATCAAACTCAACTTTTATGCTGCTTTCTGAAGTTTGATCTCCAAAAGACATTTTTAAATTATAGGTACCAGGTTTTACAGAAACACCTCTAGGCTCATTGGTTCTTTTTCTTATTTTTCTAGAAGGTCTGTCTGCACCTTTTTCGTTCATAGACCAATAAATTCTATGAATTCCGTTCTCTTTTGGTGCTTTTTGGTGTAAGGTTCTAATTAAACGCACACCCTCAAAAATCTCTAATTTTATAGAATCAAATTTTACCTCAGAAGCTAGCTCTTTTTTAACAATAGGTGCTTCCATTTTTTTAGTTCCTTTTCGTTTCTTTTTTCTAGCAGTCTCCTTTTCTTTCTTCTCTTCTTTAGCGGCTACTGGTCTGTTTATGTAATATGAAATCATGGCTCCAGAACGTTTGTTTTCGCCATTAAATAAAGCATCTCCACCAAACCTACTTCCTGTAGGTTGTTGATAAGCTGCCTGATAAGCTGTTGGAGGTGCAAATAACTGTAGGTTTTTAGTAAGTACATTACCGTTAGCCATAGCACGAAGCGGTCTAATATCATCTAAAACCCATGCTGCTCTACCAAAAGTACCAATTACTAAATCATGTTCTCTAGGTTGTATTACCAAATCTTTTGTAGAAACTGTTGGAAAGCCAGCAGTCCATTTCATCCATTGGTTTCCGGCATTTAAAGAGATATACAAACCATCATCTGTTCCTAAGAACAGTAAATTAGCGTTCATAGGATCTTCAACAATACTTAAGGTGTAGCTTTTTACGTCATTTTCATCAACAATACGAGACCAGGTAGTACCGTAATCTTTTGTTCTGTAAGCATAAGGTGTAAAGTTAAAACGCCTGTAATCATTGGCAATTAATAAGGCTTCTCCTTTGTTTTTGTTGGAAGCTTTTATTTGTGCTATCCAACTACCTGCGGGTAATCCTGGAATATTAGCACTAACATCTGTCCAACTTTCGCCACCATTTCTAGTCATATGAACTCTACCGTCATCTGAACCAGTCCACAGCATATTTTGTTCAACCTCAGAAGGTTCTATCACTAAAATAGTGGTGTGGTTTTCTGCACCAGTAGCATCCATAGTTAAACCACCACTTTCTCCTTGTTTTTGTTTTTCTTTATCGTTGGTAGTTAAATCATCAGATATAATAGTCCAGGTAAGCCCTTTGTCTGTAGATTTATGCACAAACTGGCTTCCAAAATACAAGGTGCTAGTATCAAAAGGATCCATATTTATGGCAGAATTCCAGTTAAAACGAAGGGCCACATTAGGGTCTGGGTGTGTAGGTTTTACAGAATAATTATTTCCTGTGATATGGTCATATCTCACCACAGAACCCTGCTGGCTCATAGACCATCCGTAACGAGAATCGTCTTTGTCTGGCACCACATCAAAACCGTCTCCAAAACTAATTTCTTGCCAATATGAATTTCTAATTCCTTGAGCTTTCCATACATATGCCGGACCTCTCCAAGAACCATTATCTTGCATTCCGCCATATACATTGTACGGATATTCATTATCTACATTAATATGATAAAATTGCGCTACAGGTAAATTTCCAATAAAACGCCAAGTTGCCCCTTTGTCTTTTGTGATGTTCATACCTCCATCATTTCCATCTATCATAAAAGAACCATCTTCTGGGTGAATCCACCATGCGTGATGATCTGGATGCACACCGTTTGAAACTCCATAGGCAGGCATTAATTCTTTAAAGTTTTTTCCACCATCATCAGAAACATTAATATAGGTAAACACAGAATAAATTCTATTTTCATTTTGAGGGTCTACATAAATTTCTGAATAATAAAAAGGCCTGTTCCCAATGCCCGGTTTATCATTTATTTTTTTCCAATTAAATCCGCCATCTTCACTTTTGTAGAGTGCATTCTTTTTTGCTTCTACCAAGGCATAAATAACATTTGGATTGCTTCTTGAAATAGCAACTCCAATTCTTCCCAGTTCTCCTTTAGGAAAGCCTTCTTTTTCAGTCATTTTTTTCCAAGTATCGCCACCATCGTGGGTAATAAATAAGCCACTGCCTTCACCACCAGATTTAAAAAACCAAGGATCGCGTTTGTGTTCCCACATGGCAGCAATTAATTTGTTTGGATTTGAAGGATCCATCACCAAGTCTGCAACACCAGTTTTAATATTCTTATACAGTATCTGTTTCCATGTTTTTCCACCATCTATGGTTTTATAAACACCTCTTTCTTTGTGTTCTCCCCAAGGAGATCCAATAGCGCCCACATATACCGTATTAGGATTGGTTGGATCTATAATAATTCTATGAATATGACGTGTTTTTTGAAGCCCCATGGCCATCCAGTTTTTACCACCATCTAAAGATTTATAAATACCATACCCACCATTTAAACTATTTCTTGGATTTCCTTCACCAGTTCCTGCCCAAATAACACTTGGGTTAGATTGTTGAATAGCTACTGCACCAATAGAGGCAGTTATTTCTTTGTCAAAAATTGGGTCCCATTTAATTCCTCCAGAAGTAGATTTCCATAGGCCTCCAGAAGCAGTACCTACGTACATAATATCTGGATTTGAATTTACAACATCTATAGACGTTACTCGACCACTCATACCACCAGGGCCAATATTTCTTGGGGTCATGTTTTTAACCAAATCCATCGAGAATTCTTGAGAGAAAAGAGAAAATGAGGCTACTAAAAATAGCACAGTGAAGATTTTTTTCATCGGTAAAGGTTTAATTGATTCTTTATAATTTAAAGGTACGAGTTCTGATTTTTAAAAAATCTTAAAAAAATGTTAATGGAGTCTTTCTCAGTAAGAAAAGAGAACTAGCTAGTCTTCTTTATTTTTAGGTGTTCTTTTGGCGTTTTTTAGACTTTGCATTAAGATCCATTCTATTTGACCATTGGTAGATCTAAATTCATCTGAGGCCCATTTTTCAATAGATTTTAGCGTCTCCTCGTTGAGTCTTAAAGCGAAGGCTTTTTTCTTTGCCATGAGTTAGTTGGTTACAAATGCTGTAATAACAGCGATTAATTCTTTTGAAATGGGATACTCTGATGAATAATAAGAAGATAGATTATCTTCTTCTTTTTGAATATCTTTTAAAACATGATTCATATTTTCTATAAATATGGATTCTATATTTTTATTGCTAATGTGCAAGGGTTTGGCATCTTCTATAGGTACCTGAATGTCTTTTGTGCCATTAACAATTAAGACAGGCATGTTTAATTTTTTAAGTTCTTCTTTTGGATTGTATTGCATCCAGCTTAGAAAAAAAGGAAGATTTTGTTTAGAAAATATAGTAGCTAAAAAAGGATGTACTTCTTTAACACCTCCTGTTTTTTTTAATTCTTTAAAGTAGCTGGTTGCAGTTTCTGCAAGTTCTGCACTTTGTTTGCTAAGTTGTTTAGAGATTGTAATATCTATAGGATCTGGAGTTCCTGCTAAAGAAATATACCCATCAATTTTTTCACTTGCAAGCATGGCTACTAATGAGCCCTGGCTATGACCTACAAGAATAATTTTTGAAAACCGTTGATCTTCTTTAAAATAATTGACGACTTTTTTTGCATCATTGGCAAAGTCATCAAAAAGTGTTTCTTTTAAGAATTTAAAATTCTTTTTATTTGAGGTTCTTTTATCATAGCTAAAAAAAGCAATCTCGTTTTTATTTATTGCCTCTCTAAATTGTTGAATATAGTTGGCCTTTACCATAGTACCTTGGTTTCCATTTCTGTCTACATTTCCAGAACCGTGAATCCAAATTAATAATGGGCTGTTTTTCTTAGAATAGGAGAGTGTGCCTGGCAATTCTATAGTGTCATTTTTTATCAAAATTTCTTCAGTAGTTATCTGAGCAGATACTAGAGCAATACTAAATAGGTGTATAAAAAATAGTTGTACAATAACTCGCATACTAGGCTTCGTTTATAATTTTCTCTTGATAGTTTTCTAACACTTTACTAGCCTCAGATTTCTTTTGAGTACCTATCAATAATAGTTTTCCGTTTTTTAACTTAAGTTGAATGCCAATATCTCCAGAAATAGTAACAGATTTTCCTTTTTTACCCCATAATAAGCCTCCTTTTATTCCCCAACCACCATAGTCTCCAATAGGATCATAATTTCTTATGATGGCTGAATTTATTTCAGACCAACCAATTGTTTTGATTGAAAAATGAACAGGAAAAAATTGATAATGAATTCCTTTTTCATCTATTCTTGTGCTTAGCTTAAAAAAGAAAATAAAACCAATAGAAACTGAAATAGCTACCAAGGTTAAGATAAACTCATTGCTAGACATGGTGCTATCTTCTGCAAGATATTCTTTGGTAATAATTAGCAAAGGAGCAATCACACTAATCGCTAAAAGTACTAGTAGCCATGTTTGTGTAAACCGTTGTTCTTCTTTAAAAATTCTCATTTGCTATTTGTCTATCGTTTAAATAATTAATGATTTAGTGTTCCTGTATTTAATACTGGAGATGCTTCTTTATCTCCACATAAAATAACCATTAGATTACTTACCATAGCAGCTTTTCTATCTTCATCTAAATTCACAATTTGTTTTTTGCTAAGTTCTTCTAAAGCCATTTCTACCATGCTTACTGCTCCTTCAACAATTTTATGTCTTGCTGCAACAATAGCGGTAGCTTGTTGTCTTTTTAACATAGCATTTGCTATTTCTTGCGCATAGGCTAGATATCCAATTCTAGCTTCTAGCACTTCTATTCCTGCAATAGATAGACGTTCTTCTATTTCTTTTTCTAGTGCTTCACTTACTTCATTAACACTAGAGCGCAGGGTAATATCTTCTTCATGTCCTTCATCTGCAAAATTATCATACGGATACATGCTAGCTAATTTTCTTACTGCTGCATCTGTTTGAACTCTTACAAAATTCTCAAAATTATCTACATCAAAAGCAGCTTTGTAGGTATTAGTAACTCTCCATACTAGGATTGTGCTAATCATAATAGGATTTCCAAGCTTGTCGTTTACTTTTAGACGTTCACTATCAAAGTTACTAGCTCTTAACGAGATTGCTTTTTTCCTAAACAATGGGTTTGCCCAATAGAGGCCATTCTGTTTTATAGTACCTACATACTTACCAAATAGTAAAACAACTTTTGAGGTGTTTGGATTCACTAAAATAAAACCAAAAAAACCAAAAAATCCAACAATACTAGAAAGTAGATAGAATCCGTTTTCTTCACTTATACACATAACAATGCCTAAAATGAACAATGCAATTGTAATGGCTACCATTAGATACCCATTGGCAGGTTTGATAATTTTTTCTGAATCCATATATTTTTATTTAAAATGATATTAAAATGATATCATAAATATAGGTATAATTTTTTGATATTTTCAAATTTTTCAGACACTATTTTTTCTACCTTCGCATAAATACAAAACAAAAAATATTATGAGACGTTATTTGATCTTCTTTTTTTTATGTGTTGGAATATCTTCATATGCTACTAAAAACATCCCAGTATGGGGTCAAACTGGTCATAGGGTTGTTGGTGAAATAGCCTACAGTCATCTTACAAAAAAAGCCAAAAAAAATTTAGAGAAATTGCTCAAAGGAGAAGGTTTGGCAATTATTTCTACCTATGCAGATGAAATTAAATCTGATAACGCCTATAGAAAGTTTAGTGCGTGGCATTATGTAAACTTTAAAGAAGGAGAGGCCTATGAAACAGGAGATAAAAATCCAAAAGGAGATCTAATTCAAGGAATTAAAGAATGTCAAAAAATTATTTCCAATCCTGCTTCTAGTGAAGAAGATAAGGTGTTTTATGTAAAGTTGTTAGTGCACTTAATAGGAGATTTACATCAGCCTTTGCATATTGGTAGGGCAGAAGATAAAGGTGGAAACGCTATAAAAGTAAAATGGTTTAGAGGAAAGACAAACTTACATTCTGTATGGGATACAAAAATGATTGAATCTTTTAATATGACCTATACCGAATTGTCTTCTAATTTGAATTATTTTTCTAAAAATCAAAAAGAAGCAATTCAAAAAGGATCTGTCTTAGATTGGGTAAATGAAACTAGAGTTATTACCATGAAAGTTTACGAATCTGCAGAGATTAATGACAACTTGAGTTACAGATATATGTACGATCATTTTTCTACAGTAAAATCTCAATTAAAAAAAGGAGGCCTTCGCTTGGCAAAAGTATTAAACGAGTTGTTTGGATAAAAGGCAGTAAGAAAGAGTAATAAAGATACTTTGTGTTCTTATTCTGAAACTTTTAGTCTGGCTACTGCTTTTACAGAGATGTCTGCATATCTTTTATCCTTATATTTTAAATATCCGGTAATAGCAATCATAGCAGCGTTGTCTGTGGTGTATTCAAATTTTGGTATATAGGTAGTCCATCCCCAGTGTTTTTGTGCCAGTTGTAATCTTTTTCTAATTTCAGAATTTGCAGAAACTCCACCTGCAATGGCAATATGTTTAATACCAGTTTGTTGTACAGTGTTTTTTAATTTTTCTAGTAAAATTTCAACAATGGTATGCTGTATGGAGGCACAGATATCGTATAAATTCTCTTTAATGAACGCTGGGTTTTCTTTTAGGTTTTTTTGAATAAAATAAAGAATTCCTGTTTTTAAACCGCTAAAACTAAAGTCTAAATCCCCTACTTTTGGTTTTGTAAATGAAAACTTTTTAGGATTTCCTAATTGAGCATACTTGTCAACTAATGGACCACCTGGATAGGGTAATCCTAATATTTTAGCAGATTTATCAAAGGCTTCGCCAACCGCATCATCTATAGTTTCTCCTAAAACTTCAAACTTAAAATGATTAGAAACTTTCACAATTTGCGTATGACCTCCACTAATGGTGAGGCAAACAAATGGAAAAGGAGGAAAGGCAGTATCTTTTTCTTTTATAAAATGAGCTAGAATATGCGCCTGCATATGATTTACATCTATTAAAGGGATATCTAAACCCAAAGCCAACGATTTAGCAAATGAAGTACCAACTAGTAAAGATCCCATTAGACCCGGTCCTTTTGTAAAAGAAATGGCATGTAAGTCTTCTTTAGTGATACCAGCTTGTTCAATTGCTTGTTGTACTACTGGTACTATATGTTGTTGATGAGCTCTAGAAGCTAGTTCAGGAACAACCCCCCCATATTTAGCATGTATTTCTTGATTGGCAACAATATTACTTAAGACCTCACCATCGCAAATAACTGCAGCACTGGTATCGTCACAAGAAGATTCTATTCCTAGTATGTATGTCTTTTTTGTTGCCATAAAAATGATGTCACAAAATTAACTATTATTACATTGTCTATTTCTTTTTAAAAGAGAAATTTATTAGTTTATTAATTTTATCGTTCTTTGTATAGAAAGGGGCTATTTTTGCACTTACTCTAAAATAAGGAAACACATATAATATAAAACAAATCAAAAAATTCGGAAAAATACTGTTAAAGTGGTTGAAGTACCTTGTGCTATTCTTGGTATTTCTTGTCATTTTTTTCTCTATTCCGTCTGTACAAACAAACCTTGCAAGTATTGTAACAGACAATTTAAATGAAGAGTACGGAACCAATCTAGAGATTAAAAAAGTAGACCTTTCATTGCTAGGTTCAGTTTCTCTAAAAGGTATAGAGATAAGAGATCATCATCTAGACACTCTAATTTTTGTAGATAGATTAAGAACTTCATTGCTAGATGCTAAAAGAATTTTAGAAAATAATATTCAACTAAACAATACTTCATTAAAAGGAGTACATGTCTATGTTAAAAACTATAAAGGTGAAGAAATAGACAACTTAACTCTTTTTGTAGAGAAGTTTGAAGATAACAACCCTAAAGACTCAATCTCTAGTCCTTTTCAGATTCGCTCATCAGATATTTATTTTGAAGATATAAATTATAAGCAAATAAACGAAAACAAAGCTGTTCCGTTAGATTTTGCTGCCTATAATGGAGGTGGTAGTTTACAAGATTTTTCTGTTGTAGGGCCTAATGTTGCTTTAAAGATTAGAGGACTTTATTTTACAGACAATAGAGGTCTAGAAATAACCAATCTAACTACAGATTTTACGTATACTAAGACTCAAATGAAGTTTTACAATACACTTCTTCAAACAAGGCACTCAACAATTAGCGCAGAAATAGATTTTAATTATGATAGAAAAAACTTAAGTAAGTTTAATGAATTGGTGTATATAGATGCCAATTTTAAGAACAGTTATTTGTCTACCAAAGATTTAAGAAAACTCTATAAAGAGATTAAAGGAAGCGATGTTTTAAGGTTTAATACTACTTTAAAAGGTTCTTTAAATAATTTTTCTTTAGAGCGCTTACAACTAAATTCTGATAAAGGAATAAAAATTATTGGTGATCTAAACTTTATTAATGCTGTACAGCAAGAGGAGTTTTTTTTAACAGCCAATTTAGAAGACTTTTCTGCAGATTATTTTAAGTTAAAAAATATGCTTCCCAACCTTTTGGAGAAAAATTTGCCAATAGAATTAAGTAAACTTGGTGAGTTTTCACTCTCTGGATTTACCAAAATAACACCCAGTTCTATTGAGGCAACCTTAGATATTAACTCTGAGATAGGAGATGTAGTAGCAGATTTAGAATTAAAAAACTTTAATAGTATAGATGAGGCAATCTATACAGGAGAGGTGGTCTTAGATAGGTTTAATTTGGGAAGGTTTTTTGAAGATAGTTCATTTGGTAATATTTCTTTTGAAGGTGAGGTAGATGGTAAAGGATTTCGAATAGAAAATATTAATACCAAGCTTGTAGGCCAAATCTCTCAGATAGAATTTAATGAGTACAACTATCAAGACATTAGTGTTAATGGGTTGTATCAAAATAATTTATTTAACGGAAAGTTAGCCTCTACAGATGTTAATTTAAACGGAACTTTTGAAGGCTTGGCAGATTTATCTGAAGAGATTAATAAATTTGACTTTAAGGCTACGATTAATTATGCAAATTTAAGAGCGCTGAATCTTTACGATAGAGATAGTATTTCTGAGCTTAAAGGGTTAATAGATTTAGATTTAACTGGAGATAAGATAGACAATATTGTAGGGATTGCAAATTTTAAAAACATCATGTATACAAATGAAAAAGACAGTTATTCATTTAAGCAGTTTTTAATTTTCTCTACGGTAAAAGAAAATATTAGACAAATTAGAATAGATTCTGAAGATATTATTAAAGGAGAATTAATTGGAGATTTTAAGTTTGAACAAATGTTGCCTCTTGCACAAAATGCCTTAGGAAGTATCTATTCAAATTATACCCCGTTTAAAGTTTTGCCAGATCAATTTTTAAAATTTGACTTTGTGATTTACAATCAAATAGTTGATGTGTTTTTTCCACAAATATCAGTTGCCGCAAACACTAAAATTAATGGAAATATAAAAGCAAATAAAAATCAATTAAAACTAAAGGTCACTTCACCTAAGATTGTGGCCTACGGAACTATTATAGATTCATTATCGTTAGATACAGACACTAAAAGAAGCTTATATGATACTTCTTTTAGTGCAGCAAGTATAGAAACACCCTATTATACTTTGTCAAAATTATTGCTTTTCAATAAAACTGTGAACGATACGCTGTTTTTTAAATCAACCTTTAAAGGAGGTCTTTCAGAAAAAGAAAAATTTAATTTAGATTTTTACTACACAATTAATGAAGATAAAAAATCTGTGTTAGGAATAGAAAAATCAACGTTTAATTATCTTGGAAATATATGGGACCTAAACCCCAAAAATAATACAGATAATAAGCTTCTTTTTAATTTAAAGACCAATGAGTATGTCTTTTCGCCATTTACTTTACAATCTAAAGAGCAAGAAATTAATTTTAAAGGAATTATAAGAGATTCTACTTATAAAGAATTAGATGTAGATTTTACAAACGTATATTTAAAAAGTTTTTTACCAGAAATAGATAGCTTAAAATTACGAGGACAATTAGATGGTATCATAAACATATCTCAAGTAGACGGCATCTATGGGCCTAAAGGGAATTTATCAGTTAAGAATTTTGAAATCAATAATTTTAAACAAGGTGATTTAGAATTAAATATAGAAGGTGAAAGCTCTTATAAAAAATATGATGTTAATTTTTCTTTAGAAAGAGAAAAAGTAAAAAGTATTTCAGCAATAGGTTCACTAGATTTTTCTGAAACAAGACCAAAAATTGATGTAGCTGTATACCTAGAAGAATTTGAGTTAGATGCTTTTAGCCCATTAGGTGAAAATGTTTTATCTAAAATAAGAGGTATTGCAACAGGTGATTTTACCTTAAAGGGTTTTTTGAGAAACCCAGATATGGACGGTGAATTGGTCTTAGAAAATGCTGGATTACAATTTCCTTATTTAAACACAGATTATAATTTTGGAGGTGATGCAAGTTTAGGCCTAAAAGGGCAATCATTTGAATTTAGAAACATAAATTTAGTAGATACTAAGTACCAATCTACAGGGTTTTTAGAAGGTGTCATAACACATCAAAATTTTGATTTATGGTCTTTAAATATAGATATTTTAACTCCTAACTTATTAATATTAGATACCAAAAATTCTGATGAAGCCTTGTATTACGGAACCGGTTTTATTCAAGGAAATGCTAGTATTACTGGCTTAACCAATAATATTACAATAGATGTAAATGCAAAGACAATGCCCAATACCAACTTTGTAATTCCTTTAAAAGATATTGCCTCTATAGATACTTACAGACTTATTCATTTTAAATCAGAAAAAACAGTAGAAGAATTACAAGAAAAATTAGCAATAGATGCTATTGAAGGTGTTTCTTTAAACATAGATTTGGAAGTTACAAAAGATGCGAAGGCACAGATAGTAATAGATGAAATAAACGGAAGTGAGCTTAGTGGAAGAGGTTTAGGCGATTTAAGAATAGAAATTAATACCAACGGTAAGTTTGCTATGTTTGGAGATTATACCATAGATAATGGAATCTATAATTTTAAATATGGAGGACTAATAAACAAACCATTCTCTATTTTAAAAGGAGGAACTATTTCTTGGAGTGGTAACCCTTATGAAGCTAATTTAAATGTAACAGCCGTTTATACAACCAATGCAAATCCAGCAGTTTTACTCGAGAATTTTAATACCAATAGAAAAATACCTGTAGATTTAATTACCAATATTTCTGGGAGCTTGTTTAATTCCAAACAAGATTTTGATATAGAAATTCAAAACTCAAATTCTACGATAGCTTCAGAATTAAATTTTGTACTAAATGATAATGATGTTAACTCAAAAATGCGTCAGTTTTTAACCCTACTTGCAGCCGGAACTTTTGCAAACCCTAATGGAGGAAATATTAATGGAAGTGAATTATTAACAGGAACAACCTCTAATGCTATTGGTTCTATTCTTTCAGATATTATAAGTAGTAATAAGGTGAGATTAGATGTTGGATACTCTACTGGAGGAGTTCAAAGCCCTCAAGATGATATTATTACAGACGATCAGTTTGATGTTTCTTTAACCACTCAAATCAGTAAAAATGTTATTGTAAATGGTAAGGTAGGGGTTCCAGTAGGTGCTCAAACACAATCTAGTGTAGTTGGAGAAGTAAAAGTTGAGGTATTGTTAAATGAAGCAGGAAACTTTAGAAGTGTTATTTTTAACAGACAAAATGAAATTCAGTATTCTGCACAAGAAGAAGGGTATACACAAGGTATAGGTTTATCATATCAGGTAAACTTTAATTCATTATCAGATTTATTAAAAAGATATTCTATTGGTTTAAAAAAACTATCAAAGAAGAACAAATTAGTTCATTAACTCTTTCTTTGAAGTCATAGGATTCTAACATACCTTCGTCAGATAGTTTTATATTTCAACTATTAATCACAAAATCTTTCGTTAATAATGATGAATTATATGATTGTTTGAAATTATAACAATAATTATCTACTAAACAATAATTACATATAAAATACTCACTAACAAATACTTACTGTTAAAAATTAAACTATTAGTGATCCTTATTTTTTTTGGCATGCTATTTGAAAAATAGTTGATAGATGCGAAAGCCGAAAAGCAATAGAGTAGGCATAAATCTTATACCCAACGATTATGAAAAAAAGAACACTTTTAGTACTGGTAATGTTGATGATGGTTTCTCTAGCTGAAGCCAAAAGAAGCTCTATTAACTCAAAAAAATCAACTCTTTATAATGGATTTAACGAAGCAGTCTCTTTTGTGGAGAGAGGTATTCAATTTCATGTTTCTTTATATGGTGATTTTAATTATGACACTTACTACAATAGAGCAAGAAGAAATCAAAACACAAGAATTTTTAGAGATTATAGAGGAAGAATTACAAAAATAGGTACTGTGTTTATTTACTATGATTTTAGAGGTAATGTTAGAAAAATAGGTGCTGTTAAAATGAAGTACTGGAAAAATAGACTAACAAATGTTGGTAACTTAACTATTAATTATAATAGATGGGGAGATGCAGTATTCTATGGTCAAGTAAAGTATGCTAATTACTATTATGATAGTAGTAATTATTATCACAGTAACACTGGGCTTAACTTAAATTTAAATATAGGTACCATATGCTTGTATAATGACCCTTACTTTTATAGAAATGAATTTAGAAATAACTACAGACAATTTAGAGAAGATGATCAGTTTTTTTACTACAGAGCAAATAGTGCTGCTACAACCTCTAGGAATAAAATTTTAAAGAGGAGAAAACCTTCTAGAGCCGTTACTAATTCAACAACTACAAGAGAGGGAACTACTGTTAGAAAAAGAAATACTATTGGAAGAAATACAACTACAATTAATAATTCAAGAAAAAAAGTTGAAACTGTAAGAAAAAACAATACCAAGCGAAGAGTTTCAAAAAAAGCTATTTTGAAGAAAAAAGCTCACGTTAAAAAAAGAGTGGCTTCTAAAAGAAGAAGAAATTAAAAAAAAAGACCGCCAATTGGCGGTCTTTTTTTTATCGAATTAACTTTTTGTATTTGATTCGTTTAGGCATCAGATCTCCACCCAATCGTTTCTTTTTATTTTCCTCATATTCTGAGAATGAACCTTCAAAAAAATAGACTTGACTATCACCTTCAAAAGCTAAAATATGAGTACAAACTCTATCTAAAAACCATCTATCGTGACTAATAACCACAGCACAGCCAGCAAAGTTTTCTAAACCTTCCTCCAAAGCTCTTAACGTATTTACATCTAAATCATTGGTAGGTTCATCTAATAGCAAAACATTTCCTTCTTCTTTAAGTGTCATGGCTAGATGCAATCTATTTCGTTCTCCTCCTGAGAGTGTATTCACTTTTTTATTTTGTTCACTTCCAGAGAAATTAAAACGACTTAAATAGGCTCTTGAATTTACTTGCTTTCCTCCCATCATTACTAAATCTTGTCCGTCAGAAAAATTTTCCCAGATAGATTTTTCTGCATCAATATTAGAATGTGCCTGATCTACATAAGCAATCTTTGCAGTTTCACCAACATTAAAGTTTCCTTTGTCAGCAATTTCTTCACCCATAATCATTTTAAAAATAGTGGTTTTACCTGCGCCATTTGGCCCTATAATTCCAACAATTCCTGCTTGTGGTAAATTAAATGCTAAGTTCTCGTACAATAATTTATCTCCATATGCTTTAGAAACACCTGAGGCTTCTATAACATTGGTTCCTAAACGAGGTCCGTTAGGAATAAATATTTCTAAGTTTTCTTCTTGTTGCTTTTGATCTTGACTCATTAAACGCTCATAACTCTTTAAACGAGCTTTTTGCTTTGTTTGCCTTCCTTTTGCGCCTTGTCTAACCCATTCTAACTCTCGCTCTAAGGTTTTTTGACGCTTAGAAGCTGTGTTACTTTCTTGCGCCAGTCTTTTAGATTTTTGATCTAGCCATGATGAGTAATTACCTTTCCATGGAATTCCTTCTCCTCTATCTAATTCTAAAATCCAACCAGCAACATTGTCTAGAAAGTATCTATCATGTGTTACTGCAATGACTGTTCCTTTATATTGTGCTAAATGATGTTCTAACCAGTGAACAGATTCTGCATCTAAGTGATTCGTTGGTTCATCTAAAAGTAAAATTTCTGGTTCTTGTAGCAGTAATCTACATAAAGCAACTCTTCTTTTTTCACCACCAGAAAGTACGCCTATTTTCTTATCAGAATCAGGAGTTCTTAAAGCATCCATTGCTATTTCTAACTTGGTGTCTAATTCCCAGGCATTAGATGCATCAATTTTGTCCTGTAATTCTGCTTGCTGCGCCATTAACTTATCCATTTTATCTGCATCGGAATACACTTCTTCTAAACCAAATAATTCGTTTATTTTGTTGTATTCATCTAAAATGGCTACAGTTTCTGCAACACCTTCTTTTACAATTTCCATGACTGTTTTCTCTGGATCTAGTTGGGGCTCTTGCTCTAAATAGCCAACTTTGTATCCAGGTGAAAAAGTAACATCTCCTTGAAAATTCTTTTCTACACCTGCTATAATTTTAAGTAACGTAGACTTTCCAGAGCCATTTAGACCTAGAATTCCAATTTTTGCTCCGTAAAAGAAGCTTAGGTAGATATTTTTTAAAACTTGTTTGTTTGTACTCTGGTAGGTTTTATTTACTCCAGACATGGAGAAAATAACCTTTTTATCATCAGACATTTAGTGGCAATTTAAAAATTATAAAAAGTGTTTTTGAATAAAACTATACTCTTCCTTTGAGTGCATTAAAGACCCAAGCAATGGCAAAAAAGCCAATTCCTACAGATGCAAAACCCCAACCCGCAACATCATCATACCTAAAAGCTCCTAAAGCTATTAAGGCTAGACCTACAACAACCATAATGATAGTAGCCCATGCTAAAACTCCATTTTTATCCATTAGTAATAATTTAAAATACTAAAATTCCTTAAAAAGGAACTTAAATATTAAGTTCTACTGACAAATGTCGACATTTTTTTGAAGTTATACTACTCGTAAAATGGTATTTTATTAGAAAAAAATCAATTAAAAGTGGGGATTAAAAATACGCTATCATTAAAACTACTTACAATTTCGCAGCCAATCTACTTCCTTGATCTATGGCCCTTTTAGCGTCTAATTCTGCAGCCATATCTGCACCTCCAATGATGTGAATATTTTTACCTGATGATTCTAAAGCAGTATATAATTCTTTAAGAGGTGATTGTCCTGCACAAATAATAACAGTATCAACTTCTAGTATGTTAGATTGTTCTGCTTTAGTATAATGAAGGCCTTGATCATCTATTTTGGTGTATTGAACTTCATTGATAAATTGTACATCTTGTTTTTTTAGATTGGCTCGATGAATCCAACCTGTTGTTTTTCCTAGGTTTCCGCCAAATTTACCCTTACTTCTTTTAAACATGAATACTTTACGTTGAGCAGGATGAATAATTGGTTGAACACCGGCAATACCTCCTCTAGCCTCAATATTTTTATCTATTCCCCATTCTTCTAGCCATTTGTCTAAATTTAACGTACTAGAATTTCCATGATGAAGTAAATATTCAGACACATCAAAACCAATCCCTCCGGCTCCAATTACTGCGACTCTTTTTCCTACCGGTTTTTTGTGTTTTAGAACATCTATGTAACTTACTACTTTTTTGTGGTCTATTCCTTCAATTTTAGGAGTTCTTGGTGTAATTCCTGTAGCAACAACTATTTCTTCAAAATCTGAGTCTTTTAAGTCGTCTTCAGAAACTTTTTTGTTTAATATTACAGTTACATTGTGTAATTCTAATTGTTTTTTATAATACCGAATAGTCTCGTGAAATTCTTCTTTCCCAGGAATCTGTTTTGCAATATTAAACTGCCCTCCCACTTCTTTATCTGCATCAAATAAGGTTACTTGATGGCCACGTTGTGCGGCAATTGTTGCCGCTGCTAATCCGGCTGGACCTGCCCCAACTACCGCTATTTTTTTTGAAACTAATGCAAGATTATAATTAAATTCTGTTTCATGACAAGCTCTTGGATTTACCAAACAACTGGCTACTTGTTGTTTAAAAATATGATCTAAACAAGCTTGATTACAGGCAATACAAGTATTAATTTCATCAGATTTTTCTTGGGCTGCTTTGTTTACCCATGCTGGATCTGCCAAAAACGGACGCGCCATAGAAATCATATCTGCATCACCTCTTGCCAAAACTTCCTCAGCTGTTTCTGGCATATTAATTCTATTGGATGTAATTAAAGGAATAGAAACTTCTTCTTTCATTTTCTTTGTCACCCATGTAAATGCTGCTCTTGGAACTGATGTAGCTATGGTTGGAATTCTAGATTCATGCCATCCTATTCCTGTATTAATAATAGTAGCTCCAGCTTTTTCAATTTCTTTCGCTAATTGAACAACTTCTTCCCAAGTACTTCCTTTTTCTATGAGGTCTAGCATTGAAAGCCTGTAAATGATTATAAAATCTTTTCCAACAGCTTCCCTAACAGATTTCACCAAGGTAATAGGTAAGCGCATTCTATTAGTATACGAACCTCCCCATTCATCTTTTCTTTTATTGGTATGAGTTGCTATAAATTGATTAATTAAATACCCTTCTGACCCCATAATTTCAACGCCATCATACCCTGCTAATTTTGAAAACTTCGCACAGTTTACAAAATCACGTACTGTTCTAGAAATACCAGCCTTTGTTAATTTGAAAGGTTTAAAAGGTGTGATAGGAGATTTAATTTTAGAAGGAGCTACGTTAAAAGGATGATAACCATAACGACCAGCATGGAGTATTTGCATGCATATCTTCCCTCCCTCATCATGTACTGCTTTGGTGATTCCTAGATGGTGTTTTGCGTGTTTATTTGATGACATTCTTGCCGAAAAAGGCCCAGTCCATCCTTGAATGTTTGGAGAAATACCTCCAGTTATAATTAAGCCTACTCCTCCTTTTGCACGTTCTGCATAGTAAGCCGATATTCTTTCTAAACCATTTTTTTCCTCCTCTAAACCTGTGTGTATAGAGCCCATAAGGATTCTGTTTTTTAAAGTAGTAAATCCTAAATCTAATGGCTCAAAAATGTGTGGGTATTTCATATAAATTTGATTAAATACTATGCGTGCATAATATTTTTGCAAGATAATAACTTTTATTGATAAAAATTAAAGGTTTTAATAATATCACTAATTTCTAGATAAAAAACCCATTTTACCCATTTGATAATCTCTCATTGCTTCTAATATTTCTGTTTGAGTATTCATTACATAGGGGCCATAGGTGGTTACCTTTTCATTGGTAGGTTCACCAGAAAGAAATAACAATTTACTAGATGAAATTGCTTGTAATTGAAAGCCTTCTCCATCATTATTAAATTGAATCATTTGTTGGTTGTTTTTTTGAAGTGAAATGGAATTATTCACCAATACATCTCCATCAATTAAGTAAACTAATGTTTGATGATTTTTTTTAATAGGAATATTCATTTCTCCATCTTTATCAGCATCAATAATATAAACATTTACATCTGTTTGACTGATAATTTTTCCGGTAACACCATTTAAATTTCCAACAATAATTTGCATACGTAGTTTGCAGTCTTCTGATTCAATAATAGAAAAATCTTCTTTCTTAACATGTTGATAATTAGCCGGCATCATTTTTTTAGACGCTGGAAGATTAATCCATAATTGAATCCCTTCTATGATGCCTCCTTTTTTTACAAATTCTTTTGAGGGCCCTTCTGCATGAATAATACCTCTTCCAGCTGTAGTCCATTGTACATCTCCA
>KB911105.1 GCA_000383355.1 Flavobacterium sp. SCGC AAA160-P02 | reverse complement strand
GATAGAGAATATGTAGGAGAAGTTGTTGACGAAGCGCAAGGAGTTCCTGAAGATGTAATTGAAGAAGGAATGAAGTTTATAGATGACAAATAAATACCCTAAGAAACACTTATTACCCCCTGAAGCCGGACCCACGCCTCAGGGCTTGAATATTAACTATAATACTGTTAAAACAGTCAAACAATCTGGAGAAAAAATAAATGGCGGATATAGACAAAGCACTTCCAAACGAGGTCAGAAAAGAATTTGAAGTTCCTGGTGAAGAGGAAATAAAAGAACTAGCATTAGAAGAAGTTGAACAGGAAGAAGGATCTCCTGAAGCTGTTGACATTCAAGAAAATGAAGATGGATCAGTTGATATTGATTTAGATCCACAAGCTGCATCACCAGAAGGTGGTGACGAGCATTATGCAAACCTTGCAGAATTTTTACCTGATGATGTGTTAGGTAGATTAGGATCAGACTTAAATGGTAAGTATATGGATTATACTTCATCAAGAAAAGAATGGGAGCAAGCTTATATTCAAGGTCTAGATCTATTAGGTTTTAAATACAATAACAGAACAGAACCTTTTCAAGGAGCAAGTGGTGCAACTCACCCTGTACTTGCTGAAGCAGTCACTCAATTTCAAGCATTAGCTTATAAAGAATTATTACCAGCAAATGGTCCGGTTAGAACTCAAGTAATGGGTTTAGCTACACCAGAAAAATCTCAACAAGCGCAACGTGTTAAAGATTTTATGAATTACGAAATTATGGAGAAGATGAAAGAGTATGAACCAGAGTTTGATCAAATGTTATTTAATTTGCCACTCGCAGGTTCTGCTTTTAAAAAAGTCTACTATGATGATATGGAACAAAGAGCAGTATCAAAATTTGTTCCAGCAGATGATTTAATTGTTCCGTACACAGCTACCTCATTAGATGATGCGGAAGCAATTATTCATCGAATAAAAGTTTCAGAAAACGATTTAAGAAAACAACAAGTAGCAGGATTCTATAGAGATATAGATTTAGCTAAACCAGATAGTACAGACTCTGATATCGTAAAAAAAGAAAGAGAGTTAGAAGGTACATCTAAAACTCAAGACGAAGACGTATATACATTATTAGAATGTCATGTGGATTTAGACTTAGAAGGTTTTGAAGATTCTGATCCAGAGACTGGTGAGCCCTCAGGAATTAAAATACCTTACATCGTAACAGTAGAAGAAGGATCAAGAGAAATTTTATCTATTAAAAGAAACTATGAAGTAGGTGATCCTAAAAAATCTAAGATACAATATTTTGTACACTTTAAATTTTTACCAGGATTAGGTTTTTATGGTTTTGGTTTAATTCATATGATTGGTGGATTATCACGTACTGCAACAAGTGCACTTAGACAGTTGTTAGATGCAGGAACTTTATCTAACTTACCAGCAGGTTTTAAACAACGTGGTATTAGAATTAGAGATGATGCACAATCAATTCAACCGGGTGAATTTAGAGATGTAGATGCACCTGGAGGAAATTTAAGAGATTCATTTATGATGTTACCATTTAAAGAACCATCACAGACTTTGTTAAGTTTAATGGGTGTTGTAGTAAACGCTGGTCAAAGATTTGCTTCAATTGCAGATCTACAAGTTGGTGATGGAAATCAACAAGCAGCAGTGGGAACAACGGTCGCTTTATTAGAGCGTGGTTCTAGAACTATGTCTGCGATTCACAAAAGAATTTACTCAGCTTTAAAAAATGAATTTAGAATCATGGCTAGAGTATTCAAGTTATATCTACCACAAGAATATCCGTACGATGTAGTTGGGGGTCAAAGAGTTATTAAACAACAAGACTTTGATGATCGAGTAGATATATTGCCAGTTGCTGACCCTAACATTTTTTCTCAAACACAGCGTATTTCCCTCGCGCAGACGGAACTCCAACTGGCACAATCAAATCCACAAATGCACAATTTGTATAATGCATATAGAAATATGTATGAAGCATTAGGTGTAAAAGATATTGATCAAGTATTAAATAAACCAATGCAACCTACACCTAAAGATCCAGCGTTAGAACACATTGACGCTTTAGGTGGAGCACAGTTTCAAGCTTTCCCTGGTCAAGATCATAGATCACATATGACTGCACACTTAAATTTTATGGCAACTAACATGGCTAGAAATAATCCAATGGTTATGGCAAGCCTTGAGAAAAATATTTTTGAACATATTAGTCTCATGGCGCAAGAACAAGTTGAACTAGAGTTTAGAGATGAGATGCAACAGCTACAACAAATGCAAATGCAGGCACAACAGAACCCACAAATGGCTCAACAGATGCAAATGCAAATGCAACAGATGACACAAAAGATTGAAGGTAGAAAAGCTCAACTAGTTGCAGACATGATGGAAGAATTTATGAAGGAAGAACAAAAAATTACTTCACAATTTGACAATGACCCTATTGCAAAACTAAGAGCAAGAGAGTTAGACCTTAGAGCACAAGAAAATGCTCGAAAAGAAAAAGAATCTGAGGACAGAATGGACTTGGATAAGATGAAAACCATGATGAACCAAGTTAATCAAAGTGAAAAACTTAAACAAAACGAAGAATTAGCAAATCTAAGAGCTGATACATCAATTGAAAAGACAATTTTAGGTAAAACACTACCTAGTTCCGATTCAATGATGCCAAATATAGAAATCATGCGTAAAGGTTAGTGACAAAAACTAAAAAACAAGTTAAAATAAATAAATAAGGAGACAAAATGAAAAAATATAATGATATTTGTGGTAAAATTGTAGATATTCCATCTGAAGACAAGATGAATCTTGAAATTGACCCTAGATCTAAAACAACAGCTGATGGTTCTTTCAATTACATCGCTAAAGGCGAAGAAGTTCAAGTAAGAGGAACTAAAAGAATGTTGAAAAATAAATCTAAGACTGCTAGGTGGATCTAAATGTGGTTATCGGCAATTAAATTAGCCGTTTCTGCTGGTAGTAAAATTTACGCTAATAAGCAGAGAACTAAGATGGCTATGTCAGATGCACAATTAATGCATGCATCTCGTATGGCTGAAGGCAAGGAAGCTTACCAGGGAAAACTTTTAGAAGCTAGACAGTCGGACTGGAAGGACGAGGCAGTTTTGATAATTTTAAGTTTGCCCATAGCAATTTTGGCCTGGGCAGTCGTAAGTGAAGATCCAACAGCGATGGATAAGGTAAAATTGTTTTTTGATATGTTCTCGCAGCTCCCATCGTGGTTTACAAATTTATGGATACTTGTCGTGGCGAGCATCTATGGTATAAAGGGTACACAAATATTTAGGAATAACGGAGGAAAAAAATAATGAGAAATTTTTATAATAAAGGTGGTCCTACTTTAGTTGGTAAACAAAAAAATTTACCAGAAGCATTAAAGAAAAAAATTTTAATGGCTAAAAAGAAAAAGAAGCCAGGTGAAAAATCACCTATGGCTAAAATGGTCAGAACGTAATGGCAAAGCTTTGTGCAAAAGGCAAAGCAGCCGCTAAAAGAAAGTTTAAAGTATATCCTTCAGCATATGCTAACATGTACGGTTCAGCTGTATGTTCAGGTAAAGTTACACCGGGTGGAAAAAAAAAGAAAAAACCTAAAAAAAGAAAATAATGCGAGCTTACTATTCAGAAGGTGGTTTGAGAAAATGGGTATCGGAAAAATGGGTAGACATTGGAGCACCGAAGAAGAACGGGAAGTATCAACCTTGCGGGAGAAGCAAAGGCTCAAAGAGGAAATATCCAAAATGCGTCCCACTTGCAAAAGCCACACGGATGTCAAAAGGGCAAAAGGCGAGTGCTGTCAAACGAAAAAGAGCAGCGGGTAATCCAGGTGGTAAACCAAAAAACGTAAAAACATTTGTATAATGAATTTAGAAAAAGATTTAAAAGAATTAAGAAGACAAAAGCAATTAAAAGAATCTGCTATTGCTCAACTTAGAAAAAGAAGTAAAGATTCAATAGCTAGACCTAGAGCAGAAAAAAATATGTTATCAACTAATCCAGAGATGCAAAAAATCTAATGAGAAAAAAAGAAAACCCTATTAGAAAAACTACTACAGGTAAGGGTGCTAATTATCGAAAAACAAAATCAGGTGCTGGAATGACAGCTAAAGGAGTAGCTGCTTATAGAGCTGCTAATCCTGGATCAAAATTAAAAACAGCCGTAACAGGTAAAGTTAAAAAAGGTTCAGCTGCTGCAAAACGTAGAAAATCATATTGTGCAAGATCAGCTGGACAACTTAGAAACTCATCAGCTAAAACTAGAAACGATCCTAATTCAAGAATAAGACAAGCAAGAAGACGTTGGAAATGTTAGACAGATTGCTATTGAGTTTTTTTGGTGGATTAGATAATATGTTTTCTAAAATAGAAACATACGCTATCAAACTTACAGAATGGTGTTGGCATTCAAGAGTTAATTTATTACATAAAAAAAGGAGAAAGAAACATGCAACAAGAAGAAACAATAATAATACATAAACTACAAAAACATCTAAAACAATCGTATGAAGATATTGCAGATACCATGATTGGTGGCGGTATTGACAATATGGAAAAATACAAGTATATGATGGGACAGGCACATGCCTATTTAAAAATATCACAGGAAATCTCTAACCTGCTAGAACCTAAGGAGCAAAAAAATGATACTGAAAGAGAAAACGTCATCGACTTCGGAAGAACCGAAAGTTAAATCGGCACTATTAAATAAATACGAAGAAGACGCTAAAAAAGAAGAAGATGGTTACGAACGTCTAAAAACAAAAGAATCAAATAAATTACCTAAACCAACCGGATGGAGATTAGTTGTTCTTCCTTTTAAAATGAAGGAGAAAACTAAAGGTGGATTAATCATTGGACAAGATACTTTAGAAAAACAACAAGTAGGATCTACTTGTGGTTTAGTTCTTGCTATGGGGCCACATTGTTATGACAAAGATAAATTTCCTGAAGGACCTTGGTGTAAAAAAGGTGATTGGGTTATCTTTGCAAGATATGCCGGTTCAAGAATGAACATAGATGGTGGGGAAATAAGAATGCTAAATGACGATGAAGTTTTAGCAACCATTGAAGACCCTGAAGATATACTTCATCAATATTAATCATAGAAGGAGATAAACTATGCCAATAGATAATAAAGTCGATATAGATACATCTGGTCCAGAAATGGATGTTGATATTCCTGAAGAAAATAATTCAGCAGAAATTGAACAACCAGAAGTAAAAGAAGAACCAACAGTAAGACCTGTTGTAGAAGAAAAAGAAGGCGAAGATAAAACTTACGAAAATGAACGTGAAGTTAAATTAGAAGAAGAAAAGAAAGAAGAGCCTGCACAGGACGATAAAGAACAAGAATTAGAAAAGTATTCCGATGGAGTACAAAGAAGAATAGCTAAACTTACTCATAAATGGAGAGAAGCAGAGAGACAAAAAGATGAAGCGTTAACTTATGCTCAATCACAAATAAAAGCAAAAGAAGCTGCTGAAGCAAAAATCTCAAAGTTTGAACCTGAGTTTTTTAAAAATGCTGAAGAGAGTGTTGTAAATGGTCTTCAAGCTGCTAAAGCAAAACTTGCTGCTGCTAGAGAAGCAGGAGATATTAATGCTGAAGTAGAAGCTCAAACTGCAATTTCTGAGTTAAGTTATAAGAATGCTAAACTTAAAGAAACAATAGTTGCTCAAGAACAGTATAAAGCTAGAAAAGCTGAGGAGGTTAAAACTCCAAATATAAACTTAAATAGACAACAAGCAGCACAAGGAACACCAGATCCTAAGGCTGAAACATGGGCATCTAGAAATGCTTGGTTCGGTCAAGATAATGCTATGACTTATACTGCTTTTGATCTACATAAGAAACTTACAGAGCAAGAGGGTTATGATCCTCAATCTGATGAGTATTATTCTGAAATAGATAAAAGAATAAGACTTGAATTCCCCCACAAATTTGATACAAATACATCAGATAAAGGGGAAACGACCAAACCCGTACAAACAGTAGCTAGTGCGAAGCGAAGTACAAATACTGGTCGCAAGACTGTGAGACTCACATCATCACAGGTAGCAATCGCTAAAAAATTAGGTGTGCCACTAGAAGAATATGCGAAACAATTAAAAATCACGAAGGAGGCATAAGCATATGGAAAATAATAATGAAAAAAGAGCATCCCGTGCGAGTCAGACAAGAGAAAAAGAAGCTAAGAAAAAAGTTTGGACTCCACCTTCATCTTTAGATGCACCCCCTGCACCAACAGGTTTTAAACACAGATGGATCAGAGTAGAATCTATGGGATTCCAAGACACTAAAAACGTCGCTGGAAGAATTAGATCCGGATACGAGCTTGTAAGAGCTGATGAATATCCAGACTCAGACTTTCCAATTGTGGATGATGGAAAATACAAAGGGGTAATCGGAGTAGGAGGCCTAGTGCTGGCTAGGGTACCGGAAGAGATTGCAGAACAACGAACTGACTATTATGTTAAACAAGGTCAGGACAACGTTGAAGCAGTAGACAACGATCTTATGAAGGAACAGCACCCAAGTATGCCGATCAATATTGATCGACAGACACGTGTAACCTTCGGTGGTTCAAAGAAAAGTTAATTTTTTAACGATTCCTACCCAACGAATAAAATAAACCCGTGAGTGGAGGCCCGCAAGGGTAGCTCACAAAAGGAGAAAATATAATGGCAAACCAAGACGCAGCTTTCGGTTTGAAAGCAATAGGAAAAGTTGGCCAGAATAGAGACAACCAAGGTTTATCCGAGTATAGTATCGCAGCAAATGCAACAGCTATCTATCAGTGGGATCCTGTCGAAATGGCAGCCACTGGTACAATTACTGTAGCAGCAGCAACAGATACTTTATTAGGATCACTTAATGGTGTCTTTTATACTGATGCTTCAACAAGCAAACCAACATGGGCAAACCATCTGAATGCAAGTAATACTGCAACAGATATCGTAGGATTCGTTTCTGACGACCCTTACGAAAGGTTTGAAATACAATCAGACGGCGCAACTGCAGCAGCAGACGTTGGTCTAAACGCTGACATTGTGTATGCAGCAGGATCTTCACCAGATTATGTATCTAAAGTTGAATTAGATTTTTCTGATCAGAAGACAGCTACAGCACAATTAAGAATTATGGGGATTTCAAAAGATCCTAGTAATGACACAGCAGGATCTGCTAATGTTAATCTAGTTGTTATGATTAACGAGCATTTCTTAAAAGGAACGGTAGGTATATAATGGCCATAAGTAGAGGACAACTAGTTAAAGAACTAGAACCAGGTCTAAATGCACTATTTGGACTTGAATATAAACGTTACGAGAATCAGCACGCTGAAATATATGCTACAGAATCTTCAGACAGAGCGTTTGAAGAAGAAGTTATGTTATCAGGTTTTGCTCAAGCTCAGACTAAAGCAGAAGGAAGTGGAGTTGTTTTTGACAATGCTCAAGAAACTTTCACTGCAAGATACACACATGAAACTGTGGCTCTTGCTTTTGCAATTACTGAAGAAGCTATTGAGGATAACTTGTATGACAGACTTGCTAGTAGATATACAAAAGCATTAGCTAGATCTATGGCGAACACTAAACAAGTTAAAGCGGTAAACCCATTGATTAATGGTTTCGGTACATTCACTTCAGGTGATGGTTCTGCATTATTTGCAACTAACCACCCAACTGTAAGTGGAACTGTATCAAACACATTAGCAACGGCTTCCGACTTGAACGAAACTTCACTAGAGCAATCATTAATTGACATTGCTGCAATGACAGACGAAAGAGGTCTAAAAATTGCTGCAAGAGGTGTTAAAATGATTATCCCTTCTGAACTTCAGTTCACTGCTGAGAGACTTATGAAGACTCAAGGTAGAGTTGGTACTGCTGATAATGATATCAATGCAATCGCATCAATGGGAATGGTTCCTCAAGGTTATAGAGTGAACAATTTCTTAACTGATCCAGATGCATTCTACATTATCACTGATGTACCTAATGGTATGAAGTACTTTGACAGAGCAGCAATTAAAACTGCAATGGAAGGTGACTTCGATACTGGTAACGTAAGATACAAAGCTAGAGAAAGATACTCATTTGGTGTATCTGACTATAGAGGTATTTTTGCATCACCAGGTGCATAATAATTAAAAATTTTGAGGCGGACACAGTTCCGCCTCATTATGAAAGTAGAAAGGAATTTCATGAAAAAATTTACCATCACAATAAATGCTTACGATCATTACGCAAAATTTGAAGTGTTATCTGAGGATAATGCAATTTCCCTTGAACAAGCCATAGTTGACAAACTAGGAGAAAATGTTATAAAATGGGAACATATCGGAGCTAAAGTATTTGCTTCTGATAAATACAGAATAACCTATGAGGAGGTTATAGATGATACAAGACCTATACAAAGCAAAAAGGTCCTTGGAGTTGAAGTGGGAACAGGAGCATCTCTCTAACGATAGATATACTCTTGAGATGGTTAGAATTGACGATAAAGTCAAACAAATCATTACAGATATCAAGCTTGAAGAAGCTAGAATTGCTCACTTAAAGAACAGTATTGAAGGTTCTGCTCCTGAAGTTTCAGTAGCTACTTAATCAAAAGCTACATCGTTGGAAAAATTCCACTCCACACTGTAGGATCTCTTGCACTCTATTCAAAAGTAGTATACAAATTACTCACTATACATAATAATAATTGTTAAATGTAGACGCGTATAGTCGACAACCCTAGGGACTACATTTAAAATATCTAGGAGGATATTAATATGGCAAATACTACATTTACAGGACCGGTACGATCAGAAAACGGTTTTGAAATAATTGATAAAAGCGCAACTACAGGTGCGGTTACGTCTACAATGAGTCTAAAAGAATTCACTGCAACTATTACAGTTGCAAATGGAGCGACTACTGGAAAAGAAACATCTATCCAGATACCTACAAATTTTATTCCATTAGGAATTGGAGTCACTGTAACTACTGCAGCGGTTAATGCAGTTAACTTAGTTGATGTTGGAACAGATGCTGATACAGATGGTTATGTTGATGGAGCTGCTTTAGCTCTTAATACAACTGGTTGGAAAGGTTTCTTAGGATGCAATGGTGTACTTGGTATGTCTGGTTTTGCACCAGGTGTAGCCGGTTTAGCTGGAGACGAAGTTGAATTAGTTGTTTCTGGAGATCCGGGTGGAGATACTGTAATCGTTCTTAAAATTTTAGGAATTGATTCTAGTTCAGACACACAGTAATAAATAATTAGTGTGGGCCTCCGGGCCCACATAAAATTAATTAAGGAGAAAACAATATGTCATCAGACCAAAAATTTACAACACTTACAGCTGACGGACAGGTAAAAACTGCTTCAGGAGGATCTACTAATATTGGTCCTGCTAGAGTTACATACATTCAAGCTACAGGAGTTACAAATATAAAACTTTATGATGCATCGACTGCATCTGGAGGAATAGTATTTGAATCTACTTTTGGAAGTGAAGGATTAGATCTTTATGTACCTGGAAACGGAATTAGATTTCAAAATACTATCTATGCAGATGTAACTGGAACAGGATCTGTTACTATCGGATATACTGGCTAGGAGGCTAAATGGCTAACACTACCTCTGGAACTACAATTTTTGAAAAAGGTTTTTCTATTTCTGATATAGTAGAAGAGTCTTATGAAAGAATTGGTATTGAAGGAGTTTCAGGATATCAATTAAAAAGTGCAAGACGTTCTTTAAATATAATGTTTCAAGAATGGGGCAATAGAGGTTTGCACTATTGGGAAGTTGCAAACAACTCAATTACATTAGTTAATAATCAAGCAACATATACAATGTTTAGATCAACAGCTGATGGTACATCAGATGCAACAGCTGTTTATGGTGTGGATGATGTTTTGGAAGCAAGTTTTAGAAATGATTCTAATGTAGATACACCTCTTAGTAAAATTAGTAGATCAACTTATCAAGCATTATCAAATAAAACTTCTACAGGTCAACCTACACAATATTTTGTACAAAGGTTTATTGATAAGATAACAGTTACTTTATATTTAACACCAGGAACTGATCAAGCTGGTAAATTTTTTAATTATTATTACGTAAAAAGAATTCAAGATGCCGGAGACTATACTAATGATGCAGACGTACCTTACAGATTTGTACCATGTATGATTGCAGGTCTTGCATATTACTTAGCGGTAAAATATGCACCCGATAGAATTCAAATGTTAAAAATGTTATATGAGGATGAATTAAACAGAGCATTAACTGAAGATGGATCTTCATCGAGTTCTTTTATTACTCCTAAAACTTATTATCCAGGAACCTAATGGCAAAATTATCTAGAGGAAAATATGCGCAGGCAATATCTGATAGATCAGGTTTAGCATTTCCATATAGAGAAATGGTAACTGAATGGAATGGTAGTTTTGTTCACAATTCAGAATTTGAACCAAAGCAACCACAAATTCAACCAACAAGATTTACAGGTGACCCTCAAGGTTTAATGAATGCAAGACCTGCAAGAGTTGAACCTGCAACAGAAAATTTATTACCTGGAAATCCTTTAAGTTTAACTTCAGGTTCTTCTACTGTAACAGTCACAGAACCTGCTCATGGAAGAGCAACAAGTGATACTGTTGTTTTTAGAAATGTAGATGGAAGCCCAGGAGGCCTGGTGTATTCTTTATTTGAAAATAGTTCAGGATTTAGTATAACAGTTATTGATACAAATAGTTACAGTTTTGATTGTGGAAGTAATGCAACTGTAACGGAAAATTCAGGAGGAATGTTTGTAACTGCAGGACCAGTTACTCTAACACCATAATGGCTTACACTTTAGCAAATTTACAAGATGATATTAGAAACTACACAGAAGTAGATGATTCAGTTTTATCTAATACTTTATTAAATACAATAATTAAAAATGCAGAAAATAGAATTTACAGAGATGCAGATTCTGATGATAATAGATTTTATGCAACATCTGCTTTAGTTAGTGGAAATAGATATGTAACTATTCCAACTGATTTAAGATTTATTAGATATGCACAATTAACCGATTCAGCAGGTAATCAAACTTTTTTAGAAAAAAAAGATACAAGTTTTATGGCTGAATATTATAGTACTCCCAACACAGCTTCTGGAATTCCTAAGTATTATGGTAATTGGGATGCTGAATTTTGGGTAGTATCACCTACTCCAAACGCTAATTTTTCTATTACTTTAGCCTATGTTAAACAACCTATTAGTATAACAAGCACGACACAGCCTACTACAGCCAATCCAGCATCAACAGTTGGAACTTATACTTCTAATAAATATCAAGATTTACTTTTGTATGCTTGTCTGGTAGAAGCATATGGATACTTGAAAGGTCCCGCAGATATGTTACAATACTACGAAGGATCTTTTAAAAGAGCATTACAATCGTATGCGATCGAACAACAAGGTCGAAGACGTAGAGACGAATATCAAGATGGAGCTATTCGTACTCCTTTAAAATCTGAATCACCATCGAAATACTAAGGAGAAAACAATATGGCAAATATAATACCGTTCGCATTTAGAGGAGAACTCTTTTCGGGAACACATAACTTTGCAAATGGAGGAGATGCTTTCAAAATAGCTTTGTACACATCTAATCCTTACTCGACATCTAGTACAGTTGTACTTACAACTAATGAAGTTAGTTCTGCTGGTAGTTCAAACTACGAAAGAAAAGCTTTAGCTTCACAAGCAGTAGCTAGTGGAACTGCAGTTGCTTCAGTTGACTTTGCAGATAGTACTTGGGCTAGTGCTACTTTTACAGCAGCATTTGCAGCAATCTATAATGATGACAAGAGTGATAAGTTATGTGTAGTATTAGATTTTGGTGGAAACAAAACGGCTACTAATGGTACGTTTACAGTTTCTTACCCAGATCCAAGTACACCGGCTAATGCAATTATAAGCATGGCATAAGGAGAAAATTAAATGGCGTTTAAATTAAACGATAGGGTTAAAGAATCCAGTTCGACTACTGGTACAGGTACGTTTACACTTGGTGGTGCGGTAACAGGTTTTGAAACTTTTGCTGCAGGTATCGGTGGAGGTAATACGACATACTATTGTATTTTTGAAAACGGTACAAATAATTTTGAAGTTGGTTTTGGAACTTTAAACGGAGGAGCAAGTACACTTGCTAGAACTAATATTATTTCTAGTTCTAATAGTGATGCTGCTGTAAACTTTGCGGGTGCAACAGAAGTATTCTGTACAGTGCCTGGTGCAAAAATAAGTTTACCTACTCCAGAAGAATATGGTTCTTCATCAGCGCCAAAAATTATTACAGTTAAAGTTGGTACTAAAACAGCAGCACATCCTTACTCAGGTCAAGGATCTTCTAGTGCATATTTTTTTGATGGATTAGAATCACCAGCAATCACATTTTCAGGTGCAGACTCATCATACAAATATTATTATAGATTTGATCAAGCAGATTCTACAAACAACGGTCACCCATTAAGATTTTATTTAGAAGCAGACAAATCTACAGCTTACACTACAGGTGTAACTACAAACGGAACTCCAGGAAACTCTGGGGCATATACTCAAATAGCAGTTGATGCTAACACACCAAATATTTTATATTATCAATGTTCAAGTCACTCATTGATGGGTAACTTTGCAAACGTAATATCTAATTATGTAAATGGTACTTTAACTGTAGGATCATTATTAAAAATGCCTGATAATACATCTGCTAAAATATTAGTTGCAGATGGTACAAGTTATCAAGAATCAGCAGTATCAGGTGATGCAACAATTGCATCTGGTGGAGCATTAACTTTAGCGAACTCAGGAGTTACAGCTGCTAGTTATACAAATTCATCAATTACAGTAGATGCAAAAGGAAGAGTAACTTCAGCTTCAAATGGAACTGCGGGAGCTACAGCGGGTTTTGCCGTTGCAATGGCAATCGCGTTATAGTATAAGGAATAAATTATGGCACAAAACTTTAGAAATTATCTAACAAGAAACACAGGTACATCAGCAGTAGATGCTTTAGGCGGAGCTGCTAATAGTTATGACACTTTAATTAGTGTTAGAATGGCTAATGTAACTACATCAACTATAGCTGTTGATGTTTATTTAAGAAGATCATCAGCAAATTATTATTTAATCAAAAACGCGCCGATTGTCAGTGGCGGCTCACTAGAGCTTATTGACGGAGGAAGTAAAATTGTACTCGCTTCTGGAGACCAACTGTACGTTCAATCAGATACAGCTAGTTCTTTAGATACAGTAGTAGGTGCAGTTGACGCAATCAGTACATAGGGAGAATCATGTCGTATTTAGGAAACGCTCCAGCAAGAAGTTTTATAAGTTTCGAAAGACAAGTATTTACTATCGTCAATTCTCAAACTGCATATACCCTATCACATTCAGTAACTAACGAAAACGACATTAGACTTGTCGTAAATAACGTGGTTCAGGAACCTGGTTCAGGTAAAGCTTATACTGCAACAGGAACAGCTCTTACATTATCTGCAGCATTAACAAATGGTACAGATGAAATGTACTGTGTATTTTTAGGTAGAGCAACTGCAACAAACGCACCTGGCGCAGGGTCAGTGGGCACTGCACAATTAGCAGACGATGCAGTTACAGCAGATAAATTAGCTAGTGGTGCAGGTGGAGTAGCTGGAATAGTATCATCTGCTAATGCAACAGCTATGACTATTGATAGCAACGAACAAGTTGGGATTGGTACTGGATCTCCTTCAGAAAAACTACATATAGAAACATCATCTGGTGATGCAGATGTTTTATTACATGCAGCAGAAGATAACTCTGGATCAGATGCAAGATTATTTTTAAAAACAACCAATACAAGTGCTACACCAAGTTTATTTTTTGGAGATAGTGCAAATGATGGAATGGGTTATGTAAAATATCTTAATAATGGAAACAGTATGCAATTTGGCACAAACGCTGCACATCAATGGAGTTTAGATAGCTCTGGTAATTTTTTACCAGCAGCAACCGATCATGGAATTTATTTAGGAGTAACAAGTGCAACAGCAGCTAATCTTTTAGATGATTACGAAGAAGGAAGTTTCACACCAGCTTATTCTTTTGATAGTGGTTCTGTAACTATGCAAGGTGGCGGAAATACTAGAGGACACTATGTAAAAGTTGGAAATTTAGTTCATTTTCAAATTTATATGGCAACTACTGGAATTTCATCTCCAAGTGGAGATGCAATAATTACTGGACTACCTATTACTACTGGAAACCAAAGTAGTTCGAGTGCTGCTATTGGTTTAGCATATAGATATAACACCAATATGACACTAAAAGCAAGAATTTCACAAGGGGGTACAACTATTCAACTATGGAAAAACACTACAGGTAGTAGTAGTTCAACTGCCGTTCAAGGTTCAGATTTTCAAAGTGGTAATGCTTATAACAATTTACATATAGCTGGATGCTATTCAACAGCTTAACAACAACACAAGGAGACAACACATGGCAATAACTAAAGAGACACAGATTGGTAAAATCGAAGTGGTCGGAAAATACAAATCAGTTCAAGTAAGAACAGATACTGTAGTTATCGAAGATGGCGAAGAATTATCAAGAAAGTATCATAGACATGCTTTAATGCCAGATGCAGTTATAACTGATGAACATTCAGAAGTTCAAGCAGTATGTAACGCAATTTGGACAGATGAAGTAAAAGCTGCTTATGAAACTTTTAAAGCTGAACAACAAGAGAATATGTAATGGCAATAGATAAAATAACAACACCCGCAATAGCAGACGGAGCAGTATCAGCAGATACTCTTACATCAACTGTAATTACAGGACAAACTGCTGAAACTTCTATTGCTACAGATGATTTAATTTTATTATCAGACACATCAGCTTCTGGTGCATTAAGAAAAATGACTAGAGCAAACTTTGTATCTGGTGTTGGTGGAACTAATACTCCAATGGTTTCTGTTGATAAAACAGGTGGTAGTCAAAGTATTTCAGCAACTACTAATACTAAAATAACATTAAATACAGAAAGAGTAGATAGCAATTCTGCTTTTACTTCAAATACTTTTACAGTTCCATCTGGTCAAGCTGGAAACTATTTTCTTACCTCTCATGCTAGGGTAGATAGTTTAACAGGTGCTAGTGAATATGCTCAAGTTGAAATAGCAAACACCAATAGATCAACTGTTTATACAACAAATTTAGTTGCTGGACAAACAGGATATGGTTTTCATGCTATATCTTCTTCAGTTATAAGAAGTTTATCTGTTGGAGATACTGTTTCATTATGGACTTATGGAACTGAAGCCTACAGTATAGCAGAAGATAATTGCAATTTAACAATTATAAAACTTATAGATTAGGAAAATAAATTATGGCAATAGATAAAATAACTAGAATTTTAACACATATGTGTTAAAAACAATAAAATAAGGAGAACAAACTATGGCATCACTATCAAGCAAGGTTAAAACTTATTGCGCTAATAACGGCGTAGCAAATGTAGATTTTATGACGGACGTTATGCTTCAGGATGACTCAAACGGTCAGGGACCTTACATCAAGACATGGAATGTGTCAGGTGTAACTCAACCTACTGCAGAGCAACTGAACGCTGTAGACACTGCTGCAGATCTCGAAGAGAGACAAAATGCAGTTAGAGCTACAAGAAAAAACGCCTACGGTGATCTAGGTTCACAGTTAGACATGCAGTACCACGACAATGTTGACGGTACTACTACATGGATAGACCATGTAGCAAGTGTCAAGACTGCAAACCCGATCCCTACAGAGTAAAGGATAAAAACATATGGCTTACGTTGGAAAAGCGCCCTTAACAGGAGCGTATCAAGTTTTGGATAATATTGCATCAGGGTTCAATGCTTCTACGGTAGCATTTAACTTAACGGTGGGTGGTGTAGCTGTGTCTCCAGGAACCGAAGCCAATTGTATAATCTCTATTTCAGGAGTCGTGCAAGATCCATCAGCCTATACAATAGCAGGAAATCAAATTACATTTTCATCGGCCCCCGCATCATCAGATACTTTTTTTGGAACCATTCTTGGTGACACGTTTGATATTGGAACGCCGACAGATGCAACAGTAACCGCTGGTTCTTTGTCATCAACTTTTTTCGTGAAAAATTCACAAACATGGAGTAGTATATCTATGGCTGGATCTACAAACGGAGCCTTGGTTGGACCCGTTACAGTTTCAGGTACAATAACAATACCATCAGGGAGTACATTCGTAATTTTATAATGAGTAAACTAGAAACAAATCAAGTCGATCCATCTACAGGTACTACGCTAACGCTAGGTACAAGTGGAGATACAATAGCAATTCCATCAGGAGTAACTATCGCTAACTCTGGAACTGCAACTGGGTTTGGTGGAGATAACACTCCAGCTTTTTTAGCAAAACCAGTAACATCAGCTACTGGTAGTGATGATACTTTTACAAAAGTTTCTTTTACAGAAGCATATGATAGTGATGGTAAATTTGATGGAAGTAAATTTACACCAGGAACTGCTGGTCATTATCAAGTAAATGTAGATTTAGAATTAACAGGTGGTGGAGGTAATGGCTATGGCTGCCACATAATTATATATAAAAATGGATCAGCAGACTATTCTTTAAATTATAGACTTGATGGTGATGCTTTTTTAGCTCAATCAAGAGGTGGACCTTCTGGAGTAATTTATTTAGATGCTGATGATTATATAGAAGTATATGCAAGTTTTAACACACCTGGAGGTCAAACATTTACTATTGGCACAGAAGGTCAATTTTCATCATTTAGGATTTTAGGTACATAATTATGGCAGACGGAATTTTAAAAGTAGGAACAATAACAACTAGCTCTGGATCAGGGACGATTACTCTTGGTCAATCTGGGGAGACTCTTTCTGTTCCTAGTGGTGCCACTCTTGACATAGCTTCAGGAGCCACTCTTGATACAACTGGTGCAACGGTCACTGGAATATCTGGTAATGTAATTACATCAGCAGATACCTGGAGGCTTACAACTGATTTTAGTGGTGCTGCTGATCCAATTTCTAGTAATTTAGAACAAAATGATGATGCATCTTTTGAAGTTATAGGAACTCCTATGTCAGTAAGTTCTGGTATATTTACTTTTCCCGAAACTGGAAAATACTATATAACTGCTACTTTTCAAACATATAATCCTACTTCACAAACATCATGCGACATACAATATACAGTAAATAATTCTAGCTATTCAACAGGTGCAAACTGTAGATCTCAAGTAGCTTCAACATCATATAATGCAATAACAACTTCTATGATTTTTGATGTTACTAGTACAACAAACTGTAAAGTAAAATTTGTGGCTAGTTCTGGTGGAACAATAATGGGTAATAGTGGTTATAATGGTACACATTTTCAATTTATAAGAATAGGAAGTACATAAGATGAATGAACAAGGTTGGTTAAATTATGCTTTAGCATCAATGCACAATGGTCAATGGTTTGGTTTTAGTAGTAAAGAACAAAACTACTCTACTTTAATTGTTCATGACAGTTCAATTACAAAACCTACAGAGGCAGAAGTCAACGCAAAGATACAAGAATTAAAAGATGCAGAAGTTAAAAAAATAGCTGACAAAGCATCAGCAAATGCTAAATTAAAAGCATTAGGTTTAACAGACGATGAAATAGAGGCGATTAAATAATGACAGCAATTTTAAAAGTAGACACGATACAAGATACATCAGGCAATAACATTATTAACGAGAGTTCTGATACTATTACTATTGGAGCTAGTGGGGATACGATCAGTATTCCATCTGGTGCAACACTTGCAGCACCTGGACATATTATACAAGTTTCTTCTCAAGTTAGAAATACAAGTCAGCAAACTATTGCAACAACAACTTATACTGATTTAACATCTTTAAGCATAGCTATTACACCTAGCTCAACATCTAGCAGAATATTACTTAAATGTTTTGTTCATGGTGTTATTGCAACCACTGAAGGTTTTGGATTACAATTTTTAAGAGATTCAACAAGTATTGTAAAAACTGGTAACACAAATGCTTTTTTTGCAGCTCATCAAAATGGTGCAACTGATGTTCTTCAAATTGTACCTTTTCATTTTATTGATAGTCCATCAACAACATCAGAAATTACTTATAAAGTACAAGCTGCAACAAGAAATGGCGATGCTGTTGTATTTAATGATGGTTATCACTCAAATTTTTATTTAATGGAGATAGCAGGATAATGACAATAGCAAAAGCAATAAAAAAAATAAACCCTAATGCAGAATTCAAGTATTTAGAAGAAGATATTAATACTATTGAATGGCTTAATGGAACAACACCTATTTCTAAATCTGACATAGAAACTAAAATGGCAGAGATGCCTACTAAAGAAGAAGAAGAAATTGCTAAAGCAAACAAAAAAGCCTCTGGTAAACAGAAGCTAAAAGATTTAGGATTGGACGACGCAGAAATTAACGCGTTGATAGGAGCATAATATGGCAATAACTAGACTAGGCGGAGCAAATGCAATAACAGGCACTATACCACAAGGTAATATTGCTAACGCATCTTTAGGAGCAGTAACTGCTTTACCAGCAGGTGTAGGTGGTAAGGTTTTGCAAGTTGTTTTTGCAACTACAGTTGCTCAAGTGAATAATAACACAACAAGTTATACTGACACAAATCTTACAGCTTCAATAACTCCTAGTTCAACAAGTAATAAAATTTATGTTATTGTTAATCAAGCAAATAAACTTCAAGAAGCATCAGCTAGTGGAGGTTCTTCAATAAAAATATTAAGAGACAGCACTACAATATATGGTGGTGATCAAGCTTATGAAAACTTTCTTTCTATAGGAGGTGCAAGTTCCGTACAAAGGTATGATAGAAATAATTTAAATTTTTTAGATACTCCATCTTCAACAAATTCACTAACATATAAAACACAAGCAAGAGCTTATACTGCTGGAGATATAATTTCTTGTCAACCAGAAGGCATAAAATCTACAATTACACTTATGGAGATCGCAGGATGATAATAGAAGCAATACTTACAATAAATCCTAATGCACAAGTAATTGTAAGAGGAGATGATATTAACACTTGTGAAATAGAATGGCATAATGGAACAACACCAATACCAGTAGCTGACATAGAAGCTAAAATGGTAGAGGTACAAGCAGACTATGACGCTGAAGAATGGAAAAGAAATAGACAAGCAGAATACCCAACTTTACAAGATTGTATTCATGCACTATTAGATGGTGGTGATACACTTACAGAATTACAAGCTAAACGAACAGCTACTAAAACTAAATATCCAAAATCAGGAGCATAGACGATGCTCGGACTAACTTCCTTATCCGGTGCTCCAATAGCGACATCGTTCTTTAACCCTAATGTCCTTATAAATGTAACAGGTAATGCATTAACTATTGGAGTTGGAACTCCAATACTTAGTACTGATGTAACAGCTAGTCCTAGTGGTTCTCAAGTAAGTCTTGGAGCAGGTACAGTAACAGTTACAGGAACAGCAGTAGTAAGTCCAACTGGATCACAAACATCATTAGGTATAGGAACTGTAGTAGTTTCAGCAGATGCAAACGTATCGGTTACTGGAAACTCATTGACCTTAGCGACAGGAAGTGTTACAGTGACAGGAACAGCAGTTGTGAATCCTACAGGATCACAATTAACGGCAAACACAGGAGAGGCGGGTATTATTACCTGGAACGATATAGTACCAGGGGTGAACATGACTTGGACACCAATAGACCCTTATTAATAAATTATGGCATCATCTTTTTCAACAAACTCAAAATTAGAATTAGTCACTACCGGTGAAAAAGCTGGTCTATGGGGCACGATTACTAATACAAACTTACAAATATTAGAACAATTATCTACGGGTTATTTATCATCTGCACAACTTGGAAGTGGTGATCTTACTTTAGCATTAGACAATGGTGCTACATCAAACGGTAAAAATTTATACATAAAATTAACAGGTACACTTGGTGCAAACAGAAGTGTAACTATACCTGATAGTGCTGAAAGAGTTATAGTATTTGAAGATGCAACTAGTAGAGGTACATCTACTTTATATACTATTACAGTTAAAACGGTTTCAGGATCCGGGGTTGTATTACCTATAGGATCTACTTCATTAGTTTATTCAGATGGTACAAATGTTAGTTTAGGATTACGTAAACAAGGTTATGTAACATTAAACTCTTCAACAATTACTGCATACACTGCAGTCGATGGTGATCAAATTTTAGCAAACACAACAGCTAACCCAATTACAGTAACACTACCAGCTTCACCTGCAACAGGTGCTGAAGTTTTATTTGTTGATGCTAGAGGTACATTTGCCAATAACAATTTAATTATTAATAGAAATAGCCAACCAATAAATACAGGTACAAGTAATTTAACTTTAACAACTAACGGTCAAGCCTTTTCATTAGTCTACGTTGATTCAACAAGAGGTTGGGCGTATAAAACCAACACGGCGTAAGGAGCAAAATAATGGCTCTTATTGATTTTAAAGTCTTACCTGGAATAGATAAGCAAGACACAACATCTGGAGCAGAAAACAGATGGGTTGATTGTGATAATGTTAGGTTTAGATATAACTTACCAGAAAAAGTTGGTGGTTGGTCTTCATTAATATCAGATAGTATTGTAGGTGTTGCAAGACGTGAGTTTGCTTTTGTAGATTTAGAAGGTAACCGTTATGTTGCAATAGGAACTGACAAATTTTTACTTTTATATTTTGAAGGTCAAATATTTGATATCACTCCTATAAAAACACCTTTAGCTTCTTCAACAATAGCGACTGTAAACAATTCCGCAGTTTGTACTACTTGTTGGTTAGGCATCGGTGTAAGTGGTAATGCTGATTGGCCTTCAGGTTCTGTATCAGGTAAAAAATCTTTAAGATTTAAATTAAAATCACCATATAAATTTTGTATTTCTAATAAATCTCTTATAGATTCAAGCGTTCCCTCTGCACCTAAAAAAGGATTAGGTTGACCACCTTTAAGTGAAATGTCTTCAAATCTTTCTTGAATTTTTTCTGATGGAAAATACGGTTTAAATTCACCAGATAATAAATCATCTAGTAATTTTTTAGGTATACCTCTTTTTTCAAATATTTCTTCTAGTTTATCTGGATTAACTCCTAACTTCATAGCATTCATTAAATGTTTTTGTGCTTTTTTTCTAACATCAAATAAAGCTTTGTTTGCAACAAAGTATCTTTCAATTACATCTTTTGTTGTTTTAGGTTCACCAGATAACACACCAAATTTACCACCAGTAAATAATTTAGTTGCTTCTGATTGACCACTTCTAAGATCATATAAATAAAAACCTAATGCTTTTTCAGGATTAACTTTTTCTAATCTAAAACCAAAAACACCTGCAAGTTCTTTTGGTACTTCATATATTGTAGGACCTTTACCAGGTATATTTTTTGCACCTTTATATACTCTTTCAAACGGAGCTGTAGTTGGTTTTAATGTTTTAATTACATGTTGCATACCAATTACCATTTGTTCACCTAAAGGTGTTGTATCATTCCAAAGTTCTTGTCCTTCTCTAGTTCTTCCTCCTCTTAGTATAATATCTGCAAATGCTTCTGAGTAAATAGATTCAGATATAAATGGTGATGCTGTTTCACCGGCAGCTTTAGCTATACCTTCAACAAAACCTTTTAATAATACTTCTTCATCTTCTATACCTTGTTGTATATTTGTAAGTAAACTTTGAAAAGGTCTTGTAAGTGTATCGTAAACATTATTTTTAGACCAGTCAGTGTAATACAATTCACCTGTATCTGGATCTTTTACAAATATTAATTGTGAATTTTTTGACCAAGGTGCAACAAAATCTCTAGCTGCATCGGCTTCTTCTTGAGTTACACCATAAATTGCTTGTGATCCTTTTATTAATCCATATGGAATTATACCCATTGCAGCTGTAGTACCTATTAATCTTTTCATACCTTCAGATTTCATAGGATTTTTACTTGTTATTGGATTTATTTTACCTGTTATAGGATCTTTTATATCTTTTATTATTTGTCTAAATATACCGGCACCTGTTCTAAATACTTCTGATGGCCAAGACATAAAGTTACCAAGTGGAGATACACGCATAGCTCTTACAAACTCACCAACTTTTGCATAATTTGGAACAGTGTCTTGTACAATCTGTGCAACTTCTTTTTTAAGTGCATCATCAGATATTTTAATACCTGATTTTTTATATAAGTCTCCTCTTTTTACTAATTGTGTTTCATAGTTTACAATTTTCCAAATATCATCTTCTGCAACATATAAATCTTGCATAAACTTCCCTGCTTTTTTAACACCTCTTGATGTTTTCTTACCTAAACTGTTTAACATGGGTTTTAGAATACTATCTGTTGCAAGATTACCTTCACCAAACCTAACATCTTTCATTAGATTTCTAAGATCACCAATCCTTACATTTGTATTTACAATACCTAATTCTAAATATTCTCTATATTTTTCTTGTGATAATTCTTTTCTAGGACCACCAACTTGAACAGTGCCAAAAGCATTGTTCATAGCTTTTGCAAAAACTCTTGGATTAGAAAGTATGGCACCATTTGCAACTGAAAATGCTGCTGAACTTAAAAAATTTCTTATGTGTGTTGGTACGGATAAAATTGTTTTTGCATATTGTGCACCTGCTTTTGGTGTTAAGATTCCATATCTCCAAGCAGCTGAAAAAGTTTTACCCAATGCACCTCCAGTATCACCTCTCATAAAATCTTGTATCTTAGATACATTTGTAAAACCCTCTGCTATTTCTCTTGTAGTATAAGTATTAGATAGTCTATTTACTAACACACCATCTTTAAAATATTCTTTTACATATTCATTCATAGGAACAATATCTGACTCTGGACCAAATGCTCTTTTTGCAGACAAAGGGCTATCATGAAAAAACCCTCTTTGACCTAAAGGAGTATCTGATTTTGCAGCAGCTTTCATTGCTTCATCAGTATCTAATATTTCATCAAACAATTGATTCTTTCTTGCTATTGCGGATAATCTATTTGTGCCTTCAAAAATAGAATGTCTTACATCATTTATTTCACCAAATAATTCTCTAAATACCTTAGATCCTTTACCTATAACTTGTATTTCTTTTTTACCACCGGGTAAATTTTTATTTAAAGTTTGTGCAAATGTTTTTAAACCTAAAGCATCGTCTGCAGATTTTGATAAATTTTGATATACAAATGTTGGAAGTGTATCTTTTGATGGGTCCATCTTTCTAACTTGTTTTATTATATCATTTACCATACCTTCTGCTTCTAATTCAGTAATTGGATTTTTATTTTTAGCCGCATATCTCATAAATAATGCTTTTGTATTATCTACAGCTTTTCTTGTTGGTTTATATCTTTGAAAAAAACCAGACTCAGCATCTTCAAATATTTCAAATGTATTACCTATATAGTTTTTAACTCTGTTACCCATGATCTTTCTTAAATCTTTAGTAACTCCTGTAGGTAAATCTACTTTTCCTCCAGGGCCTGCTGCAGTTATTTCTAACAAATCATTAAATTCTCTTCTTGTTTTTTCTAAAATAGATAAAATTTTATTACCAACAACAACTCCCTCTTCTTTTCCCATTTTTTTATTAACTGTAGTCAAAACTTGTTTTGTTAAATTAGCATCTAAAGGCTTTGTTAGATCACCTTCAAATAAAGTATCATCTAAAACTTTTAAAAATTTTTTCCTTTCTTCAACAGCAGATGCGTTAAAAAATTTTCTAAACTCCGGAAATACTTTATCAACTTGAGTGTCTATTCTAGATACCATCTCTTCGGAGAAATTAGTATCTCTCATGCCTCTAGCTTTCTGTGTTTGTTTTGCTGTAGCAATTTCTTCAGGTTTAGTACCTCTAAATCTAAACACACTTCCTAATTTATCCAATCCTCTTTCTATTTTGGAACTACTATAAGCTAATTCTTTTCCTCTTTTAGCTAATGCTTTAGCACCCGCTCCAACGCCATATACAAATGGAGTAAGTAGTATTGACTCTGAACCAAATTTAATTCTGTTCATAAGTTTTCTTGAAGCATCTTCCGAAGGATCTTCAGTTATTTCTCTATCTAATTCTGTTGGACCTGCTTCAAACAAATCTCCAAACGTTCCTATCTTTTCTACATCAGCTACTAATGTTTCTCCAGCTGCGCCACCTGCAACCACTGCTGCAAATCTTTGTTTTCCAGATAAATCATTTAATTGTTTTGCCTTGGCCGTACCTTTTTTAACATTCTTACTTTTAAAATTTAAATACTTACCGGCTCTTTTTGCTTTTAAAGCCTTAGCTGCCATAGTTGCTGCTTTTGCACCTGCGCCTCCTGGTACAGCTATTTGAACAAAAGCTTCTGTTAATCTACCTACAGCTCTTTGTTCTGCAATTTCTTCAAAAGGATTTAAGTCATCAAAAAATTGTTCAACAGATGCTGCTGTATCTGTGTCTACACCTAAATCAATTAACTCTGCACCTAATGATACAACACCTTCACCTACTTTAATAACACCAGATGCTAAACCTGCTGCAAAAGCAGTCGCACCACTAACTTCATTATTATCTTCTGCGTCTGGTAATTCAATATCAGTTTCATCAATACCAGCTTTAACTAAGTCTTGTTTGTTTATTTCTGTAATTTTTTTTTGTTTCTTTCTTCTCTCCTCTTCTTCAGGAGTTAAAGGTTGAAATCTCGGATCGTCTAGGCTTAGAGTAGCCATAGGTTAGTTCTCGTCTATTTCAAATGTTAAGGGATTTAGAATGTAAGTATTACCTGTATTATCAAATACTAAAAAGTCCATAGAAATTGGATCATAGATAATTTCTCCAGGTTCACCTTTAAATGAAGGGTCTTCTATTATATTTCCTTTTTGATCACGAGTATATGGTTTAAATCCTTTAAATTTTGATTGTATTTCAGGGGTAGCTTCTCTTGTAAATCTAGTATAATTTTGTGCAGTTAAAGTTGGATTTTGTTTTACCGCAGGATTTTTACTTTGCGCAAAAGCTTCAGTACGTTTTGTGACAACGTTTTCAAAAGCTGGTCTTACTTGATCTGTTCTAAATTCAGATGCTCCTGGATTATCTATTTTAAACTGAAGTTCTTTTATTTTATTTTCACCTTTTAAAATCTCAACTTGAAGTTTGTTATCTAACTCTGATCCTTTTAGTGCTGCAGTTTGAGCCATCTTATCTTTAGCAAGTTGATTTTCAGCTTGTATTTTTTGATTTAATAAATTTTGTTCAAATGTTTGATCTTCTGATCTTAATAAATCTTCTCTTGCAATAGCTGCTTGTCTTTCTTCTTCATCAATATCATAACCTAGTTTAGCAAGCTCCATGTCTCTTTTGCCTGTTCTTTGACCTTCTATATCAGAAAATAATTGATTTAAGTTTTCACCACCAAATGCCAAACCTAAATTACCTAAAGTACTTCCACCCCTGTTTTCAGAAAAACCTTGTAATGACCCTTGAATTAAATATTTACCAAGTGGATCAATAGTTGGTTGTGCATATTTATCATATATCTCTTTGTATCTATCTCCAGCAGAAACAGGAGTTGCAGCAGGATTTTCTGGTCCATTAGCATAATTTTTTCTATCTTCAATACCAGACATGATACCATTCATATTGGTAGATCCACCTCTAAACATTGGTCTTCTAAATACTCTGCTCATTATGCTGTCTTCTGTACTGGGTTTAGTGTTCTATAAATTCCTGCTAATCCTGATCCTGCACTAATTAAAGATTGTAGACCACTTGGATTAGGTGTTTGTTCTTGAATTGATTTACCAGGATAACCTGCAATTAATTGTGTTACACCTGAACCATATTGCTGTGCTGCAGTTAATGGTTGATTTAAATTTTGTATATTTAATTGTTGGTTAGCAGTTAATTCATTTTGTCTTTGTGCTTGTAATGCTCCACCTAATGTAGTTAAACCTGCAACTTGTTGACCTTGTAATGCAGGAACATTTTGAGCTAAATTCATTTGATTACTAAATTGATTTTGTGCTAATTGATTAGCTTGTGTAAATCCTTGACCTAGTAATTGTGCATTTAAAGCTGCTCTGTTTCTATCAGAGTTTGACATATACTCTGCTTGTGCAACACCTTCTCTTGCACCACCAAAAGCACCAGAAGCTATAGCACTTTGAGATATATTACCTAAACCTTTTTGTGCTTGAAGATCATACTCACTTAATGTTTGATTAATGACATCCTGTTGATAAGGAGACATAAACTGTTGATAGCCTGTAGGACCTGTAGCTGCGCCTGCAGCTTGAATGTATGGTTCGTATGCACCAATACCTGATTGTAATTCTTTAATAGCTTGTTGTTGTAAAGGATCTAATCCTGCTACGTTTTGAGCACCATATACTTTGGAAAGATCAGCACCTTTATAATCACCTACTGCAGAAGAAAGATCTTCTAAATAAGTTTTACCTGCTGCTTCTATAAATTCCGGTGGCCTGACTCTAGTTTCACTAATTGCCATTATACTGTTCCTCCGTTTTCTAATTTTTTCATAGTGTCATACATAATCTGAGCACCTTTATTTACGCTACCACCACCTGCTGCTCTTACAGCATCAGCAGTAAATACGAATTCGTTGTTTGATAACATTGCAGGAATGTCATCTGCTTTTTCTTTTACACCAACTGGAGGAATAAATCCACCACTATCTCGTAAATCTAACTCTTTTACACCCTTAGGATTAATGTTGATATCTAGTCCTTCAATCCCTGAAGCCTGTTCCACTAACTCATCAGATCCATAAGCACGGTTTATTCTACCGCCATTAGCCATGCTTTGTTCATATCTCTCATAGTCTCTAGTAACACCTTCACCAGTTTTACCAAATAATGGCATTAACATTTTGTTGTATTTTTCTTTTGTAATCTGTCCTTTTTCTAAAGCTTCATCTAAATACATTTTAAACATATACATTGTAGTTGAAGGAGAAACACCACCTTTAGTTTCTACTACAAGATCTAAATTTTCTTTTAATGATTTTTCTTTAGGCATAGGATTAGAAGTTGTTGTATCTATTTGTAATCCTCTTGGAAGATCTTCCATATTATTACCTGTGTATGTTGGATCAGGTGTTCCATCATCATAACCCATTCTACCACCACCAGCTTTCATGTTTCTTTGTACAAATTCTTCTACTTGTGTTGGTGTATCCTCTGGATTTAAATTTTTATAATATTGTCTTAAATAATTTGCTAAAGCTTCTGGGTTAGCTTTTAATTCTTCTATTTGTTGATCTTCCATACCACCAAATGCACCACCAAGAGCTAAAGCTCCTCCAAATTTTTGTACACCAGATAATCCATCGTATAAACCTTTAGCTTTACTAAATAAACCTGTTAGTCCACCACCGCCACTAAACAAAGAACTAAGTCCTCCAGGCATCATCAATGCATTAGCACCAAAACCTAATATAGCTGCTTTACCTATAGGTGACTTAACTATCTTTTTAATTCCTTTACCAATAGACTTTACGAAACTTCCTAGTCCGTACATTTGTCTTGGCATTTGTGATCTTGAAATTGGCATAGTTTATTATATATAAAAACCCTAAGTTTTACAACTCAGAACCTGCTCCTAAGTTAAATTCTTCTACTGTTATTTTAACGTCTCTTCTTATATCTTCTCTTTTAGTCTCTGTTTCAGGGTTATCTACATCAGCATCTGATTCTGCATCTGACATATATTCCTGACCTGTTTTCATATTAGTTAAGGTAACTTCACTTTTAGGTGTAATAATCATAACCTTTTTACCATTAACTGTTTCGTATCTTACTGATGCTTCTGTTTCTATAAATGACATATTAATCCCTGTTTATTTCTAGCACAGACAACGTGACATGCAATCTATTTGCAGTAGCAGCTGTTACTTGTAGTACTTCGTTTTCCATCATTATGATAGGTTCTGTTATTAATTGTTCTGTTGCATTAGCTCCAATAGCTTTTACATTGTATAAGCTAAAAGAATCTGCACTTGCTGGATCTCCAGCAAATAATTTTACTGTAATTGTATCTGCATTACCAGTATCTTCTGATACATACATAGACTTTAATATTGCTCTAGAATTTGATGGACAAGTATATACAGTTGTAACTGTATTAGTAGTTAAATCTACCTTTGCATTTTTATATATATTAGCCATTAAACCACGCAAACCTTTCTTGATCTTGTTTTTCTTCGTTTAAAAAAGTAGAATTTAATTGCTCTACAATTATAGCAATCGCTCTATTAATTTGTTTCTGGTTAGAAAAGTCATACTCTTCTTTAGGCTCAGGTAATCTAACTACTACTTTAGCCATGTTTTCCTACAAAATAACAAAGTGGTAAAAGTATTTTTCTATATATTCTACCTAGTAAATGCATCTTACCCCTTGTTGCTTGTCTCATATCTATCGTGCTATGCACTGCAATATGTTCTAATATTTTTTTAACTACTTTATTTGTTTTAGCAATTCTAACTAATGGTAAAAATAATTTGTGATAACCTTTTTGATATTCAGGTGAAAGGTCTTTGTGAAACTTTTTCCATATTTTATTTCTAAATGATCCAAAACCATAAGATTGATTCATCATAGTACATACTATTTTAGGATCAGCACTACCCTTATTACCTTTATTATGAACAATATATTTATCTGCAATATATGAATTATCATTTGAAACATTAAAGTTGTATAAAGGCATTTCAGGATTGTTCATTTCTTTTGATTTTATATTTTTAATTTCAATTAAACCATTTTCTGTTACAAGTTTATCACCTATTTTTAATTCACCTTTTAATTGATTATATAATTCTACACCATCACGTTCTTTTGTTTTTTCAGGTTTAATTGATTTCCAACCTTCTTCAGTCATGAATGGATGTTCTGAAGTAAAAAAATAATGTTCATTATCATTAAATGAATATAGTTTTCTATTAGCTAATAAAGTAGGATCTAATTTAATAACTGTGTTTTCTTCTTTGTGTCCTTTTACTTTATCTCCAACTATAATGTCTTCAATATTTTTTAATGTACCATCTGCCATACTAATTTTTGTACCTGCTATGAAACAACTTCCATATGCCTGTTCTTCTGGGGTTCTGTTATCTACTATACCTGGTCCATCATAAGTTCCTGGTCCATCAATATCTCTAGGATCTATATCAAATTCTTTATCTAAACCTATAAAACCAGATTCTCCTGGAGTTACATTTGGATTAAAACCTTTATTACTAGTATCAGTAATAATACCCGGATTAGGATCCATGGCGTCTAGATCTCTCAATCTATCTTCTTCTATAGCGTCTTTTGTTCTTTGTAAATCAACTATATTATTAATTTCAAAAGCATTTTTGTTTTTAAAAGTATTTGTAGGATCTAATGGATCAAAATTCTCCTCATCTTCTTTTTCTTTATTAATCATATTGTTTATATCTAATTGAGTATCAAAAGGTACGTAACTAGGATCTTTTTTTAATGATTTAGCATCAAAAACAGTAGTTGTTTTATCTATAACCTCTTTAAACTTACCTTTAGCAATTTCTGTATTCAATAAATCTTGTACTAAATTACTAGTAGTTCCCATTGTCTTATTATATGCTTTTGATTTAATGCCCTCTGTAATATTACCTGCTTTTATAGAATCTATTTCTGTTTGAGAAAGTCCGTATTTTTCACTTAAAGTATTTTCAATATTTGCAGATTTTTTATCAAAGCTACCAGCATCCATTCTACTACTATTTAAACCTGCCATTACTCCTTCTACTGTACGTGGATCACCTACAATCTGTCCAATGTCATTTAATTGAAAACCAGCTCCTAATAATTCGTTTTGTAATATTCCTGTTCTGTTTACAGGAAGCATGTTTGTAATTCCTTTTAAAACTTGTTGACCAGGCAACATTCCTATTAATTTTTCTAATCCTGTTGGTGGTTTATCTCCAGGATAACTCATTAAACCATCTGCGTTTAATGCACCTGTTGCTTGATTAGCCATAGGATCACCCATCATAGGAAAAGCATTATTATATACAGTTGATTTATAAGGACGTTCATTATAATTACTTTCATTTCTAGTTCTATTAGGATCAGGATTGTAAACACTAAATCCATCTGCACCGCTACTTTGTACAGGTAATATTTTTTTTACAGGTTCTGGTACTATAGGTCCTGGAACTGGAGTTGGAATTCCAATACGAGGAGTTCTGTCATATTTAAAAGTCTTAGGTAAAGACTGATTTAAATACTGCATTGCTAGATCATATAAAGTTGCCATTATCTTTTACCGTCTGGTTGTATGTCAATTCGTAAAGTACCAAAACGCCAAGATTCACTAACATCTGTATTTTCTATCTTAATGTTAACAAACCTGCCTCTGGCTCTTGTATCCTTTTTATCAGTACTTGAGTTAATTGTAAAGGGGCTTAAAGAAGTGTTAGTATCAGATTGTTGAGGGTATCTTTTTACAGCTAGTGTTACTTTTGCATTACCCTGTAAGTCTTTAAAGTCTGGTACAAATCTTCTCATAGCTAAAAATATTTCTCCAGATATACCGGGTCCTGTTGATTTACCTTGTGCATTTTGTTGTCTTGATTGTATATCAAAATCGTATGATTTTACAAATGATGTAACTGTAGTAGTAGAACCATCTTGATTAATTTGATCTGTACCTACTTCATGTTCGAATAATTGAGTTTGACCTAATCCATCTTGACCTATAACTGCAGGAAAAGTACCATTTGATGTTGAATTAAATTTAGTTGCTATTGGTTTTTGATATACACTTGCATCAATCCAAGAAGTTCTTGCTTCTGTTCCAATGTACCAAGTACCACCTTTCATAGGTTCTCCATAATTAAATACTACATACTGATCATTATACTCAGAACTAGTTGAAGGGTAATACCAAACAACTTCTGTAAATAAATTATTAATACCTGCCGCTACTTGTTGACCTTTAGTTGTATCTGCTTGATCATAAACATAATCTTCAACAGAACATGGTAGTGATTTAACTGTACCATCAAACATAAAGAAACCATTTGTACTCATCCAAAATGCAACACCATCAATTTCAACCGCTGCATTCTTACCAATCAATCCACAGTTAGTACCAACTTGCTCAAAGCCAAATGTAAATGGTGCACCAATAAATTTCATAGTGTACAATGCATTATCTGTCCAAACTAGAATTGTTTCTTTTGCTTTTAATGAACCCATAATTCTTGTTCCATCTTGAAGTCTTTGTGATCCAGCGCTGTTAATAGCTGTTGGTGTATAATCGTTTATGTCTTCTTGATCAGAAAATCTTATAAACATATCATCTTGACTAGATGTATCTCCAATAGTTGTTTCAGTACCTAAATGAATTAAGTGACGTGTTGTAGGTGATACTAGTGTTACTCTTGTTGCAGTTGGGTTATTTGCAGTTGAAAAACCTGATGTACCTGTTGACGCTCTAACTGTTAATGGAGATGCTGCTCCTGCATTCCACGTAAATGTTTTACCATTTGCAATTGTTGCAACTAATACTTGACCAAAATTACTTAGACTCCAGAGGCCTGGTTCTAGGGTCACGTTAGATGCTTGCACGGCACTTCCAAAACCGGTAAAGCTTGATGCATCTGTAACCGTTGCACCTGTTGAATGAGCTTGACCATTTGAAGTACCAACCGTTGCAGTTCCAAATGCTCCTCTAGTAATACCAGTTAAAGTATTTGTACCTTTTCCGGTATAAGTTATTAATTCGTTTGCTACAGCTATAGTTCCTGCTGTTGGAAAACCTGTGTTTGATGTAACGTTGATAACAGTTCCTGATCCACCAGTACCATTAGTATCTGCTAATAAAGCTCCGTTTAAAGTAGTTTGTTGTGCACCTGCAATAGTTCCACCATATTGTCCAATACCAAAACCATAACCATATGATTGTGCTGAAGGACCAACTTTTTCATAAGGTATAACAGATATACTACCACCCGTAGATACTGTTCCTGTTGCATTTGAACTTTGTGTGATTGTAAATGTAACTGAAGTTGGTGTTGAAGTTACTTGAAATAATTTGTCCTCAAAATCAGATGCACTATATCCAGTTCCTCCTGGTAAAGTTACACTATTAAATAAAACAATATCTCCTGGTTCAAAACCATGTGTCGAAGCAGTTGTAATTGTACATACTGCAGAATTGTTTACAGTCGCTATTGTTGAAGAAGCTAAAGGTGTTTTTATAGGAGTGATATCAAATATTTGACCTTCAAAATATAAAAGTAAAAATTT
>KB911104.1 GCA_000383355.1 Flavobacterium sp. SCGC AAA160-P02 | reverse complement strand
ACAAATACCTGTTTTAAGAAATATTTAGAGAAAAGTAAAAGACTATTTGTAAGAAAAACCTAAACCACTAGTTGCAAACTAGCGTTAGCGGGGGGCTCAGGTAAAGCTTCACAGAAATGTGAGGCTTTTTTGTTTTCGAGAACCTGTTATTTTTTGTAAAGTACTTCTTTTACTCCAGTACCTTCAAACAATTGAAGTGTGTCATCATCACATAATTCAGTTAGTAATGGAATGAATTGAGGTTGAGTACCATATAAAATACGTTGTATCTTTCTTACCTTGTTTGGATGTATAAAATTTTTAGGCTTAGGGTTTTCACTAAATTTAGTCATAAGAAAAGGAATCTTTGTCTGATTTGGAAAGAGAAGCTTCCATTTTAAAACTCTATCAGATGCATCTATTCTTTTACTATTAGTAATAAAATAACCTTCTTTAAATTTGGCCAATATTTTTTCTTCTTTTTTAAAGTTTGTCGTGTTGTTCTCTAAACAGATTTCAAAAAAACCTTCGGTAGAATTTTCCCAAGAATTAAATCTATCCACTACTTTTCCTTTGCCTAATAAACGTAATATTACTTTCAGAAAAGATGAAACAGGAGCTTTTTCTAGCAGTTCAATATAAGGCCCTTCTGAAAAATAAATTAGTGCATTATGAGGTTTTTTTCTAGATCCATATACTACTTTATAGCCTAATTTTTCAAACTCTTTGAAGGAAGTTTTTAGGTTATTTGTTTTGTATAGTACATGACTTACTTTCATTTAGGAGTGTTAAAAAGAACCGTATAATTATGAATTATTTTAATTGAATAGGAATGATTTGATTGGTTTCTCTGCTTTTCTCTGCCATAAAGCCCATGATATGACTTTCTACAGATGCATCTATAGTGGAGGTTAATAAATTGGAGTCTTGTTTTTTTACAGCATTAATCCAGTCTGTGACTAACCCCCAATCTCCACCGCCATGTCCACTACCTTGATAACCACTATTTTTATTCTCATCAATAGTAACATCCCATTTAGTTACCTTACCTGTTAAGAATTCTGTGTGTGTAAATTCAGTCATATCTCCTGTAATATCTCCATGAGACCCCATAATTCTTGTTCTTCTACCATGATAGGATGTAAATGCTTCCATAGAGAAATTAGCAGTAATTTCATCTTCAAACTCCATAGATGTTACATAATGATCTGGTTGATCATTTTCCATTTTGTAAACACATCTACCATAATTTGTTGTTTTTAATTGTTGTAAAATATATTCCTTGTGTTTAGAGGTATCATCTGGCAAGTCAAAAACTGAAGACCAACCATTCGGGTCATTATAAATTTTTAAAGCAGAATATGGGCAGGTAGCTTCTACAGCACAACCATCTGAACATCTATTGGTACTGCCTTCAGGAGCATTTTCTTTTTTAAACCACTTTAAGCTACCATATGCAGCAATACTTTTACAGGGCTTTCCTATCATCCATCTTAAAATATCTAAATCATGACAAGATTTAGCAAGAATAATTGGTGTTGTTTTTTTTGAGTTATGCCAGTTTCCTCTCACATATGAATGCGACATATGAATATGTTCTATAGGTTCTAAATGTTGAATACTTATCAGTTTTCCTATAGACCCAGATTGAATCATTTCTCGTAATTTTATAAAATAAGGTGCATACCGTAATACATGACATACGGCAACAATTCTCCCCGTTTTATTAGCCAAATTTAGGATGTCTAAACACTCCTTTTCTGTTGGAGCAATTGGCTTTTCTAATAAAACGTCATAGCCCATTTCTAATGCTTTCATACAAGGGCCATAGTGTAAATTATCTGGTGTGGAGATAATAACGGCATCAGCAAACTTAGGTCTATCAAAAACATGTTCCCAAGTGTCAAATCTATTTTCTTCAGAAATATTATGTTTTTTTGTATACCGTTCATTTCTAATTGAGATGGGTTCTGCTACACCAACTATATTTAATTCTTTAGGGAATTGTATTCCATAATTACCATACACATTTCCTCTTCCTCCAGCACCTAAAGTAATTACAGTTACAGGATTTTCAATATTAGGGTTTCCAAATTCTCTTGAAGGGATTGTTTTTGAGTTGTTTTTTGTATGAGCAAATCCGCTAAGTGGGCTGGAAAGAAGAGTGGCGCCACCAAGTCCAATTGTTAAATTTTTGATTGCTTTTCTTCGATCTATTTTTTTCATAATACCTACAGGATGATTTAATTTTAGTTAACACTATTTAAAATTGTGCTATTTGCAACTAATTTAGTAAATATATATGGAAACATATAATTAAAGGAAATTCAAAGGTTTTTTAAAATCTATTACTTATTTGGTTGTTAACAAAGATATCCTGTAACTTATACCCATACTAATAGATGCACTACTCAAAGCACCACCAATGGCTTTTATATAACCTGCTGTACTTCTTAAAGCGAGTCTTGAATTTAATTTATAATTAAAACCTACACTTGGTTTTATAATGAATCCTTCACCGGTATTAATATTTCCTCCACCAGCACCACCAGCTAAGCCTTGAAGAAATATATTTATTTTATTATTCATAAAATAATTACTTTGAAGGCCAACCCCAACAATACCTTCTGCATAAGCACCCGCATTTCCAAAATTTGCAAAAGAGGTTTGCCCAGCTAAATAGATGTTTTTATTGAGATGATAATTAAGTTGTAATGAGATCTGATGTAAATTTTCTGTAGGTTGAGTCATTCTTTTTGCATTTAAATAGGCGTCTTGTTTTATAATGACTTCAATTCCTTTAAATACTGCTTTAGTATCTGTAGATTTTTCTGAGATTCCATTAATATTGGAGTAATATTTTAATCCAATACCAAAAGTAGTACTCTTAAAAAAAGAATTAGGACTCATCATTAAACCTTTATTTATAGAAAGATAGGTGTTGTTTACAATATGTTGTTCTACAGAAATATCTGGATATAGTAATACACCACCTTGAGAATCTACACCGCCACCACCACCGGCACCCATTCCAAATTTTGTAAGAATATTGGTTTTGTTATTGTTAAATGAAAATTGATAACCAGCTCCTAAGATAATATTCATATATCCGGCAGGAATACCGTCGTAAGCACCATCAAATTTGGCAAAATAAAACCAGTTTTTATTGATATAGGAATTCAACTCAAAACCTGCCAAACGAATAGTACTTCCTGCCAAAGATCTTCCGTCACCATATTTAGAGTTTCCTACTACAGAAAGATTGTTTAAATGTAGCATAAAAGATGTTCTAATAGGTTTTTTACTCCAAGTAGAGGTACTTAATTCTTTACCACTAAACTCTTGTTCACTATTTTTTATATTGGCAGATGAAAAGTTTATGGGTATTTGCAGTCCAAGACGTAACTGTTGATTTTCAATAGCCCCTTTGTCAAAGAAGTTAATATAGCTATAACCAGTTGTGAACGAAAAATTTTTAAATTGAATTCCAAGATTTACATGAGGTAAGATAAAAGCACCCCCACCATCTGGAGCTCCAGCTCCACCACCACCACCAAAATGAATTCCAGTATCTATAAATACCTTGTCTGTTAGATAGTTTTTAAATCCGGCATTTACCCCTAGGGTAAAAAAACCACCACGTATACCTCTTACAGATCCATACATTCCTAATCCTGTATAAAATTTATCAAAGGCAAGATTATAATGAATACCCATTAAGCCCATGTGAATCTCATTAAAACCATCAACAGTTGTAGGCATGTCTACTGATATATAATCAACCGCAAAAAAACCTTTTTGTGTATTTTTTAGTGGAACATTCTTTTTTTCTTGACTTTGTGAGTAAAAACCACAAAGAAATATGAAAACAACTAGCAATTTTTTCATGTTATTTTTTATGAACTGTTATAATGATTGTTTTTGATGTGGGTGTATTGCTAATTCTAGCTTTACTTTGAAGCGGAACCAATACGTTTGCTTCAGGAAAATAGGTAGCAGAACACTGTTTTGGAATGCTGTAAGGAATTACAAGAAAGCTTTTTGCAATTCGTTGTTCTTGATTAAAATGACTTATTAAATCTACTGTATCAAGCTTTTCTAATCCTTGTTCTTTCATGTCTGTAGGGTTCATAAAAATAACTCTACGTTCATTTATAATGCCACGGTATCTATCATCTAGTCCGTAAATAGTTGTATTGTATTGATCATGAGTTCTTATAGTCATCATAATCAATTGGTTTTTTTGTAATACAATATCAGAGACAGCATTAATGGTAAAGTTAGCTTTGCCAGTTAGGGTAGGAGAGAAGTCTTTATTTCTTGCAGTATTTGGCAAATAAAAGCCTCCTTTTTCTCTAACACGATTATTGTAATTTTCAAACCCTGGAATAGTTGCTTCTATTTTATCTCTAATGCCATCATAATCTTTAATCAATTCAGCCCAATTAAGAGTTGTATTAGATAAACTTGCTTTTGCCATTCCAGCAACAATAGCAGGTTCACTTAATAAAGATTCTGATAAAGGCGCTAAATGTCCAGAAGAGGCATGAACTACACCCATAGAATTTTCTACACTTACAAATTGAATTCCTTTTTCTTGAACATCTTTTTCAGACCTTCCCAAGCAAGGTAATATCAATGCTTTTTTTCCGTGAATTAAATGACTCCTATTTAATTTGGTAGAAACATGCACCGTTAAGTCACAATTCTGTAACGCTTTAGCGGTATATTCTGTATCTGGAGAAGCAGATAAAAAGTTGCCTCCCATACCAATAAAAACACGTGCTTTTCTTTGATGCATTGCTTCAATAGCATCCACAACATCATAGCCATGATTTCTTGGTGCTTTAAAGTTAAATTCTTTTTCTAAATTGTCTAAAAAGTCTTCTTTTGGTTTTTCCCAGATACCCATTGTTCTGTCTCCTTGAACATTAGAATGTCCTCTAACAGGGCATGTTCCAGCACCTTGTTTGCCAATACTGCCTTTTAACAATAATAAATTAACAAGTTCACGAATGTTGTCTACAGAGTTTTTATGTTGAGTTAACCCCATAGCCCAGCAGATAATTATTTTTTTCTTTTGAGCTATTAATGTAGCAGCTTCTTCAATAATTTTAAAATCAATACCTGTTTGAGGAATTAATTTTTCTATGGAGTAGGTCTCTACATCTGTAATAAAATCTTCATATCCTGTGGTGTTTGTTTTAATAAACTCATGATCAAAAATAGCTCCAGGAGTTTCTTGCTCTTTCTGCCATAGTAATTTTAGAATAATTTTTAGCAAAGCAACATCTCCATTTATTTTTACTTGCAAAAATACATCTGTTAATTTTTGACCTTTCCCAATCCATTTAATAGGGTTTTGAGGATCATTATACCTCATTAATCCTACTTCTGGCAGTGGATTAATAGTTATAATTTTACCACCTCTTTTTTTAGTTTCTCCTAAAGCAGATAGCATTCTGGGATGATTTGTACCTGGGTTTTGCCCCATTACAATCACTAATTCAGCATGGTTAAAATCGTCTAGAGTTACAGATCCCTTTCCAATTCCTAGAGTTTCGGTAAGTGCAGTACCACTAGATTCATGACACATATTAGAGCAGTCAGGTAAGTTATTGGTGCCAAACTTTCGCACAAATAATTGATATAAAAAAGCGGCTTCATTACTAGTTCTTCCTGAGGTATAAAAAATTGCTTCGTCTGGTGAAGTAAGTGATTTTAATTCTTTGCCAATCATGTTAAAAGCGTCTTCCCAAGAAATTTCTTCATAATGATCTCTCCCTTCATAAACAACAACAGGATGGGTAATGCGTCCTTTTTTTCCTATTTCGTAATCAGATAATTCTGATAGTTTTGAAATTGAATGCGTTGCAAAGAAAAGAGGTGAAACTCTATTTTTAGTTGCTTCTTCAGCAACTGCTTTTGCTCCGTTTTCACAATATTCTGCTAAAAAAGCTCTTTTTTCATCTGGATCTGGCCAGGCACATCCCGGACAATCAAAACCGTTTTTTTGATTTAGCTTGGCCAACAAACCAATACCTTTTACCAAACCAACCTCCTCTTTTATATGAGTAATAGCAGATTTTATGGCTTTATACCCTACAGCTGAAGATGGAATTTTTTTAAATTCTATTCCTGTTAGTTTTTCAGGTGGTTGTGCATGTATTTTTTTTGTGCTCATACGCCTATTTTAGTTTCTAAAAAGCTAGGGTTTGCATACACGGTCATTTTATTTTCTCTTGTAAAACCAATCAAACAAATGCCAAATTCTTTTGCAAAATCTACCGCCATAGAAGAACAGGCAGAGACGGCAACTATTACGGGTATTTTAGCTAAAAATGCTTTGGAAACAATTTCATAAGAAACACGTCCGCTCACCAACAAATACATTCCGCTTTTCAAAGAATTTTTTTGCAATAAACTACCAACACATTTATCTACAGCATTGTGCCTTCCAATATCTTCTCTAATGGTAAGTAAATTAAAATGAGTATCAAAAATACCAGCAGCATGACTACCTCCAGTTTTTTTAAAAGTTTCTTGATGTTTTTGAAGAGGAGCAAACATACCTAGTAAACTTTCAGAAGAAAATGATATTTTTTGATCAATTTTATTTCCATGAACCTCTATGTCTTCAAGCTGTTGTTTTCCGCAAATACCACAAGAAGAAACAGATAACAAGGTTCTTTTATTTAGGTATCCTTTTCCTAAAATACCTGGAGCTATGGTTACATTTATAATACTTGGAATCCCATATTTTTCTTCAACAATTTCAAAAGGTATTGGGAGTGAATTTTTATAAATATCTTCAGCATATAATAACCCAAGAACAAGATCTTGATCATTATCTGGTGTTCTCATAACTACGGTATATGCCTCGCTATTTATATTGATTTGTAAGGGAGCCTCAACAACCAATTTATCTGTGGTGATAGATTGTGCTTTATTAACTATGTGAAGGCCTTCGTAGGTGTTTGTTTGCATGAGATAACCTGTAAAAAGTTATAATAACAAACTTAGTGAAAAATATGGTATAAATAATAAAAAGCCTCTATTTATGGGAGTTTGTAGCATATTTACATCTAGCAAAATAAAGATTGACTATAGTTTTTTACAATACATACATATAAATTTATTGTGTATGTTGGTAGTAAAAAATAAAAAAATGTCACCGCCATCTTTAATTTTTAATTCTTTTCTAATTTGTGCAACTGTTTTATGAAAATTTCTGATAGTAATATTTGCTTTTTTATTTGGTAAAAGCTTTAAAATTTGCTTTTTATCGTATGGTAGTACTGCTATTATTTTAAATTCTCTACCCGGAAATTCAATTCTTTTTTTTGATGTATATAGATGTGAATGCTGATGTAATTTAAATATATTTAATTGTGTGCTTATTTCATGGAATGCACCAGATTTTAGCACTGCTGCATTGGGTTCATATAAATACTCTAAGGGCTCATGATAGCTTGAAACTGGTTTTTTATGATAGTTGAAATGAAATTTTTGCGCATTATTTTTTGTAAAATTGATGGTCTTTATTAGTATTTCTTTACAATATCCTTTTTCTAATATATAAAGCAATTCTTTTACATCATTATTAATAGCAACAACATGTATTTCTTTTACAAATTTTAATTCATTGATGGCACTTGTGATATCTAGTATAGGTGAGTTTTTAAGAAGAATTGTTTTTGTTTTCTTAAATAATAAATCTATGTTCTCTGGGATATTTGGTTCACAATCTTTCAATAAAAAAACCTTCTCTTTCACATCATTTCTTCTTGAAGGATCTATATAAATAACATCAAAAATTTCAGTAGATTTTTTTAGGTATTCAAGCCCGTTTTCTGAAATGGTTTCAATATTTAAGATGGCTAGTTGCTTAAAATTATGCGCTGCAATCTCAGAAATACTTTTAGTTATTTCGCAATGAATAACTTTCTGGAACAATTTAGAAAAATAATAAGAATCTACTCCAAATCCTCCGGTAAGATCTAAGATACTTTTTCCAAAAACTAAGCCAGATTTATAGCTGGCTGTTACTTCAGAAGAGGTTTGTTCTATACTTACTTTTGGTGGATAATAAATATTTTTAGCATTGAACCAACTTGGTAATTTTTTTTCAGACTTCTGTTTGCAAAGTATTTGATTAGCAATCTCTTGAATCGTAACTCCATTAAAAGGAATGCCTTTTAAAATCAGTTTATGAAGGTCTGATTTTAAATGATTTGTTATATACTCCTGAACGTCTTGATGTAAAATTCGTTCGTTCAATGTTCTTAAATGTCTTTTGTTAATGATGAAACAATTTTATTGTCAGAGATAAATTCTTTTAATATTACTTTTAAAACGGTATAGGAAGGAACTGCAATGATCATTCCTAAGGGACCTGCCAGTAAACCACCAATAATAATTATTAAGAAAATTTCTAATGGGTGAGATTTGGTTGTTTTTGAAAATATAATTGGTTGGCTAGCAAAATTATCAACCACTTGTGCAATGATAAAACCAATCATTACATAGACAGTTTTAGGAAGAATTTCTACTTGAAAGTCTAAATCTTGCCCTAAGCCACTTGTCATTGTTAAAACAATCATTAAAAATGCGCTAATTAAAGGCCCTACATATGGTATAATATTTAGCAATGCACATAAAAAAGCAATTACTACGGCATTAGATACCCCAATGACCAATAGAATAATTGTATAGATTACAAATAGAATGGTAATTTGAATGACCAAGCCAATAAAATATCTTGATAATAAATCGTTTATTTTTTCTAATGAATGTGAAAACCTATCTTCAGTACCTTTTGGCATGAGAGTTAGTAAAGCACTTTTAAACATTTTACTGTCTTTCATAAAGAAGAAAGAAATAAATAGAACAGAGAATAAACCAACGCTAAAAGATCCTAAAGCACCTACTATAGAATTTAGTAAATTAGGAATAGATTTTAAACTAGCAAATACATCAGCACCTTGTAATTCACTTAAAATATCAATATTTTTAGATGTAAAGTATTCATTGGCTTGGGTAATTAGATTTCCAATATTTTCTTCTAGTCCTTTTGTTTTTAATAAAGAAAGGCTTTCTCCTTGCTCAATAACTAGTGGTATAAACATTCCTGTAATTCCTATGATAAGACTTACAAAAAGTACCATGGTACTTACCACGGCTATTGTATTTGGGAATTTAAGTTTTTTTCTTAAAAATAAGATCATCGGTTTTGCAATTAATGCTATGATGGCAGCAATAATTATATAGATTAAAACTGATTGAATCAGTAGTAGAAAATAGCCTAAAAACAAGACTGCAGCTAACACAGCAATTGCTCGTAAAATTCCGTTTGAAATTAGTTTTGAATTCATTTAATTATATCCTTTTACTTCTCCCATATTTAGCATGTTTCCACTAGAAAATGTGTGATTTTTTGGTAATAAGGTACCTGATGCTGTTTCTGTCCAATCTTCCCAGGTAGCTGAAACTCCATTCATTTTCATACTAGGAATATACATTTTATAACTAGTTGGCACATAGTTTATATCTACAATCCATGTATAAGAATCTCCAGGAGTTGATCCTCCAGTAGAATATTTTACATGTAAGGCTTCTTTACCATCAATCATTTCAATACTTCGGTAAATTCCAGGCTCAAATAATTTATGTGGAGCCACCAACCAAAAACTATCATTATTAAAAAATTTGAGAGCTCTTTTTACCAGAGATTCATTATAAGAAACTTCTTTATCATTTAAATATACAACACTTTTATCTAACTCATTTGGATGTAAAAGTACTTTAGCATCATTCCATTTAACTTCAACGATATGCTGTTCTTTATTCCATTTGTAAAAGCGTTTTTTTCTAAAACTCCAGTCTATAAAACGTGTATTTTTATAGGCTTCATGTTTAATTGCTTTTAAAATAGTATGAGCTAATTTATCTGCATTTGGGTTGTAAGCCTTTACTTCTCCCATATCTATTTTCATCCCAAAGAGAGAAAGTGTGTGTGTTGTTGGAAGTTTAATTCCAGAATCAGCAGTTATAAGATCATTCCAAGTGCCAGAGACGCCACCTATTGGAATAATTTGTGTCCACATTTTAAAAGAAGTAGGAACATATGTAGAATCTAATATCCATAAATAAGAATCTCCAGGAGTAGATCCTCCAGAAGTGTATTTGATTAACAAAGCATCATTATTGTTGTAGTTTACAATACTTCTTTCTACACCCTCATCAAATACTTTGTAGGGTGCTACTAGCCAAAAACTATCGTTGTTAAAAAAATCTAGAGCAGTTTGAATTAGCTCAGGACTACTACCAATGCTCTTTGAATGATCGTTAAGATTTAGAGTTATACTTATGTCATCCCAAGAAACAATAACTAAACCTTCTTGTTTTTTCCAGATGTAATGATGTTTTTGTCTAAAACTCCATGTTAATATTTCAGTGCTATCAAAGGCTCTTTTATTAATTGCAGACATCATTTTTTCTGCCAATTCATCTGCTTCTTTTCCTTGAACTCCTTCAGGCAATGGTTCATTAGTAGTAACATAATAAACACCAATACTTAGTATTAATAAAATGATAAGTGTTCCAATTATTTTTAGGGTTTTTTTCATGCTGTCTATCTTAGTTCTTTTAACTTTTTAATGAATTTAGTTGCAATACCACATAAACTTAATTTACTATTGTTGGTTTGTAGTAAAATACGTGACTTTATTTAATTGTTTAAAAATAACATATTTATACCATTTATAACTTGAAATGACAGTAATAAAATACTCTTTCTACCATTCTCCTTTACTTCAAAAAAAATGCAGCTATGACTTTAAATAATTTATAAAATTCTGGTAGAGAAAAAAATAATTATTTTTTATTATAGTAATTTCAAATCATAACTTATATTAGAACACTTAGTAATAAATAAAAAAACCAGCTACAATAGCTGGTTTTTATAAACATTTGTTCCTAATACTTTATTCTGTTGTTTCCTCATCTGCACGAACAGCCATCACCATTCCAGTTGCATCGAAAAAATCTCCAGATTGTAAAATTTTACCATCCTTTACCACAAAATAGTGGTAGCTATCAACTGAAAACTTTTTTCCAGTTGCAATGCTAGTACCTTTCCAAGTTCCATAAACTCTTACACTACCATCTGCCTGAAGAGTTTCTTCATTTACTCCTGGCAACCATCTAGCATCCTCAAAAGTTACCTCTGAAAAGTTAGACATATAAAAATTTCCTTGTTCAAGAACTTTTTCATAGCCAACCATACCACTTCCATACATTGGAGATTGGTGTTCAATATTTTCGTCTAGCATAGATTTAAAAAGTTCAAAATTTGTTGGAGAAACATAGGTTCCAACTAAATCTTGAGCAATCGCTTTATTAGCATTAAAAAGGGTCATATCTTGTTTGTTTGAACAAGAAAAAAACAATATTGATGTGAAAGCAATAAGTAATAAATTTTTCATTTTGTATAGATAAAGATGAATGATAAAAGGTACGTTACATACTTTTTCTTTTTGGAAGGGAGTTTTGTAAAAAACTAATTTACAAAAGATTACATAAATTATTCTTTTAAAATTCATTTAATTTTACTAAATGATATTAAATGATTGAATTTAAGGTATAATTTTTTTAAACTTAATAGGTATTGTTGATTTTATAGACAGTTTTTTTCCTGAAAAAGGATGTGTAAATTCTAATTGGGAAGCATGTAAATACAATCCTTTCCCTTTTAAAATTAAGAGATCTATTCCATATTCTTGATCCCCCAAAATTGGATTTCCAATACTTAATAAATGATTTCTTAATTGATGCCTTCTCCCTGTTTCTGGCAATAGTTCAACTAAATTTAAATATTTAAATCGCTTAGATTTTACAGTATGTATAGTATTGTAGTTAGATGTTGCTGGTTTTTCATCTACATCAGTTTTAATGTACCCTTTAGAGTTCATTTTACCGATGGTAATAGCATGGTAGGTTTTTTTAATCTCTTTATTTTCAAATAATTTATTCAAAGCTAGAATACTAGAACTTGTTTTTCCAATTAATAATAACCCAGTGGTTGGATAATCTAATCGATGAACAGGTCTTGGCCTAACAGCATCTGGTTGTGTGCTTTTGTGAAGATTTTGTTGTAAAGCATTGTCTATGGTTTTAAACGTATTTCCACTAACTAAAATACCTGCCGGCTTTTCTATTAGGGCTAAGTAATCATCTTCAAAAATAACAGCTAGTTTAAGAGATAGCTGTTTTTTTGATATTTTATTTTCAGGAGCTAATAAGGTAATTTTTTCTCCTCCAATAATAATTCTAGCAGTAGACGTTGGTGTATCATTTACTAGAATACGCTTTTTTTTGATGGCTTTTTTAATGGCAGATTTTGTGGCTACAGTCTTAAAAATTCCTACAGCATATTCTTGAATTCGAATTGGATATTTCTGTTGAGCAGCAATATGAGTTTCTAAAAGATGCATTTATGTTGCAAATAACTGGCCAATGTCTTTAAAGGCCTTAAATTCTAATGCATTTCCTTCAGGGTCTTTAAAAAATAGAGTAGCCTGTTCACCAGCTTTTCCTTTAAATCTAATGGTGGGCTCTATAATAAATTTGGTGCCATTTTTTTCTAATCTTTGGCTTAATAAATGCCAATCATTCATGCTTAGAACTACTCCAAAATGAGGCACAGGAACATCATGTCCATCCACTGGATTTGAAATTTGCTGTGGATTAAAATTATCTTTCTGATGAATCACCAATTGATGTCCAAAAAAATTAAAGTCTACCCAATGAGTATCACTTCGTCCTTCTTTACATTGTAAAATATCTCTATAAAAAGCTCTACAGATTTCTAAGTTTTGAACAGGAATAGCTAGATGAAAAGGTTGAGTCATAAATGTATTTTTAAAGGTGCATGTATATTTTAGCTTTCAAAGCCTCAGAGCTTTAAAGGTATAACATATAAAGTGTTTTTATTATTTAGTTAATATTCTCTCATTCTCTCATTCTCTCATTCTCTCATTCTCTCATTAACTTAAAACCCAACAGCTGTATCATCGCCTCTACGATCTGCTCCGGCTTCTAGTTTTCCATCTTTTAAAACTAAAATAGCATCTACCTTACCTATTACTCGTGAGTTTCGTGCATCTACAGTATAGCCTATTCTTTTTAATTCTGAAATTACATTTTCATTAAACCCATTAGGTTCTATCATAATCATATCTGGTAACCATTGATGATGAAATCTAGGCTGATTTACGCTTTCTTGCATTCCCATCCCAAATTCATGAACATTTAAAATAGTTTGCAAAACAGACGTAATAATGGTAGATCCTCCAGGAGTTCCAACCACCATCCATAGTGCTCCGTCCTTTTCAATAATAGTTGGTGTCATAGAACTTAACATCCTTTTTTCTGGTGCAATTTCATTTGCTTTTGCACCTAGTAAGCCAAACATATTTGGTACACCAGGTTTGCTGCTAAAATCATCCATTTCATTGTTTAAGAAAAAACCTAATTCAGAGCTATAAAGCTTAGACCCATAACCGCCATTTAATGTAGTGGTTACAGAAACTGCATTTCCAAACTGATCTACAATAGAGTAGTGAGTTGTTTCATCACTTTCTATAATTTCAATATTTCCATGAGAAATATCCTTAGAGAGTGTTGGCTTTTCAAAAGAAAAATTACGCATTCTTTCTTTAGAGTATGTTTTACTTAATAAAGTGTCTGTTGGAATACTTACAAAATCAGGGTCACCTAAAAAATAACTTCTATCTGCATAAGCTCTTCGTTCAGCTTCTGTGATTACTTGCATACTTTTAAGTGAATTATGACCATAGGTGTGTAAATCATACGACTCTATACCATTCATAATTTGAGCTAAACATACACCCCCACTAGAGGGAGGAGACATTGAAATTACCTTTAAGCCATCATATTCAAATGTTACTGGAGTTCTCCATTTAGCCTCATATTTTGCCAAATCTTCTTCAGTAATAATTCCTCCATTGTCTTGTATGAATTGTGCCAATACTTTTGCAGTTTTTCCTTTGTAAAATTCATCTCTGCCGTTTTTAGAGATGCGTTCTAAAGTAATCGCTAGAGCCTTATATTTAATGATGTCGCCTTCTTTCCAATCTCTAAGAAAAAGAATTCTTTTACTGTTAACAGTTTCAAATGCTTTTTTAAATTTTTTGATTCTATCTTCTTGTTTTTTAGTAACAATGACTCCTTTTTTTGCTAAGGCTATGACAGGGCTTAAAATTTCTTTCACAGACAAAAGACCAAATTTTTCTTGCGCTTTAAAAACACCCGCAACAGTTCCAGGAACACCTACCGCAGTAGCTCCAACAGTACTTTTTCCTTTAATAATATTTCCTTCTTTATCAAGATACATATCTCTTGTTGCCGCTAAAGGTGCTTTTTCTCTATAATCTAAGGCACCAATTTCACCATCATTTTTTCTGTAGACCATAAAGCCACCACCACCAATATTTCCAGCGTAAGGATAGGCAACTGCTAATGCCAATTCTGTTGCCATCATAGCATCAAATGCATTTCCTCCTTTTTTTAAGATTTCTGTTCCAATTCTAGAGGCTTCAACACGGGCAGAAACTACCATTGCTTTTTCTGTAATTAAACCTGTTACTTTTTCAGAATCTTGTGATTCTTTTTGGCAAGATGTAACTAAAAAACTTACAATAAATAAGAGTACTAATTTTTTCATGTCTGTGTATTTTGTTGTTGTAATTGCTTTATCTTTTGATGAGAGAAAATCCGTAAATCTTCAAAGAATAATTGAAAGTCTTTTTCAAAATCTTCATCTAGTTGGTATAAGTCTTCAATGGCTAAATCTATTTGGCCTTTATTATTTGTTCTACGATTCATTCCATTGAGAACACTTTTAATCCCTTCCTTATATTGGTAATTATACAGCCAGTTATATTGAATCATATACGGCATGAGTTGTAAAGTTTTTTCTGGAAGTATTTCTTTTTGATGATCTAGTAATTGATAAACAGAATTTACATAAATATCTAGAGGCATGGCAGAATAATTACTCCAATTTTTAGCCAAATAATGATCATAAAAAATATCAATAATTATTCCGGCAAATAAACCATATCGTTTGTGAAGCCTTCGTTTACTTATTCTTGTAATCTTATGCGCATCTGTAAAGGTGTCAATTTCTCGATGTAATTTAATGCCTTGCTGAATTTCTGAACTCAAATGGGTGAACTGATTTCCTTTAATATGATCTGCTATAAAATTACCAATCATAATATTTGGATTGTTTTCAGATAGATATAGATGTGCTAAAAAGTTCAATCGATAAAATTTGATGCTAAAAGTAAACAAAAAATCACAACATTGAACTGATATTATTCAGGGTTATATTGTGATTTAAAATATATATGTTAGCTGTATCCTAAACAAAGTGAGTATACTTTTTTTAGTTCACTAGTTCTTTCTGTTAGTTATTTAACATCACAGGCATTACCAGCATCGTAATTTTTTCTCCCTCGTCTGTTCCGTCAATAGGAGTTAAGATTCCAGCTCTATTAGGTAAAGACATTTCAATTAAAACTTCGCTAGACGTTAAGTTACTTAACATTTCACTTAAAAAACGAGAATTAAACCCAATTTGCATATCATCACCCTGATAGTCACAACTCAAGCGCTCATCAGCTTTGTTAGAGAAATCTAGATCTTCAGCAGAAATATTTAACTCTGTACCCGCCATTTTAAGACGAATCTGATGTGTTGTTTTGCTAGAAAAAATAGATACTCTTCGAACAGAATTCTGAAAAGATGCTCTATCTACAGTTAATTTGTTTGGATTCTCTTTTGGAATTACAGCTTCGTAATTTGGATATTTTCCATCAATTAAACGACAAATTAACACAAAGTTCTCAAATGTAAATTTCGCATTAGCATCGTTGTATTCTATAATAACATCTTCTTCTCCACCTAAAACACCCTTTAATAAATTTAAAGGTTTTTTGGGCATGATAAATTCAGCTGTTTTATCTGCAGTTACATCTGTTCTTGTATACTTTACTAATTTATGTGCATCTGTAGCAACAAAAGTTAAGCTTTCTGAGCTAAATTGAAAGAAAACACCACTCATTACTGGGCGTAAATCATCATTTCCAGCAGCAAAAATAGTCTTTGATATTGCTGTTGCTAATATATTTGAAGGGATAACTGTTTTGCTTGGTGAAGGTAAACTCACAGATTTAGGAAACTCGTCACCTCCAAAATAGGCCATGTCATACTTTCCTTGATCAGAACTAATTTCAATAATACTATCTCCTTCAGTTTTAAAAGTTAAGGGTTGATCTGGAAATGTTTTTAAGGTATCTAAAAGTAATCTTGCAGATATAGCAATAGATCCTGTAGAATCAGACTCTATTGTAACAACAGCACTCATAGTTGTTTCTAAATCTGATGCAGAAACTTTTAGTTGATTTTCAGAAATTTCAAATAAGAAATTATCTAATATAGGTAGGGTATTATTGCTATTGATAACTCCGCCTAAAACTTGTAATTGTTTTAACAGTTGCGAACTTGATACGATAAATTTCATTTAGATTTTATTAAAAAATGGTTCATTTACAAAGATATTGGAATTTAGTGATTTTGAAAATTTTGTTATCAACATTTTACCCGTATTGTTGATAGCTTTTTTATCAAAAAAAACAGGCTGATTATTAATATTTTTTTGTGTGCTATAAAAAAGCACAGGCAATTTTAAAAGAAGATTTAAAATGCTACATTTGTTAGCTATCAAACCCAACGATATAATGAAAAAAACAATCGCTATTCTTTCATTTTTACTGATGTCTTTATCAGTTTTTTCTCAAAAGCCAGAAAAGTTAACGTCTAATCAAATTTATGAGAAAATTCAGAAATTAAACTTTCTAGGGACTGCTTTGTACATTGCCGCGCACCCCGATGATGAAAATACTCGATTAATTTCTTATTTATCTAATCACGTAAAAGCAAGAACAGGTTATTTATCATTAACTAGAGGTGATGGTGGACAAAATTTAATAGGTCCAGAAATTAGAGAATTATTAGGGGTTATTAGAACACAAGAACTCCTAGGGGCCAGAAGAGTAGACGGAGGTGAGCAGTTTTTTACTAGAGCTAATGATTTTGGCTTTTCTAAACACCCTAAGGAAACATTAAAAATATGGGATAAAGAAAAAGTATTAAGTGATGTTGTTTGGGCTATTAGAACTTTTAAACCCGATGTTATTATTAACAGATTTAATCATAGGACCCCTGGTACTACTCATGGTCATCACACTTCTTCTGCTATGTTAAGCATAGAAGCTTTTGACTTGGTAAGTGATGCAACAAAGTTTACAAATCAGTTAGAATTTACTGAAACTTGGCAACCAAAACGATTGTTTTTTAATACCTCGTCTTGGTTTTATAAGAATGAAGATGACTTTAGAAAGGCCACAGTAGGGAAGTTAACTTCTGTAGATGTAGGTGTTTATTATCCTCTAAAAGGACTATCTAATAATGAAGTAGCGTCTATGGCTAGTAGCCAACATTTATGTCAAGGATTTGGAAGATTAACCACTAGAGGAAGTCAAAATGAGTATATAGAATTTTTAAAAGGAGATCAACCAAAAGATACTAGCGATATTTTTGCTGGAATTAATACAACCTGGAATCGATTAAAAGATGGAGGAGATATTGGGGCAATTTTATATGATATAGAAAAGAATTTTGATTTTGGAAACCCTGCAAAACATCTGAAAGATCTAATTCGAGCCTACAAAAAAATTCAATCTTTAGATGATCTCCATTGGAGAGCCGTTAAAGAAAAACAAATAAGTAAGATTATAGAAGCCTGCGCAGGATTATATTTAGAGGCCTCTGCAGAAAGCTCTAGCGGAGTTCCAAATGCTAACATAGAGCTAGCTATTGAGGTTTTAAATAGAAATTCTGAAGTCCCTGTTTTTTTAGAATCTATGAGTTTTAAAACAGCCAAAACAGATACTGTTGTTCATGACCTACTATTAGAAAATAATGTAAAACAACAATTTAAACAAACTATAAATTTAGAAAACCTGAGTTATACAGATCCTTATTGGTTGCAATCTAAAGGCTCTCTTGGAATGTACCAAGTAGATAATAGACAACTAATTGGGAAACCAGAAACGCCAAGAAAAGTAACTGTTTTTTTCAATCTAATGATAGACACTATTCCATTAACTATTCAAAAAAATATCCTTCATCGGTATTCTAAGAGAGATAAAGGAGAATTGTATGATCCGTTTGAAATACTACCATTAGCAACTACAAAGTTATATGAAAAAGTAATGCTTTTCTCAGATGCTAAAGAACGTATAGTCTCGGTAGGAGTAAGTTCTGGTGCAAATAATGTGAAAGGAAAATTATCTTTAGAAGTTCCTGAAGAATGGAAAGTTTCACCAGCTTTTATTAACTTAGAAATTAAACAAAAAGGAGATACACAGAATTATCAGTTCAGCGTAACTCCAACAAGTTATGACTCTAAAGGAACGTTAAAGGCAAGTATTTTAATTGACGGCAAAAAGTATGATAAGGAATTAATTGAAATTGAATATGACCATATTCCTAAGCAATCTGTATTACAAAATTCAGAAGCAAAAGTTGTTCGTTTAAATATAAAAAAGGCGGGCAATTTTATTGGTTATATTAAGGGTGCTGGAGATGTAGTTCCGGAAAGTTTAAAACAGATTGGTTATGCTGTTACCATGATTAACCCAGAAGAGATTAGTACAGAGAACTTGAAGAAATTTGATGCCGTTGTTTTAGGAATTAGAGCTTACAACACAGTCTCTACCCTTAAATACAAACAGAAATTCTTATTAGAATATGTAAAAAATGGTGGGAATATGGTGGTGCAATACAATACAAGTAGAAGAGTTGATGTGGCAGCACCTTTTAAATTAAATCTTTCTAGAGATAGAGTTACCGATGAAAATGCTGCAGTAGAAATTTTAGAAAAAAATCATCCAGTGATGAATTTTCCAAATAAAATTTCTGAACAAGATTTTGAAGGTTGGGTGCAAGAAAGAGGCTTGTATTTTCCAGATTCTTGGAGCTCAGAATACATCCCAATTTTATCCATGAATGACCCAGGAGAAACCCCAAAAAAAGGAAGTTTATTAGTAGCTAAATACGGAAAAGGAAATTATATATACACCGGATTAAGTTTCTTTAGAGAATTGCCAGCAGGTGTTACTGGAGCCTATAAGTTATTTGCAAATATATTGTCTATAGGTAAAGAAAGTATTCAGCAACAAGACCAATTAAAAAACTAATAATGAAGGGTAATAAACAACAATGGAAAAAAATTTATTCAGTAGTTCTGATTGTAAATCTCATTTACATTATCATTTTTTACCTAATCACTCAATCTTTCGCTAACTAGTTATGGGAACACCAGATTTACATCCACTAGATTGGTTCGTTTTAGGAACTACCTTACTTTTTATTGTTCTTTACGGGGTTTATAAGACTCGTAAAATAGACAACGGAGTAGAAGATTACATCAAAGGAGGAAATGATACAAAATGGTGGACAATAGGTTTGTCTGTAATGGCAACTCAAGCCAGTGCTATTACATTTTTATCAACTCCAGGTCAAGCCTTTCATGATGGAATGGGATTTGTACAATTCTATTTCGGATTGCCCATTGCAATGATTATCATTTGCCTTGTTTTTATTCCAATTTACTACAAGTTAAATGTCTATACAGCCTATGAATATTTAGAAACTAGGTTTGATCTAAAAACAAGATCATTAACGGCTTTTTTGTTTTTAATTCAACGAGGATTAGCTGCTGGAATTACCATTTATGCACCAGCAATTATTTTATCATATGTATTAGGATGGGATTTAATTGTACTAAATATTGTCATTGGTTTGTTGGTTATTTTTTATACGGTTTCAGGAGGCACCAAGGCTGTAAACGTAACACAAAAACAACAAATGATTATTATATTTCTAGGAATGGTTACTGCGTTTACTTTAATCATGTATTATATGCCAGATGGCATCACATTTAGCAAAGCTTTAGACATTGCTGGGGCAAGTGATAAAATGAAAGTATTAGACTTTTCGTTTGATTTAAATAATAGATATACAGTTTGGACAGGGTTTTTAGGTGGTACTTTTTTGATGCTTTCATATTTTGGAACAGATCAAAGTCAGGTTCAACGTTATCTGTCTGGTAAATCGCTACGAGAAAGTCAGCTAGGATTATTATTTAATGGTTTGTTAAAAGTACCTATGCAGTTTTTTATATTGTTAACAGGAGTTATGGTATTTGTGTTTTATCAATTTAATGCATCTCCGCTAAACTTTAATCCAAAAGCCAATGAGGCCGTCATCAGTTCGGTGTATTATGATGAATATAAAGAATTAGAAAAACAGCATATCGAAATAGAAAATCAAAAGAAAATACTTTTGTTAGATGGCGTTCAAGAAAACGAAAAGGATTTAATTATAGCATTCAATAAAAAAGACCGTGCATTAAAGGTAAAAGCAAAAGAAATTATTGAAAAAGTTGCCACAACTTCAGGTGATAAAATTCAAGCAAATGATAAAGATTATGTGTTTATACATTTCATTGTAAATAACCTTCCAAAAGGAATCATAGGATTACTTCTAGCGGTTATTTTAGCTGCAGCAATGTCTTCAACTGCCTCCGAATTAAACGCTTTAGCCTCAACAACAACTATAGATGTTTATAAGAGAAATATTGTAAGAGGAAGAGATGAGACTCATTATGTAAAAGCTTCAAAATGGTTGACCTTAGGGTGGGGTATATTGGCCATCTTAATTGCCTGTGTTGCCAACTTATTTGACAATTTAATTCAATTAGTAAATATCATTGGGTCAGTATTTTATGGAAACGTATTGGGTATTTTTTTATTGGCATTCTTCTTTAAAAAGGTACAAGGAAACGCAGTTTTTGTTGCTGCAATAATTACTCAGACACTCATTTTATTAATTTATTATTTTGGAATATATGAACTTGAAAATCTAGGTTTAGAACCTGTAATTAGTTATTTGTGGTTAAATTTTGTGGGTTGTATTTTGGTTATTTTCACAGCATTAATGTTTTCATTTAAATCTAATCGTTTATATGTAAGAGCAGTATTGGTTTTAATATCAATTGCGCTTATTAAAGTAGTGTATGATGTTGTTTACTTAAAATTAACCTTGTATCATGTGCTAGTTTTAATGCTTTTATTTATCTTAATAGGAGTACTAAGTATTGAGAAAAAATCATCTATCAATTCATAAAATTATGAGTCTCATTATTATTTAAAGGAGATGAACAAACAAGAAACTAAGATCATTCGTTGGGGAATACTAGGTTTAGGTCATATTGCCCATAAGTTTTCACAAGACCTGGCAACTGTTGAAGGAGCAGAATTGTATGCTGTAGCTTCTAGAAGTAGAGAAAAAGCAACTTCTTTTGCAAAAGAGTTTCAAGTTTCTAATAGTTATGATTCTTATGAACTACTAGTAAAAGATCCAGCAATAGATGCAATATACATAGCCACACCGCATAGTTTTCACAAAGAACACACAATCCTTTGCTTACAGCATAAAAAAGCTGTTTTATGTGAGAAACCTTTTGCAATGAATTTAAAAGAAGTTGCAGAAATGATTGCCGTTGCTAAAGAAAACAAGACACTTTTAATGGAAGCTCTATGGACTTTATTTTTGCCCCATTATCACTATGTTATAAATTTTATAAAGAATGAAGTTTTTGGTAAAGTACTCCTTTTAGAGGCCGATTTTGGATTTCAATCAACTCACAGTTTAGATAGTAGAGTACTAAGAAAAGAATTGGGAGGAGGTAGTTTATTAGATATTGGTATTTATCCAGTGTTTGCAGCCTTATCATCATTAGGGTTACCAAAAACCATTGAAGCTGATGCAACTTTTTTCACCAATGGCGCAGATTCATCTTGTGAGATGATTTTTAATTATGACAATGCCAAAGCAATTTTAAAAAGTAACTTTTTGAAGGAAACACCTACTGAAGCTGTTTTCACTTGTGAGCATGGAGTCATTAAAATTAATACTAGATTTCACCAACCAACAACAATTACTTTACTGCAAAATGGAATTGAAGAACATGTAGATTTTTCTGCTAAAACTTTTGGATATAATTTTGAAATTGAGCACTTCAATCAATTGCTTAGAGATCATAAAACAGAAAGTGAGCTCATGAGTTTTTCTTTTTCTAAAGACTTAATTGCTACACTAGATAAAATAAGAAAACAAATCAATTTAAATTATTAATTTATCTTCATTTATGATAACCATTAGAAAAGCAACTACAGAAGATTTGTCAATTTTATATGAATTTGAGCAAGGAGTTTTACATGCCGAAAGGCCTATGGATAAAACCCTAAAGGCATCCAAAACGTATTATTATGATATTCCAAACCTTATTAGTGATTTAAAGGTAGAACTTGTTATTGCTGAAATTAATGGTGCTATTGCAGGATGTGGATATGCACGTATAAAGCAAGCTAGAGATTGTTTTCAGTTCGATCAATTTTCTTACTTAGGGTTTATGTTTACAAAAGAAGATTACAGAGGAAAAGGAGTTAATAAAAGGATTATGAATTATTTGTATGATTGGTCTTTATCTAGAGGTATTTATGAAGTAAGATTAGAGGTGTATCCTTCAAACAATGCTGCAATAAAGGCTTATGAAAAAGTTGGTATGCAAGCAACGATGCATACAATGAGAATAGATTTGAGAAACAGATCATAAAAATAGATGTATAATACTTTAAAGAATATAAAATGTAAAAAGGAGTAAGTGAGTATATAGCTACTCTTCTTACTCCTTTTTTATTTTAAAACGTAAATACAGCTTTTTTATTTAGCCCTCCATTCACTTAGAGATTCTGTATTCATCTTAATATAAGCTTCATTTCCAGCTTCTTTAGAGAGTTCTAAAGATTTTTCAGCAACTGCTATAGCCTTCTCAGAATCACCCATTTTAGCATAGATTAAAGACTGTTGTCTTAATTGCCAAAAAGCAGGCTTCTCTGTTAAAGACATCGCCTTTTCCATCCATTCATTTGCTTTTTTAATGTCTTTGTCTTGTTGGTTGTAATAGATTGCAGCATTGTAATAATCTCCAGCTTTAGGAGTTGCTGCCATTACAGCATCAATTGTTGCAGAAACCATTTCATCAGTTGGTACCTCAAATGTAACAGCAACATATGTTTTTTCCCAAAGAATACCAAGAACTGCAGTGGTAGATGTTACATCATTAATAGAGATGGTAAACGTTTCAACATTTATAGGAAAAGCTTGCACATTTACAGTAGTTTTTGCAGCTACTTTACTATCATCCCAATCTCTAGGAACTCCGCTATTATCAGACTCAGTATAAAACATCACTTCCCAAGAATCTTTATTAGGCACAGAGTATAATCCGTAAGAACCTGCTTTTAATGTTTGTCCGTCAATAATTACATCAGAACTAAAGGTAACTTTTGTGTTAGAATTTGCTCCTGTTCTCCATGTTTTTCCAAAGGCAACTAAATCACCAAAAATAGTTCTTCCTTTTACTCCTGGTCTAGAGTATTCTATGGCAACATCTGTTAATCCTACTCGTTGAGATACCATTCCTAAAGGACTTGGTTGTGGGGTTGTAATTTTTAATTCAACTACGGTTTCAGTTTCTTTAACTGTTTCAGTAGTAGTAGAATTGTTACAGCTTGTTAGAGAGATTGCAACTGTAAATGCTACAATACGTACTGTTTTTAGAATAGATTTTTTCATGATTAATTTTAGATTATTGAGTTGTAAAAATACAATTATTTTAAGTTGTTAAAAATTTTGTTACTATTCTTTTCCAGGTTTATAGATTTTTTTTGCACGTTTTAAAACATCCTTTTTATAATAAGCAACATCTTTAAATTTAGCTTTTATGTACGGAATGGCTTGATCATCAAAATGAGGAGAATTGGGGTCTCCACTCTGGCCTCCAGCTAATATTGTTTTAGCAGTTACTTTTTCTCCAAACTCTACAACAGCTACAAAGCTATTTCCAGAAGTTCCATACTGACGCTTGGTTTGGTCTCCAAACTGAGTCCCAAAAGAAGCCAAAGCTCCCCATCTACCAGAGGCCATTCCTACAGGAAAACTTGGTTTGTTGTCATTAAAGTCTTGAATAATTTTACCATCATTCCTTTGATATCTATTAAACTCTCCCCACGGAGTTTTCCAAGAGCCAAAATCTACGGTTAGTTTTTGTAAGCTTTCTTCAAATATGGCTAGACGCTCTTTGGGTGAAGAACCAACACTCATATATTCAAAACGGGCCAATCTTGAAGTTCTTTTTCCCAAAGACATTATTGGAATTTTTCCAGATTTATAATAGGTATTAATGTAAAATTGAGCTAAAGTCATTTCTATGGAACTTATAGAAACTGTGAAATTCCATTTTTTTAGTAATTCAATAGCCTCTTTAGCTTCACGAGATTTTACAGGTGTTTTTTTAGCAGCATCTAACAATCCTGAAATAAGTTTTTCTGCTCCAGGAAGATAAGGGTCGTAAGCAAGTTTAATTAAAGATTCTAAAGTAAGGTCTTCTGCTTTTTTTAACAGGGGAATGGCATGCATTCCTCTAAAGTTTTCTGGATAGGAAGACATATATTCTGGGTAATCTTCTTTTTTAGGACTGTATTCTGCAGCAGAACTAAATGGAGTAGAATTACAGTTTTGAATCCAATGAGTAGGAGGGTTCTTAACAAAAATATTATCTTCTAATTCGTGTAAGCCTTTCCAGTCTGTTGCCGGATTGCTTCCATCTACAGGTTTTGTATAATCAAATTTTTCATTTCTTTTGGGAATAAAATTTCCATGGTAGTAAGCGATGGTTCCATCTGCATCTGCATAAACAGTATTGTTAGAAGAATTGGTTCTAATATCCATCATCTTATAAAACTCATCATGATTGGAGTTTTTAGTTCTTGTAAACGATTGTTCTAATGCTTTTATAGGGCTCCACATTAGAGCAGTTGCCACCCACTTTTCACCTTCGGCATGTGTAATGGGGCCATGGTGTGTTCTGTACATGGTAAAATCTTTTGAAGAGATTCCTTTGTCTGTTGTATAGTCTAATGAAACTTTTACAGAATCTACTGGAAGCAATTCTTTTCCATATTGATACTGAATTCCTGCATCACTTTTTACAATAGTCTCTGTAAATTCGTCTATAATGTCAGTTCCTGTTGAGGTATGCATCCAACCAGTTTTTTCATTAAAGCCTTGGTAGATGAAAAACTGACCCCATGTTGTAGCTCCATACGCATCTAAACCTTCTTCACTAACAACATGAGATTCTCCTCTAAAGAAAAAAGAGGTATGAGGGTTTATTAATAACATGGCATTTCCTGAAGCTGTTTTTTCTCCACCAATAGCAAAACCATTAGATCCTCTTGGTTCATTATCTTTTAATCTAATTAAGCCGTCTGAAATTGCTAATTTTTTTGAATTTGTTTGAGGTCCATAAAAATCTCTTATTTTTTTAGTAGAGACTCTTTCAATATCTCCCCCAATAGAACCCTCGCTAAAATACATAGGCATCCAAGGCTCAAAATGAGTAATTAACTTAGGAGTTACTTCTGGATGATTTTTTAAATAAAAGTTAATACCATCTGCAAATGCAACACAAAGTTCTTGTAGCCATTTAGGACTTTTTTCATAATTTAAAATTGCTTCTTCTTTGGTCATGTATAAGTTGGCTCTTAAATCACTGTAGATGGCTTCTTTTCCTTCTACCTCAGCCAAACGACCAATTGCCCAAATGTAATTTCGTTCTACACGATTAAAATCATCTTCACATTGAGCATATAACATTCCAAATACAGCATCGGCATCTGTTTTTCCATAAATATGAGGAATACCAAAGTCATCTCGTATAATTTCTGTATTCTCGGCTCTGTGGTTCCATCGTTCTTGTTCGTTTAGAGAGCTTATGTTTGTTTCTGAAGTTGAACAACTAATCGCTAAAGTGCAAAAGACTAATAAAATAATTTTATTCATGATATAAAGCTTAAAAAAAATGAATTAGCAAGGTAAAACATAATGAAAAGCTAACCTAAACAAATGTATCTTTGCATAAAAGTTATCAATTAAGAGAATAAACAGCGTGTAAATGAAAAATTATATTGCAGAATTTATTGGAACCTTTGCCATGGTTTTTTGCGGAACAGGAGCCATGACAATTAATGAAGTAACTGGTGGGGATGTTACTCATGTTGGAATTGGAATTACTTGGGGATTAATAGTAATGGCTATGATTTACGCTTTTGGAGAAATTTCAGGAGCACATTTTAATCCTGCAGTATCTATTGCATTTGCCTATGCAAAGAAGTTTTCTTGGAAAGAAGTACCAAAGTATATTTTTTTTCAAATAGCAGGTGCTTTTGCTGCAAGTTTACTTTTAATGTGGTTATTTCCTAAAAGTGAATTATTAGGTGCTACTATTCCTTCTGTTGATGTTTGGAGAGCCTTTGTATTAGAATTGATTCTTACATTTTTCTTAATGGTTGTTATTATTAATGTTTCTACAGGAAGTAAAGAGACAGGTATGATGGCTGGAATTGCAATTGGAGGGGTTGTTTTACTAGAAGCTCTTTTTGCCGGACCTATTACCAATGCTTCTATGAATCCTGCACGTTCTTTAGCACCAAATATTGTTTCTGGAAATATTGAAGGAATATGGCTATACATACTAGCACCTATTATAGGAGCATTACTTGCGGTAGTTAGTTGCAAGTTTGTAAAGCATGAAAATTGTTGTGATGAAGAGTGTTAGCATACTTGGTTGTGGTTGGTTAGGAAAACCAATGGCAGTTTCTTTACTAAGGGAAGGTTTTACTGTTAAAGGATCTACAACATCAGAAATTAAAATTCAAGAATTAGAAGCTTTAGAAATTGAAGCCTATTTAATTGATATTACAGAATTTGAAGAATTTGATTTATTTTTATCTTCAGATATTCTTTTAATAGCCATAACCTCAAAAGATATTGATGCGTATGAAAGATTAATTGAACAAATTGAAATCTCACCGATTCAAAAAGTTATTTTCATTAGTTCTACTTCTGTATATTCAGTTTCAAATTCAGTAGTTTCTGAAGAAACAAAAACAATGAATACTCCTTTGTCAGAGATAGAAAGTCTCTTCAGAGAAAATACTTATTTTGAAACAACTATTATTCGTTTTGCTGGCTTATTTGGGCCTGGAAGACATCCAGGAAGTTGGTTTAAAAATGGGAAAACAATACCACAACCTAACGGGTTTGTGAATATGATACATCAAGAAGATTGTATTGAAATTATTCATGAAATCATTGATCAAAATTGCTGGAATACAACTTTTAATGCTTGCTCTAACGATCATCCAACTAGAAAAGAGTTTTATACAAATGCTAGAAAAAGCTTAAATTTTGATTCTCCAATATTTGAAGAAAACCCACAATTGAGATATAAAATAATAAGTTCTAAAAAGCTGCAAGAAGTCTTGGGTTACCAGATTATTCATGATAATTTGTTAGAAATTTAGACTTTATAGAATTTTAATTTAGAGTATAACTCTATTAGCTCAGCATGTCATCTGAGTTACAGATATACTTAGTCATGAAGTCTTTTGAAAGCTTTGTAAGTCTTTAGAATTATCATTGAGGCTCTCGAAATGATATTAATAATACTACCTAAGAATAGGTTCTTTTTCTTACATACTGAAATACAAAACCAAAAGTTAATAACACCAGAAGAGGTAAGACTATGTTTACAAACTGCCAGAAAATTCTTTCTTGGTAAGCCCTCTCTTTATCTAATAAATTAATTTGCACATTTTTATTTCTTAATTCAATTAAGCCATTATCGTCTAATAAATAATCTACTGCATTTAATAAAAATTCTTTGTTCCCAAATTGTTCTCCAGTCCATTTATCTTGGGCCAAATCAAAAGGTTTTCCTTTTTGTAATTGATTTCTTCCAATATCTCCATCAGAAATAACGATCATTTTATTATGGCTGCTTTTTTTGCTGAATTTCTTTATGTTAAATGGTTTTATTCTGTTTGCATACATGGAAGTAAAATCACCCTCTATGAGTAGACTAAATATTTGAAAACCAGATGAATAATCTTCTTCTTTAGGTTCTTCAGCAATACTCTCTAATGCTATAATAGCTGGAGTTCCTGTTTTTCTAGTTAACATAGAACTCATCAATAAAACAGTCTTTTGTAAACTGTTTTGTAGGGTGTCTATTTGATTTGCAAATCGCAATCTAACAGGAGCTATATTTTTTGATATAGCATGAGTTTGATTTCCAGAAACCAATGGATGATAAAACCAGTTTAAATTTTGAAACTGTGGTTTATTTCCAATATTTCCAGTAGCTAGAGGAATCTTTGCTGCATATAAATCTTGAATTAATGTTACATTAACCCTCAAACCGTAAGAGAAGAAAAAATCGGTCAAATTAAGGTCTCTCGGATAGGCTAACATTTTACCATCTTTAAATAAACTATCTGTGTCTGCTTGAACATTTTCTAGCATCCACAATGTTTTTCCACCGTTCATGATATATTGATCTAGCACTAACTTTTCTTTTTCTGTAAAAGATTCTGTTGGTTTTGCAATAATGGCAAGATCAAATTGTTGAAGGTCTTTTAGGCTTTTTACAGAATTACTAGCTACAGAATCTAAGGTAAATTTTGCCAATCTATGTTTTTTAGTCACTTCACTTAAAAAAGAATACAACTGTATGTCTAATAATTCTTCATTTCCAGAGAGAACAGCTACTTTTTTTTGTTTTTCTTCTTGAAGTTTATAGATGGCATTGCTAAAAGAAAACTCTAAATTTTCTACAGCAGTTTCTAGCTGATCTTCTTGAGATTGTGCCGTTCCGTTTGGAAGCAAAGAAACAATATTGGTTTTCTTCTTGTACACAATTTCTGCCCAAGGAAAAATAATAGCATTAGATAATTTGCCATCTTCCTTTACCGTTAACTGACTAGGAATCATTCCTACTTTAATCAATCGCTCTCTCTGATTGTTTGGGCGTATAAACTGAATTTTAATAAAAGAGTTTTTAGCATTTAATTCTTCTAAAAACTGCCTAGTTTCTATTTGTAAGCGTTTAAATTCTGAGGGGAAATCGCCTTCTAAATAGACTTTTACAATAAGTTGTTTGTCTATATTAGCTATGATATCTTTAGTTACTTTAGCCAATGTATATCGATTGTCTGTTGTTAAATCAATTCTGTTATAAAAACCTTGACTCACAATATTTAGTACTATTAATGTAATAAATAGATATATACTATGTTTTAACTTTTTACTCATTCGTCAATTTTTGTTTGGTGATGAATAAAAAGAAAACAATAATACTGAAGAAGTATAATACATCTCTGGTATCTAGTACACCTCTGCTAATACTCTTAAAATGTTCGTTCATTCCAAACAATTTTACAGTATAAGATGAGCTTCCAAATAAATTAGCAACGGCATCAAACCCATAGTAGAAAAAGAAGGCAATAAAAATACCTAGTAAGAAAGCAACAATTTGGGACCAAATCTTCAGTCTCTTTCATCATTTTAGTTGCTATCTGATTCAAAATTTGCCCCTTAAACGGTATTTGTCTTGGCAAAATAACATCAAAAGCAGACAATCTATCAGAAGCAATCATAACCAACAACTCATTATTAATATTATAAACCTCTCTTACTTTGCCTTTGTAAACAGATTTTTGATTGGGAAATTGAAAATTGGTTTCGTTTATGGTATTCATCATATTAATAATTGAAAGTTGCAAAAGTAATTAAAGACAATTAGAATTAATCAGTTTCAATGCCTTTATAAGCAGTAATAATACTTTTTACTAATTTGTGCCGGATAACATCTTTATCATCTAGGTAAATCTGTGCAATTCCATCTATATCTTTTAAGGCTAATAAAGCTTCTTTTAAGCCAGATATTTGTTTGCGAGGTAAATCTATTTGACCAGGGTCTCCATTAATAACAAACTTTGCATTTTTACCCATTCTGGTTAAGAACATTTTCATTTGGTTGTGCGTAGTATTTTGAGCTTCATCTAAAATAACAAAAGCATTATCTAATGTTCTTCCTCGCATAAAAGCCAAAGGTGCAATTTGTATGACTCCCTTTTCTAAGTGAGATTCTAATTTCTCATGCGGTATCATATCTCTTAAGGCATCATACAATGGTTGCATATAAGGATCTAATTTTTCCTTTAAATCACCAGGTAAAAAACCTAAATTCTCACCAGATTCTACTGCTGGCCTAGTTAAAACAATTTTTTTTAACTTCTTTTTCCTTTAAGGCTTTTACAGCTAACGCAACTGCAGTATATGTTTTTCCTGTACCTGCTGGACCAACCGCAAAAAGCATGTCGTTTTTTTGCATCATAGAAACCATTTTACGCTGATTTTCTGTTTGTGGCTTAATAAGTCTTCCGTTTACACCATGTACTAAAACATCTTTAGCCTTTAGACTTGAAGACTTTGCTTCTTTCCCTGTTGATGTTAAAATTCGTTCAATACTATTTTCGTCTAACTTATTATATCGATTAAAATATTTTATCAGCATCTCTAGTCGCTTTTCAAACTCATCTAACAGTTCAGACTCTCCATAAATTTTTAGTTTAGACCCGCGAGCAACAATTTTAATTTTTGGAAAGTATCTTTTTAATTGTTCTACAGTACTATTGTGTGCGCCAAAGAAATCATTTGGGTTAATTTCAGTAAGCTCAATGATGCGTTCGTTCAAATGTTTGTGGTTTATTAGAGTTATTAAATAATACAACTTAAAAATAGTGAATAAATTTTCAGAAATGTTTAGCTTTGTATGAATTTTTTGAGCAACTTTTACACATTTAATTAACAGCCAAATTTTAATGTCTATTATAACATTAACTACTGATTTTGGAACGAAAGACCACTTTGTTGGTGCCGTAAAAGGAGCCATATACTCAGAATTACCTGATGCTAAAATTGTAGACATTACGCATCATATTTCTCCATTTAACATTACAGAAACTGCCTATATATTAAAAAACTCTTATAAAAGTTTTCCCGAAGGGACCATCCATATTATTGGTGTAGACTCTGAATTGAGCGAAACAAACAAGCACATTGCTCTTGAGTTAGACAATCATTATTTTGTGTGTCCAGACAATGGATTAATTTGTATGATTACCAAAGACATTAAGCCAACAAAGGTTGTTGAAATTAATATTCACGATAGAATAGAAAGTAGTTTCCCTGTGTTAGATGTTTTTGTGCAAGTAGCTTGTTTTATCTCTAGAGGGGGTAATCTAACAGTAATTGGAAAAGAAACATCTACCTATAAGGAGATGACAGAAATTCAACCAAAGGTAAGCCAAGATCAAAAAATGATTACAGGAGGTGTTATTTATATTGATAATTATGGCAATATTATTAGTAACATAAATAAAAAGCTTTTTACAGATATTGGAAAAGGAAGAGATTTTAAAATTTCTGCAGCTAGATATACCTTCACAAAAATAGTGAACAAATACAACGAAATACTTGGTGAAAACACCTCAGATGCACGCCAGTTTGACGGAAATAGATTGGCTTTATTTAATTCTGCTGGTTATTTAGAAATTGCAATTTATAGAAGTAATTTAAAAACTGTTGGTGGGGCTTCAACATTGCTTGGATTAGATTATAGAGATACCATAACCATAGAATTTATTTAAAAATACATGTTAGTTAGAATTGTAAAGATGAGTTTTCATCCAGAACATATAGAAACTTTTCTTGCTAATTTTGAGAAAAAAAAAGAACTTATAAGGAAAAGTAAAGGCTGTAATTTGCTAGAATTGTATAGAGAGCAACATAATTCATGTGTGTTTTTCACATACAGCTATTGGGATTCTGAAAAAGATTTAAATAATTACAGAGATTCTCAATTATTTAAAGAGGTATGGTCTAACACAAAAATACTGTTCAATTTAAAACCAGAAGCTTGGAGTGTTGACAAAATTTCACGGTTAAGCTGATGGAAAAATTTAATTTCAATCTATTTCCTGAATTAAGTACAGAAAGACTAATACTTAGACAACCTACTCCTAGAGACTCTAAAGCTATCTATCTTTTAAGGTCAAATAAGAAAATTAATGAGTTGATTTCTAGAAAAATGCCTCAAAGTATTTCAGAAACCACTAAATTTATAGCTGAGTTAAACAAACGATTTAAAGATAAAAAAAATATCTTTTGGGTAATTGTCTCAAAGAAACACAACCAAATAATTGGCACCATTGGATATCAAAACTTTAATAACAACTTTTCTTATGCAGAAATTGGTTATGAATTAGATCCAGATAATCATAAGAAAGGATATATGAATGAGTCATGCAAAGCCGTTCTTAATTTTGGATTGTATTCAATGAATTTAAAAACTATTGAAGCGTTTACTCACAAAGACAATGAAGCTTCAAAAGCCTTGCTAAAAAAACATCAATTTGTTTTTCAAGTTGAACGAAGAGAAGATGGTTTTGAAAATAATAGAATATTTAAATTAAAAAAATAAACAGCAAAACAATGCTTGCCATTTTAAAAAAGGAATTTAATTCATTTTTTGCCTCGCCAATTGCCTATTTGGTTATTGGAATTTTCTTATTAATAAATGGATTGTTTTTATGGGTTTTTAATGATGATTTTAATATTTTAAATGCTGGCTTTGCAGACCTTACTAGTTTTTTCTATTTGGCGCCATGGTTGTTATTATTTCTAGTTCCTGCCATTACTATGAAAACATTTGCAGATGAATTTCAAACAGGAACCATCGAAATTTTAAAAACAAGACCCATCTCTAATTTTCAGATTATTTTAGGTAAGTTTTTTGCGGTTTTATTATTAATTATTATTGCTGTCATTCCAACCTTTGTGTATGTGTATTCTATACACCAATTAGGCAATCCAATTGGGAATATAGATTATGGAAGTACCATCGGTTCTTATGTTGGTTTGCTTTTACTAGCCAGTTCATATGCTTCAATAGGTGTTTTCACCTCCTCTATCTCTAAAAATCAAATTGTTGCTTTCTTACTAGGTATTTTTATTGCCTTCTTTTTCTACTATGGGTTTGATGCCGTTGCTAATTTATTTGGAAGCTCATCTTATAC
>KB911103.1 GCA_000383355.1 Flavobacterium sp. SCGC AAA160-P02 | reverse complement strand
ATTAATAGATTTATACGTTATAAGTTATAGTTCTTTTTTCCTATCAGGATCTATGAAAAAAATATTTTTTTTAATCTTCCTTGTAAATTCAACCACTATTTTTAGTCAAGTAGGAGGAGAAAGTGTGTTTCAGTTTTTAAATTTAACATCATCTTCTAGACAAGTAGCTCTTGGAGGAGAAGCGTTAACATTAATTAATGATGTAAACCAACCTATTTGGAATCCTTCTGTTATTAATCCAGAATTAGACAAGCAATTATCTGTTAATTATACTAGTTATCTTGCAGGTATAAGTATTGGTTCTGCATCTTACTCTCAAGTTATCAATAGACGTTTTGGAGCTATTCATGGTAGTATTAAATATTTAAATTACGGAACTCTTATAGAAGCAGATGAAAATGGTAATGAAACCGGTACCTTTAAAGCAAGTGATGTAGCTGTTTCTGTTGGTTATGCTTTTAATCTTCCTTGGACAAATGTTTTTATGGGTTTTAATGGGAAGTTAATTAATTCTACAATCAGTAACTTTACATCAAGTGGTATTGCTGCAGATATTGCCGTTTTATATTATAGTCCTTATAAGTCTTATGCTTTTACAATGGTTGCCAGAAACATGGGAACACAAATACAATCATTTGATGGGACAAATGAAAAACTACCTTTCAAAATAGCTATAGGTGGTTCCTATAAATTAAAATATGTTCCTTTAAAATGGCATCTAACAATAGATAATCTTCAACAATGGAATGTTGCTGTTCCTAATCCATCAAATCAAATAAGTGATTTAGAAGGAAATATTACAGAAGAAAAGATATCATTTTTAACAAATGCCATAAGACATCTTGTTATTGGAGCTGAGCTTTTTCCTGAAAGTCCAATTAACCTAAGAGCAGGGTATAATTTTAGAAGATCTAGTGAGCTAAAATTACAAAACGCAAGATCTTTTAGCGGTATTTCTTTTGGTTTTGGAATAAAAATGAATAAATTAAGGTTCAATTATGCATTTTCAAAATACCATGCAGCAACAAGTGCAAGTACATTTAGTTTACAATTTGACTTAGATAAAAGATAGATGAATAAAAAAATTACAATTGCTATAGACGGGTATTCTTCAACGGGTAAAAGCACTATTGCTAAGCAATTAGCTCATCAGTTAGGCTATGTGTATGTCGATAGCGGAGCGATGTACAGAGCTATGACACTTTTTTCTATGCAACATGGATATATTTCAAGTAATCATTTTGATGTTGTTTCTCTGATTAATAATTTAGACAATGCACACTTAGAATTTATTTACAATCATTCGCTTGGTTTTGGGGAGATGTATTTAAATAAAGTGAATGTAGAGAAAACCATACGAACATTAGAAGTATCTAATTACGTAAGTAAAGTTTCAGCAACTCCAGAGGTCCGAAAAAAATTGGTAACTATTCAGAAAGAAATGGGGAAGCATAAAGCGGTTGTAATGGATGGAAGAGATATTGGAACCGTTGTATTTACAGATGCAGAATTAAAAATATTTATGACATCTACCGCAGAAACTAGGGCACAACGTCGTTTTGATGAACTGATTCAAAAAGGAGAACAAGTAAGTTATAAAGATGTTTATACAAATGTTGTAGAGAGAGATAGCCTAGATACAACAAGAAAAGACTCTCCATTAGTAAAAGCAGACGATGCAATAGAAATAGACAATTCTCATTTAACCAAAGAAAAGCAGTTTGAAATTATTTTGAAATTGGTAGAAGAAAAATTAAGGGATGTTTAAATACTTATGAGTCTGTAATGAAATTTTCCATTTGGGGTTTTTCATCACATAATCTACGATAAGTTCTGTCATTTTTTCTTTTCTACTCCATTCAGGTTGTAAAAATAATTCACAGTTTTTTCCAACTTTAGCAGCATGATCTTCAGCAAATTCAAAATCACTTTTATTAAAAATAATCATTTTTAATTCATCTGCCTCTTTGTAGACTTCCTCCAAGGGAAGCTTTGTCTTTTTTGGAGACAAACAAAACCAATCCCAAATTCCAGAAAAAGAATAAGCTCCAGAAGTTTCGATATGTGTTTTTAGTCCGTTTTTTCGCAGCATTTTTGTTAAATAGTCCATAGACCACATTAATGGCTCACCTCCAGTAATTACAACAGTATCAGAATATTTTTTTGCATGTTCAACTATTGTATTAGCCAATGTTGGAGGATGTAAATCTGCATTCCAACTTTCTTTAACATCACACCAATGACATCCAACGTCACAGCCACCAACTCGAATAAAATAAGCAGCCTTACCTGTGTGGTATCCTTCGCCTTGTATCGTATAAAACTCTTCCATTAAAGGAAGCATTTTTCCTTGATCTATTAAGTCTTTTGTTTCTTGATTCATATTACTTCAATTTAAAACTTTTTTTATAGAATTAAATCGGATACAAATGTAGTTCTTGCAGTTATATTTTCAGTACAAAAAGTTCGATAAACTTTCTTTATTGTTAGAAATATTTTAGATGTCAGTTAAAACAATAACTTACGTAGTCTTGTGCTCTTAAAGTATTGTTATTTCTTTTATTTATGTACTTAATGAATAGTATATAGTTTTTAAAATCACATAAATTAAGATCAACATAAAGCTTGATTTAATATAATTAATATGTACATATGATTATTTTTTAGAGAGTGGTATTTAAAATGGTATTTTATAGAACCTAAAAACCTAATAATCAGTAGAATTTTGTACATTTGCACTCCTTTTTACGATAATAGATTAGAAAAAGGAGTTTTAAGAGCAAACAAACGTATCATATCTCTTTGCGTTAACATCGTTAATAATCTAATTAACAAGAAGATACAAAAACATTTTCAGCATGTCTGAAGAAACAAAAAAACCGGAAGCTGTAGAAGCTCCAGAAGTACAAGAAGTAGCTACTGAAGCTACCGCAGAAACTACAGAAACAGAAACTGTAGAAATTATAGAAACTACACCCGTAGTAAAAGAAGAAACTCAAGAAGATTTTTTAAACAATTTTAACTGGCATAAATACGAAGAAGGTATTGAAGCTGTTGATGAGGCTAAATTAAAAGAGTTTGAAAACGCTTTAGAAGGAACCGTAGGTTTTGTAAAAGAGCGAGATGTTATAGAAGGGTTAGTTATTAGAATAACAGACAGAGATGCAATTATAGATATTAATTCTAAATCTGAAGGAGTTATTTCTTTAAACGAATTTCGTTACAACTCTAGCCTTGCAGTTGGAGATAAAGTAGAAGTTTTAGTAGACAAGAGAGAAGATAGTTCTGGTCAGTTAGTATTATCTCACAAAAAAGCAAGAGTTATCAAAGCATGGGAACGTGTTAATAATGCTCATGAAACAGGTGAAGTTGTTAACGGTTTTGTAAAATGTAGAACTAGAGGTGGTATGATTGTAGATGTTTTCGGAATTGAAGCATTTTTACCAGGTTCTCAAATAGATGTGAAGCCTATCCGTGATTACGATCAATATGTAGAGAAAACAATGGAATTCAAAGTGGTGAAAATTAACCATGAATTTAAAAATGTTGTTGTATCTCACAAAGCACTTATTGAAGCTGATATTGAAATTCAAAAGAAAGAGATTATCGGTCAATTAGAAAAAGGACAAGTATTAGAAGGTATTGTAAAAAATATTACTTCTTATGGTGTCTTTGTTGATTTAGGTGGAGTAGACGGATTAGTTCATATTACAGATTTATCTTGGTCTAGAATCAACCATCCAAATGAGGTGGTAGAATTAGATCAAAAATTAAACGTTGTAATCTTAGACTTTGATGATAGTAAGTCTAGAATTCAATTAGGATTAAAACAATTATCATCTCATCCTTGGGATGCTTTAAATGCTGATCTTAAGATTGGAGATAAGGTAACTGGTGAAGTTGTTGTAATTGCAGATTATGGAGCATTTGTAGAAGTATCTGAAGGAGTTGAAGGACTTATTCATGTTTCTGAAATGTCTTGGTCTACACATTTACGTTCTGCTCAAGATTTCGTAAAAGTTGGAGACAAGGTTGAAGCTCAAATCTTAACATTAGATAGAGACGAACGTAAAATGTCTTTAGGGATGAAGCAATTACACCCAGATCCATGGACAGATATTACTAAAAAATACCCAGTAGCTTCAACGCATACAGGTACTGTAAGAAATTACACAAATTTTGGTGTATTTGTTGAATTAGAGGAAGGAATTGATGGATTGGTATATATTTCTGATTTATCTTGGACTAAGAAAATTAAGCATCCATCAGATTTTGTAACTGTTGGTGATTCATTAGAAGTTCAAGTATTAGAATTAGACGTAGAAGGACGTAAGTTAAACTTAGGTCATAAGCAAACTCAAGATAACCCTTGGGATGCTCATGAAGCTACCTATGCTATAGACTCTGTTCATACTGGAACAATTAAGGAGAAGAATGATAAAGGAGCTGTAGTAACTTTTACTGATGGAGTAGAAGGTTTTGCACCTGGGCGTCATTTAGAAAAAGAAGACGGTACGAAACTTGGTAAAGGAGATACTTCAGAATTTAAAGTATTAGAATTTAGCAAAGAATATAGAAGAATCGTAGTATCTCATACTGCTATTTTTAAAGAGCAAGAAAAAAGAAACCTAAAAGTAGCCGCGAAGAAATCTGCTGATGCAGAAAAAACAACGCTTGGTGATATTGGAGGTCTTGCAGATTTGAAGAAAAAAATGGAAGCAGGTTCTAAAAAGAAATAAATTTTTAGACTAGAAACTATTTATAATACATGAAAACCCTTGCAATTTGCGAGGGTTTTTTTATGCTATTTATTTAGAAGTAACTTAGAATAAATTATCTTTGTGAAATACAAAAAAATAGCATGACATTAATTAAATCAATTTCTGGAATTAGAGGAACTATTGGAGGAAAAACTTCTGATAATTTAACACCTATAGACGCTGTAAAATTTGCTGCTGCTTACGGAACTTTTATTAAAAACAGAAACCCTAATAAAGAAAAAATAACGGTGGTTGTTGGTAGGGATGCTCGTATCTCTGGAAAAATGATTAGCTCTTTGGTAGCCAACACTTTAGTTGGTTTAGGAATAGATGTGATTGATTTAGGACTGTCTACAACTCCTACAGTTGAAGTAGCTGTTCCGTTAGAAAATGCCGACGGAGGTATTATTCTAACTGCAAGTCATAATCCAAAACAATGGAATGCCCTTAAATTATTGAATGAAAAAGGAGAGTTTTTAAATGGAGAAGATGGGGAGGTAATTTTAAAAACTGCTGAAAGCGATGATTTCAATTTTGCTGAAGTAGATGATTTAGGAAGCTATTCAAAAGATAAGACCTATTTAAAGAAACACATTCAAGAAGTTTTAAATTTAGAGCTAGTAGATGTTGATGCAATACGTAATGCCAATTTTAAGGTAGTGGTTGATGGAGTAAATTCTACTGGAGGAATTTTTATTCCAGCTTTATTAAAAGAGTTAGAAGTTGAATGTATAGAACTGTATTGTGAACCAAATGGTCAGTTCCCTCACAATCCTGAACCTTTAAAAGAACACCTAACAGACATATCTGAGTTGGTTGTAAAGGAACAAGCAGATGTTGGAATTGTTGTAGACCCAGATGTAGATCGTTTGGCATTGGTTTGTGAAGACGGATCTATGTTTGGCGAAGAATACACTTTGGTTGCTTGTGCAGATTATGTTCTAGGAAAATTAGGAGGTGGAAATACAGTCTCTAATTTATCATCATCTAGAGCTTTGCGTGACGTAACTGAAAAACATGGAGGGACTTATACTGCAAGTGCTGTTGGAGAAGTGAATGTAGTTATTAAAATGAAAGAAACAAACACTGTAATTGGTGGTGAAGGAAATGGAGGTATTATCTATCCAGCATCACATTACGGAAGAGATAGCCTGGTAGGTGTTGCCTTGTTCTTATCGCACATGGCAACTACAAAAATATCTTGTAAAGCCTTAAGAGAAAGTTACCCGAGCTATTTTATGAGTAAAAATAAAATACAATTAACTCCACAAATAGATGTAGATAATATTTTGGAAATTATGGCTACTAAGTATGCCAATGAAGAAGTAAATACAATAGATGGAGTGAAAATTGATTTTGAAAGTCAATGGATTCATCTTCGTAAATCTAATACAGAGCCAATTATCAGAATTTATACAGAGAGTAATTCTCAACTTAATGCAGATGAATTAGCTGAACGCTTTATTACAGAAATAAAAGAAATTATCGCTTAATTATGACTTCCTTAGAAAACTACTTTCAGCAGTTTAGAGATCAAATTATAGGAATTGATCAAAATTTTATCTCACCATTTGGAGAACAAAAGCTAGTATATACAGATTGGACTGCAAGCGGAAGGTTGTATCGCCCAATAGAAGATAAACTCACCAACGAATTTGGGCCATTTGTAGCTAATACACACACAGAAACATCTACTTCTGGTGCTGCGATGACTTTGGCCTACCATGAAGCTAGAAATATTATTAAAAGACACGTAAACGCCAATAGTAATGATGTATTAATTACTGAAGGTTCTGGGATGACAGGTGTTATCAATAAATTTCAACGAATTTTAGGATTGAAAGTTTCAGAAAACCTAAGAGAATATACCACTATTCCAGAGGAGATTAAACCTATTGTATTTATCTCTCATATGGAACATCATTCTAATCAAACATCTTGGTTAGAAACTATAGCAGATGTTGTGGTAGTTCCTTGCAATGAAGAAGGCACGATTTGTCTTCATACCTTTGAAGAGTACATTAAAAAACATGCACACAGAAAAATTAAAATAGCTTCTATTACTTCTTGTTCTAATGTAACCGGAATTAAAACCCCTTTTCATGATGTGGCTAAAATTATACATAAATACAACGGATTGTGTTTTGTAGATTTTGCTTGTTGTGCTCCTTATGTGAACATTAATATGCATCCATCAGAAGAAGGAGCGCATTTAGATGCTATCTTCTTTTCTCCACATAAATTTTTGGGTGGTCCAGGAAGTACAGGTGTTTTAATATTTAATAAGAAACTGTATAAAAATCTAGTACCAGATAACCCTGGTGGAGGAACTGTTAGTTATACCAACCCTTGGGGTCAGCATGATTATTTTGATGATGTTGAAACTCGTGAAGATGGTGGTACTCCTGCTTTTTTGCAAACCATTCGGATTGCTCTTTCTGTTCAGCTGAAAGAAAAAATGGGAACAGATATGATAAAAAAGCGAGAAGATGAATTAAATGAGAAATTATTTCAAACATTAGAATCTATTCCAAACCTAAAAATATTAGCTCCAAACCATAAAAAACGCCTCAGTATTTTTTCTTTTTATTTAGAAAACACACATTTTAATTTAGTAGTTAAGTTATTGAATGATAGATACGGAATTCAGACTAGAGGAGGCTGTTCTTGTGCTGGAACTTACGGGCATTTTTTGTTAAACGTAGATCAGGAAACTTCCAATAAAATTAAAGATCAGATTTTAGAGGGATGCTCTACTGAAAAACCAGGATGGATTCGTTTATCTATGCATCCTACTATAAAAGATTCAGAACTAGACTTTATTTGCAATTCACTAAAGGAATTATGTGAAAATATAGATGAGTGGTCTTCAGATTATTCTTATGACGCTACTAAAAATGATTATGTACACAAAACAGTTGTACCAACTGAAAAAGAGCTTGTTGAGGGTTGGTTTCGGATTTAATCTAATGTGTTAATGATAGAAATGAATTGATCTAAGATGTTGTCGTTTACAGCCATTCTTTAGGAACTTTATTTCTGTGTTTAAAACGTTTGTGAGACCATAAGTAATAGGCTGGTTGGTTATTTATATTTCTCTCTATAATTTCTAAATACTTGTCTGTAATTTCATAATCCTTAAAGTCATTTGGATGTTCTGTGATGGTTTCGAAAGTAACTTCAAAATACCCTCTTTTAAGTTTTTTAACGCTATAATTTACAACAGCCATATCGAACTTTTTAGCAATCATTTCAGCTCCTGTATGAATTGGAACTTTAACACCCATAAATTCTCGCCAATAATGTGTTTTATGAATTTGTGGAGATTGATCACTCAACAATAAATATAATCCTTGAATCCCTTCATCAAAATTTCTACTGATAGATTTAATAGTTTCGGTAGTTTTATAACCAATAAAACCAAATTTAGTTCTAGAGTCTTTTACTGTCTTGTCAAAATACGTGTTGCCAATTCTGGTATAGGCACCAAAGCATTTAATTTTCACAAATAGTGGAATACTAATAGACCATTCCCAATTTGCTTGATGTGCTCCCATAAAAGCAATGCTCCTACCTTTGTCATATAGTTTATCAATTAGTTCGGGGTTGGTGTATTTATATCGTTTTGTAAGTGTTTTTTGACTAATAGTAAAAGCTTTAATACTTTCAATAAATATGTCTGTAAAGTGTTTAAAAAATTTCTTTCGAATAGTTCTTAATTCATTTAATTCTTTGTTTGGAAATGCCAATTGTAAGTTTTCTAATACCACTTTTTTTCTATAGCCTATCAGATAGAAAAAAATCAGGTATAAAAAATCAGACAATAAATATAGGATTCGCATTGGTAATAATGATAGTAACCAAATGATAGGGTAGGTAATAGCAAATATTAAAAACTGCATCTTAAAATTTTATAGTACAAATATCGTATTTAAATTTTGAATGATATCTATTATGAATCCATAGTTTTCTTTATGTTTGTTGTATGATACAAAATATGAGTCAAGCTGTTTTACTCCTTATTTTAGCAAACGTTTTGTTTTCTATGAAAGGTTTTGGAGATCAGATTTTTTTTGAAAAATTTAAGTTTCAAGTAGCTAAAATTTTACAAGGTGAAAAAATTAGAATGATTAGTTCTGGATTTCTTCATGTAGATTGGATGCATTTGGGTTTTAACATGTATGCATTATATCTTTTTGGAGATATTGTTGATGCAAAATTAGGAACCATTGGTTTTTTAGTGATCTATTTTGGTAGTTTACTTGCAGGAAGTTTGTACTCATTAAGCTATCATAAAAAAGAACTTTATTATAGTGCTGTTGGAGCCTCTGGTGCTGTTTCTGGAATTGTTTATTCGTGTATTATGTTGTATCCAGAAATGAAATTAGGATTAATTTTAATTCCAATTCCAATTCCTGGGTATATTTTTGGTGTGGCTTATTTACTGTACTCAATTTATGGCATGAAAAATAGAGTAGGTAATATTGGACATTCTGCACATTTAGGTGGAGCTATTGGAGGTTTTGCTTGTACTTTATTCTTATACCCACAAATATTTCAAGAAAATATATTAATGATTTCCTTTTTATCTCTACCAATCTTATTCTTAATGATTTTTGGAAAAAAATTAAATATATAAAAAAAGCCTTATCATTTGATAAGACTTTTAGAGCGAGAGACCAGGTTCGAACTGGCGACATTCAGCTTGGAAGGCTGACGCTCTACCAACTGAGCTACTCTCGCTGATAGATGCTGCAAATATAAAATCATTTTTGGTTTAGGCAATGAAAAAAGTATAAATCAATACAAATTTTATACGCTGTTTTTCTCTTCATAATTAAATAACTACAATAGCTTTTACTGAAAATTTAATTTGTTAATTCAAGTACCTCATAATCTTGTTATTATAGATAAATAGTATACTGTTTTATATTTTTCTTCAAAAAAATGGAATCATAAATGAGTTGTATTGCTAAAGAAAATAATATGATATTCTTTGTATCTTGTTGTTGTAATCAAAAATAAATAAGAAAAGCATGCATAGATTAACCACTACTAAGAGAATTTTATTTTTTTTCTCATTAATAATTAGTGCTTCAGTACTTTCTCAGCAAAAGGAAGTAAACATTTTAAGCATACAATTAACAGATCAAATCTATATGTTAAAAGGGCAGGGAGGTAATATTGGTCTTTTTGTTGGAGAAGATGCGGTGTTTATGATAGACGATCAGTTTGCTTCGCTTACTCCAAAAATTTTAGTAGCAATTAAAGAGATTACTCCTAAAAAGGTAAATTATCTCATAAATACCCATTGGCACGGAGATCATACTGGAGGAAATGAAAATATGGCAAAAGAAGGAGCGCTAATAGTTGCCCATAATAATGTAAGAAAAAGAATGTCTCTTAAATCTTTAAAAGAAGGAGTTTTATTAGATGATGATAAAAACCGAGCACTTCCTGTTATTACTTTTGATAAAGACCTTTCTTTTCATAGTAATGGTGACACCATTTTAGCAACACATGTTCATCACGCACACACAGATGGTGATATCCTTATTTATTTCATGAATAATAATGTATTACACACGGGAGATAGTTTCTTTCAAGGTAAATTCCCTTACATAGATGTAAACTCTGGAGGAAGCATAGATGGGTACATCGCTGCCATTCAAAAAATGATCATGATTACTGATGACCAAACTAAAATTATTCCAGGACACGGAGATATTGCCACACGAAAAGATCTTGAAAGTTATTTATTGATGCTATCAACTTTGAGAGACAGAGTAGCTTTAGAAATAAAAAAAGGTAAAACAATACAAGAGGTAAAAATAAACTCAGCTATTACACAAGGTTATGAATCATTTAATGGTTGGATTACAGAAGCACGCATCAGAGAAACAATTTACACAAGTCTATTAAATCATTAAAACAAAAAAAAAGATAAAAAAAAGCCGAGTTAAAAACTCGACTTTTGATTGTAGCGAAGACGGGAGTTGAACCCGTGACCTCAGGGTTATGAATCCTGCGCTCTAACCAACTGAGCTACCTCGCCTTGGTTATGAGGCTGCAAATATAATTGAATTTTACAGTACTGCAAGGTGTGTTTTTAATTTTTTTTAACTAGATATAATACCTATATTGGCATGATGATAGTAGTAAAATTGGTCTTCTATCCTCGCAAATAATAAATGAAACTATGAATAAAGTTAAATTCGAAATAGAATTTCCAATTCATGCTTCCCCTAGTATGTTATATCAGCACTTCTCAACTCCTTCTGGCTTAGAGGAATGGTTTGCTGACAAAGCAAATTCTAGAGGAAAAGTTATTACTTTTTATTGGGATGATTCTGAAGAACAAGCCACAATTATTTCAAAAAAGAACGGAGAGAAAGCAAGATACAAATGGATTGAAAGTGGAGATGATGAAAGTTATTTTGAATTTAGAATTCAAGTAGATGAAATTACAAAAGATGTTTCTTTGATGGTTACAGATTTTGCTGAAGAAGATGAAGTTGAAGAATCAAAAATGCTATGGGAAAATCAAATAGATGAATTAAAACATAGAATAGGCGCATAAGAAATAGTAAATATCATTTAAAATAGCTTTGGGTAAAATCCAAAGCTATTTTTTTATACAAACCGCTCTAATTCTCGTAAATTTGTAAAATATTTAGATCCAAAAAATAATTTGAATGTTGAACTATAATGGCAACTTAGTAGCTTTTGATGATGTAAAAATTACTCCAAACAATAGAGCTTTTAAATATGGAGATTCAGTTTTTGAAACTATAAAAGTTGTTCATGGAAAACTTGTTTTTTGGGAAGAACATTATTTTAGATTAATGGCTTCTATGAGAATGCTGCGTATGAATATTCCTATGAATTTTACTTTGGAGTTTCTAGAAGAGCAAATATTAAAAACAGTTTCAGTTAATGAACACAATAAGAATACAAGGGCTAGGCTTTCTGTCACAAGAAAGGATGGAGGCTTTTATACTCCAAACACCAATGAAATTGATTACTTAATTGAATCACAAGAAATAGAATACTCAACAAAGGCCTCATACAAAGTAGATTTATTTAAAGATTTTTATATGTACTCTGGACATTTATCTACTGTAAAAACTAATAATAAGTTAATACACACGCTAGCTAGTATTTATGCAAAAGAAAATGAGCTAGATAATTGCATTCTTTTAAATGAACGAAAAGGTGTTGTAGAAGTAACAAATGCATCTCTTTTTTTAATAAAAGGAACTCTCATTAAAACACCACCATTAACAGAAGGTTGCCTTAAAGGTATTGCAAGAGAGAAAGTAATTAGTGTAATTACTTCTTCTAATAATTATACTTTAGAAGAAGCTATAATTTCACCTTTTGAGATTCAAAAAGCAGATGAAGTTTTTATAACAAATTCTATCATAGGAATTCAACCAATTACCAATTACAGAAAAAAAGAGTTTTCTACAGACGTCTCTAAAAAGCTTGCTATGAGTTTTAATATTTTAGAATTAACTAGCAAGTAATTAGTTTAAATTGATATCATTTGGAGCATTGGCCCAAATTTTATATTCACCACCTTTTTGCATTAATTTATTTTTCCAAAGTGTTTTATTATCGGCAGATAAAATATTTTCAAAATCGTTTTCTGAAACAAACCAAGAATTATTAGAGATTTCCTCCTCTAATTGAACTTTAGCCCACCCAGAATATCCCAAGAAAAAACGAATTTCAGTGTTTTTTATTTCTTTTTCTTGTAATAGAATTTTTAGAGACTCAAAGTTTCCGCCCCAATATATATGTTCACTTACCTGCATACTGTCTGGAATTAATTCGGGTATTTTGTGAATAAAATATAGATTATCTTGTTCTACCGGACCTCCTTGGTATATTTTAAAAGAACAATCAATTTCAGGAATAAGATCTTTAATGGTATAGTCAAGAGGTCTGTTTAATATAAACCCAACCGAACTTTTTTCATTATGTTCAGTTAGTAAAATAATAGATCTATTAAAAGAATCATCATGTAAAATAGATGGTTCGGCTATTAATAAGTTTCCTTTAAGTAGTTTTAAGATAGACAATACCTTTTTTCTTAAATATAAAAAAAATAAGTAAATAAAAAAAACCTTCTTTAATAAGAAGGCTTTTTTTTTGATAAAAAAGTTATTAGTTTACAGCACCGCTTAAACCAGCTCCAGCTTTAAATTTAACAACATTTTTTGCAGCAATTTTAATTTCTGCACCAGTTTGTGGATTTCTTCCATTTCTTGCAGCTCTTCTAGAAACTGACCAAGTTCCCCAACCAACTAAAGCAACTTTTCCACCTGATTTTAAAGTAGAAGTTACATTTGAAGTTACTGACTCTAAAGCCGCCTTTGCTGCTGCTTTTGAAATTCCTGCATCAGCAGCCATTGCATCGATTAAATCTGATTTGTTCATAATAATTAGTTTTTAAATTAATTGTTTTGTTTGCATATATGCTTAACAAATATAGACGGATTAAGGCCTTATGCAAGTTTACGCCTCTAAAAAAAGCCTTTTTGTTAATAAAACTATGTAAATTGTTAATAAGGAGCCTGTTTTTCAAGAGAAAACTACAGATGTAGCGTTACTAAAGGCTTTAGAGCATTTCAGCATTAGATGAAAAAGTATAGCCGTTTAAGAGACTTTTACTGTCTAACTTTTTCTTTCCAGAAATCTTTAGTTGGTCTATATGTATATAACCACCTTTTACAGCTATTTTAATTTCCTCTTTAGATGTTGTAATTGTTTTAATAATTTCTGTATGATCTGTTTTTTCTTTTCTAACCTTGTATATTTTTACAGTGGTAATGCCGTCATTATTCATTTCAGACCACGCAGCTGGAAAAGGATTTAAGCCTCTTATATGATTGTATATAGAATCTAAAGAATCTTCCCAATTAATTTTACAATTTTCTGGAAAAAGCTTTGGAGCTATCTTTATATCTATTTTAGGTTGTTTTTGAGTACTAACTTTATTATCTCTGATGTTAGATACTGTTTCTGAAACTAATGATGCGCCTAAAATCATGAGTCTATCATGTAACTCTCCTACAATTTCATCTTTGTGTATTAAAATTTCTTTTTGAAGAATAATTTCACCAGTATCTATTTTTTCATCAATAAAAAATGTGGTAACTCCTGTTTTCTCTTCACCATTTATGATAGCCCAATGAATTGGAGCAGCACCTCTATATGATGGCAGTAATGAGGCATGTAAATTAAAAGAACCATATATAGGTATTTCCCAGACAATTTTCGGCAGCATTCTAAAAGCTACTATAACCTGTAGGGTTGCTTTTACCTCTTTTAACTTATTTATAAAGTCGTTGCTTTTAAGATTAGTGGGCTGAAGCAGAAATAGGTTTTGTTCTTTAGCATATTTTTTTACTGCAGATTCAGTTATTTTTCTACCTCTTCCTGCTGGTTTATCTGGAGCAGTAACAACACCTACAATAGTATAGTTGTCTTCTACCAACCTTTTAAGTATTGCTACGGCAAAATCTGGAGTTCCCATAAAAACTATTCGAAGATCTCTCATGAAATAAAAAATTTATTATTAGTTGTAATGCCAATACTGTCTATAGAAAGTAAGTAACGCAAATGTATTAAAATAGTTTTTTCATCTGTATTTAAAAGTGCTATAATTTCTTCTTGTGAAGTTTCTTTTTGCTTTTTTAAAACAGCAATTATTTTTTGACTTAGATCTTTAGAATTGTTTTTTTTTTCTGAAATACATACATCACATATTTGGCAAGTTGTTTTGGTATCTTCTCCAAAATAATTTAATAATTGAATATTTCTACAAATACTATTGTTATTAATGAAAGAAATTAACTCTTCTGATTTTTTTATTTGTTGAGTCAAATAATTTTGAATGGTTTTTGAAACGCTGTTAATAGTTATATCATCTTCTCTAGGAACTAAGAATAGTAATTCTTGGTGAGAACCAGCCTCATTATAACATAGAATATTTGATTCCTCTAATTTCTTTAGTTCTTCTCTAATGCTAATAGAATTTAGTTGCATTTTTTTTGCAATATCAAATTCATTAATTTTTATTTCTTTTTGAAAAACTCCTCCATAACTTCTCATAAGAAAATTTATTAATTTTTCAGAAAGATTACTATTAAAGTTATAATTAATTAATTGTCTGCTAGAAATTGTAAATAGGATGCTAGATTTTTGATTAAATTTAGGGTGTAGTGCTACAATTCCATTTTTTTTGAGAATTTGAAAAATATTGGTTGTTTTTTTGTGTGCTAGTTTGTATAGACTACAAAAAGCTAGAAAATTAAAATCAAAAGGCTCCTGTATGTGTTCTCCTCTAGCAATTTGAAAATATTGATATAGCTTTTGATGTACTTCTTTAATTTCTTTAATTGTTGGAATATTTTCAATGGTATTGCTCTTATATGAAATAATATCATTCTCGTTTTGTAAAACAACAGAAAAGGATTTATCACCATTTCTTCCTCCTCTTCCTGCCTCTTGAACATAGTTTTCTATACTAGCTGGAAGATCTAAATGAACAACTACTTTTACATTTGCTTTGTCTATTCCCATACCAAAAGCATTGGTTGCTACTATTATTAACGTATCTTCTTTCATCCATAAATCAAATGCTTTAGACTTCTCATTTAGAGTCATACCACCATGATAAAATGTTGATGAATACCCTTTGGTATTGATGAAGTTAGAAATATCTTCTGTTTTTTTTCTTGAATTTACATATACAATAGTAGGGAAAGGGTTTTTTTTGAAGATTTGTTCGAGTCTACCTAATTTATTTTCAGATCTATGAATTTGATAGGCTAGATTCTTTCTATAAAAAGATTTTTTAAAAATGCTAGCGTTTTTTAGACTTAAATTTTCTACAATATCAACAATCACTTTTTTTGTTGCTGTTGCTGTTAAAGCAATTATATTAATTTGGGGAAGTACTTCTCTTATTTTATTAATAAGTCTATAAGAAGGTTTAAAATCGTGTCCCCATTCAGAAATACAATGAGCTTCATCTACAGCAATTAAATTAATAGAAATTTCTTTTATTTTTTGAAGTATTAACTCTGATTGTAATCTTTCTGGAGATATGTATAAAAACTTATAACGACCAAATTTAAGATTGTCAAATAAAGAAACTATTTCATCTGTAGTTGCGTTACTTTTAATTGTTAACGCTTTAATTCCTTTCTTTTCTAATTGCTCGGTTTGATCTTTCATTAAAGAAATAAGAGGAGAGATAACCAAACAAATACCTTCATTTACTAGCGCAGGAATTTGATAACATAAAGATTTCCCGGCTCCTGTTGGAAGAAGAGCTACTACATCTTTTTTACATAATACAGCGTCAATTATTTCTTCTTGCGAATTTCTAAAAGAATGATGTCCCCAATACTTTTGTAAGATTTCTTTTGGTAGCATTATGCATTTATTTTGAGCCAATTAAGGATAAAATCTGCTCTTTCTCCTATGGTTTTAAAAGGAACTTCTATAATAGTATAGCCAATTTCTATGTATGATTTTTTAAGAAAGGTGTTAATAATAACAGATTCTTCAAAAGTTTCATACCGTTCGTTATCTGAAATATAAATTTCTTTCCAAGGTTTAAAAAGAAAGACATAATCATATCTGAACTGTGAACTTTTCTCTTTAAAACAGGAAGGATATTCTTGATTTGTATAATCCATATATGCATGGATGTCTGGAAGTCCTCTATCAAAAAAAACAACATCATTCTTATAATTACTTGCTTCAAGATATTGCTCTTCTCTTCCCTTCATTAATAATTTACTAAACAAAATGGGATCTTCTAAGAATAATTGTTCTATTCCATCTTTCTGTGCTTTAACAGTTATTTCTCTAGAAATTTCTTCAATACAAAAAAAGCTCCTACTTTTAAGTTCATCTAATACCGATGTTTTACCTGTTCCGGGACCTCCTATAAGCACAATTTTTTTCTGCATAAAACAAAAATATAGTATTAATTTATTATAATGATATAATGATGTAGTTTTGTAGCTGTTTGTTATAATAAATGCAAAAATTCTAAAATGGAAGATAGAGATAATTTTTATCAAAACTTAAAAGCTAAGCTAGATGATACAACAACGTTTCCATCAGATTATTTGTATAAATTTATAGTAGCAGTAGCAGGAGATAAAGTTGCTCAAGTACAAGAAATATTCCATGATAAAGGAGCTTCTATTACTATCAAAAAATCTAAGACTGGAAAATATAACAGTATTTCTATAGTTATAAAACTAGCAACTTCAGATGAAGTTATTTCATATTATAAGAAAGCAGAAAAAATAGAAGGAATCATTTCACTATAACCCCATGAGAAAAATAATTTTATTACTAGTATTCATATTCAATATTTTTTGTGTTTTTTCACAAAAAGAGACAAAAACCGTTGTTACAATTAACGGAGAACAAATAACTGTTGCTGATTTTAAAAGAGTTTATGAGAAAAATTTAAGTGCAATAGATAATGAAGAGGCAAAAGACATAGAAAAAAATCTTAATTTATTTATTAATTTTAAACTTAAAGTAAAAGAAGCGTATGAGATAAAGCTAGATACTTTAACATCGTATAAAACTGAAATTGAAACTTATAAAAACCAATTAATAGCTCCTTATCTTCAAGACAAAAATTATTTAAACTCTCTTATTAAAGAAGCCTATAACAGAACTAAAACTGAAATTAGGGCCAGTCATATATTAATTAAGCTCCCTAGAAATTTTAAACCAGAAGATACTTTAAAGCCTTACAACAAAATAATAGCAGCTAGAAATAGAATATTAGCTGGTGAACCTTTTGATAAAGTAGCTAAGGAAGTGTCTGAAGATCCATCGGCTGTTTCTAATGGTGGAGATCTTGGATATTTTTCAGCCTTTAAAATGTTATATGATTTTGAAGACGCTGCATATAAGACAAGTTTAGGTGATATTTCAGAGCCTTTTAAAACTCGTTATGGATATCATTTTATACAAAAAACAGGTTCTAGAATATCTAAAGGAGAAATACAAGTTGCTCACATACTAATTGCTGATACTACAGCTAACGGAAAAATAAAAGTTGATGAAGTTTTTTCTAAATTAACAAATGGTGCTATTTTTAATACAGTAGCTAAACAATACTCTAACGATAGAAAAACAAAAGATAAAGGAGGTGTTTTACCTAGATTTGGTTCTGGAAGAATGGTTAAAACATTTGAAGAAGCTTCATTTTCTTTAGCAAGTCTTGGTGAATTTAGCATTCCATTTAAAACCAAATATGGATGGCATATCGTTAAATTATTAAAACAATACCCAATACTTTCTTTTGACGAAATGGAAAAAGAAATCTCAACGAAAGTTCGTAAATCTGGAAGAACTAAGTTATCTGATAACGCTGTTTTAAACAGGTTAAAATCAGAATATTCAATTAAAATAATAGCTTCTTCAAAGAAAGTTGTTTTTAGTAAAAATAGCAGAAATATTCCAAAAGATTCTCTTCAAAATATTCTTTTAACCATTAACGAAAAAAATATTAGACAAAGTAATTTTGTGTCTTATATATTAAATAGAAGACAGCAACCTTTAGATGTTTTATTTGAGAAATTTATTGATGCAGAAATACTTGTTTATTTTAAAGAAAATTTGGTAAATACAAATACAGATTTCGCAAATACTTTGGCAGAATATGAAGATGGTTTATTGCTTTTTGAATTAATGCAGCAAAAAATCTGGAATATTTCTTCAGATACGTTAGCTTTAAAAAATTATTTTGATTCACACAAAAACAGTTATGAAACTAAAGACTTTTCTACTATTAAAGGAAAAGTAATGAATGATTTTCAAACTTCTTTAGAAAAAGAATGGATACAAGAACTTAGAGCTAATAATAAAGTTGAAGTAAATAAAATGATTTTAAAAAAATTAATAAAATATTATCGTAAAGAATCTTGAAAAACTCAATCTTCATATTAGTGTTTATTTTATTTTTATCCTGTGATTCTATTGAGTTCCAAAAAAAAGATATTATCACAAATAAACCAATTGCCACTGTTAATAATAAAAGTTTATTTAAAGAAGATGTAGCGTCTTTATTGCCAAAAAATGTAGATACTAAAGACAGTATTGTTCTCATAAGAAGTATTATTAATAGTTGGGCAATACAGCAATTATTATTGTTGAAAGCAGAAGAGAATACCACAAAAAACGATAATTCAGAGGTAAATAACTTAGTAAGAGAATATAGACAAGCACTTTTAATTAATGGGTACAAAGAGAGGCTTATTAAGCAACAATTAGATACGTTTGTAGAACAAAAAGAAATAGTAGATTACTACAAATTAAATAGTAAAAACTTTAGATTAAATGAAGAGTTAATTAAAACAAGATACCTTCATTTTTCAAAAGATTTAATAGATAAAAAAGAAGTAGTTCAGTTGTTTAAAAAAGGAGCTATTGAAGATTTAGAAGCCTTAGAATTAAGACAATTAACTTTTAAAATGATGATGTTAAATGACTCTGTCTGGACATCATTAGAAAATGTTATGTTAAAAATGCCACTTTCCCGCAAAAATTTGTTAAAAAAAACCAAATTATTTCAGAAAGAAGATTCATTAGGTTTATATTTGGTCACTATAAATGATGTTTTATTAAGGAATCAAATAGCTCCTCTGAGTTATATAGAGCCAACAATAAAACAAATGATTTTACATCAAAGAAAATTACAATTAATAAGAGACATAGAAAAAATAATAGTTAAAGATGCCATTCAAAACAAAAATTTTAAAATCCATTAGTTTCCTGCTGTTTATCTCGTTATTTGTTCAAAACACAATAGCTCAAAAAGTTAAAATTGATGCTGTTGGTGTTGTCGTAGGAAAAAATATTGTGTTAGATTCTGATATTGCAAAGTTTAAATTAGAGTTAGAAAACAGTAGTGAAGGAAAAATAAAAATTTCTGACTGTGAAATGTTAGAACAATTAATGCTACAGAAATTACTGGCACATCATGCTGTTGTAGATAGTATAGTAGTTTCAGATGCTGAGGTAGATAGCCAAGTAGAAAGAAATATTCAATTTTTTAGTCAAGAATACGGAAGCATAGAGAAAGTTGTAGAAGCTTATGGTTTTAATGATATTGAAGATCTAAAAACAGAACTTTTTGGAATCGAAAAAGAGAATTCTCTCATACAAAAAGAACAACTTCAGATAACAGAAAATATAGATGTAACTCCAGAAGAGATAAGAATATATTTTAATGGTTTAAAAGACAAAGGAGAACTTCCAGAATTTCCAGCAGAAATTCAAATAGCTCAATTAGTTCTCAATGCAGAAGCAACACAAGAAGAATTAGATAGGGTGGTAAACAAGCTTCTCAAGATAAAAAAAGAAATTGAAGCAGGTTCTAGCTTTAAAATGAAAGCAATCATTAATTCAAACGATCCAGGAGTTACAGATAACGGAGGTAGATATTCTATTGATAAAAACAGTCAATTCATAAAAGAATTTAAAGAAACTGCTTTTTCTTTAGACGTAAATCAAGTATCTGAACCATTCAAGTCTAAGTTTGGGTATCACATACTTCAACTTCACCAAATTAGAGGTGAAACCAGAATAGCTTCACATATTCTAATTCAGCCAGAAATTCCTCAAGAAAAACTGGATGAAACAAAAGAAAAACTAGAAAAGATAAAAACCGATATTGATAGTGGTGTTATTACTTTTGATGAAGCGGTTAAAAAATATTCTCAAGATAAAGACACAAAGAATAACGGAGGCTTAATAGTTAATCCTTACAGTGGAGAATCTACTTTTGACTTAACAAGAATGGATCCCGCTTTGTATGCAAGAGTAAATAATCTGCAGAAAGGTGAAATGTCTGATGTTTTCTACGATGAAGAAAGAGGGGGTAAGAAGATGTATAAAGTAATGATTATGAAAGACAGAACCAATACACACATTGCAGATATGGTAGATGATTATGTAAAGGTTCAGAGCTTGGCATTACAAAAGAAAAAACAAGAAACCATTGCAAAATGGTCTAGAGAAAAAATTGGAGATACCTATATTAAAATAAGTAACGAATTTCAAAAATGCACTTTTGAAAAAAATTGGACAAAAGAAATTTCTAACTAATGTCTGATGTAGCTGCTATTGATTCCTTAGTTGTTAAATTCAAAGATTTAAAAACAGAAATAGGAAAGGTAATTATTGGTCAAGAACAAGCAGTTAATTATGTTCTTTTATCAGTTATTTGTGGAGGTCACTCTCTCTTAATTGGTGTTCCAGGATTGGCAAAAACATTATTAGTTAACACCGTTTCAGATGCTTTAGGTTTAGATTTTAAGAGAATACAGTTTACTCCAGATCTCATGCCTTCTGATATTTTAGGAAGTGAGATTTTAAACAAAGACAGAGAATTTACCTTTTTAAAAGGGCCTATTTTCTCTAATATTATTTTAGCTGACGAGATTAATAGAACACCACCTAAAACCCAAGCGGCTTTGTTAGAAGCAATGCAGGAAAAGTCTGTTACTATTTCCGGACATCACTATCAATTAGAATTACCATTCTTAGTTTTAGCTACTCAAAACCCAATAGAACAAGAAGGAACCTACCCGCTTCCAGAAGCTCAATTAGACCGTTTTATGTTCTCTATTAATTTAGAGTACCCAAGCTTTCAAGAAGAGGTTGAGGTTGTTAAGAGTACAACAACAGCTGTTATTTCTAAGGCAAACGCAGTACTATCACTAAAAGAAATCCTAGACATTCAACAACTAATTAGAAAGGTTCCTGTTACAGATAATGTGATAGAATATGCTGTTTCTTTAGTTGGTAAAACAAGACCTAACAGTCTTGAAGCAACAGATTTAGTTAAGAAATATGTAGATTGGGGTGCTGGACCAAGAGCGTCCCAGCACTTAATTTTAGGTGCCAAAGCAATTGCAGCTGTAAAAGGAAAGTATTCTCCAGATATTGAAGATGTGAAGGCTATAGCTATTCCAATTTTGTCTCACAGAATTGTAAAAAACTACAAGGCTGAAGCTGAGAATATTTCTGTTACTGATATTATTAATTCGTTGCTATAATTCTTCTTGATTTGCCTCATAAAAACTAAATACACTACCGCCATATTTTTTTGAATAGCTCAGTAGTTTATTTTCAGACAAATCCATGTGTTTAGAATGTTCTACAATTAAGAGTCCGTTTTCGGTTAGTAGGTTTCTTTCAAAAACAAGCTCAATTATTTTCAAAAACTTTTCTTGTTCCATATCATATGGAGGATCTGCAAAAATAATATCAGCATTTAAGGCTGTTTTTTCTAAAAATTTAAAAACATCACTCCTGTAAGCATTAATAGAGAAATCAAATTCGGTTGAGGTCTTATTAATAAATTTCACACAGTTAAAGTTACCATCTACTGCATGAATGTTTTTTGCTCCTCTTGAAGCAAATTCAAAAGCAATATTACCAGTACCAGAAAATAAATCAATTACAGATATAGTATCAAAGTAATAATGATTGTTTAAGATATTAAATAATGATTCTTTGGCAAGATCTGTAGTAGGTCTTACGGGTAAATTTTTAGGAGCAGTAATTCTTCTTCCTTTGTGTTTTCCGGAGATTATTCTCATCCTAATAAAATAAAATTTGAGTGTTTAGCTATTTCTGTTTGATCGTTAAAAATGGTGTTTTTAGAGTTTAAAAAACAAATATTTCTAACATAGGTGTACAAAACTTTAAAGAGGCTAGATTCTTTATCAATGTCTCCTAGAAGCGATATGATAGTTTCTTCTGGGTTTAATTCAAGTTGCTCTAGAGTAAATAAAACATAATAGATGAAATCTTCTTTTGTTTGATATTCAAAAATATTGTAAAATAAAAGCTTAGCATCTTCTATGACTACAATATCAAATATACTATGAGAAATATTTACATAGAAATGCAAAGAAGCGTTAGATTGTAAAAATAATTTTTCGAGTAAAATACTTGAATGATGTTTATATTCAAACTCTCCAAAGTTTTGAAAAAGAAAATTATTAATATTTACGAAAGGTATATAGACATTTTTAGTATCTATACATTCTAATTCATCATATACAATTAGATCTGTAGCAATTGTTTTTACAGAATATTTCAAATAATTTTTTAAAGCATCTTCTTTAAAATATTTGTTGGGAACCAGTGTACTTAAATTGTTTTGATGAATAACTGTAACAGATTCAAAATCTTCTTGTAATGACTTTTCGGTTTTAAAAATTTCTTGAAGTTTATCTAAAACTAATTCTGGTGAATTTACTGTTTTTGAAAAATTAAAAGAAGAAAACTCAAACACTTCATTCTGAGTATTAGAGATACAAAAAGAAAATCCATCCAAACTGAATTGGATGGATAATTTCCTGTTAGAAGTAGCTTCTATATTTTTATTGATCGTTCTCTTCTTCTTCACGATTTGCTTTATCATATGACGGAGGCCAATTACCACCTGTAGTTACTTCGTTTAAAGAACCTACAGATACATACTCTCCTTTAATTTGGTCGCTTTCTATGGCTTCCATTTCTTGTTTTACCAGAGAAATATCCATTCCTACTAAAAGATCTTTCTTTTCTGTTCTTGCTTCAAAAACAGGTACTTCTAAACCGGCTATTTTTTCTACTAAACCAATTACAAGTTCAAATTTTTTCCCTTCTACTCCGGGTACATTAAACATGTTTTTATAATCTTTATCTTCAAAACTTTTTAAGATAGGCTCGTATCCAATTGTGTCTACAATCCTTTTTTCTACGTCTACCATTAAAGGTTGCCATTTGCTTCCTTTGTTTACTTGTATTACTGTATCTCTAACTTCAGTAATAGCAAATTTAGCACTGTCTATAAATTGTATTAAGCCTTCTTTATTAGCAGTGTAGTTTCCATTCACCTTATAGAATGCTAATTCTGCATCTCTAATAATTTTTAGATGCTGAATTACTTTAACGTATTTAACACGTTTGTCTTTGTTAAAGTTAATAGGTTTCATTATTCCGTCATAAATTTTAAAAACTAAAAAAGTTCCTAAAACAACTAGAACAATAGATACCATCCATTTATATTTTAAGGGTAAGTATTTTACTATTAAATAAGCCAATCCGAATGTAGCTACAACAGCTAGAATAATCAGTATAATCATTTTTTATATTTATTTTTTAACGCTTGTAGCAAATCTACAATTTTTTTTTAATGATAAAAACTTTTAAAGACAAATCAATGTATCTTTAACGTTTTATAGCTTTCATGTTAAAAAATGCCTCAGATTTTCATAAAGAACTTTTAAAAAAGTTCCCATATCATCCTACATCCAAGCAATCAGAATTATTTCTGATGTTAGTAGATTTTGTTTTTTCTAAAGATAATCAATCATTATTTTTATTGAAAGGATATGCAGGAACAGGAAAAACAACTACTATAAGTACTTTGGTTACTAATTTATGGAAAACTGAAAAAAAAGCAGTTTTATTAGCACCAACAGGAAGAGCTGCAAAAGTAATTTCAGTTTACTCAAAAAAACAGGCATTTACCATTCACAAAAAAATATATTTTCCCAAAAAACAGCAAAATGGCTCTGTAGACTTTGTTTTACAACCCAACAAACACACCAATACTATTTTTATTGTTGATGAAGCTTCAATGATACCAGACAGACCACAAAACGGCAAACTCTTTGAAAAAGGATCTTTATTAGATGATTTAATTTCTTATGTTTATTCAGGTCATCTTTGTAAATTAATTTTAATTGGTGATACTGCTCAGCTGCCACCAGTAAAATTAGCTATTAGTCCGGCATTGGAGGAAAATCGGTTGGAAGCTGATTATCATAAAAATGTAAAAAAGATAGAATTAAATGAAGTTACTAGACAGCATGAAAATTCTGGAATCTTGGCAAATGCAACTGTATTAAGAACACTGATAGAAAATGATGTAACTAATTTTCAGTTTGATCTTGGTTTTCCTGACATCGTTCGTTTGGTGGATGGCTATGATATTGAAGATGCTATTACTGGGTGCTATGATACTGATGGAGTAGAAGACACTGCATTTATTGTTAGGTCTAATAAAAGAGCTAATCAGTACAACCAACAGATTCGTTCTCAAATACGTGGACAAGAAAACGAAATTTCTACAGGAGATTTTATCATGGTAGTAAAAAACAATTATTATTGGTTAAAAGAATCTTCAGAAGCTGGTTTTATTGCCAATGGAGACACTTGTGAAGTGTTGCGAATTAATGCAATTAAAGAATTATATGGTTTTAGATTTGCTGAAGTAGAAATTAGAATGATAGATTATCCAGATCAACAACCTTTTGAAACAGTCTTAATTTTAGATACGCTTACAAGCGAAACACCTTCTCTAACCTACGAAGAATCTAATAAACTATATGAGGCTGTTAGAGAAGATTATGCACATGAAAAATCTAAATACAAACAACTTCTTGCAGTTAAGAAAAATGTGTTTTTTAATGCTCTGCAAGTAAAATTCTCATATGCAATTACCTGTCATAAATCTCAAGGAGGGCAGTGGAAGACTATTTTTATAGAACAGCCTTATTTACCTGATGGCCCTTCAAAAGAATATTTTAGATGGTTATATACAGCAGTTACCAGAGCACAAGAAAAATTGTACTTAATTGGCTTTAAAGATGAGTATTTTGAAGATAGCTAGCGAAATAAATAACTAAAGAAAAGTTGTCCATAATCATTTCCTCTATTATTTCTCAGATTGTTTAATTTATTGCTATGAAAGTGGTATGCATATCCGAAAACCCATTTTTTAGCTGTAAACTTATACCCAATCTCTGCATTAAAACGAATGGTATTGGGCTTAAAAGTAATAGGACTATTATTATTAAATAAACTTCCTTGTATGGTTGCGTCATAAGCTACGTATGTTAAAGAGGTTTCGTAATAAAGAAAAGATTCTACACCTCTTACAAACGAGGTACTTTCATTATTTAAATGCGTATTAAAAGCAATAGAATTATGCATAGGTTGTAATTCTTTAAAACCAATTCTTCCAAGAAAACCAATGGTTGCTTCATTAAAAATAGTTCCAAGCCTAAGCTTACTCTTAAAATTACCATCTAAATTATTTGACTTATTTGTGCCTAAAGTTTTGTGATATTCAGTATCAAAATTAATAGCTATTGCATTTCTGATTTGATATTTCCAACCATCTGGGTTTCTGAAATTATAGATTTCATGTACTGCTTCTTGTAACTCTTGACCGAAAGCACTTTTACCAACCACTCCAATTTGAAAGCTGTTTTTTAGAACAGTTTTATTTTTAAAAACCCTAATAATGCCTAAGCTTCCATATAAATATCCTGCAAAGGGTCTATCATGTGATTTTTTATTTATTACGGTAGATTTAAAAGGAGTATATATTTGATGCCCTAATTGAAATTCAATTATTTTTTTACTGGCTTTTTTAAAGTTTGGTGCAAGATATCTGTAGCTAAAAAATAGACCACTACTATAGTATCTATCTTTTTGGGTAGAGATATACAAATCGTTGTCAGTTATCAAGCTAAATTCTTTCGAGAATTTTTCTTGAGAAAAACTTATGGAAGCAAAAAATAAAAAAAGTAAAAGAAATATAAATTTCATCTCAGCAAATATAAAAGTTAATAAAGCCTAAAGTTTAAAAATTTATATAAAAAAAAGTAATATTTTAGAGGTCAAATTATTTTTTTTTATAAATGGCAGAATCTAAATCTATATTAGAAGCAGAAGATTTTTTTGGATCTAATTCATCTCAAGAACTAATTTCTAAGATGAGCAACAAAGGAATATCACATCAAAAAGTATTGGACGTTCTTGCGTATGAAAAACAATTAAGATATCTGCAAATAGAATTGGTAAAGCTACAACAATGGGTACTGAAAGAAAACAAGAGAGTTGCTGTTGTTTTTGAAGGAAGAGATGCTGCAGGAAAGGGTGGAAACATAAGAAGATTTATGGAGCATTTAAATCCTAGATCTTCTAGGTTGGTGGCTTTAAATAAACCTACCAATGTAGAAAAAGGTCAATGGTATTTTCAGAGGTATATAAAAGAATTACCAAACCCTGGAGAGATTGTATTCTTTGATAGAAGCTGGTATAATAGAGCAGTAGTAGAACCAGTAATGGATTTTTGTACAGATAAAGAATATAATGAATTCTTAGTACAAGTTCCAGAATTTGAGCACATGCTGTATGAAGATGGCCTTATTATTATAAAGTTTTGGCTCTCTATTTCTAAAGAAGAACAGCTAAAACGTTTTAATGCAAGAAATGACAATCCACTAAAAAGATGGAAATTTAGCCCGGTAGATAAAAAAGGACAAGAATTGTGGGATACTTACACACATTACAAAGATGAAATGTTTAGTAAAACACATACTTCTTATAGCCCTTGGATGCTTATTAAAACCAACAATAAAAAAACAGCCAGATTAGAAGCAATGAGGTATGTGCTGTCTAAGTTTGATTATGATGGCAAAAAGGAATCATCAATTACACTAACTCCAGATCCAAACGTTGTAATGCGTTATTATAGATCTACTTTTCAAATAGATTAATTATGGACAGAGAATTATCAATTTTAGAGTTAAAAAAGTTAAATTCTAATAAGGGTTTAATATCACTATTATCTAAAGAACAAATTAATGTAGAGAGAACTCTTCGATATATTGAATACGAACGTAAACTTATAAAACTACAAACAGAAGTAATTAAATTACAAACGTGGGCTATTCATAATAATGAACGAGTTATTGTCTTATTTGAAGGAAGAGATGCCGCAGGAAAAGGTGGAGCAATAAGAAGAATTACAGAAAGAATTAACCCTAGACATCTTAAAATTGTAGCGCTACCAAAGCCAACAGAAGATGAACAAACTCAATGGTATTTTCAACGTTATATAGAACAGTTCCCAAAAGCAGGTGAAATGGTTTTTTTTAACAGAAGCTGGTATAATAGAGCGGTATTAGAGCCTGTTAATGGCTTTTGTTCAGATAAGCAATACCAAACATTTATGGGTCAAGTAAATGATTTTGAGAGAATGATTTTAGAATCTGGAATTCATTTGGTGAAAATTTACATGTCTATCTCAAAAAAAGAACAATCAAAGAGGTTTGATGAGTTAAGAAGCGACCCCTTAAAGCAATGGAAAATGTCTCCTGTAGATGAAAGAGCGCAAGAATTATGGGATGAATATACGAACTACAAACAAGCCATGTTTGAAGTTACTGATACAGAAAAATCTCCTTGGAGAGTAATTAAGGCCAATAGAAAAACAGAAGCAAGAGTAAACACCATTACTCATATTTTAAAAAGAATACCTTACGATAAAGACATTATAATTTAATTATAATAAGGTTTTAATTTCATTAAAAAGGAAATAAATTTCTGCAGCAATTATTTTACTAGTTTGTAAATAAGTAGCATCTTGTTTTGTTGAATCATCTGAATGTTTTGGATCTGTATATGGAAGATGAAATCTAGCAGATGCTTCAGGAATAAACGGACAGTTTTCATCAGCATTGTTGCAGGTAGTTAAAACTATATATGGCGTTTTGTTTTCATCATCATCATAGATTTTAGAGAAACCTAATAATGAGGATTTATTTTCATCAAAAGAGATTCTATATGTTGGGTTCGTATGAGAAAACTCTTTAATATCAAATTTAAAACCTACTTCAGTCAAAGTTTTAACCGTATTCCCATGAAAAGCAGTCACCTCTGTACCTCCTGATAAAGCATTGATGTTTAGCTTAAAATAATTAGCCGCAAAGAAGCTCCAAACTTGGCCAAGTTGGCTTCTTCTAGAATTGTGAGTACAAATAAAATTAATGTTAGCCACATTATTATTTAATACATAATTAGCCGCTATTTTTTTAGCTATTTTTTTTAGAAGTTTTTTTCTTTCATTATCAATAATAACATTTTGACAAGAGTCTTCAAAGAAATTCTTTACCATAGTAGTGTTAGTCTTAACCATCTTCTTACTTTTGTATCAAAGGTATTATATATTTAAATAAATAAACATTAAGTAAAGGTTAATAATGTATTTCAATATTGGTAAGAAGGTAGCGGTATTAGATGATATTTTAAAAGGTGTTATTGTAAGTTTAAACGGACAAGTTGTTGGTATTAAAGATAATGATGGTATGGTGTATGAATACAATCAAAACGAATTGGTAGTTATAGAAGAAGATCAACATCAATTATCTAAATATTCAGACATTAATAATCCTTTATTTAATGATAAATTACAAGATCAGAAAGTAAAAGTGTCTAGCTTTAAGAAAGAGAATAATGAGGTAATCTTAGAAGTAGACTTACATATCAACCAATTGATAAAAAGTACTACAGGAATGGATAATTTTGAGATGCTTTCTCTTCAGTTAGAGACCGCAAAAAGAAAAATAGAATATGCTATTTCTAAACGTATTTCAAAAATTATTTTTATTCATGGAGTAGGAGAAGGTGTCTTAAAAAGTGAGCTTCATTATTTATTTGGGAGATATCCTGTTAGGTTTTATGATGCTTCTTACAAGAAATATGGACTAGGTGCTACAGAAGTTTATGTGTTTCAAAATCCAAAGTCATAATTAATAAATACTTTTGTAGAATGAAAAAAGTTTATTTAGATAATGCAGCAACTACGCCCATAGCTCCAGAAGTTATAGATGTGATGCAGGTATCTATGCAAGATAATTTTGGAAACCCTTCATCTACACATCAATTTGGTAGAAAAGCGAAGAACCTTGTGGAGACTGCTAGAAAAAATATCGCAAATTTATTGCAGGTATCTGCTGCTGAAATTATTTTTACAGCAGGCGGTACAGAAGCAGATAATTTAATTTTACACAATGCAGTAAACAATCTAGGTATAGAAAGAATTATTACTTCTAAGATAGAACATCATGCTGTTCTTCATACCGTTACTTTTTTAAAGGAGAAGTATTCAACAGAAATAGATTATGTAGACATAGATACTTCTGGTGATGTTTCTATAATTCATCTAGAGAAATTATTAAAAAACTCAGACAAAAAGACCTTAGTAAGTCTAATGTTTATAAATAATGAAATTGGAAATATATTACCCATACAATTGGTTTGTGATTTATGTGAAAAATACCAGGCTTTATTTCATTCAGATACTGTTCAAGCGATAGGTCATTATTCGATAGATTTACAGGAGACTCCTGTAGATTTTATAGCTGCAAGTGCACATAAATTTCACGGACCAAAAGGAGTTGGGTTTGCCTACTTTAAAAAAGGATTTGGCATACAACCTATGTTTCACGGAGGTAATCAAGAGAAAGGTGCTAGATCCAGTACAGAAAATGTTCATGGAATTTTAGGAATGGAAAAAGCATTTGTAATTGCAACAGAAACATTAGATAAAGATAAATTAGCAATGAACTCTTTAAAGGTTTTTTTTATTGAACAATTGTTGCAAATTAATTCTAAGATACGTTTTAACGGACAATCTTCCCATATAGAAAACAGCAGCTGCACTATTTTAAATGTCTTGTTACCTGTAAATAATGAGCTACTATTATTTAACTTAGACCTTTATGGTATTGCTGTTTCAGGAGGCAGTGCCTGTCAGAGTGGAAGTAGTAAAGGATCTCATGTATTATCAGAAATCATGAATCAAGAATCATATACTTCAGTTAGATTTTCTTTTAGTAGATTCACTACCATTGATGATATAAAATATGCAATCCAACAACTAAAAAAGCTACTCTAAAGTAGCTTTTTTAGTTGTTGGATTTTTATAAGTACTACAGTATTTAATCTACACGTATTTTTTTAACTATTTGACCTTCTTCCAAAGTAACTCTTACAATATAAATACCTGCAGGAATTTTAGTTTCCATTCTATACTCTTGTTCTGTACCTAAGTTATTCCATGTTTTAATAGACTGTCCAAGAATATTATACAATCCTAGCTTTTTAATATCAAGATTTGTATAATTTTTAATCACTAACTCATTAGCTGAATTGTCTACATAAACTCCTAGTTGGTTTTCCAATAAGATATCATCATCAATACTTAATGAAGACTCAACAAATACAATAGAGTATTTATCTAAATGAGAACCAGCAGTAAGTATTATTTCTACTCCTTGTTCATTATCACTAAGTTTATAGGTAGCCCCAGTTACTTCATCTTTTAAATAGACATCTTGTTCTAAGTTTTGTTGTTCATCTAATTTTACTACAATTTCACCGTCATATTCTAAGCTAAAGCCAAGTGGTATTTCTATATCTGTAGAAAATTCTTGTATACCAGCAATTACATATTTAGTATCATCTTCTTCAAACTTCCAGAACATTTTTGTTTCTTCAGCTCTGTACTGCACATCATTTTCAAATGGTTCATATAATGGAGAGTCATATCCAAGATCAAAAGAGAAGGATCTATTTTCGTTAAAAGATACCCCAATCTGTCTATGTAAAATTTGTGCATCTCTATTGGTATAGTCTAATCCAATTTTTAAGACTGGGTCTTGATAAGTTTCTGATACTTCATTGTTTTCACCATCTCTAAAGAATATAGAATCATCACCTTCATATCTATATTCTCTTTGGCTGTTATTGAAAACCACTTCACCACCAGTATTGCTTCCAGTCACAAAAAATCCTTGTGCAACAGCAATATATTTTCCAGGAACTCTAAAAATTATATTAGCATCTCCATTATTAGGCGCTGCAATACCCATAGATAAATTTCTGGTAGCATATCCACCTACATAATTTGAGCTGTAGTGTCCATTGTCATTTTCTTCAGTAAGTCCAGGATGTTGTTCCCAGAAATAGAGAGTACCATAAATAGACTCGCTATTATCCTCTAAGAATTTTTTAGAATTAATAGCCGAAGGATATGGATTACCAACTAAATAACTTGTATTAGGACTAACTGTTGTAGTTTTAATCAAACCATCGTTAGGAGTCCCTTCAAAAGTATAGTTTTGTTCTATTCCTGGTCCTTTAAAGACAAATCCTTCTGCAGGATTAAGTAACCCATCTTTTCTTTTTTGAACCCAATTACCAGAAGAACCGTAACTATAAATCCAGTAATCTGCAATAGTAATAGGTGATGTATCAGATCCATTCATGCCATTTGTCCAATTCATATCCATTGGATTTGAATCTGCAGAGGTAGCAATTGTACCATCCTTCATAACACTAGCTACAGAATACGTGTTTTGCCCAACAGTAGTTACTGGAGAACTAAAGTAGTTATATCTGTAAGTAGAAGGTGTAGTAGAATTTTGATCTATATACAATTTACCATTACCACTTATCTCAGAATTTTTTGAATGTATGGTAATTAACTGAGATCTAGTTCCCGCTAATCGTATCTCATCATTAGTTCCAGTAATAGTAATGTTCTCAGAAACAACTAATAGCTTATCTTGTATTGTTAGTTTACTATTGCTATCTACCGTTAATTGTCTGGCAGAAAGAGATGAATTGTTGTGCAGATAATCTTCACTTATAACAACTCTTCTAGATCTATCTGGAGTTCCGTTACTCCAAGCTCCAGCCGTTCTATTAGTTACTCCGGTTCTATGATACCCTAATTGTGCATTAGAATTCTCACTAGCATCATCAATCTCAGAAATAAGAGGATCATGAGGGTGTCTTTCAGCACCTCCAACTGCATCATCTCTGTAAGGGTTCAAATTATCATCTATAAATACAGACCATCTATCTGAGTCATTAGCAGCTACCGGATTAGATTCTTCGTCTTTTAATACCATAGACGTAATATTGTTTATAGAATGAATAACATGTAAACGATTTGTCCATGTGTTAGTATCTGAAGTAGAAGACAATACTAATATATCGTTTCCATCACTAAAGTTTGTTATATTATCATCTGTTATTGAAATAGCTCCAGAGTTTATATTACTAAAACCGCCTCCTGCATTGTTTTCAATAACAATAGATTGGTTGGCATTTAATGTAGAGTTAATTGTATAACTAGCAGAGGGTGTAAGCCCTGTCATATCTCCAGAATTATTGCTAAATAAGTTTAAAGTAAATGTACCTCCTGGAATCTGACCAGCACCAATATTGGTTACCTCAATCATTTTCTTACCTGCAGATTGATATACTTGAGTAATTAAAATGGTATTAATATTATCTCTAAAGTCTACATCTCCACCAGTTGCTAAATCATTGTCACTATCTCCTAAATTACTTGCATTTGGAGGGTTAATACCGTTATTAACCGTAAACCCTAAAATACTATTATCATTAAAGTTGTCAAAATTATCATCTAAACCATCTTCGTCTGTATCTGTGCCACTAGTTACATTGTTGCTATTACCATTTTCGGCAATATCTAAGATACCATCGTTGTCTGTATCTGAATCTACATAATCTGGTATTCCGTCTAGTTCAGTATCTACAGGAGTTATTCCTACAGTACCTCCAATTTCATAATTATCATCAACACCGTTAGAATTTACGTCTGTTATTGAAGTAGCTATTCCACTTGGTGCTATGTATAACTTTGTCCTTTGAAGCTCAACATTATCTGGAATTCCATCATTATCTGAATCTATATCTACAAAGTTCTCTAAACTATCTATATCTGAGTTTACAGGAGTCAAACCAACACCAGGGGTAGATTCATACACATCATCTAGTCCGTTACTATTAACATCAGTCATTCCACTTCCTACACCACTAGGTGCTATATAACTACTATAGATTTGCGCTTCAATGTTATCTAAAATACCATCATTATCTGAATCTATATCTAAGCTATTTGGTATGCCGTCTTGGTCTAAGTCTGAACTAACTATGTATTCATATTCAAAACTAGTAATTCTAGGATCTATATTGTAAGTGTTGTTATTTTTAGTAATTGTTATCTTAAATATTGGGTTGCTACTTAAAGAAGTATCTGTGAAACTAATATCACCAAAATTCTCTCCAGTGGGGATATAGTTACTTTTAAAGTTCCTATAGGTATCATCATAGAGTGTTAGGTTACCAACCTCTATCTTAATTCGACTTACCTCATTTGGATTTACACCAGTTGTAGATCCAATTTGTCTAACTGAAAGGGTAAAACTATCGCCTGTTTCTAATCCATTCATTGTTTTAGAGATTACTTGAGTGTAACTCGAATTAGTCGCTGAAGCAAATAAATAATTATTCCAATTATAATTTTCTCCAGTCATTGTTATTCCTTGAGGATCTGAATATGTAGTGTTTGATGAATTAAAAATACCTAAAGATGTCTCGGTATCTTCTACAACATCCAAAATACCGTCATTATCATCATCGATATCAAAGACATCGTTTACGCCATCAGAATCTGTATCTGCGCAGGCATTAATAGCGTCATTTAGAGCATAAGCACTGTAAGAAGATTCATAGTTAATTGTACCTGTATTTCCGTCTTCGTATTGGTCTAAAAGACCATTATTGTTGGCATCTGTGGTAGTACCATCATCTTGAGCATTTGCTTCTGTGGTGTCTATACATGTGTCTCCATCTGAGTCTGTGTCTAAACGGTTTGGTATGCCGTCTTGGTCGGTGTCTAAGTCGCCTTCCTCTGTATCTAAAATACCATCATTATCATCATCTAGATCAAAGACATCATTTACCCCATCGTCGTCAGTATCTGTACATGCATTAATAGTGTCATTTAGAGCATAAGCACTGTAGGTAGAAGTGTAGTTAATTGTACCTGTTGTTCCGTCTTCATATTGGTCTAAAAGACCATTATTGTTGGCATCTGTGGTAGTGCCATCATCAGTTGTACCAGCTTCTATAGTGTCTATACATCCATCATTATCTGAGTCTGTTTCTAAACTGTTTGGTATGCTGTCTTGGTCGGTGTCTAAGTCGCCTTCATCCGTATCCAACACCCCATCATTATCGTCATCGATGTCTGTTGCATTAGGTACTCCATCACAATCTGAATCTCCATCGGCAGTTACAGAGGTAACGGCTTCACCGTCTAGTGTGTAACAGCTTTGGTCTGAACTATAGAAAGACGCATAGTAAATACCTGCTACAGCTGTTGCTGGAGCACTTACTTTATTAGCATCTGTAGCTGGGACTCCTGTATGCCAAGTTAAGGTTGTGTTGGCAGGTTGGTTGGTCGCAGTAATGCTGGTAAGATTCATGGTTTGAGGATTAACACTATCATCACAATCATTGGTAATGGTTGTTGCACTTAATACCGGTGCATTTAAACCTGTTGGACAGTCATTACAAATTTCATAGCTTACTTTTACAGCGTCTACATTCATGTACATCGTGTTTCCTGTTTGTCTTCCAATTCTCAGATATTTAAAATTGTCTGTAAAAGAGACTGGGATTGTAAATGATTGACTAGAATAACTTGTATTTCCAAAACCTGAAAGGTTGGACGATACTGTTTCATAATTTGTACCATCTGTACTTGCTTCAAAAAAGATATACCCTTGTCTAGCACCATTACCATCATTATATTTGGCTGTAATGGTTACTACTGCATCTCCAGAAAAAGTAGTATCGTATTCTAAAGAGATT